>DATKUZ010000052.1:0-206765 GCA_035530335.1 Sulfuriferula sp. | reverse complement strand
CCCGGTTTGCGAGGCAAGCTTCGAATCAGCTTGATGAGCCTGGATGCGCGCCGGCACAGGCGTTGACGACAGCGGCGGATGCCGCGCCTCCACGCGAGATTCAGCCTTTATTACCGGCGCACCCGCTGTCGCTCCAGCCGGTGATGCCGCGACCGCCATTTTTGGAACCGGCCGCAGCAGCCAGGTAAATATGCCTGCCAGCATGACCAGCGCCAGCACTGCAACTGCCCACCATGCGGGATGCAGTCGACTGCGTTTCGGCACGGCCTTGATCTGCGCGGACAAGGACGCATCCGCACCTCTTGCGGATTGGCGATTCTCCAGGTCCTGCAGCATTTGATTGATCACACTCATCGCAACACCATCCATCCCAATGCGCTGCCGGCAACCAGCAGCAGCGCAGCCGCCATTATCCACCAGCGCCACAGAGCGCTTTTGGCAGCCACGGTATCCTTTGCTGCGGCGCGCACATGGCGCGCCCCCACCTGCTGCCTGCCTTCACCATAGGTCAGCATCAAGGCCTTATGCGCCAGGATATTCACCAGGCGTGGAATCCCGCCGCTCGCCGCATAGAGTTGCTTTACCGCGCGCTGACTGAACAAGCGCCCGCCCGGAAATCCCGCCACATTGAGGCGGTGCGAAAGATAATAATCCATGTCGTCGCGCCGCAGCGGGCCAAGATGATAATGGAAGGAGATGCGCTGATTCAGCTGGCGAATTGAATTCTGCTGCAATCTTTGATTGAGTTCCGGTTGACCGAACAGCACGATCTGCAGCAGCTTGTGTTTCTCCGTTTCCAGATTGGTCAGCAGGCGGATCGCCTCCAGGCTTTCCAGCGGCATCGCCTGGGCTTCATCGAGGCACAGTACGACCTGTTTATCCTGTCGGGCGAAATCCATCAGGGCAGCAGTCAGGGACTTGAGCAAATGATGCTGGTCGACATCCGGTTCCAGAACAACGCCCAGTTCATCCGCAAGGGCCAGAAGCAGGGTGTGCGGGGTGAGGTAGGGATTGGGAATATAGGCGGTGACGAAGCGCTGTGTGGCACCGCTCGACGTAATGGTGGCCGGTGTCTGATCCGGTCCAGTGTCAGCGGCGGCGCGTTCCTTGTTGATGCTTGCCAGGAACTGGCGACAGAGCAGCGTCTTGCCTGTTCCTACTTCGCCGGTGATCTTGATGAATCCCTCGCCATTCCTGACCGCGATCAGCAGGGTATTGAGCGCCTCCTGGTAATCGGCGCAGGCGAAAAAGAAGCTGGTATCCGGGGTGATGCCGAAAGGCGCCTCACGCAGTCCGAAATGGGCAAGGTACATGGTCAGGGCCGGCCTGCGGAGTGCTCCGTATCCAATCCATCGCCATCAGAACCGTCGCGCTGCATTTTCCGGATGCGTTCGCGACTGTTCAAAACATCCTGGGACCAGTCGCCACCGCCCTGAACGACGGTGGTTTTCAATAAAATCACCAGCTCACGCTTTTGGCTGGCACGGTTGGTATGGTGAAACAGCGCGCCGAACAGCGGCACATCTCCGGCGACGGGTACGCCGGAGCGGTCATCCGTCATGGATTGCTGCATCAGCCCGCCAATGGCGACGATACTGCCGTCCTGCACACGTACGACGCTGTCTGTTTCAGACACCGTGCTCGACGCCAGCGGGAGATTCATCTTGCCTAAGGTGCCGCCGAGATCGACCGTTTTATCTTTTTCTGTAACCTTGCTCACCGACGGATGGACGTGCAAAGTGATCTGGCCGTCGTCGGAAATTTGCGGCATCACGTCGAGTGCGATCCCCGAGAAAAAAGGCTGCAGCGTGACGTTCGGGGTGGACGTGGTTGCAGTGCCGGTGACCGTGGTCGAACTCACATTGGTCACGAAAAATTCATCCGTCCCGACCTTGAGCACCGCCATCTGGTTATTCAAGGTGGCGATGCGGGGACTCGACAGCACATGCACCGTGCCCTGAGTATTCAGGAAAGAAATCAACGCCGCAAAATTATCGGCCTGCGCGGCAATGTTCAACATGCCCGCCGAAGTCGCGGCGGTTTGCGGTAAAGCGGCGCCAAACACGCTGCCAAGCGTACTTCCGGCAACCGGGGCGCCGCCCGGCAGCGTAAAGCTGTTGGCATCCGCACCCACCGAAAACCGGTTCTGGCCGTTGCGATTAAACGCTGCCCAGTTGATGCCCGACTGATAACTATCATTGAGTTGCACTTCAATGATCTTGGCTTCCAGCATGACCTGACGGTCTACCGACAGCTGCGTGGCTTTCAGGTAACGTTGCACCTGCCGCATTTCGTTGGGCAGCGCGCGTATCAATACCACCCCGGACTGCGGGCTGACCACCACGGTGCGGCCATCCTTGTCGCCGATGATGGACGTCAGCGAATTTTTCAGTTCGCTCCAGAAATCGGTTTCTGTTTTGGTGGTGATCTTGCTGGTTTCGAAAGCACGGCCACTGGAACCACCCGAGGTGGTCGTGGTTGCGCCGGGTGTGATCGTCCCGGAGGTCGGCGAGTCGCTCACCGAGCCGGAGGTCACCCGGATGTCGGAGGTGCCTTTACGCTGGCCGCTGATATAGTTGAGTTTGAATACCCGCGTCTGCATGGTCAGCGGCTGGATGAAAATGCGCGTACCTTCCACCTTGTAATCGTAGCCGTAGAGTTCGCGGATCGCGTCCAGCGCTTCGAATACGGTGACATTCTTCAGGTTGACCGAAATCGTGCCGCTCACCTCCGGGTGCACCAGCATGCTGTAACGCGTGCCCGAGACGATGCCCAGGAATACCTGATCGGCCGGAGCATTGTTGACTACCAGATCAAAGCGCTGCTCAGGCGGCTTGCCGACCTTGGGCATTTCGATTTTGAGCGGTGGCAGAAGTGCGGCGTCCACAGCGCCCGGCTGTGCCGGTTTCGCCTGCGCTGCAGCCGCCTTGTCGAGCTCGGCATTGATCTGGTTGTAGGTGGTTTTATCGCGCGCTTCCTGGGTTGCACACCCGGCCAGAGCCAGCGTCACAAGCACCAACAAGGCCGGGGTAACCCGGGACGCAGTCAGGGTTTCACGGCTGGCCCACAGTTGCCTGGAAAAAATTCGTTTTTGCATGTTTCTACCTTTTTTGCCTGCCGGGACGATCAGTGTTTAGGGTGCTGGCTGCGTATGATGAGGCGCTTGCCGACATCAGGGAAAAGCTTCAATGTTTGCAAACCGTTGCCGCCTTTCAGCACCACTTCGTTTTCGGTAATCATGACAACCCGGGCGGCGCCGATCTTATCGCCCACTTTGACGTGCTGGCCACTGATCATGGCCGAGCGCTGGCGTGCGGAAATCTGCACTGACTGCAACTGGGGGCCGCTTGGCGCAAGCGCTCCGGCACCCCCTTGCGGCATAGACAACTCAGCCGGCGGACGCGTCGGATCCTGCAGCGCATCGGCAGCGCTAGTCGAAGGTGCAAGGAAAAAGGCAAAAGGCAAAAGGCAAAAGGAAAAAATGGCAAGGCAATGTTCGGCGAAGCATTGGCCGCCTTCATCCCTCCGTTGCCTCTGACCTTTTGCTTTTTGATTTATCGTCATCATATCGCCAGCCATGCCTTGTCCAGGCTCAGGGTATACAGCCGTAAGGTAAGCGTCACCTTGGGATATTTCTCCACATCCAGATCTGCCTTGCCCCAGAACATGTGCCAGGGCAGGGACTCGATCTCCGTCAAATAGCGCAACAGATCCAGATAGCTGCCTTCCACGGTAATCTCGACACCGTGTTTGTATACAATACTTTCCGGCGTTGCAGGCTTCTGCGCCTGGACGGGTTTGTCCGCCTCGCCTGCCGCCTTGCCGGCCGCTGTCGCTTCAGGCTTGCCCAGAACCGTTACCGGCAGCGTTTTCAATGCCACCAGACGCAATGAGCGATTGTGCTGCAAAATATCTTCCAGCAACGCCGGCATCCGTTGCGGTGGCACCAGCCCGCTTTGTATGTCTTCGAGCGTTTTCCCGGTCTGCTCGGATTGTTCCCGCAGCTGCGCCAGTCGCGACCGCAGCGCAATATCCGGATCGACGTTCCAGGTCTTCACCAGCGTCTGGATTTGCGTCTGCATCGCGTTGGTTTTTTCCTGTGTCTGCGCGATCTGTTGCTGCAGTTTTTTGTGCCGCACCAGCAAAGGATCGATGAGTACGGTATTCACTAGCACGATCAGCACCATCGCGACCGCGAGAAAAATCAGGGCGCGTTCGCGCAAACTCATTGCATCGACGCGATCGGCCAGGCGTTGCCACTGTGCTTTCAATGTGCTCATTTGGCAGGCTCCACTTGCACCTTGCGCAGGCTGAACTCGATATACGGAGGGGGAGACGCCGGTTTGCCATCCACCGTTTTTTCGGCCTCGGGCAGGCTCATTTCCAGCATGCTGAATGTCTTGCCTGCCAGCACCGGTTCCTTTTTCAGGCGATTGATGAAGGTGGGTACCAGTTCCGGCTGCAGGGTTCGGCCATTGATCGCCATGTCGCTGCCCGTACCCGATACGTGGAAACCGGTGATCCACAATCCGCCCAGCGTCTGCCGCGAGAGCGCGCGCAGATATTCCGAAAAGCCCCGGGTATTGCCCAATTCGCCTTTACCCAGCAGGTCAATAATTTGACGGCGCGCCTTGACCTGGTCGTCCATGCGCGCAACCTCATCCTGCAACAGCTTACTGGGGTAGCGCGGGCCAAACGCGGCTGTTGCCTGCCCCAGCCGTACCTGCGTGGCCTGGTAGTTTTTTTCGGTCTGCACTGATTGCTGTTCCAGCCCCGAGGTGCGATACCAGGCATAGCCGTAAACCAGCAGCGAACCCAGCAGGATCAAGCCAAGCGCCTGCAGCATGGTCAGCGTCGAGAAATATTTCTTCTGCCTGCGGAACAGCGGATTGTAAAGATTGATCTGCTGGCTCACAGGGTCTTTACCTCATGCCGTAGCGCTGCACCCAGCACCATGAAATACAGCTGCTGCTGTTGGAGCTGCTGCAGTTCCGCCACTTTGGAAATATCCAGCAGCGTATCCAGATTGAATGTTTCCACCGGCATGTACAAATTTGCCGCCAGATATTCCTGCAGGCCGGAACCACCATCGCCCAAGGGCGCCAGCATCAGCTTGGAAACCGCAATAAAGCGGAATTGCCGCTCGAAATGATCGAACGAGCGCTGCAACTCCAGTGTGGTTCTGTCATAACACGCGTTTTTCTGATCAATATCGGTTTGCAGCAATTGCGCCAGGGTCACGTCAAAGCGCCGCGACAGATACAGCTCGCCGGCAAAAGTGATGGTGAGCAACCCGCCCGCGTTGTCAAAGGAAAGCAATGCCAGACCACGGCCTTCCGGCTCCAGCAGGGCTGAAATATTGCGTTGCGCCATTTCCGGGATATCGATGACGCTCAAAGGAATGTTGACTTGTTCGAACAGTGCCTGGCGCTGCTGGATGAATGGAGAATGCGCCGCCACCGCATACATCGCCCCCTTGCGTTCGGGTGCGTTTTTATCTCCCGGAATATCCAGCACATCGATGGTCGCATCGTCGATGTGAAAATCCAGCATGTCCTTCAGGCGCCAACGGATAGCCGTTTTAAGCTCGTCCTGCGGCACGTTCGGCGCATCCACGGATAACAGCTGATACTCGCCCTGATTCAGCAAGTTGGTGCACTCAT
The DNA here is from genome assembly GCA_035530335.1 of Sulfuriferula sp. Classification (GTDB taxonomy): domain Bacteria; phylum Pseudomonadota; class Gammaproteobacteria; order Burkholderiales; family Sulfuriferulaceae; genus Sulfuriferula. Next base: position 201,102 of record DATKUZ010000052.1, on the reverse strand, counting down.
AACGATCCGCGTGCAATTCCCTGGCAATTTTTTCCAGTGTGGCGGCAGTCTGCGTTTTATCTGCTGGGTAAAAAGCGATCAGCCCCACTTGGGGTTGGGCTGCTGGCATGGGCGTGACATGCGCCATGTAAATGCCATCCTCCTGAATACCGATGGACAACCAGCCGGCGGTTTTTTTTGTTTTCGAGAATAAACTCATGCCCACAGCCATCTAAAAAATCCACTTGAAATTAAAGCAATAAACTATTGTTGTCAATAGGATTTTGCTTCCCCGTATTGCAAACGACTGGCCTTAAAATCCGCCCTTTGGTTTAACCGGTGTTTTTCGCGATTAAAATTTTGCTTCTGGTTTAATACATCTCGCGCATATAGATAAATTCGTTCGCGTTTTTATAAACACCGAATGTGGCTCGCGCATGCGGATTCTGGTCATAGCTGGCTCCCGTCCATTTGCCTTGCAGATACGACTGGTTTGCCGCCATCGTCGCCTGCTGCGTGGCTGGCAGCGGCGCGACGCACGTCTGGCCGGTGGCGGTAGTGCCCAGATTCACCGTCAAATACACGCTGCCATTATTGCCGGCGCCGGGTTTCACCAGCTTCAGATTGCTTTTCCCTGCGTTGAGACGACTGCCGATGGAAATGGCCGTCTCGCAGGCGCTCAATTTGGGCAGATAATTGCTCATGGCAATATTGGTAGCGGCAATCGTGGTGCAGTTATCCGCCGTATTGGTGACAAAAACCGTCCCATTCCAGTATTGCGCTTCAGCGGGAATCGGCAAATCCAGCAACTCCGAGCCAAATGCATTGCTCAGCCTGAGCCTGCCGTAGCGGAAAGCATTGCCGGAATCGAATGCGATGCCGCTACCCGTGCCATTGAATACGGCGGGCGATGTCGTGCTAATGGTGCCGTTTCCCGTCACCCCCGTCTCGCTGGAATCAGTGACGCTCAGGTTCAACGAGATATTGGCATTGAAAGGTGCCTGGGGCGTGGCCGGGTTACGCACATAGGCCAGCAGATCGGTGCCGTTGACATTTTCGCTACCGGTGCCGTCATTGTTGGATACCACAGTCGGCGTCGTCGTCAGGCCGCTATCCAGTGTCCCTGAAACGCTGCTGTAGGCAAATGCAGGCAGGGGTCGCCACAGGGCACCACGATAATTCTGTGTAGTGACGCCGGCAGCGTTCTGGGCGGTAATCAGCGCCTGCGGCGCGGTGACGTAGCCGAATCCCTGACCGATATAAGTAAAGGAACGCGAGGAGCAGGTGGTGTCGTTGAAGGTCTTGAATGACGGCGTATTGCTCGTCGTCACGCTGAAATGATCGGGCACAAAACGTCCCACATTCAGTGTCCCCGAGCAAACATACCCTCCCGCGCAGGTCTGTGGCGTGCCGTCGTTAGCATCCACGCTAGCGAAGCCGGAATCCACCAACTGCATGGTCAAGGCACCCGCCTCGCTATAAGTGGCGGTATTGCTGGTCACGGTACCGGATGCCGCGCTCCAGCTCCCGGGGCTGAGCACACCCGCGGTGCAGCCGCTCGGAAGCAGACACGCCGTCACGCTTGCCGCAGGGCTGCCATTGTAGTTGCCAGTAATATTGCCCAAGCCGTTCACGGCAGTGGCGGCGATGCTAAACGGCCGTCCTGCCTGGTGCACGTTGCCACCCGAAGCTGCGGTGTTATACAAAGACCGCGCCGTTCCGGATGTGCCCCAGTTGGTGTCGCTCACACTCACGCTGGTAAAACCGGCGGGCCGGATAGAAAAATTGTCAGTGGAACAGCCGATGGTAGTTGGGGTACCAGACGCCGGATAAGAGACGCGCACCCGCACATTGCGCCAGGCGTCGTTTTCCTGGAATCCAACTGTCATGCGTCCGTTGTTGGCAGCCGCGAAAGTCGGATTTGAAGTCAAAGTTTGTATCGTGGGCCAAGCCGCATTGCAGCCGTTGGTATCCAGCGCCCCACCTGTGCTGCTATCCAGCAATTCGACTTTTACCGCACCGGTGAAACTAGTGAGGAGCGCATTTTTGGCTGTATTGAGTGCAACCAGGTCCAGATTGAAGGGCGACCCGGCAATCTTGGTTTGGATCACACCCGTGATCGCGCCGGATGGCGTGGCAGTCTCGTATGCGTTGAAGCCGCCCGGCGCGGCTACAGCACCGCTTTCTGGCGCACCGAGCGTGGCAGGCACCACGCTCCACTCCACGTCGTCGATATGTGTCCAGGACTTGTACGACACCGCGTGATTCGACATGAATTTGAGTGTAATCGTCTGACCCGCGTAGCCGGTCAGACTGTAGGTGATGCTATCCCACGGCTGCGAGCCTGCCGCCCGCGTCATACCAAAGAGATGCGTACCATTGGCGTTCATATCCCAGTAGTTGTAGTAGCCATAACCGGAATTTCCAGGTTGGCTAGGCTTACCTTTCTTACCTGGCGTGCTAGCGCTAATTGGGTCTAAACCTTTATTGGGACTGAATGGATAGGTGACATAATTGCCGGCGTTTGGCCCGACGATTTCGGTGGTTGCGGAGCCCACCAGCTGAATACTCAAAAAATCCCAAACACCGGCTCCGTCATCCGAGCTGTCCCAGCCTTCTTGCCGAAAACGCACGACCAGATTGCCCGGATTGATGGCAGGCACCGCGATGGGTCTTGATAGCGTCACTGCTGGATAAGCATCGCCTGATTCAGATTTGGTACGCGCCCCGAGCAGATAGGAATAGGCGCCAGTGTAAGGTGTACCGTCCGTAGTCTCAGTTTGGCCGCTGCTACCGGAGTCAGTCACCGATACCGTTTCGCTGGGCCTGACCTGGGCGTCATAGTTGGCGTTACTTTTCGTCGCGGTCCACCCCGCCGGGCTCTGCGTGCCGGTGACTCCCCGCTCAAAATTACCGTTGATTGGCGGCTGCGCATTCGCCGCCTTAGGGCCATTGGCCACGATATCGAAATACAGGTAATACGTCGCCGGACCTGCATCCTGCAAAATGAAGCGCACTTCGCCGCGGCCGTTGCCGGCGGCGTCGGTCGCGCCGGCATACACGGTATCGGTGAATTCCTGCGTCGCGCCTAGGGTAGTACCGTCTGGCCGCGTCACTCGAGGAGAATTCACGTCGAACGTGCCCGCGACCCCCAGAGCGGTCAGCAAGGAATTGAAATCAACATCCAGCTTGATGGTGCTGTTCACACTGGCACCGGCGGGCACGTTGATAGGCACGCGATAGGTCCAGGTAGAGTTAAACCATGCGGCTGAGGCGATGACGGGCAGCAGCGCCATCAATATCCCCAGAACGCAGTTGCGCCAACAGGCTTGTATGGCAAGCCTTGGCCGCTGCGTTACCGCAATCATATGCGTCAGAGTCGTGAAAAGCATGCCAAACAATCCGCTTTCATGGGTTACTTGCCTATCGTTGCTTGCAATTGCCGTTCCACATAGGTGGCACTGCCCAGCGTCCCCTGGCTTGCGGTCGAAGTGATCTGGTACATGGCCACTACGTTGCCGCCTTCCGTAGTGGAAGGAAATGAATTGCACTGCACCGTGACGCTAAAGCCGGCCTGCGTGCCCCCCGGTGTTAACGACGTGCTGGGCGTGCAACTTGATTTTTGCAACACCTGATAGGCGCCCCATTCGATACCTGTGCGCGCGGCCTGGTAGGCTCTGGCGCCTTGTATATCCTGTGCCGAGGTGATGTGCTGGACACTGGAAAAAGTCAGCATGAACGCGCCCAGGGCGGCCAACACGACCACAAGAAAGATCGCAGCCACGATGGCGAAACCGCGCTGCGCGGAGTGGGTAATGGGACGATTCCGATCAGGGCACATTGCTGACATGCACCTCGTGATACAGGCTCACGCTTTCGCCGCTTTGGGTGATCTGCAGCCAGGCCGATACCAGGCCCGCACGCTGGGTAATCACCTGCGCATCGTAGGAAAACGAGCAGCCGCTTACATTCTTGGCCAACAGCGCGCTGGGCGTGCCGGCGGCAAAACTGGTGGGCTGACTGGGCTGGATGGAATAATTCCAGTAGCGGGTGAGCGTACCGGTGCCGTTGCCGCTGGCATCCGTGCCCACGCCGGCGCAGACGTAGGAAACCGGGTAGGAAATAATCTGAAAGCGGTTGGCGGGCGAAGCAAACGGGAACTGCCTGGCTGTGATCTTGACGTTGTTGCCGGCGATACTGCTAATGGGACTGGTGTTGTCGCCCCGATAAGCGTCCGCGCCGGATATGCCCAGGTTATACACCACGACCAGATTTTGTGCGCCCGCCACAGTCGAGACCGGCGGCCCCAGCACGTCAAAGCTGGAGTCAGTCGTGGTGAAATCCAGAATATCCCCAGCCCCGTTATTATCTACGTCAGCTCGATAACGCCCGCCGCCGCTGGTTTGCAAAAACTCAAGATAATACGCGGCCCCCACCTGGGTTACCCGCACGCTGTTCGGCAACGCCAGATGCAGGTCGCGCGAGATGCGGCGTACTGCGGTATCCGTGGTGTCGGTCAGTTCGGCGCGGCGCGCCGAGTCGAAATAGCCCTGCACCGGCGCGCGGATGAACACCGCCACCATCCCGGCGATGATGCCGGTGATGGTGATCACGATAATCGCCTCGATCAGGGTGAATCCGCGCTGGGATTTGGTCATGGCTGTCATCATTTCGTCATGGCACCGCATTCGGCGCATAGCGGAAACGATAGCCGGTGAGGGTGATATCGGTATCACCGGAAACCACGCGCACATCGATTTGCAATACCTCTGCAGCAGGTAAAGAGAACGTCGCTCCGGCCTGGCTGATGTTGACCGAAGCGGTGTATGCGCCCAACCCGGCAATCGGGCTACCGGCAATATCCACGATGGGCGACATGGAGAAATTCATGTAATCGGATACGTTGTTGGCATTACGCGGGCTGGTCACCCTCGCCGTCGCGGGCAGCGTATCTTCCGAGCCTGCCACACCGCCAGTACAGCCACTCGCACTGCTCGCAGTCAGCGCCAGCGGATCAGTGGGAAAACAGTAAGTGAAGGGCTGCAACTCGATCTCTTCCAGCAGCGATTCGGCAATCGCCTGCGCCTGCTTGCGAATCATCGGATCGGCGCTGTGCTGTGTAGTGACATTCATCACCGACAGCACGCCCGCGACCGCGACGCCGACGATGACGATGAACATCACCAGTTCGATCAGCGAAAGGCCGGCCTGGCTCCTAGGAGTGAACATAACCGGTGTCCTGCTCGACCTTGATGCTGCCCGACGCCCCATTCACCTGCAGGGTTTGGCCGATGCTGGCCTGGCCGAGCGCATTAAACTGAAAATTCGTCGGGATAGTTGAAAAAGTGACGCCAGAGTGTGCCGTTACCTGAAATGGACTGTTGCCCGTGGGTCCAGTCAGGTTGATATTGCAGATGGTCGAACCTGCAACCGAAGCCATGGTGAGGGTCACACTCGTTGAGCCGAAGCCCACGCACACCGTGCGGCGCTGGGCGATCGCGGCTTTCTGCGCATAACGCAACGCGGCCAGGGTTTCGTCATTGAACCCGCGGCTGTCAAAAGTCTGGCGATCGAAAAACCGCGGCATGGCAGCAACGGCGAGTATGCCGATGATGACCATGACCACGATGAGTTCAATGAGGGTGAAGCCGGAAGCAGATTTGATGGGCACACGGAGGCCGGTTTGCGGGGGCAATGGTTTAAGTTGCATCAGCATATCAGCCCATAAATCCAAAAGCCGCCTGTCCAGAGAATGCGTCGACCAGCTAAAAATGCGTAGGGCGCATTAGCCCGAAGGGCATAATGCGCCTGTACCTTGGTGACGATATTTGCGTATCGCTCCCATGCGGCGCAATACGTTGCGCTATTGCGCCCTACGCATGCTATTACAATATTCCGATGACAGGTGCCGTCGCGGTTTTGCCGTTTTGACCGGTTACCACACAGCTAACCGTCGCATCTGCGGCAATGGCAGCAGTAGCTACGGTATAACCTGCGGGTAATCCGCCTTGCAGCAACGCACCTATCCCATTGGTTCCTCCGGTACTTGCGCAGTCCGTTACGGCCATAGTGGCTGCATTAGCGCTATTGGCTTTCCTCGCCGCATAATTTATAGAGGAAGCAGACGCAAGCGCCCCTGCCACACCTTGCACCGCTGAGTTCGAAGCATCGCCGGTAAGGTCGATAAATTTAGGAAGCGCCACGGCCGCCAAAATTCCCAGAATCACGATCACCACGACCAGTTCGATCAAGGTAAAACCTGCTTGTACTTTACGCATCACTCGACTCCTCTAATTTTTGAATAAAAAATGTTTCTGAATACAACTCAGCAATTAATATGCCTGTGCATGCACAGGCATGCTCATTAACAACCGGTGGTCGTCGGTGTAATGACTGGCGAAACTAGAACCCCAGCTGTAACGGTGGCAGCTTTATAAGAAATCCGGCAGTTCGGCGAAGTGCCTCCTGTAATGTCGATCAATATCGGGTTACCTGCAGTGATTTTGACGGCGTCAGAACCCGCATTCAGTTGTGCCGCCGCAATAATTCCGGTGGCGGTCGCAGCCGGATACTGGTTAACCATGGCAATGGCAGTACCATCCATGTTGGTTGTGCCGGCTGTTGTCGTACAGGTAGGGGCAGTGCTAGTAGCCAGATCCACCATGCAATTGGCGCGGGCAAGCGCGGCCGCCGATTTGATCGAGCCGAAAATCGCCTGCGCCTTGGCTACACGCGCCTGGGTCTGCAAGTTGATGTAGCGCGGCAGTGCAGTCGCCGCCAGAATCCCGATGATCGAGATGACGACCACCAGTTCGATCAAGGTAAAACCATGATTACTTTTGTTCATTTTTCATTCCCCCGTGTCTCGCCATTTGAAAATGGCGGTAAATTAAATTTCGCGGTTCGCATATAGCACAAACCATGCCACAAATCAGTGCTTATCTTGTCGAGCAACTCTGACCAGCGTTACCCCTTCAACTTTGGGTACCTCCCCGCCATTAACGGGTGGGCGCTCAACCGCAGTAACCCGGAAACGCATTACCGTTTCGCGGGTGGGCTCCGCTCCCAAAATGTGATCGTGGCCCAGCGTGTAGACTAGCTCGCGTCGCTTCGTATCAAAATACCAAGTATTCGTGGGAATCGTATTCTGTTCAGGGTTTTGAAATTCCCCGATGTAGTTCGACGGCGGTGCAGCCAGCCAGTTGATGGGGTTTTCATGCACCAGGCTGCCGACTTCATCCATGCTGTCCTGCATCATCAGCTCTGCCACGCGTAGCCGCAGGCCGCTGCGCATGTTGATGACGGTCATTTCCATGACCGTCTTCTCCGCCTGCGCCTGGTAGAACAGCAGGCGGTCAAACAATACAAGCGCCAGCAAACTGGCGACGAAAATGATTCCCACCAGTTCGATCAGGGTGAAGCCGCAGCCCCCGCCACCCCCATTAACTGACGTCAGGCGGCAGAATTTGCCACCCCCTGTGGATTTCATTTGTGCAGCGCAACCTTGCCGAGGTCCCAGATCGGCAGAAATACGCCCAGAGCCAGGACCAGAACGATGATGCCCAGGCCCACGATCAGGATGGGTTCGATTTGTGACGACAGCGTTTTGAGTTCGTAATCCACTTCGCGCTCGTACATTTCGGCAATCTCATCCATCAGGCTGTCGAGCTCGCCGGTTTCCTCGCCCACCGCAACCATCTGCAATACCACCGGTGTAAACACGCCTGCGGTCACGGCAGTACGCAGGATGCTTTCGCCGCGCTCGATGCCATCGCGCATCTGCGTGATGCGGCTGGCAATGTAGGCATTGTCCACCGTTTGCGCCACCACATTCAGGCCCTGGACGATGGGTACCCCGCTCTTGCTGGCCAGCGCGAAGCTGCGCGCGAAGCGTGCCAGCGCGCCTTTCAATATGATCTTGCCCACAATCGGGAAGCGCAGCTTGAGCTTGTCCCAGCGGTAGCGGCCGTTGACTGTGGCGATATAAATCCTGAACGCAAACCCGGCAGCTACCAGCAATACAAGGATCAGCGGCCAGAACCTGACCATGAAATTGGAGAAACCAATGAGTATCTGCGTCATCAGCGGCAGTTCGGCGTGGAAGCCCGCATACACCTTGGCGAATGCCGGGATCACGAACAGGTTGATCACCGTGATTGCCACCGCCATGGCGATCACCACAAACATCGGGTAACGCATCGCTGTACGTACCCGTTCGTGCATCAGACGCTCGAATTCGAGATGATCGAACAGGCGCAGGAAGATTTCTTCCAGGCGCCCGGTCATCTCGCCGACGCGCACCATGCTCAGGTAGAAAGCAGAAAAAACTTCGGGATGGCGACGCATGGCTGCGGAAAGCTCGCGGCCTGAATCCAGCGATTCGCGGATATCGCCCAGCACCCGCCCAAACGATTTGTTGATGGCGGATTCCTGCAAGCCGGCCAGCCCGCGCATGATCGGCACGCCGGCCTTGAGCAGCGTATAGAGCTGGCGGCTGAACAGCTGCACATCGATGGAACGAATCTTTTCTTCGGTCAACCGCGCCCACCAGCCGCCTTCGCCGCTCAATGCCGGTTTTTTGGTCAGCGCGATTTCAATCGGGGTGATGCCGGTGTTGAAAAGCTGCTCCGCTACGCCCCCGCTGTCGGCGCTCTCGAGCACCCCTTGCACGAGTTCACCGCGGGCGTTGCGGGCTTTGTAGGCGAAGAAAGGCATTTACAAAACCCTAAAGCAAAAGCGATTAACCACGGAGAGCACGGGGAAAACCTCAAATCGAAACGCGCTTGATACCATCTTTCAATAGCCTTTTCTTAAAGTTAAGAAGGTACCCTCTTTTGAAACCCAGCAATTTGAGATAGGTCATGACTTGCGCCAGATGCGCAGGGTTAAATTCTTCAACTGACTTAATTTCCAGCAACAAACTGTCTGCCACAATGATGTCAGCGCGAAAGCCCAGACCCAAATCGTGGCCCCGATAATACGCGGCCACTTCCACTTGGCGACATGCTTGTATTCCCGCATCTGCCAACTCGATCATCAAAGCATGCTCATATACCGATTCCAACAGCCCTGGCCCCAACTGGCGATGCACAGCAATGGCCGCCGAAAGTACGGCATTTATGATTGCCTCATTGCAATCCCGCAGTTCTCCGTGCTCCTCGTGCCCTCCGTGGTTCATGCTGTCCCATCAGTCTTCGAACTGGTTGCTGATGCGCATCGCTTCAGCCACAGTGGTTCTTCCGGCGGCAGCCAGCGCCACGGCATGCCTGCGCAAGGTCTGTCCGGCCATTTGTGCGTGGGCTGCTTTCATGAAGTGCGCCGGGTCTTGATGATTGGCTGCATCTGCCACAGCTTCCGTCATTTCCAGCATTTCGTACACGCCTGTTCGGCCGCGGTAGCCGGTGCCGTTGCAATGCGAGCAGCCGCGTCCATACCAATAACGGCGTGTGTCAACGGCATCCCCCAGCTCGGCTTTCAACCATTCATGCTCAGTCGGTTTCAATTCATAGGACTCGGTGCAGCTCGCGCAAATGATTCGCACCAGCCGCTGGGCCAGCACGACCTGGATGGAAGTGGCTACCATATAGCGGGGCACACCCATATCCAGCAAACGCATCGGCGTGCTCGCCGCATCGTTGGTGTGCAGGGTGGACAATACCAGGTGGCCGGTCATGGCTGCGCGCATGCCGATCTGGGCCGTGTCCTGGTCGCGCATCTCGCCGACCAGCACCACATCCGGATCCTGGCGCAACGCGGAGCGCAGTACTCGGGCAAAAGTCAGCTCGATCTTGTCGTTGACCTGCACCTGGTTGATGCCCGGCAGGCGATATTCAACCGGGTCTTCAACGGTAATCAACTTGCGCTCCAAGGTGTTCAGTTCGGCCAGCGCGCCATACAGGGTGGTGGTTTTACCGCTCCCGGTGGGGCCCGTCACCAGTACCAGGCCGTTGGGACGGCGCAGGATGGCACGAAATCTTTCCAGCATGCCGGCCGGCATGCCGATTGAATCCAGCTTGAGCGTCGCGCCGCTCTGGTTCAGCAGGCGCATCACCACCGACTCGCCGTACTGGGTGGGCATGGTGGAGATACGCACGTCGATCTGCTGCTGCTTGACCTTGATGGCGAAACGCCCGTCCTGAGGCAGGCGCTTTTCCGAGATATCCAGACCCGACATCAACTTGAGCCGCAGCGCCAGGGCCGAGGCAATCTTGATATCGGATTCGGTTTGCAGATGCAGCACGCCGTCTATACGGAAGCGGATTTGCAGGCGTTCTTCCTGCGGTTCGATATGGATATCGGATGCCCGCACCTGCGTCGCATCATCGAATACCGACTGCAGGAGTTTGACTACTGGCGCTTCTTCGAGCCCAGCCGTCGCCCCCAGCGCGCCAAAATCCACATAGGTGTCGCCCAGATCCTGTTCCAGCTCGCGGGCGAAATCGGTTATCTCTTCGGTCTTGCGGTAAATGCGGTCGATGGTCTGCAGCAGCTCGCCCTCGTTCACCACGGCGAGTTCGATATTCCTTTTTGCGATACGGGCGATCTCGTCGTAAGCGAACAGGTCGGTGGGGTCTGCCAGGCCGCACAGCAGCGTGCTGCCGCGATCCTCCAGTGCGATGGCACGGAAGCGGCGCGCCTGGGTTTCCGGCAACAGGCGCACCGTATCGGGATTGAAGTTGTAATACTTGAGATCGATGTAGGGGATGTTGAGTTGCTTGGCCAGCGCGCCGGAAATCTGGTCTTCCGTAACAAAGCCATTCTCGACAAAAAAACGCCCGAGCTTGCGCCCGCTGCGTTTTTGTTCGCTTAATGCCAACTGGAGCTGTTCTTCGGAAAGCAGCTTTTGCTGAACCAAAAGTTCACCCAGGCGAACTTTCTCCGGCCTAGCCATAAGCGCTCCTCTATCTGTTTATTATCGATGGGAAACCAAGTGACTAGCTTACCAAGCAATAAGCTTGCCTGATTGCTCAGGCCTCCGCTTGAATCAAACTAGCGCCGCCACAGGTAGCGGTAAACAAATCCGGGGTAGGCCATTACCAGAAACAGGCAGGCGGTAACTGCATAGAATTCCCAGTTCTGGTGTTGCACAGGGCCAATCTTGCGCTGCAGCAGGAAGCCCACGCCACCCACCAGAAAGTACAGCACAATCAGTTCCAGCGCGCGCCAGCCCAGCGCTTTGTGGCTATCCCTGGGGGCAATGACGAAAAAGATGCGTTCGAGCAAAAACGGCAGATTGGCGGCGACCAGTGCGGTCAGCAGCAAGGCAATGACAGGGGCATTCATAGCGATTTACCAATGGCATAGGCACATAACGCCATCAACGGTTGCGGCAAAATACCAAGGGCCAGCATACCCAGCCCGTTGGCGCTCATCAAAATTCGCATGTCGCCCTGGGGGGTGATCGGGGTCATGTCATGCGGCTTGTCGAAATACATCAGTTTGACCACGCGCAGATAATAAAATGCGCCGATCAGCGAGAAGATGACCGCGACTACAGCAAGCCAGGTGTAGCCGGCGTTGACCACTGCCTGCAACACCGACAGCTTGGCGTAAAAACCGACCGTGGGCGGGATGCCGGCCAGCGAGAACATAAAGAGCAGCAGCATGAAGGCAAACCATGGGCTACGCTGATTGAGCCCTTTGAGGTCGTCCAGCTTGTCGGCCTCGAAGCCTTTGCGCGACAGCAGCAGGATCATGCCGAATGAACCCAGCCCCATGAACACGTAGCTGATCATGTAGAACATGGCGGAAGTGTAGCCGTTGATATCCGCGGCAAGCAGTCCGAGCAGCAGGAAGCCCATGTGCGAGATGGTAGAGTAGGCCAGCATGCGTTTGAAATTGGTCTGGGCGATTGCCGTTATATTGCCCACCGCCATGGACAATACCGCCATGATGACCAGCATGGATTGCCAGTCGGGAGACAAGGACTGCAGCCCTTGCGCCAGGATACGCAACACGAAGCCCAGTGCGGCGACTTTACTGGCGGTACCGATAAACAGTGTGACGGCCGTGGGCGCACCGTGGTACACGTCCGGAATCCACATATGGAACGGTGCCACGCCGAGCTTGAACGCCAGCCCCGCCACCACGAATACCAGACCGAACACCAGCACGGTGTTATTACCCAGCCCTTGCTGCAACACAGCGGCGATTTTGGCGATCTCCAGGCTGCCGGTGGCGCCATACAGCATGGACATGCCATATAGCAGCATGCCCGACGCCAGCGCTCCCAGTACAAAGTATTTCATCGCGGCTTCGGCCGCCACCGCCGAGTCGCGCTGCAGTGCAACCAGCGCATACAGCGACAGGCTCAGCAGTTCCAGCCCCATGTACAGGGTAAGGAAATGACTGGCGGAGATCATCACCATCATGCCCAGCGTGGCGAACAGCATCAGCACGAAGAACTCGCCCTGGAACATGCCGCGCACACGGATATATTCGCGCGAGTAGACCATGGTCACCGCCACGCTGAAATACACCATGAGCTTCAGCACGTCGGCCAGCATGTCACTGACGAACATGCCGTGCATGGCATACACCACTTCGCTGCTCGCGCCTGTAAAAGTCAGCCAGCCGCACCCCAGCAGCGCCGACAGACTGAGGATATAAGTAATGTATCGATGTTCATCGCTGAGAAACAGGTCGAAAATCAGGATGAAGGAAACGGCCGCCAGCAGAAAGATTTCCGGCAGCAGCGGCGTCAGATCGGTGAGGGCAAAATTCATCCGTAGTCCTTATCAATACAGCTTAGGGCAGTTTGCTCTGCGCCACGTGGGCGAGCAGGTTGTTCACCGAGGTGTGCATGACATCGGTAACCGGCTTGGGGTAGACGCCCATTGCCAGCACCGCCACCGCGAGCACGGCGAGGAAGCCGAATTCGCGTGGACCGATGTCCTGCATGTCTTCCACGTGCGGGTTGGTGATATTGCCGAACACCACGCGCTTGTACATCCACAATGTATAGGCTGCGCCGGTAATCAGGGTGGTTGCGGCCAGGAAGGCGTACCAGAAGTTGACCTTGATGGCGCTCAGGATGACCATGAATTCGCCAATGAAGCCACTGGTGCCCGGTAAGCCTGTATTGGCCATTGCAAACAGCATGAAAAATGCGGCGAATATCGGCATTTTTTTGGCCAGGCCGCCGTAGTCGCCGATCTGGCGTGAGTGCAGGCGGTCATACATCACGCCAACGCACAGGAACATTGCGGCTGAAACAAAGCCGTGCGAAATCATCTGCACCAGGCCGCCTTCCATGCCAAGGGTATTGAACATGAAAAAACCCAGGGTGACGAAACCCATGTGTGCGATGGAGGAATAAGCGATGAGTTTTTTCATGTCGCTCTGCGCCAGCGCGACGAAGCTGATGTACACCACCGCAATCAGGGAAATGGTAATGATGAAGCCGGACAGATAATGGCTGGCATCCGGCGCAATCGGCAAGTTGAAGCGCAGGAAACCGTAAGCGCCGATTTTCAGCGTAATCGCCGCCAGCACCACCGAACCGCCGGTAGGTGCCTCGACGTGGGCGTCCGGCAGCCAGGTATGCACCGGCCACATCGGTACTTTCACCGCGAACGACAGGAAGAATGCGATGAAGATCAGTATCTGCGCGGTCATGCCGATGGGCAGGCGCTGGTAATCCAGAATCTCGAAGCTGCCGCCGGACTGGAAGTACAGGTAGATAAAGGCTACCAGCATCAACAGCGAGCCCATCAGGGTGTAGAGGAAGAACTTGATCGCTGCGTACACCCGGTTTGGGCCGCCCCATATGCCGATCACCAGGAACATGGGGATCAGCATGGCCTCGAAAAACACATAGAACAGTACCGCGTCCATCGCCGCAAATACCCCGTTGATGAGGCCGGACATGATGAGAAAAGCCGCCATGTATTGTGCGGTCTTGTTCTGGATAACCTGCCAGCCCGCAATCACCACCAGCACCGTGGTGAAACTGTTGAGCAATACAAAGGGCATGGCTATGCCATCTACGCCGAGGTGATAGTGGATGTTGAATGCCGGAATCCAGCGCGCCAGCTCGGTGAACTGCATGCTGGCGGAAAGCGGGTCGAACTGGGTGTAGAGCGGCAGGGTGACAATGAAGCCAAGAATGGCGCCCAGCAGGGCAATCCAGCGTGCCAGTGGGGCATTGCGATCGGAGCCCGTGGCGAGCACCAGCACGCCGGCGATGATCGGCACCCAGATGGACAGACTCAGTAGTGGGTATCCAGCTAGCATAAAATCCCTATTCCCTTGTATTTATTCGTCACGTGTTGCATCAGGCGGCGCGTACAAACCAGGTAATCAGCGCAAACAGGCCGATAATCATGGCAAAAGCGTAATGATAGATGTAGCCGGACTGAAACTTGCGAATCACGCCGGAGAACCATCCCACCACATGCGCCGCGCCATTGACGAAGAAACCGTCAATCAGTTTCACATCGCCATAACGCCACAATATATTCCCCAGCTTGCGTGCACCGCCGGCAAAGAACCAGTCGTTGAAGATATCGAAGCCATATTTATTTTCCAGGATTGCGTAGATCAGGCTGAAGCGTTCCTTGATCGCGGCAGGAATATCCGGACGTTTCATATAGAAGATCCAGGAGAGCGCCACACCGGAAAATGCCAGCCAGAAAGGCAGCGAGGTCAATGCATGCAGGGCCATCGCCCCGGCGCCGTGGAACTCCTGCCCGAGTTCCGCCATGGCTGGATGCAGATCGCTGTTGATGAAAATCGCTCCCTTGAAGTAGTCGCCGTACAGCATCGGATCAATCGTGAAATAACCGATAACCAGCGAAGGTATCGCCAGCATGATCAACGGCAGGGTGACCACCCAGGGGGATTCGTGCGGCTTGCCGCCATGCCCGTGGCCGTGGTCATCGTGACCATGCGCGTGACTGTCATGCAGCGGGAAACGCTCCTTGCCGTGGAACACCAGGAAATACAGGCGGAACGAATAGAAGGCGGTGACAAACACACCCGCCACCACGGCAAAGTAGGCGAAGCCGGAACCGGGCAAATGCGACAGCCCAACCGCCTCGATGATGCTGTCCTTGGAATAGAAACCGGACAGGAACGGCGTGCCGATCAGCGCCAGCGAGCCGACCAGGAAGGTGATCCAGGTGATCGGCATGTACTTGCGCAAGCCGCCCATGTTGCGGATGTCCTGGTCGTGATGCATGCCCATGATGACCGAGCCTGCCGCGAGGAACAGCAGCGCCTTGAAGAAAGCATGGGTCATCAGGTGAAACACCGCCACCGAATAGGCGGAAGCGCCCAGCGCCACGGTCATGTAACCCAGTTGCGACAAGGTGGAATACGCGATCACGCGTTTGATGTCGTTCTGGATGATGCCGAGGAAACCCATGAACAGCGCGGTAATCGCACCGATTACCATCACCACCGACAGCGCGGTCTGCGACAGTTCGAACAGCGGTGACATGCGCGCCACCATGAAGATGCCCGCCGTCACCATGGTCGCCGCATGAATCAGCGCCGAGATCGGCGTAGGGCCTTCCATCGAATCGGGCAGCCAGACGTGCAGCGGGAACTGCGCCGACTTGCCCATCGCGCCGATAAACAGCAGGATGCAGATCAGCGTCAGCAGCGACCATTCCTGCCCGGGCAGGATACTGATGGTGTAACTCGCCATGGCTGGCGCCTGGGCGAATACCGAGGCGTAATCGAGCGTCCCGAAGTAGGCCAGCACCAGACCGATGCCGAGCAGAAAACCGAAATCGCCCACGCGGTTGACCAAAAACGCTTTCAGGTTGGCGTAAATCGCCGTCGGGCGCGTATGCCAGAAGCCAATCAGCAGATACGACACCAGACCCACGGCTTCCCAGCCGAAGAACAGCTGGAGGAAGTTGTTGGCCATCACCAGCATCAGCATGGAGAAGGTGAACAGCGAAATGTAGCTGAAGAAACGCTGGTAGCCCGGATCGTCGCGCATGTAGCCGATGGTGTAGATGTGCACCATCAGCGAGACGAAGGTCACCACCAGCATCATCATGGTGGTGAGCGAGTCGATCAGAAACCCGACCTCGAAGCGGATATCGCCGCTGGTCATCCAGGTATAGACCGTGCCGTTGAATACGTGTCCGGCCTGCACGTCCTGAAAAATAATCCAGGAAACCCAGCACGACACCGCCACACCGGCGACGGTCACCAGGTGCGATAGGGTACGCCCGATGGCCCAGCCGAACAGGCCGGCGATCACAGAGCCGAGCAGCGGCGCCAGCGGCACCAGGAGATAAAGCTTTTGCATTTCCGTCATGGTTGGTTCCCGTCGGGTTCGCCTGAGCGCCCGTTAGCCTTTTAGATGATCCAGATCGTCCACGTTGATGGTATGCAGGTTGCGGAACAGCACCACCAGAATGGCCAGGCCAATGGCGGATTCCGCCGCAGCCACGGTAAGAATGAAGAACACGAAAATCTGCCCGGCGGTATCGCCCATATAGTGGGAGAAGGCGATGAAATTCATGTTCACCGACAACAGCATGAGTTCGATCGCCATCAACAGGATGATGACGTTCTTGCGATTCAAGAATATGCCCAGCACACTGATAGCGAACAGTATCGCGCCCAGCACGAGGTAATGCGAAAGTGACAGCACGGGTATCCCCCTATGATTGCGGTGCCAGCAATAATGCAGGCGAATTATTTTTGCGGTTGCGTAACCGGTTCAGCCGGTGCGGGTGTTTCGGACGACATTGAAACCATGCGTATGCGGTCTGCGCGCCTGATTTTCACCTGCTGTGCCGGATCCTGGTATTTGGTGTGCTTGCGGCGACGCATGGTGAGCGCAATGGCAGCCACTATCGCCACCAGCAGAATCACCGCAGCCAGCTCGAACGGGTACACGTAATCGGTGTAGAGCAAGCGGCCCAGTTCCTTGGTGTTGCTGTAATTTGCGGCATGCGCAATGGGCGCAGGAACCGCACTCAGGCCGAACTGTTTACCCCCGAGCACGACTGCCATTTCCAGCACCAGGAGAGTGGCCACGATCCCTGCCAGCGGCAGGTAATCCCAGAACCCTTCACGCAGCTTGTCCAGGTTGATGTCGAGCATCATCACCACGAACAGGAACAGCACCATCACCGCCCCCACATATACCAGCACCAGGGTAATGGCGAGAAATTCCGCCTCCAGCATCAGCCACAGGCCGGCCGCAGTAAAAAACGCCAGCACCAGGAACAGCGCCGCGTGCACCGGGTTACGCGCGGTGATGACGCGAAACCCGGCAAACAGCAATATCGCCGAGAAGAAATAAAAAACTGCCGTTTCAAAATTCATGCATATCCACCTAATTCTTGGACAGGATCAACAGGATTTTCCAGGATGAACACGAGGCTACAACAGCGCACGTCAGATTCGCGTTTTTTCTGTCAATCCGGCAAGAAATCCTGTCCATGTTCTAACGGTATTTGGCATCCGCGGCGCGGGCTGCGGCGATCTGCGCTTCGTACTTGTCACCCACGGCGAGCAGCATTTCCTTGGTGTAATTGAGGTCGCCGCGTTTCTCGCCGTGATATTCGAGAATATGGGTTTCCACGATCGAGTCCACCGGACAGGATTCTTCACAGAAGCCGCAGAAAATACACTTGGTCAGATCAATGTCGTAGCGTGTCGTGCGGCGCGTGCCGTCGTCACGCTTTTCCGATTCGATGGTGATCGCCAACGCCGGGCATACCGCTTCACACAGCTTGCAGGCGATGCAGCGTTCCTCGCCATTGGGATAGCGGCGCAACGCATGCAAGCCACGGAAGCGCGGCGACATCGGGGTTTTTTCCTCGGGGAACTGCACCGTGATCTTGCGCGCGAACAGATGCCGCCCGGTCAGGGCCATGCCGCGCAGCAGCTCGGTGAGCAGCATGCTGGAAAAGAAGTGTTTAATCGCTTTCATCAAATTACTCCATCATTCCACGTTCAGTGGAACAGGTAACCGTAGCGGGTTTGCATCATGCCGCCCACGAACAGCAGCCAGATCAGGGTGACCGGAATAAACACCTTCCAGCCCAGACGCATGATCTGATCGTAGCGATAGCGCGGAAATGTGGCGCGGAACCACAGGAACAGGAACAGCACAAAACCCACTTTCAACATCAGCCAGACGAAGGCCGGGACCCAGGTGAACGGAGCAAAATCAAACAGCGGATTCCAGCCGCCCAGGAACATCAAAGCGACCAGCGTGGCAATCAGAATCATGTTGGCATATTCCGCCAGGAAAAATACCGCAAACGCCATGCCGGAATATTCCACGTGAAAACCGGCCACGATCTCGGATTCACCCTCGGCCACGTCAAACGGGGCGCGGTTGGTTTCCGCCACACCGGCAATCAGATACACAATAAACATCGGGAACAGCGGCAGCCAGTACCAGCTGAATATCCCGCCCGCCTGCCCTTTCACGATGTCGACAAGATTCAGACTTTGCGAAGCCATCAACACGCCCACCAGCGCAAAGCCCATGGCGATTTCGTAAGACACGATTTGCGCGGCCGAACGCAGGCTGCCGAGAAACGCGTATTTGGAGTTGGATGCCCAGCCCGCAATGATCACGCCATACACACCCATGGAAGTGATCGCCATGATGTAGAGCAGGCCCGCGTCCACGTTGGCCAGCACCAGTTCCGGGGTGAACGGAATCACCGCCCACGCCGCCAGCGCCGGGGCAATGGTCAGCACCGGTGCCAGTACAAACAGAAACTTGTTGGAACCGCTGGGGATGATGATTTCCTTCATCATCAGCTTGAGGCCGTCGGCAATCGGTTGCAGCAAGCCCTTGAAACCAACCCGGTTGGGACCGATGCGCACCTGCATATAACCAATGATCTTGCGCTCGGCGTAGGTGAGGTAGGCCACCGCAATCATCAATGGGCCGACAATGGCGATAATCTTGGCCAGCGACCACACCGCCGGCCAGGTGAAGCCAAACAGGTTTTGCAGAAATTCCATGTTATGCACGCTCCACGGAGACTTCACCCAGCATCGCGCCCAGCGTGGCGGTCAGCGGGTGCGCGGCGGCTAACCGCACACAATGATCGGGCAGGCGATCATCTGCCAGCGCGCGCACCACAGCGCGCGCTTCACCCTGACGGACTGTCACCATAGCGCCATCGGCGAGACCCAGACGCGCCAGCAAGGCTGAATGCATCGACGCATTAGGCAATGCTGCCGCACGCGTGCTGTGCAGCGACGCAGCACGACGCACGATGGCATCGGCCTGGTACATCGGCACTTCGCCCACGCGGGTCAATGTGTCAGCAATTGCAGCCGATTGCAGTACCGGTCTGGACAAGCGATTATTCAGCGCACCTGCGGCCAGGGTGCTGCCGCCCAGCGCATCCTGACGCACGGCTTCACTGGTATCGTAGTCGAAGCCTTTCACGCCCAGCATGGTGCCCAGCACGCGCAACACTTTCCATGCCGGACGCGTTTCACCCAGCGGTTTGACCGTGCCATTAAAACTCTGCACGCGACCTTCGGTACTGATGAAGGTGCCCGAGGTTTCACTGAATGGCGCAATCGGCAGCAGCACATCGGCATACTCCAGTGCGGCATGTTTGTAGGCACTCATCGCCACCACCATGTCCGCAGACTGCAGTGCGCGCATGGCAGCGGCGGGGTCATTGCAATCCAGTTCAGGCTCCGCACCCAGCAACAGATACGCCTTGCGTGGCGCAGCCATCATGGCAGCAGCATGCATGCCCGCTTTCAGACCAGGCTTGGCGGGCACAGCACCCGTGATGTAGGCGCCGACGCTGTTGGCCGCTTCTCCCAGGCAACCAAAATTCGCCCCCGCAAGATCTGCGATGACTTCAGCCAGGGTATGCAACTCGGCGTATTGGGGATGATGCTGTACCAAATTGCCCAGGAATACGGCGCGGCGTTCACCGCCTGCCAGGCTGGTAGCAATGGCACGCGCGGCGGCACCGATTTGGACGTCGGCGATCACCGCCTTGACCGCTGCGGGCAATTCAGCCTGTTTGGTTTCGGCCAGCGCCAGCGCGATTTGCGCCAGGGTGTTGACCATCGCTTGCGGGGGCACGATCGCACGGTTGGCGACCTTGGTCAGCAGGTCGTCGTCCACCGGGTTGACCAGATTAAGCTGTGCGCCATGTTTGACGGCCTGACGCAGGCGATGCGCGAGCAGGGGATGATCCTGGCGCAGCGTGCTGCCAACAATCAGAACTCGCTGCAACTGATCCATATCCGCTACTGCCATACCCAGCCAGGGCGCGCCTTGCAGGCTGGCATCCAGACTGAAATCGGCCTGCGCCAGACGACTATCCACGTTACCGGAACCCAATCCGCGCATCAGCTTCTGTAGCAGGTAGAGCTCTTCCACGGTCTGATGCGGCGTAGCCAGTGCGCCGATGCTGTCCGCGCCGTGTTGTTCGCGAATCTGCTTGAGGCCGTTGGCAACATATTCCAGTGCGGTCTGCCAGTCCACTTCCAGCCATTTGCCGTCCTGCTTGAGCATGGGACGGGTGAGGCGCTCCTCGGAGTTCAGGCCTTCATAGGAAAAGCGGTCCTTGTCCGCCAGCCAGCATTCGTTCACAGCTTCGTTTTCCAGCGGCAGCACGCGCATCACGCGGCCATCCTTGATTTGTACAATCAGGTTGCTGCCCAGACCGTCGTGCGGGCTCACCGACTTGCGCCGCGACAGCTCCCAGCTGCGCGCGGTATAGCGGAACGGCTTGCTGGTGAGCGCGCCCACCGGGCACAGGTCGATGATGTTGCCGGACAGTTCGGAATCGATGGTCTTGTTGATGAACGGCATGATCTCGGAATGCTCGCCGCGTCCCACCTGCCCCATCTCCATGATGCCGGCGATTTCCTGGCCGAAGCGCACGCAGCGGGTGCAGTGGATACAGCGCGTCATGTCGGTGGCTACCAGCGGGCCGAGGTCTTTTTCCTTCACCACGCGTTTGTCTTCCTGGTAGCGCGAACTGCTGCCGCCGTAGCCGACGGCCAGATCCTGCAAACTGCATTCGCCGCCCTGGTCGCAAATCGGGCAATCCAGCGGGTGGTTGATCAGCAGGAATTCCATTACGCCCTTCTGCGCCTTGACGGCATAGTCGGACTTGGTGAATACCTTCATGCCGTCAGTGATGGGCGTGGCACAGGCCGGCAGCGGCTTGGCGGCTTTTTCCACCTGCACCAGACACATGCGGCAGTTGGCCGCAATGGAGAGTTTCTTGTGATAGCAGAAATGCGGGATATAAATCCCGATCTGTGCAGCGGCTTCCATAATGGTGCCGCCCGCAGCCACCTCTACCTTGTTGCCGTCAATTTCGATCTCTAGCATCTGCTTCACCTAAGGGCTCGTTCTTGAATAACTTGGCCTTACGTTGCCGTGTATTCGGGATGGATGCAAGGCGCGAAGCGCAGCGAATGGTTGTTCCATTCGCAAGCTTTGCAACGCCGCAGACGCCCGAATACACGGCAACCCTTCGGGCTGGGGTCGCTTTGGGCGCATCCCAAAGCGACCCCAGCGTAAGTCCAAGTTATTCATGAACGAGCCCCAACCATGCATTTGCCATGTTCGATGTGGTGCTCGAACTCGTGGCGATAGTGTTTGAGCATTGCCTGCACCGGCATCGCTGCCGCATCTCCCAGGCCACAGATGGTACGGCCACCGATGTTGTGAGCAACGTCGCTCAACAAATCGAGGTCTTCCGGCCGGCCTTTGCCGTGCTCGATGCGGTGAATCACCCGATACAGCCAGCCGGTACCCTCACGGCACGGTGTGCACTGACCGCAGGATTCTTCAAAGTAAAAATAAGACAGCCGTTCCAGTGCTTTCACCATGCACACCGTCTCGTCCATGATGATGACCGAGCCTGCGCCCAGCGCCGAACCGGCTTTGGCGATGGAGTCGTAATCCATGGTGCATTGCATCATGATCTCGGCGGGCAGTACCGGGGTGGAAGACCCTCCGGGAATACAGGCCTTGAAGGTGTGGCCATCACGAATGCCGCCGGCCATTTCCAGCAGTTCGGCAAAAGGCATTCCCATCGGCACTTCATAGTTGCCGGGGCGGTTGACATGACCGGACACCGAGAACAGCTTGGTGCCGCCGTTATTGGGTTTGCCCAGTTCCAGAAATTTCTGCCCGCCCTCACGAATGATGTAGGGGATGCTGGCAAAAGTTTCCGTGTTGTTGATCGTGGTGGGCTTTCCATACAAGCCGAAACTTGCCGGAAACGGCGGTTTAAAGCGCGGCTGACCCTTCTTGCCCTCGATGGATTCGAGCAGCGCGGTTTCCTCGCCGCAGATATAGGCGCCGTAACCATGATGGTTGAACAGGTGAAAACTGAAATCCGTGCCGCAGATGTTGTCACCCAGAAAACCGGCGGCTTTGGCTTCTTCGACCGCTGCTTCCATGCGCTCGTAGGTTGCCCATATTTCGCCGTGGATATAGTTATAACCACGCCTGGTACCCAGCGTGTAAGCGGCAATCGCCATGCCTTCGATCAGTGCATGCGGATTCAACTGCATGATGTCACGATCCTTGAAGGTGCCAGGCTCGCCCTCGTCGGAATTACACACCAGGTATTTGTCGCCATCGAAATGACGCGGCATGAAACTCCACTTCAGTCCGGTCGGGAAACCGGCTCCGCCGCGTCCGCGCAATGCCGATTTCTTGACCTCGGCAATGATGGTCTCAGCGGAAATTTTCTCGCTCAGAATCTTGCGCAACGCCGCGTAACCGCCGTTGGCCACATAGGTAGACAGCTTCCATGATTCGGGAAGATGCACCGTATTGAATATGACTTCGCCGCCTTTGATGACCATGTTATTTCAGCTCTTCGAGGATGCTGTCCACTTTCTCGGGCGTGAGAAAGCCTTCCATGCGGTGGTTATTGATCATGCACAGCGGCGCGTCGCCGCAGGCACCCATGCATTCACCTTCCTTCAGGGTAAAGCGGCCGTCTTCTGAGGTTTCCCCGAAACCACATCCCAACTTCTCCTGCAGGTGCTCGGCGATCTCCGGGGCCCCCATCAGCGCGCAAGAGATGTTGGTGCAGAGGGTGATCTTGTGCCTGCCCAGCGGAGCTGTGTTGTACATGTTGTAGAAAGTCGCCACTTCATACACTGCAATGGCCGGCATACCCAGGTAATCGGCGACGAAGTCCATGGTTTCGGTGGACAGCCAGCCTTTTTCCACCTGGGCGATGCGCAACGCAGACATGACCGCGGATTGGCGCTGATCGGCGGGGTATTTGGCAATCTCGTGGTCGATCTGGGCGAGAGAATCGGGACTCAGCATTATCGATCAATCTCCCCAAACACGATGTCTTGCGTACCAATAATGGCAACCACGTCGGCAATCATATGACCGCGCGCCATCTCGTCCAGCGCGGCCAGGTGCGGGTAGCCCGGCGCGCGGATTTTCAGGCGGTAAGGTTTGTTGGCACCATCCGACACCAGGTAAATGCCGAATTCTCCCTTGGGGTGTTCCACCGCCGCGTAAGCCTCACCTTCCGGCACGTGCATACCTTCAGTGAACAATTTGAAATGGTGAATCAGTTCTTCCATGTTCTGTTTCATGTCCACCCGTGACGGCGGGGCCACCTTGTGGTTATCGGTAATCACCGGGCCGGGATTATTACGCAACCAGGCAATGCATTGCTTGACGATACGGTTGCTTTGCCGCATTTCTTCCATGCGCACCAGGTAGCGGTCGTAGCAATCGCCATTCACCCCCACCGGTATATCGAATTCCATGCGGTCGTAGACTTCGTATGGCTGCTTCCTGCGCAGATCCCACTCAATCCCCGAACCACGCAGCATGGGGCCGCTGAAGCCCAGCGCCAAGGCGCGCTCCGGAGACACCACGCCTATGCCGACGGTGCGCTGCTTCCAGATACGATTGTCGGTGAGCAGGGTTTCGTATTCGTCTACATAGGTCGGAAAGCGCCGGGTGAAGTCTTCGATGAAGTCGAGTACGGAACCCTGGCGATTGGCATTCATGTCGCGAATTGCGGCGGCATTGTGAACCTTCGATGCCTGGTACTGCGGCATAGTGTCTGGCAGATCGCGATAAACACCGCCCGGACGATAATAGGCGGCGTGCATGCGCGCGCCGGACACAGCCTCGTACACATCCATCAGGTCTTCGCGCTCGCGGAATGCATACAGGAACACGGTCATCGCACCGATATCCAGCGCGTGCGCGCCCAGCCACAGCAGGTGATTGAGAATGCGGGTGATCTCGTCGAACATCACGCGGATGTATTGGGCACGCTCCGGCACGGTAATACCCATCAACTTTTCGATGGCCATGACGTAGGCGTGCTCGTTGCTCATCATGGATACATAATCGAGGCGGTCCATATACGGCAGCGACTGGATGAAAGTCTTATGCTCGGCGAGCTTTTCGGTGGCGCGATGCAGCAGACCGATGTGCGGGTCGGCGCGTTCGATCACCTCGCCGTCCAGCTCAAGCACCAGGCGCAATACGCCGTGAGCCGCCGGGTGCTGCGGCCCGAAGTTCATCGTGTAATTTCTGATTTCAGCCATCAGGCGCGCTCTCCGTAGTTCTCTTCACGCACAATGCGTGGCGTCACCTCGCGCGGGTCTATGCTCACCGGCTGGTAAATCACGCGCTGCTGTTCCGGGTCGTAACGCATTTCCACATTGCCGGACAATGGGAAGTCCTTGCGGAACGGATGGCCGACGAAGCCATAGTCAGTCAGAATGCGGCGCAGATCAGGATGACCGTCAAACACAATGCCGAACAGGTCAAACGCTTCGCGCTCGAACCAGTTGGCGGCAGGCCACACATTCACCATGGACGGCACCACCGGGAAATCATCCTCCGTCGCGAATGCACGCACGCGAACACGCCGATTCTTGCTGATGGAGAGCAGGTGATACACCACAGCGTAGCGCTTTCCTGCCCAGGCGCCATCACCATAGGCGGAGTAATCCATTCCGCACAGGTCGATCAATTGCTCAAAACGCAGACCGGCATGGTCGCGCAGCGTCATCATGACCTCCCTCAGGTCACTCGCGCGCACTTCGATGGTCAGTTCGCCCAAGGCATCCTGCTGCCTAACGAGCTTGGTACCCAGCGCGGTGATCAGGGTAACGGACAGGCTTTCCAGTGACGGATTCATGGCTTCTCGCTCTACCGGTTAACGCGCAATGGTGTTGGTGCGCTTGATTTTGTTCTGCAGCTGGATAATGCCGTAGAGCAACGCTTCAGCGGTGGGCGGGCAGCCTGGCACATACACATCCACCGGTACGATGCGGTCGCAACCGCGCACCACAGAATATGAGTAGTGATAGTAGCCGCCTCCATTGGCGCAGGAACCCATGGAAATCACCCAGCGCGGCTCGGCCATCTGGTCGTACACCTTGCGTAGCGCGGGCGCCATCTTGTTGCATAACGTACCCGCCACAATCATGACGTCGGACTGGCGTGGACTGGGGCGAAACACGATGCCAAAGCGATCCAGGTCGTAGCGCGATGCACCCGCCTGCATCATTTCCACCGCGCAGCACGCCAGACCAAAAGTCATTGGCCACAACGAACCCGTGCGAGTCCAGTTAATCAGTTTGTCAGCCGTGGTGGTGACGAAGCCTTTCTCCAAAACGCCTTCTATTCCCATTCCAGCGCTCCTTTCATCCACTCGTACACAAAACCAACCACCAGGATACCCAGAAAAAGCACCATTGCCAGGAAGCCGAACATGCCGATTTCCTCGAGCACAATTGCCCACGGGAACAGGAACGCGATCTCCAGATCGAACAAGATAAAGAGAATGGCAACAAGGTAATAGCGCACGTCGAATTTCATGCGGGCGTCTTCGAACGCCTCAAAGCCGCACTCGTAAGGCGAAAGTTTTTCACTATCCGGGTGATTGGGTGCCAGCAGCCAGCCGAGCACCATCGGTCCTACGCCCACGGCAAGACCAATCAGCACGAACAATAAAACAGGAAAATAATTTTCTAGCATGCATCCGCTCCAAAGCTGTGCGCAACCGTTCACCGGAAGCTGCACAGCGTTTCAGTTTAGTTGCGCAAAAAGCGTCGTGTCAAGCTGAAAAAAAGATTGTTTTATACAGAACAATCAATTAGTTATGCAATCATCAAAGCTGATTGCCACATAACCTGAATTAATGGTGCCGACGGCGAGACTCGAACTCGCACAGCTTTACGCCACTACCCCCTCAAGATAGCGTGTCTACCAATTTCACCACGTCGGCGTATTGACAGGACGGATTGATAATCCGCCCCAACGGCAACTCCCCGTTTACTTGGGAATTTCCCCGGCTTTTGACCCGGCGTTGCCTGGAACTGCATTACCTGCAGGCTGGACTGGCATGGGTACTCCGGCCGGCGCCACAGGTTGAACTTGTACTTTTTGCTGGCCTTGCATGACACCCACTGCCTTGGTCTGATGACCCGACAGATAGGTCAGACCCAGACTGGTTAGAAAGAAAATGGTCGCCAGCACCGCCGTCGCGCGGCTCAAGAAATTGGCCGAACCGGTGGAGCCAAACAGGCTCCCCGAAGCGCCACTGCCGAACGCAGCGCCCATGTCGGCACCTTTGCCCTGCTGCAACAGCACCAGCACGATCACTGACACCGCCGCCAACACATGAAAAACCCAAATAACTGTTTCCAAATCGATATCCTCAGCCTTGTGCCGCCCGGCAAATGGCGATGAATTCATCCGCCACCAGCGACGCGCCGCCAATCAACCCGCCATCAATATCCGGCTGGGCAAACAATTCTGCTGCATTGGCGGCCTTTACGCTACCGCCATATTGAATCACCAATGCCGCTGCCACGGACTTATCCAGGACGGCAAGCCTGGCGCGGATAAACGCGTGCACGGCCTGCGCCTGCTCCGGGCTGGCTGTTTTACCAGTACCAATCGCCCATACCGGCTCATATGCAACTACTGCGCGCCCCATACCCTCAATACCAGAGACCGCCAACACCGCATCCAGCTGACGCCCGATAACGGTTTCGGTAACACCCGCTTCACGTTCCTCCAGTGTCTCTCCCACGCACAGGATGGGAGTCAAACCGGCAGCCAATGCCGCAGCGAATTTGGCGGCCACTGCCGCATCATCTTCACCATAGAGCGCGCGTCGCTCGGAGTGGCCAACGATGACATGGCTGCAGCCAAAATCCAGCAGCATCGAGGCGGAAACCTCGCCAGTATAAGCCCCTTTCGCATGCTGGCTCACGTTTTGAGCACCCCAGATCAATCCGCTACCGGACAATACCGACTGCACCTGTGCCAGATATGGAAAAGGCGAACAGACAATGCAACTAGCTGCATTCTCTTGCCCTAATGCAGTCACCAGAGCATCAAGCAAGGCTTTATTCTCAACCAAGCTACCGTGCATTTTCCAGTTGCCTGCGACCAGTTTTTTGCGCATCGCCTAACCCGACCCATAGAAAGCCGCAAATAGTACACACAACACCGAGTCTCGGTCAATGATTTAACAGCCATTCATCTATTAGCTTAACCATATCGTCATATTTCTGTAATATTCCGGCCTTACCATGTGTCTCTCAAAACAAACGGAATGGTGCCGCACCCCACAACCGATTTGTTTTACTGCACAAATTAATCAACGGAGCATAAATATCATATACGCGAAAAAAACTGCAGTTCGCGGACTTGCAGCCACAATAATTCCCAGCGCTGGCCAGGTTTTTCAGCCAGTACACTAACTAACGACATCACTGGTGCAGCGCAACTTTCCCATATCCGATTTATGCGGAACGGGCTGAGGCATACAAAGCCAAAATTGGTATTAGAATGAACTATCAATCCATCGGTTCAGGTAGTGGCAGGGCATCAAGCAGATTCAAGAGGCCGGGGAACAATATTGCGCAGTATCCATATGACATACAAGCGTAAAGTTTTTCGAGCAGCATGGGCACCCCGATGAAGTATGGTTTTTTAGGGGTGCCAGATATCTGTGCAATCAAGACAATAATCCACCTGGCACGAATCATATGAGCAACCCGTTATCCACCCATCGCACTCGCCGTTTCATCTGGCAGGACAATCTGTTCCGTGGTGCCACGCGGTTTTTTGCATTCATCGTACTGGCCGTGCTTGTCGGTATTCTGGCTTCGTTGGTAAAGGGCAGCTTGCCCGCAATCCACGCATTCGGACTCGGATTCCTGACTGATGACTCCTGGAACCCGGTCACCGAAAAATTCGGCGCACTGGTGCCCATCTATGGCACCTTGGCGACCTCGATCATCGCATTATTGATTGGCGTACCACTCAGCTTTGGCATTGCGGTATTTCTGACTGAATTATCGCCCAAATGGCTGAAGCGCCCATTGGGTGTTGCAATTGAATTGCTGGCTGGCGTACCCAGCATTATTTACGGCATGTGGGGACTGTTCGTCTTTGCACCCCTGTTCGCTGAACACGTTCAGCCCTGGCTGATTGACAAGCTTGGGCCGCTGCCGATATTCGGGCCGCTGTTTCAAGGGGCGCCGATGGGTATTGGCATGTTGACTGCGGGCCTGATTCTGGCGTTGATGGTGATACCGTTTATCGCATCCGTCATGCGCGACGTATTTGAAATCGTGCCACCCTTGCTGAAGGAATCCGCATATGGTTTAGGTGCAACCACCTGGGAAGTCGTGTGGAACATAGTGTTGCCCTATACCAAGATCGGCGTGGTCGGCAGCATCATGCTCGGACTCGGACGTGCCCTGGGTGAAACCATGGCAATCACGTTCGTGATTGGTAATGCGCATCAGCTCAGTACTTCGCTCATGATGCCTGGCAACACCATATCCTCGGCGCTCGCCAACGAATTCACCGAGGCTGACGGCAAGCTCTACACCTCGGCTCTGGTCGAGCTCGGACTCATTCTCTTCTTCATCACTTTTGTTGTGCTGGCCTTGTCCAAACTGCTGCTGCTGCAATTGGGCAAGCACGAAGGCAAAAAAAGCTAGGAGCTTGCATGTTTTCCCTGTATGCACGACGGCAATTCGCCAACAAATTCAATTTGATCGCCTCGCTCGCGACCATGCTGATCGGCCTGTCTGCGCTGGCCTGGATATTATGGACATTGCTGACCTATGGTTTGGGCGGCGTGAGCCTGGACATGTTCACTCAATCCACCCCGCCACCGGGCAGTACGGGGGGGCTGATCAATGCCATCGTGGGCAGTCTGCTGATGACGCTGGTTGCGACTCTGGTGGGTACGCCTATCGGCATACTGGCAGGCACCTACCTGGCAGAATTTGGCCAACGCGGCTGGCTGGCGCCAACCACGCGCTTTATCAATGACATCCTGCTGTCTGCCCCGTCCATTGTGATTGGTTTGTTTGTATATGAAGTTTATGTGATTAGCACAGGACATTTTTCGGGTTGGGCAGGTGCATTTGCGTTGTCCCTGATTGTCATTCCGGTGGTGGTACGTACTACCGAGAATATGCTCAAACTGGTTCCAAACAGTTTACGTGAGGCGGCAGCCGCACTGGGTGCGCCACAATGGAAAGTGGTCACCATGGTTACCTGGCGCGCCTCCAAGGCGGGGATATTGACCGGTATTCTGCTGGCCATCGCGCGCATCAGCGGCGAAACTGCGCCATTGCTGTTCACGGCGCTGAACAATCAGTTCTGGAGTACCAACATGAACGCGCCGATGGCCAATTTGCCGGTGGTAATTTTCCAGATGGCTATGAGCCCATACGATGACTGGCACAAACTGGCGTGGGCTGGCGCCCTGCTGATCACCGCTGCAGTACTCGGCCTGAGCGTCGCTGCACGTATCCTGTTCCGCCAGCAATCTTCATCCCATTAAGCCTTATACTCGGAACCCACACATGAGACAGAGCATGGATCACAGCACAAAAATCAGCCTGCGTAATCTGAATTTTTACTACGGCAAGTCGCATGCCCTGAAAAACATCAACCTGGATATCCCGGACCGTCAAGTTACCGCTTTTATCGGCCCTTCCGGCTGCGGAAAATCCACCCTGCTGCGCACCATGAACCGCATGTATGACCTGTACCCCGGGCAACGCGCCGAGGGTGAGATATTGCTTGACGGGCAAAACATCCTGGAAAAAGGCGCCGACCTCAACAAGCTGCGCGCCAGGGTCGGCATGGTATTCCAGAAACCAACACCGTTCCCCATGTCGATTTACGACAACATCGCCTTCGGCATTAAGCTATACGAAAGCATGGGGCGTTCGGCCATGGACGAACGTGTGGAATGGGCACTGAAAAAAGCTGCTCTGTGGAATGAAGTCAAGGACATCCTGAACCGCAGCGGCAACAGCCTGTCTGGCGGGCAGCAACAGCGCCTATGCATCGCACGCGGCATCGCGGTCAAGCCGGAAGTCTTGCTGCTGGACGAACCGGCTTCGGCACTCGATCCGATTTCCACCGCACGTATCGAGGAGTTGATTCACGAACTCAAGACCGACTATACGATCGCTATCGTCACTCACAATATGCAACAGGCGGCGCGGGTTTCCGATTACACCGCCTACATGTATCTGGGTGAAATGATCGAATTCGGCAAGACCGATATGGTATTTACCAATCCAAAACAAAAAGCAACGGAAGATTACATCACCGGAAAATTCGGCTGACCCGACCCGATTACGCCGTTAAAAAAGCCGCATTTGCGGCTTTTTTAACGGCCACTGATGGTAGGCTCAGGGTGCCGCCTGGCGCACAGCCTTGGCAATATGCTCAGCCTGGCGCATGGACTGGTCCTGGCAGGTGCTCTCCACCATGACGCGAATCAACGGTTCGGTACCCGATGCGCGCAATACGATCCGGCCCTCCTTACCCAGTGCGCTTTCCGCATCATTGCAAGCCTGCTGTACCATGGCGTGGTTGAGGTCGAAGCCTTTGGCAACCCGCACATTCAGTAGCACTTGTGGATAAAGCGTAAGATCCGCAGTGTATTCAGCCAGTGATGTGCCGCTGTCACGAAGCGCATGCAGCACTTGCAGCGCGGAGATAATGCCGTCGCCCGTGGTGTGTTTGTCCAGGCACAACACATGGCCGGAGGTTTCGCCACCCAATTGCCAGCCATTTTTCTGTAACAGTTCGAGTACGTAGCGGTCACCCACCCTGGCGCGTGCAAAGGGAATGTGCAGCCGCTCCAGGGCGTGCTCCATACCCAGATTGGTCATCAGCGTGCCGACCACGCCCCCCTTCAAGTAGCCGCTCTCGGAACGGTGCCGGGCGATGGCGTAGACCAGTTGGTCTCCGTCGAAAACCGTACCATCGGCATCCGCCATCATCAGGCGGTCACCATCGCCATCCAGTGCAAGTCCAAAATCGGCACGGTGCCGGCGTACCGCTGTGCTCATCGCACTGGTATGCGTAGCGCCGCATTCGCGGTTGATATTGAGGCCATCCGGGTGATTGCCGATGGGGATAACTTCTGCGCCCAACTCATGCAGCACATGTGGAGCGACGTGATAAGTGGCTCCATGCGCGCAATCCAGCACGATGCGCAGGCCACGGAGGTCACGCTCAAACGGGAAAGTGCTTTTGCAAAACTCGATATAGCGTGCCGCAGCGTCGTCGATGCGCTTGACTCGCCCCAAGCCCTTGGAAGACATGGTCTGCATCGGTTCATCGAGCAGCGCCTCAATGGCCAGTTCGGTTGCGTCTGGCAGTTTGGCGCCGGTAGCGGAGAAAAACTTGATCCCGTTGTCTTCAAACGGATTGTGTGAAGCTGAAATCACCACCCCTGCCTGCAAGCGCAGGGCACGGGTCAGATAAGCCACCGCCGGAGTCGGCATCGGCCCCACCAGGCGCACATCCACACCTGCGGCGCACAAGCCCGCTTGCAGCGCAGCTTCCAGCATATAGCCGGAAATGCGAGTGTCTTTGCCAATCAGTACGACCGGGTTTTCCCCCTGCGCCAGCCCTGCAGTATTGGAAGCCAACACTTTTCCTGCTGCATAACCCAAGCGCATGACAAATTCCGGGGTGATCGGGCTTTCCCCTACCCGTCCGCGTATCCCGTCCGTACCAAAATATTTTCTACTCATCGCTTCCCTCCACTGCCTGAATTATTTTTAGCGCATCCTGACATGCAGTCACATTGTGGACGCGCAAAATACGTGCGCCGCGCATGACCGCCAATACGTGTGCCGCCAGCCCGGCATATTCACGCTGGTCAACAGCTTGCCCGGTAATCTTGCCAAGCATGGATTTGCGCGAAATGCCGACCAGTACCGGCACGCCCAATTGGCTAATACGGTCAAGATGGTGCAAAAGTTTAAGATTATGTTGCAGTGATTTGCCAAAACCGAAGCCGGGATCTACCACGATGCGCTCGCGTGCAATGCCTGCAGCCTCGGCAGCGGCCAGGCGCGCCCCCAGGAAATGCATCACTTCGGCCACGACATCCCGATAATCCGGATTGTTTTGCATCACCTGCGGCTCACCCTGTTTATGCATCAGGCACACCGCCGCATCGCTGTGCGCTACGACCTGCAAGGCGCCATCGGCCTGGAGTGCATCGATGTCATTGATCAGGTGGGTGCCAGCCGCAAGGGCAGCAGCCATGACCTCGGGTTTACGCGTATCCACCGATAACACGGCACCGCAGCCTTGCAATGCCGCCAACACCGGCAACACCCGATCCAACTCCTGCTGTAATGGCACCGCCTGCGCGCCAGGACGGGTGGACTCACCCCCGATATCGATCATCGCAGCACCCTGCGCGATCAATCGGTGCGCGTGCTGCACGGCAGATTCGACCTGTGCGTGCAAACCGTCATCCGAAAATGAATCTGGAGTGACATTGAGAATCCCCATGATACGGGGAGAAGACACGTCAAGTTGAATATTGCCGCAGCGCAGAATCATTGGTAACAAAACAAAAAAGCCAGGGGCTACATTATAGCCCCTGGCTGGTGGTGCGTTTACCTGCCGAACGCGCTCAGGTTTCTTGTGCTGGCGTCGTAGTCGGTGCGGGCGCAGGTGTGGCTGTCGGCGCCCCGCCCTGCGGCGGGCTGGCGACTACGTTTGGCGTGGGCTTGGGCGGACGCGGCGGCTGACCTTTCATAATGTCGCCAATCTGATCGGCATCAATGGTTTCCCATTCCAGTAGCGCGTGCGCCATGGCTTCCACCTTGTCACGGTTATCTTCGAGTATCTTGCGCGCCAAGGTGTACTGCTGGTCAATAATGCGGCGGATTTCCATGTCCACTTTTTGCATGGTCGCTTCGGACACATTTTTGTGTGTGGTCACGCTACGCCCAAGGAATATCTCGCCTTCATTTTCACCATACACCATCGGTCCCAGTGCATCGGACATACCCCATTGCGTCACCATGCGCCGCGCCATTTCCGTGGCGCGCTCGAAATCGTTGGAAGCACCCGTGGTCATATGATTCATGAATACTTCTTCGGCGATGCGCCCGCCAAACAGTACCGATATATTTTGCAGTATCTGCTCACGATCCATGCTGTAGCGGTCTTCCGTCGGCAGCTGCATGGTCAGTCCCAGTGCCCGCCCACGCGGGATGATGGTGACCTTGTGCACCGGATCCGTCTTGTCCAGCAGGTACGCCGCCACAGCGTGTCCCGCCTCGTGGTAAGCGGTATTGCGGCGCTCTTCTTCTGGCATGACCATGTTTTTGCGTTCAGCACCCATCATGATCTTGTCCTTGGCGCGCTCGAAGTCGTCCATATCTACCAGACGTTTGTTGAAACGTGCGGCAAACAGCGCCGCTTCGTTCACCAGGTTGGCGAGGTCCGCTCCGGAAAATCCGGGCGTGCCACGTGCCAGAATATCGGCGCGCACATCCGGCGCCATCGGAATCTTGCGCATGTGCACCAGAAGAATCTGCTCGCGTCCGCGAATATCAGGCAACGGCACCACCACCTGGCGGTCAAAACGGCCCGGGCGCAGCAAGGCTGGATCAAGCACATCAGGACGGTTGGTGGCGGCAATGACGATCACCCCGGCGGTGCCCTCGAAGCCGTCCATTTCCACCAGCAGCTGGTTCAGCGTCTGTTCGCGTTCATCATTGCCACCGCCCATGCCTGCGCCGCGCTGGCGGCCCACCGCATCAATCTCGTCGATGAAAATAATGCACGGGGCGTGTTTTTTGGCCTGCTCGAACATGTCGCGCACGCGTGCAGCACCCACGCCGACAAACATTTCCACGAAGTCGGAGCCGGAAATACTGAAGAAGGGCACTTTGGCCTCGCCCGCGATGGCTTTGGCCAGCAAGGTTTTACCCGTACCCGGGCTGCCTACCAACAAGACGCCACGTGGAATGCGCCCACCCAGCTTCTGGAATTTGGACGGGTCACGCAGGAACTCGACGAGTTCGGACACTTCTTCCTTGGCCTCGTCGC
Organism: Sulfuriferula sp.; assembly: GCA_035530335.1. GTDB lineage: Bacteria > Pseudomonadota > Gammaproteobacteria > Burkholderiales > Sulfuriferulaceae > Sulfuriferula. Next base: position 166,769 of record DATKUZ010000052.1, on the reverse strand, counting down.
ACCCTGCCACATCGGCAAACGTGATCTGGTTGGTGGATTCATCCAGCAGACGCGCCTTGCTCTTGCCGAACGAGAACGCGCCGCCTTTGCCGCCACCCTGCATCTGGCGCATGAAAAATATCCACACCCCGATCAGCAACAGCATCGGAAACCAGGACACGAACAGGCTCATCAGGAATGATGGCTCTTCTTCCGGTTTGGCTTCTATCACCACGCCGTTCTTGAGCAGGTCGGAAACCATCCACGGGTCCGATGGCGCATAGGAAGTGAAGTGCTTGCCGTCGGTTTTCACTCCTTTCAGCACATGGTTCGAGACCACCACCTTGGCAATCTGGCCTTGTTTGACCTCTTGGATGAACTGCGAGTAGTCCATTTGTGCCTGCGCGGTCTGGCGCGTGCTGAACTGGTTGAATACCGTCATCAGCACCAGGGCAACGACCAGCCAAATGGCAATATTTTTAAACATGTTATTCACGTAGCGCTCCTGTGAGCAGGTAAAAATTGCGAATTTAAACTCATTCTAAACCGATTCTGGCATGGCTGCCACCGTTTGCAGTCTGCTTTTGCCCAGCAGATAAACTTCACTGCTGCGGTCGCGCGAAGCACGCGGCTTGCGGGTCACAACCTGCGCGAACTGGCCTCGCATGGTCTTCACGTATTCCTGAAAACCTTCACCCTGAAAAGTCTTGACCAGAAAATCACCACCAGGTTTCAAATGATTGCAGGCAAATTCCAGCGCCAGTTCGCATAGATGCATACTGCGCGCCTGGTCGGCGCTGGCGACACCACTCATATTGGGTGCCATATCCGAAATTACAAGGTCAGGCAGCCGCCCCGCCAGCACTTGTTCCAGCTCTGTCAGCGCAGCCGTTCCGGTAAAGTCGCCCTGGATGAAAGTCACACCGACGATGGAATCCATCTCCAGCAAATCCAGCGCAATCACCTTTGCGCCAAGCTTGGCAGCAATCTGCGACCAGCCACCGGGGGTCGCACCCAGGTCAACCACCAGCATCCCAGGCCGGATCAGGTGGTCACGGGTATTGATTTCGTCGAGCTTGAATGCCGCGCGTGAACGATAACCATGCTGCTTGGCCAGCTTCACATAGGGATCATTCACATGCTCACGCATCCAGGCTTTGCTGGTTCTACTGGGCTTCATCGGCTAAAATCCGGGTTTGCTTTAGGAATGGCCATCATGATTACCCTCAACGCGCTACAACGCCGCTATTTGCGCGGCCAAGCCCATCACCTGCATCCGGTTGTCATGATCGGCGATGCGGGGCTGACCGACGCGGTCATGCGTGAAGTGGATATCAACCTGAAAAGTCACGAGCTCATCAAGGTAAGGGTATTTGGCGATGACCGCGACAGCCGCATTGCCATCATGGATAAAATCTGCACTGACCTGGGCGCAGCACCGGTTCAACATATTGGCAAACTGCTGCTGATTTATCGCCCCGCCGCCAAGCCCAGGATCAGCCTGCCCAAGTAAGCAAATCGCTCAGCGATTATTCTGCTTGAGTATCAGCACCAGTCCCAGCAGGCTCTGCACCAGATAGACAATGCTGGAAATGCCATGCCAGCGGGCGAAACGGTCTCGGAAGATGCTCTCCATTACCGCTTGCGGCATGGCCCGCTCCTTGAGGTTTTCCATGATGGGCTGAATGCCGAAATGCCCGACCAGCGTCAACAACAGCATCGCCAGCGCCACCCAGAAGAACGCCTGCCTGAATGCGCTGCTGCCCGATGCAGCGATGCGCTGAATAACCAGGTAAAACCCGCATACCATGCTGACATAGGCCATAACGGTAAACATATGGCCGGCCAGATTCCCCGCCAACTGCTTGTCTGCCAGGCTGGCAAACAGCACCGGCGCGGTGATGTAGCCAATTGCCCACATCCCGCCCACCCACAGGGTCACGGCTATTCTGGCGAGTGCGTCGGGCAGGTTTTTCATGATTTTATAGATACTTCACATCCAGCACTTCATATTGACGCACGCCGCCCGGCGCTTGCACGTCGGCGGTATCTCCCATGCTTTTGCCGATCAGCGCACGCGCAATCGGTGAGCTGATGGAAATTTTGGCGTGCTTGATATCGGCTTCGTCGTCACCGACGATCTGATAGGTCACGGTCGCGCCGGTTTCCAGGTCTTCCAGTTCTACCGTGGCACCGAACACCACGCGCCCATCGGCATCCAGTTCGGCAGGATTAATGATCTGCGCAGAAGACAGCTTGCCCTCCAGGTCGGCAATGCGGCCTTCGATAAAGCTCTGCTTCTCTTTGGCGGCATCGTACTCGGCGTTTTCCGACAAATCACCCTGCGCGCGCGCTTCTGCGATTGCGGTAATCACCGACGGGCGCTCGATGGTTTTCAGGCGGTGCAGCTCCTGGCGCATCATTTCTGCGCCCTTCACTGTCAATGGAATTTTGCTCATGGCACTCATGGTTAATCCTTATCGAGCAGGCAATTGCCGGTGCAATCCCTGCAGGTCATAAACTTTCAGCCCACCCATCGCCTGCATTCCGATGCAGGCGGCGCGTGCTCCGGCCAGCGTGGTGTAATAAGTAACGCGTTGCGCCAGTGCCACACGACGAATTTCCACCGAGTCACGCACCGCACGCTTGTCGTCCACTACGTTGACGATCAGGCTGATTTCGTTGTTTTTGATCATGTCCACAATATGCGGACGTCCTTCAGTGACCTTGTTCACAACAGTCACTGCCAGCCCACCTACCGCCAGTGCTGCTGCGGTGCCGCGGGTAGCGTGCAGAGTGAAGCCCAGATCAATCAGCTGGGCGCCAATTTCGACGATCTTTTGTTTATCCGCGTTGCGCACACTGATAAACGCGGCCCCCCCCTTGGGCAGCTTCACGCCGGCCGCCAGTTGCGACTTGACGAAGGCTTCGCCGAAATTCGCACCCACGCCCATGACTTCGCCGGTGGACTTCATCTCCGGTCCCAGCAGCGTGTCCACGCCCTGGAATTTGGCAAAGGGGAATACCGCCTCCTTCACCGAGAAATACGGTGGCACTACTTCTTTTTCAAGCCCCTGCTCAGCCAGACTGCGCCCCGCCATGCAGCGCGCCGCCACTTTGGCCAGCTGAATGCCAGTGGCTTTGGATACAAATGGCACGGTACGCGAAGCGCGCGGGTTGACCTCGAGCACGTACACCGTATCGCCCTGCAACGCGAACTGCACGTTCATCAGCCCAACCACGTTGAGTGCACGTGCCATGGCCACGGTCTGGCGGCGGATTTCGTCCTGGATTTCAGCCGACAGGCTATACGGTGGCAATGAACACGCCGAATCACCAGAGTGCACGCCAGCCTGCTCGATGTGTTCCATGATGCCGCCGATGAGCACCTGCTGGCCGTCGCTGATGGCGTCCACATCCACCTCGATCGCATCGTTGAGGAAGCGATCCAGCAGTACCGGGGAATCATTGGAAACCTTGACTGCTTCGCGCATGTAGCGCTGCAAATCCGCTTCCTCGCGCACGATTTCCATGGCACGGCCGCCCAGCACGTAGGATGGGCGTACCACCAGCGGGTAACCGATCTCGGCAGCCAGACGAATGGCTTCGTCGGCGGAACGCGCGGTACGGTTGGGCGGCTGCCTCAAGCCCAAACCTACCAGCAGTTGCTGGAAGCGCTCGCGGTCTTCGGCGCAGTCGATCATGTCCGGCGTGGTTCCGATAATTGGGGTGCCGAAAGCCTCCAGATCGCGCGCGAGTTTGAGCGGAGTCTGTCCGCCGTATTGTACAATCACGCCGACCGGTTGCTCAACACGCACGATTTCCAGCACATCTTCCAACGTCACCGATTCGAAATACAGGCGGTCGGAAGTATCGTAATCGGTGGAGACCGTTTCCGGATTGCAGTTGACCATGATGGTTTCATAACCATCCTCGCGCATCGCCAGCGCCGCATGGACGCAGCAGTAATCGAACTCGATGCCCTGGCCGATACGGTTGGGTCCACCCCCCAGCACCATGATTTTTTTGCGGCTGGTCGGTTGCGCTTCGCATTCCTCCTCGTAGGTGGAATACATGTAGGCAGTGTGGGTAGAGAACTCCGCCGCGCACGTGTCCACCCGCTTGTACACCGGGTGGATGCCCAGCGCCCAGCGCTTTGCCCGCACCGCATGCTTGTCACAGTCCAGCAACGCCGCCAATCTGCGGTCAGCAAAGCCATTGCGCTTGAGATGGCGCAGCTCCCCGGCATCGAGTTCGTCCAGCGTGCGGCCTTTGAGGGCAGTTTCATCCTTCACCAACGCCTCAATCTGCACCAGGAACCAGGGATCGATCCGGGTGAAATTGAATACCTCGTCCAGACTCATGCCGATGCGGAACGCATCGGCCACATACCAGATGCGCTCGGGGCCGGGGTTGCCGATTTCCGCCTCGATCACATCGCGATCAGTGGTGATTTCGTTCAGCCCATCCATGCCGGTTTCCAGGCCGCGCAGCGCCTTCTGGAAGGATTCGCGGAAGGTGCGGCCGATTGCCATCACCTCGCCCACCGATTTCATCTGGGTGGTGAGGCGGTCGTTGGCCTGCGGGAATTTCTCGAAGGCAAAACGCGGGATCTTGGTCACCACATAGTCGATACTGGGCTCGAACGAAGCCGGCGTCGCACCGCCGGTGATGTCGTTTTTCAGCTCATCCAGGGTGTAGCCCACCGCCAGTTTGGCGGCGATCTTGGCGATGGGGAAACCGGTGGCCTTGGACGCCAGCGCCGAGGAGCGCGACACGCGCGGGTTCATCTCGATCACCACCATGCGTCCGTCGACTGGATTGATGCCGAACTGCACGTTGGAACCGCCAGTCTCGACACCGATCTCGCGCAACACCGCGATGGAGGCATTGCGCAGGATCTGGTATTCCTTGTCGGTCAGCGTCTGCGACGGCGCCACGGTGATCGAGTCGACGGTATGCACGCCCATCGGGTCAAGGTTTTCGATGGAGCAGACGATGATGCAGTTGTCAGCGGTCACGCACCACTTCCATCTCGTACTCTTTCCAGCCGATCAGCGATTCTTCGATCAGCAGCTCGCGGGTGGGCGATGCCTCCAGGCCACGTTCGCAAATGGCGACGAATTCTTCCCGGTTGTAGGCAATGCCGCCGCCGGTGCCGCCCATGGTGAAGGATGGGCGAATGATGGTCGGGAAGCCCATGACCGCCTGCACCTGCAAGGCTTCTTCCATGCTGTGGGCAATGGATGAGCGCGGCGAAGCGAGGCCGATGCGGGTCATCGCCTGCTTGAATTTCTCGCGGTCTTCGGCCATGTCGATGGCGTCGCGCGAGGCGCCGATCATCTCCACGCCGAATTTCTCCAGCACGCCGTGCTTGGCCAGATCCAGCGCGCAGTTCAGCGCGGTCTGTCCGCCCATGGTGGGCAGCAGCGCCTCGGGACGCTCTTTCTCGATGATTTTTTCCAGCACCTGCCAGGTGATCGGCTCGATGTAGGTCACATCGGCCATCTCCGGGTCGGTCATGATGGTGGCCGGGTTGGAGTTGACCAGGATAACCTTGTAGCCCTCCTCGCGCAGCGCCTTGCAGGCCTGCGCGCCGGAGTAGTCGAACTCGCACGCCTGGCCGATGACAATGGGGCCGGCGCCGATAATGAGGATGCTGTGGATGTCGGTACGTTTCGGCATGGCTTAACGGTGGGCTTTCTGCATCATGGCCACGAAGCGGTCGAACAGATAACCGACATCATGGGGGCCGGGGCTGGCTTCGGGGTGGCCCTGGAAGCTGAACGCCGGTACATCGCTGCGGGCAAAACCCTGCAGCGAGCCGTCGAACAGGGAAACATGGGTCACGCGCAGGTTGGCGGGAAGCGATTCGGCATCCACCGCAAAGCCGTGGTTCTGGCTGGTAATTGCCACGCGTCCCGTGTCAAGGTCTTTCACCGGATGGTTGGCGCCGTGGTGGCCGAATTTCATCTTGACGGTTTTGGCACCGGAAGCCAGGGCCAGCAACTGGTGCCCCAGACAAATTCCAAAGATGGGAATGCCGGTTTCCAGCAATTCGCGGAGGGCGGCAATGGCGTAATCACACGGCTCGGGATCGCCCGGACCGTTGGACAGGAAAATACCGTCAGGCTTGAGCGCCAGGGCGTCTTGCGCGCTGGCCTGCGCAGGCAGCACGGTCAGCTTGCAGCCGCGTTCGGCCAACATGCGCAGGATGTTGCGCTTGACGCCATAATCGTAGGCAACGACGTGAAACGGCATGCTGTCGGGCCTGCTGTAGCCCTTGCCCAGGCGCCATTCGCCTTCCTCCCAAGGGTAGGCGGCGCTGCAACTCACCACTTTGGCCAGATCCATCCCGGTCAGGCCAGGAAAACTGCGCGCCTGCGCCAGCGCCTCGGCTTCGTCCACCTCGCCCGCCATGATGCAGCCAGATTGCGCACCGGTCTCGCGCAGGATGCGGGTGAGACGGCGCGTGTCAATGTCGGAGATGGCAACGACATTCCCCGCAACCAGATAATCGGACAGGGATTGTGTGCAGCGGAAGTTGCTGGCCAGCAGCGGCAAATCACGGATCACCAGACCCGCGGCATGAATCTTTTCCGCTTCCACATCTTCCGCGTTGACGCCGGTATTGCCGATGTGGGGATAGGTGAGCGTGACAATCTGGCGGGCGTAGGACGGGTCTGTCAGGATTTCCTGATAGCCGGTCATGGCGGTGTTGAACACCACCTCGCCCACAGTAATGCCTGGTGCGCCAATGGCTACGCCGCGAAAGACAGAACCATCGGCAAGCACCAGAATGGCGGGTTGAGCGTGCGGCAAGGGAGTACTCCGGTATGGGACTTACACAAAGAGGCGGGCTAAGTTTTCACCCGCCCGCCTCTGAAATATAGGCCATATTTTAGCCGAAAACGCCCCCGAACTCAACGTAAGTTCAGCGCAAGCCGAGCACATCCTGCATATCATACTGCCCGGCAGGGCTAATCGACAGGAAGCGCGCGGCGCGCAGCGCGCCCTGAGCGAAGGTCATGCGGCTGGATGCCTTGTGGGTAATCTCCACGCGCTCGCCTATGCCGGCGAACATCACCGTATGATCGCCGACGATATCGCCACCGCGCACCGTGGCAAAACCGATGGTGGACGGCTGGCGCTCGCCGGTCACGCCTTCGCGACCGTACACCGCGCATTCGGCCAAATCGCGGCCAAGCGCATCGGCCACCACTTCGCCCATGCGCAGCGCCGTGCCGGACGGCGCGTCCACCTTGTAGCGATGGTGCGCTTCGATCACCTCGATGTCATAGCCTTCGTTGAGCACTTTGGCGGCGATTTCCAGCAGCTTGAAGGTGAGATTCACGCCCACGCTCATGTTGGGGGCGAATACCACGCCGATGTCGTGCGCAGCGTCGGCAATCGCCTGTTTTTGCTCGGCAGAGAAACCAGTCGTGCCGATCACGATATTCACGCCCAGCTTGCGGCACAGCGCCAGATGTTGCAGCGTGCCTTCGGGGCGGGTGAAATCAATCAGCGCATCGGCACCGGCCAGCGTGGCAGCCATGTCGTCGCTAACCATGACCTGATCTGATCCGCCCAGCACGCCCGCGTCACGGCCAAGAAACGGGCTGCCAGCGCGTTCCAGCGCACCATGCAGCGTGCAGTCCGTTGCCTGCGCGACAGCTTCCAGCAACACCCGGCCCATGCGCCCGGAACTGCCCGCGATGACAATTTTAATCGGTGCAGCAGCGCTCATTTGCTACCCGCAGCCGGCTCGGCGGGGGCAGGAACGGTACTCCCGGCTGGTTGCGCTGCAACCGGCGCGTTCACCGCGGCAGGCGCGGTTTCAGCACTGGGTGCAGCGGCCTTGATATCGACTTCCTTGCCGTCATCCATCACCTCGACAATACGCTGCGCCACGTCACCGTCGAAATACACGGCCACGCGCCGCTTCGCGACCAGCTTCCCGGCCTTGTTATCGATATAGACAAAATCCCAGCGTCCGCTGTGGAACATGTCCGTCACCAGCGGCGTGCCCATGACGAAACGCACCTGCGCGCGGGTCATGCCGGGTTTGAGCTTGGCCACAGTTTCACGATCCACGAAGTTGCCCTGCTGGATGTCGATTTTGTAGGGTGCCAGCGACGGCACGGAGAAGGACGGCATACTTTTACAACCGGCCAGTCCAAGGCAGGCTGCGGAAATCAGGATCAGGGCGCGCATATTCAGTCTGGTGTTTGCAAAGCAAAATAAAGGCACTATGATAGCCCAGATAACCTGCACGAGACACTCCCCACATCATGAGCGACCCCAGCGATCTGAAAAGCATCGGCCTCAAAGCCACCCTGCCCCGGCTGAAAATCCTCGACCTGTTCGAGAGCTCAACCAAACGCCACCTGAGTGCTGAAGAGGTGTACCGCCTGCTGATTGCCGAAGGCATCGATATCGGCCTCGCCACGGTCTACCGGGTGCTGACCCAGTTCGAGCAGGCCGGGCTGCTGATCCGCCATCATTTCGACAGCGACAAGGCGGTGTACGAGCTCAACACCGGCGGCCATCACGACCATCTGGTATGCCTGCAGTGCGGGCGCGTGGAAGAATTTTTCGACGAGGAAATCGAGCGGCGCCAGAAAAAAGTCGCCGCACAGCGCGGCTTCTCCATTCACGACCACTCGTTGCACATTTACGCGGATTGCATCAAAACCGCGTGCCCGTACAAACCCAAATAAACCTATTCCGCGACTACCAGGCTGGCTTTGTGGCCCTTGACCGACTTGATCAACAGCAGCAACGGCAACAGCACTACAAAACTCAGCGTAATCAGCCAGAAAGTATTCACGAAGCCCTGCACGCTGGCCTGTTGTTGCACCACCTGTCCCAATACCCCGGCTCCGCCACCCTGCATGCCCAGATGTAACGGCGCCAGAAACTGCTGCGCGTGATCGTTGTAGGGCGTGATGTACTGGCGTAACTCGGCCCAGTTGGCGCGCGTCGAATAGCTCAGATAAGTGCTCACCACCGAGATGCCGATGGCGGACCCCAAGGTGCGCGTCAGGCTGTACAGACCCGCCGCTTCCGCCGCCATTTGCGGCGGGATGGTGGCAAATGCCAGCGTCGACATCGGCACGAAAATCAGGCCCATCCCCATGCCCTGCAGCACCATCGGCCACAGGATGTAGCTGCCCGCCGTCTGCGGGGTAATGCCGGTCATCATCCACGCCCCCGCCACGCTCAACAGCAAGCCTGTCGCCACCATGGTGCGCGGGCTGATCCTGCCGGAAAAATGCCCCACCAGACTCATGCTGACGAAAGTCGCCAGCCCGCGCGGCACCAGATACATCCCTGCATCCATGGTGGGAAAACCCAGCAGGTTTTCCAGATACAGCGGCAATAACAGCATCCCGCCATAGACCCCCATCCCGGTGGCCAGACTGATCAGGCAGGCGACGGCAAAATTGCGATCCTTGAGTACCGCCAGATCGAACACCGGCTCGTCCTTGCCGGCCAGGCTTTTCCATACGAAAACCAGGAATGCCGCCAGTGCCAGCAGGGTGCTCAGGACAATGAATCTGGAATCGAACCAGTCATCGCCGGCGCCGCGATCCAGCACCAGTTGCCCGCAGGCAATGGCCAACGCCAGCGCGCCAAAACCCAGCCAGTCCATGCGCCGCTCGCGGATCGGCGTATCCGGCACGAAACGCAGCGCCAGCAGGAAGGAAACGATCCCCATCGGCACATTGATATAGAACGACCAGCGCCACGAGGCGATTTCGGTCAGGTAGCCGCCCAGCGATGGTCCGAGGATGGGCGCCGCCATCACCCCCATGCCCCAGATGGCCATGGCCTTGCCGCGTGCTTCGATGGGATAGGTGTCCACCATCACCGCCTGCGACAGCGGCACCAGCGCGGCGCCAAAAACCCCCTGCAACAGGCGGAACAACACCATCTCCGGCAATCCGTTGGCCAGCCCGCACAGCGCTGAAGCAATCACAAAACCGGCGATGCTCACCAGCAGATACTTCTTGCGGCCAAAGCGATCGGTAAAGAATCCGGCCAGCGGCATGAACACGGCCGAGGCGATCAGATACGAAGTCAGCACCCAGGAAATGGTGTCCGGGCTGGCACCCAGTTCGCCCGTCATGTGCGGCAGCGCGACGTTGATGATGGTGGTATCGAGCACCTGCATGATGGTGGCGGCCATCACCGCCACGGTGATCCACAGACGCGAGACATTCATGTTCAGCTGGCCAGCTTGATACTGACCGTGGCCGTCGCGCCCACTTTAAACGGCAGGCTGGCCGCGCTACCGACAAAACGCATCCGCACCGGCACGCGCTGGGTAACCTTGACCCAGTTGCCGGTGGCGTTCTGCGCAGGCAGCAGCGAAAACGCCGCACCCGTTCCGCTGCCCAGCGACTCGACTACCGCCGGGAAAGTCTTACCCGGCAGCATGTCGAGCCGGACTTCGGCTGTCTGCCCCGGATGCAGGCCGGGCAACTCGGTTTCCTTGAAATTGGCGTCCACCCAGAAGCTGCCTTTTTGAATCAACGCAAACAGCGGCTGATTGGGCGATACCGTCGTGCCCGGCACCAGGGTGATATTGGCAATCCAGCCATCCTGAGTCGCGCGCACGCGGGTGTGCTGCAAATCCAGCCGGGCTGCGTCCACCGCTGCCACAGCGGCCCGCACCGCGGGTGTCGCGCCGCCCACGGTGCTGACGCCCGCCTGTGCCTGGCCTAACCTGGATTGCGCCTCACTGAAGGCAGCCTGGGCCATCTGCAGCTTCGATTGGGCGTCGTCTTCCGCCTGTTTGGAGACGAATTTGGCCAGCACCAGATCATGGGTACGCTTGGCCTGGGCACGCGCATTGTTCAAGTCGGCCTGGCTCTGCGCCAGCGCGGCACGCGCGGCTTCCACCCCGAGCACGTTGGCCTGGCTGCCTTGGCGCGCTTCAGCCAGCTTGGCCTGCGCCGCTGCCAGCGCCACCTGATAGGGTGCCGGATCCACGTCGAACAGATCATCTCCGGCGTGGACAAAGCCGCCTTCCTGCACGTGCACGGCCACCACCTGCCCGGTCACCCGGCTGGCGACCTGCACAATCGCGGCATTGACGTAAGCGTTGTCGGTGGTGCGCAGCTTGCGCGCGTCATTCCAGTACCAGCCGCCGCCGGCAATCAGCGCCAGCACGGTGACCGCAATCAGGGATTTCTTCAGCGTGGCATTCATCATTGCGCCTCCGCCTGGGTGCGGATGTGCTCGAGCAGGGCCAGGGCGCGATCAATATCCGCGCTTTCCGCATCCGCCAGAATGACTGCGCGCAGTTCCGCCGCCACCTGACGAATCTGCCCGAACACCGCCAGCCCCGCTTCAGTCACCTCGATGCGTTTGGCGCGGCGATCGACGGGATCCTGGATGCGCCTGACCAGATCGGCTTTCTCCAGCCGGTCAATCAGCGCCACCATGCTTGGGCCCTCGATGCCGACGGCGTCGGCCAATTCGATCTGCGTCGGTGGCGTGCTTGCCTTGGCAGCGGCAGACAGCGCCATCCAGGTGGCACGGCTCAACCCCAGCGGTTTGAGGCGGCGATCCAGTGCCAGCTTCCAGGCATGGGCGGCGGTGTGCAGCGCCTCGGCAAAGCGCTGAGCAGTCGCAGGTGTCGTACGCATTGATATTCCCCTAATAGTTAGCTTCCTATTTGGTAGGAATATATCCTAATAGTTCCGAAACGCGAGAATTTTTATTGCGGGAGGGAAAAGACGTGCGGGAAAGCTAGGCGTTCAACATCTCCGCAGCGTGCTTGCGCGTGGTTTCGGTGATGGTGACACCCCCCAGCATGCGGGCGATTTCATCCACGCGTGCGGGCGCATCGAGCGCGGTGATGTGGCTCACCACGCTGCCGTCGCGGCCTACCTTGCTGACTTGCAGATGCTGCTCACCGCACGCGGCCACCTGCGGCAGGTGCGTGATGCACAACACCTGACGGCTGCCGGCCAGGTTCTTGAGCAGCGTACCGACGATTTCCGCCACCCCGCCGCCGATGCCCACGTCCACTTCGTCGAAGATTAGCGTGGGCACGCCCGCCACCTGGCTGACCGCGGTTTGCAGCGCCAGGCTGATGCGCGACAGCTCGCCGCCCGAGGCCACCTTGGCCAAGGCTTTAGGCGCTGTGCCGGCATGCGGCGCGACCATGAACTCGACCTGTTCCAGGCCGTGCGCATTGCCCTCGGCCAGCGGCGTCAGGCCGATCTCGAAGGCGCCGCCGGCCAGTGCCAGCTGCTGCATGGACAGGGTCGCGCTGGCCGCCAGTTTGCTGGCGGCCTTGACGCGTCCGGCGCTGAGCCTGGCTGCGTGGGCAAGCCACTGTTCGCGCGCGGCACTGGCCGCCTGCTCCAGTGCAGCCGGGTCGGCTGTCGCGCCGAGCTCACCGAGCCGGGATTGCGCGCTGCTCAGCAGATCGGGCAACTGTTCCGCCTTGACGCGATATTTGCGTGCCGTATCGAGCACCTGCTCGACGCGTGCCTCGACTTCATTCAGGCGTGTCGGGTCGGCTTCCAGGTGATCCAGATAACGGCGCAGGCTGTGCGTGGCTTCCTGTAACTGGAGCACCGCGGATTCCACCAGCTCGCAGGTCGGTTGCAGGTCGCCATCGTAATCCGCCAGGCTCGCCAGCCGCGCGCTGACCGCACTGATCTGCTGTTCGGCAGCCGCTTCGCCTTCGGACAGACTATCCAGCGCCAGGCCCACGCCCTCCATCAGGCTGGCGGCATTGGCCAGGCGACGGTGTTCGGCCTGCAACTCGTCCCAGCCCGCCGGCGTGAATTGCAGCGCCTCCACATCCGTGACCAGCCATTGCAGGCGCTCGCGTTCGGCGTCGAGCTCGCTGCTGTTGTCACGCAGCGCGTCGAGCCGGTCGTGCAGATCGCGCCACTGGCGATAGGTGTCGGCCACCTGCCGCGCAAGAGGTTGCAGGCCGCCGTAACTGTCGAGCAGATCACGCTGGGCGGCCGTTTTGAGCAGCGACTGATGCGCGTGCTGGCCGTGGATATCGACCAGAAACTCGCCGGCCTCGCGCAACTGCTGCGCGGTCACGCTGCGGCCATTGATAAAGCAGCGCGAGCGTCCGTTGCTGTCTACCACCCGGCGCAGCAGGCAAGCGGCATCGTCGTCCAGCGCATTCTCGGCCAGCCACGCTTGCAAACCTGGCAAAGCGCTGCAATCGAACTCGGCGCTGATGTCGGCGCGCGCGGCGCCCTCGCGCACCACACTGGCGTCGCCACGTTCGCCCAGCGCCAGCGCCAGCGCGTCCACCAGGATGGATTTGCCCGCGCCGGTCTCGCCGGTGAGCACGGTGAAACCCGGCTCGAATTCAATATCGAGCGCGTCCACAATAACGAAGTCGCGCAGGCTGAGTTGGCGCAGCATTTAGAGTTGGGTACCCCAGTGCAGCTTATGCCTGAGTGTGTAGTAATAGCTGTAATTTTTGGGATGCAGCAGGCGCATGGTTTTGGGTGCGCGACTGACCAGAATGCGATCGCCAGGCTCTACATCGAAATGGCGCTGGCCGTCAAAATAGACACGCGCATCGCCCGCCTCGATCAGGCGCAGCTCGACTGCAGACCGGCTATTTACCGCTATCGGCCTGGCCGACAGGGTATGCGCGCAGATCGGCACCAGCACGAAGGCTTCCAGCGTTGGGTGCAGGATCGGTCCGCCGGCTGACAGCGCATACGCGGTGGAGCCGGTGGGCGTGGCAATCACCAGGCCGTCGGAGCGCTGGCGATAGACAAAATCGCCATCGATGAAGGCCTCGAATTCAATCAGCCGCCCGCTGCTCGCCTTGCTCACCACCACATCATTGAACGCGCATGCGGCGAAAATCTCCTCGCCATCGCGCACAATCCTGGCATTCAGCAGCAGGCGTTGCTCGGCGACATACTCGCCATCCAGAATGGCGGCCATGCTCTCGAACATGGTTTCCACCGGCACGTCGGTGAGGAAACCCAGATGCCCCTGGTTGACCCCCACCAGGGGAATATCGTCTTTCACCAGCATGCGCGCGATGGACAGCATGGTACCGTCGCCCCCCAGCACCACTGCCAGATCCGCCCGCGTGCCGATCTCGGCCAGCTCGGCAATCGGATAAACGGCGCTGCCGATATGCTCGGCGGTGTTGCGCGCAATCAACACGTCATGGCCGCGATCGCGCAGGAAATCCGCCAGGCGCAACAGTGCCTCGCCGATTTCCGGACTGTCGTATTTGCCCACCAGGGCAATGGTTTGAAAGGTTTCAGGCATGGGCGGAATTATAGCGACGCCCTTTGGGTATTGATACAGCGTTGCAGAAACTGATTGCCTGTGGACGCCTGAACACCCAAAACAATGGGTATCCGGTTTCTGTAATTCCAATCAACCTGGCCGGTTACCGATTGAGATTATTGGATACCCAAGCGCATGGAGCACATCCGGCGCAATAGAGAATTACGCCCTACGCGTTGCAAAAAAGGGCTAACCCTCGGCAGCAGAAAGAAGATCCGAGTAGGCGCCGAGCATTAACTTAACCTCACCCCACTTATCTTCAAGGGTGATCAGCACATCTAGAGGATGCCCACCGCGACGTTCTGCCTTGGCGATTGCCCACAATATGTAGTCAAGCGTGAGCGGCATGTTGCCCACCTCGAATGCATAGGTTGTGTTGATTGGGGCGTGAGATGGAAACAACTTATTTGCCTTCTCGATGGCCTCTACAAGCTTTGGACTCTTACCGCGAAGAACCATATTTTGGTGGGTCTTCAACGCCGTCTTGTGCTCTGCGGCAGCAGCTTCAGCCGCTGAGAGCTGAGCACGAAGCGCAGTGAGTTCCTCAGTCAATATCTCGGGCAAACTTCTGGCAGGCCCAAGTTTACGAAGAAGCAATTGCAGTGTGTCTTTGTACTGATCTGAATCGGTGAAGTCACCATAGAACTTGCCTTTCAAAAATCCTGGCAACGCCACCTTTTCTAGGAGCAATGGCAGAACAACTACTCGCTTTTCATCGATTTCACGATTTGACGCGATATCGAGCTCACGATTTACCCACTCACTTTCGATGGATGCCGACGAGAGAATTGCAGCAACGTAGTCAACCTTATCGAGACCACCTCTGATCTTCTCGATCAACGAGTCCCCGATCTCGATTTCTGCTTCATCGATCCAAACAATATGACCTGCCAAACGCAGATCAGCGGCCAATCTTCTTGCGAAAGGCTTGTCTGCATGAGAGTGACTAAGAAATACGCTACTCACAATGGTGATCTTTCTTCCGAAGCTAACGAGTTAATAAACGGACAGCACATAAATACCTTGAGTCTCTTGCCATTGTAGGAGATTACGCCTCCATAGCACCCACGCCACGCGCTTCACTCGCTGCGAACCGGCGCACTCCCCAGCGCGGGGGGCGTGTCGCCGCCCCAGCCTCCCCCCAGCGCCTGGATGAGCAGCACGCTGGCGGTCAGGCGGCGGCCGAGCAGGCCGAGTTCGGCATTTTGCGCGGCGCTGGCCGTGGCTTGCGCGCTAATCACGTTGAGGTAGGGAACCGTCCCGGCCTTGTACTGGTTTTCCGCCAGGCGCAGCGAGGTTTCGGCCGCTTGCACGGTTTGCCGCTGGAGCGCCGCTTCGTCGGTCAGGATGCGTTGCGCAGCCAGGTTGTCCTCGGCTTGCTGGAAGGCGGTGAGCACGGTCTGCCGGTAATTGGCCACGGTCTGCCGGTAACCGGCCTCGGCACTGGCGACTTGCGCGCTGCGCGCCCCGGCGTCGAAAAGGGTGACCGCCAGCGTCGGCCCAAGCGACCAGAACAGGCTCGGCGCGCTGAACAAATCCGCCAGATGCGACACCCGGCTGCCGGTCTGCCCCGACAGCGTCAACGCCGGAAACCACGCAGCCTGCGCCACGCCAATCTGGGCATTGGCCTGCGCCACCTTGCGCTCGGCCGCCGCCAGGTCGGGGCGGCGCTGCAGCAGCTGTGCCGGCACGCCGGCCGGAATCTCGGGCACCGCGGGGCTCATGTCCAGCGCCGCGAGGTTGAATTGACTAGGAGGCACGCCCACCAGCACGGCAATCGCATGCTGCTGCTGGGCGCGCGTGACGCCCAGATCGGTGTATGTCACCTGGGCGCCCAGCAACTGGGTGCGCGCCAGTGCCACATCGGCAGCGGAAACCACTCCGGCGCGATAGCGGTTTTCGGTCAGCTGCAATGCCTTGTGATACGCCGCCACGGTTTGCCCGGCCAGGCGGATTTGCGCGTCGGTCACGCGCAGTTGCAGATAGGTTTGCGCCAGCGTGGCCTGCAGGGAAAGCTGCGTGGATTGCAGCGTGGCGGCGCTGGCCTGCGCCGACGCCTCGCTGGCGGCCACCTGCTGGCGCACCTGGCCCCACAGGTCCGGTACCCAGTTTGCGGTGAGCCCGGCGCTAAACGTGTTGCCGGTTTCGGACTGGAAACCGGTTTGTCCAGATGAGGCCAGGCTTCCATTTTTCGAGCGGCTGGCCGACAGGCTGGCGCCCAGCGTCGGGTAAAACTGGGCGCGGCTGGCGGCGGTCAGCGCCGTGGCCTGGTCGTAGGCAGCCAGCGCCGCCTGCAGGCTCTGGTTGGCTTGCGCCACCTGCTGCTCCAGCTGATCGAGTACCGGGTCGTTGTACACCTGCCACCACGCTCCGCGCGGCGCGGCATCCTGCGGCCGGGCGGGTGCCCAGCCCTGGCTTTCGGCAAAGGCGTCGGGCACGTTGAGCTTGACCGGCGGCTCCGGCGGCATGGTGTTGCACGCGGCCAGGCCGGCGCACAGCAGCAGCGCCAGCAGCATGCGGCGCAGGTTCGGGAGGCGGGATGGATCGGCAGGATGCGTAGTCATGATTTGGCAGTTCAGGTAGGCAAGGTACGTGGCATGAAACGCTGCCAGCGGCTCTGGCTCCACAGACGCAGGCGGTCGAGCTCCAGATAGATCACCGGCGTCGTGTAGAGGGTCAGCAGCTGGCTGAAAATCAGCCCGCCGGCAATCGAGATGCCCAGCGGCTGGCGCAGCTCCGCGCCGTTGCCGGTGATGAACGCCAGCGGCAGCGCGGTGAACAGCGCCGCCAGCGTCGTCATCAGAATCGGGCGCAGGCGCAAGGTGGCCGCCAGGCGGATGGCTTCGCGCGGATCCAGGCCCTGTTCGCGTTCGGCCTGCATGGCAAAGTCGATCATCAGAATGGCGTTTTTCTTGACGATGCCGATCAGCAGGAACACCCCGATCAGCGCGATGATGCTGAATTCGGTACCGGTCAGCATCAGGGCCAGCACCGCGCCCACGCCGGCGGGCGGCAGGGTGGACAGGATGGTCAGCGGATGGATGGTGCTTTCGTACAGCATGCCCAGCACGATGTAGATGGCCAGCACCGCAGCCATCAGGTACAGCGGCTGGTTTTTCAGCGTGTCGGAAAAGAGCTGCGCGGTGCCCTGAAATCCGCCGTGGATATCGCCGGGCAGGCCGATTTCCGCCATCGTCTGGTCGATTTTGGCCTGTGCCTGCGACAGCGACACGCCCTTGTCGAGATTGAATGAAATGGTCGAGGATGCGAACAGGCCCTGGTGGTTCACCGACAGCGGCGTGTTGCCAAGCTCGTAATGGGCCAATGCGGAGAGCGGCACGCGCTGGCCGCCGGTGCTGATCACGTAGATATCGTCCAGCGCCGACTGTTGCTGCTGGTACTGCGGCGCGGCCTCCATCACCACGCGGTACTGGTTCAGCGGCGCATAAATGGTGGACACCAGGCGCTGGCCGAAGGCGTCGTTCAACGTCTGATCGATCAGGCTCACCGGTACCCCGTAGCGTGCCGCCGCGGCGCGGTCGATGACCAGCTTCAGCTGCAGTCCGCTGCTTTGCTGATCGGTATCGACGTCGCTGAGCCCGGGTATGCCGCGGAATGCCGCCAGCACCTTGGGCACCCACAAGCGCAGTGCATCCAGGTCGCTGGCCTGCAGGGTGTATTCATACAGCGCCGTCGCCGGGCGCCCGCCGGCACGAATGTCCTGCACCGGAAACATCGATACCTGGGCGCCGGGCACGCGCGACAGGCTCTTGCGCAATTGCTGCATCAGGGTCGCCACGCCCGCGCGCTGGCCCTCGGGCTTGAGCGTCATGAACATGAAGGCGCTGTTGGTTGAGCCCCCGCCGGTAAACGCCACGACGTTTTCCACGCCCGGGTTTTTGCGCACGATGGCGACGATGCGCGTGAGCTTGCCGCTCATATCCTGAAACGACACCGACTGGTCGGCCTGCACAGTGCCCACCAGCATCCCGGTATCCTGGGTCGGAAAAAAGCCCTTGGGCACGATGGTGTACAGATAAATGTTGAGCCCGACGGTGGAAAAAAACACCAGCAGCATCAGCCCGGGATGGGCCAGCGCCCAGTTCAGGCTGCGCGCGTAGCCGCGCACCACGGCGTCCCAGCCGCGCGCCAGTGCCGAGCGGCGCAGCGGCTGCCCGTCCGTCGGCGGCACATGCGCACGCAGCCAGCGCGCCGCCAGCATCGGCGTCACCGTCAGCGACACCACCAGCGAAATGGCGATGGCGATGGTGAGGGTGACGGCGAATTCGTGAAACAGCCGGCCGATGATGCCGCCCATGAACAGTACCGGAATGAACACCGCGACCAGCGACAGGCTCATCGACAGCACGGTGAAGCCCATTTCGCGCGCACCCAGCAAGGAGGCCGCCATCGGCTGCATGCCGTCCTCGACATGACGCGTGATGTTTTCCAGCACCACGATGGCGTCGTCCACGACGAAGCCGGTCGCCACGATCAGCGCCATCAGCGACAGGTTGTCCAGGCTGTAATCCAGCAGCCACATGGCGGCGAAGGTGCCGATCAGCGACAGCGGCACGGCAATGCTGGGGATCAGCGTGGCGCGCCAGTCGCGCAGGAACAGCCACACCACGCCGACCACCAGCAGCACCGACAGCATCAGGGTGTTTTCCACCTCCTTCAGCGACGCGCGGATGGTGGTGGTGCGGTCCGACATGATGCGCACCTTGATGGCTGCCGGGATCGATGCCTCCAGTGCGGGCAAGGCCGCCTTCACGCCTTCCACGGTCTCGATGATATTGGCGCCGGGCTGGCGAAAAATGATGATCTGCACCGAAGGCTGGCCGTTGGACAGACCCATGTTGCGCGCGTTCTGGGTACCTTCGTAGACGCTGGCAATCTGATCCAGGGGGACCGGTGCGCCGTTTTTATAGGCGACGATCACGCGCTGGTATTGCTCCACCGCGGACAGCTGATCATTGGTGCCGACCTGCCAGCGCCGTTCGCTGTCTTCCACCACGCCCTTGGGCGCGTTGACATTGGCGCTGGCGATCGCCTGGCGCACCTGTTCCAGCCCCACGCCGATGCCGTTGAGCTGCGGCACATCCAGTTCCACGCGCACCGCCGGCAACGCCGCACCGCCCACCGTCACCTGACCGATGCCGGACAGTTGCGAAATCTTCTGCCCCAGCAGGGTCGAGGCCGCATCGTACATCTGCCCGCGCGTCAGGCTGGCGGAGGTGAGCGAGATGATCATGATGGGCGCGTCCGCCGGGTTCACCTTGCGATAGGTCGGGTTGCCGGTGAGCCCCGTAGGCAGGAGCGTACGCGACGCGTTGAGCGCGGCCTGCACCTCGCGCGCCGCGGTGTTGATATTCTTTGATAAGGCAAACTGCAGGATGACGCGGGAGGAGCCGAGCGAGCTCGACGAGGTCATCTGGGTGATACCGGAAATGCGCCCCAGCGAGCGTTCCAGCGGGGTAGCCACGGTGGCGGCCATCACGTCCGGGCTGGCGCCGGCCATATTGGCCTGCACCGTGATGGTGGGGAAATCCACCTGCGGCAGCGGTGCGACCGGCAGCAGGCGAAACGCAATGATGCCGGCCAGCAGCACCGCCAGCGCCAGCAGCGTGGTACCCACCGGGCGACGAATAAACAGGGCGGACAGGTTCACCCGCCGCCCTCCCCGGGGGCAGCGCTGGCAGCGCTGGCAGCACTACCGAAACGCCGTATGCGCCAGTTCTCCCAGCGCGTCGCCAGCCGGTCGAACGCCAGATAAATCACCGGCGTGGTGAACAGCGTCAGCAATTGCGACAGCAACAGCCCGCCCACCAGCGTGATGCCCAGCGGCTGGCGCAGCTCGGCGCCCATGCCGCCGCCCACCACCAGCGGCACCGCGCCGAACAGCGCGGCGAACGTCGTCATCAGGATCGGGCGCAAGCGCAGGCGTGCCGCCTGCAGGATGGCGTCAGGCGCATTCAGTCCCTGGCGGCGCTGTGCCTCGAGCGCGAAGTCCACCATCAGAATGGCGTTTTTCTGCACGATGCCGATCAGCAGAATGATGCCGATGATGGCGATCACGGTCAGGTTGTGGCCGCTGAACATCAGCGCCAGCAAGGCGCCGATGCCCGCCGACGGCAGCGTGGACAGGATGGTGATGGGGTGGATGTAGCTTTCATACAGCACGCCCAGCACGATGTACATCGTGCCTACCGCAGCCAGCAGCAGCCACAACTGGTTGGACAGCGCAGTCTGGAAAGCCGCCGCTGCCCCCTGGAAGCTGATTTGCACCGAGGCCGGCAGCCCGGCTTGTTGCGCCGCATCCTGGATGGCGCTCACCGCCGCGCCCAGGGACGCGCCCGGCGCAGGCTGGAACGATATCAGCGCGGCCGGGAACTGGCCGATATGGTCGATGGCCAGCGCCGTGGTGCGCTGCTCGATATGGGCGATGGCGGTCAGCGGCAGCGTCTGGCCGCCGCTGGTAGCCAGATAGATATTGTTGAATGCCGCCAGCCCGGGCGCCTCGGTGGATGCGGTCTGCAGCACGACGCGATATTGCGTGGACTGGGTGAAGATGGTGGACACCAGGCGCTGGCCGAAGGCGCTGTACAGCGCGCTGTCGATGGCGCTCATGGTAATGCCCATGCGCGCGGCGGCGTCGCGGTCGATGTCCACGTAGGCTTGCAGTCCATCGTTCTGCAGGTCGGTGGTCACCCCGGCCAGTTGCGGCAGCTTGCGCAGTTGCTCCATCAGGCTCTGGGTGGATTGCGCGAGCTGTTCGCTACTGGTGGCGGACAGGCTGAACTGGTAGGGATAACGGCTGACCAGATCGTCGATGGTGAGGTCCTGCACCGGCTGCATGAACAATTCGATGCCGCCCACCTGCGCCGCGCGCCGCTGCAAGCCGGCGATGATCGGCCCAACGCGCTCGGCGCGCTGATTCAGGGGCTTGAGATTGATCAGCAGGCGGCCGTTGTTCAGGGTGGTGTTGGTGCCGTCGATGCCGACGATGGACGAGATGCTCTGCACCGCCGGATCCTGCGCCAGCGCTTCCACCAGCGCCTCCTGGCGCCGCCCCATCGCGCTGAACGAAACGTCCTGCGGTGCCGCCGTGATGCCCTGGATCAGGCCGCTATCCTGCACCGGAAAAAATCCCTTGGGGATCACCACGTACAACGCCACCGTCACCACCAGGGTGAGCAGCGCCACGCCCAGCACCAAAGGCTGGTGGCGCAGCACCCACACCAGCGCACGCGAATAGCTGTCGGCCAGGCGCTCGAAGGCCCGCCCGCTGGCGCGAGAAAAACGCCCCTGTTTTTCCTCCGGAACATGGCGCAGCATGCGCGCACTGAGCATCGGCGTGAAGGTCAGCGACACCGCGGCGGAAATCACGATGGCCACGGCCAGCGTGATGGCGAATTCGCGGAACAGCCGACCCACCACATCGCCCATGAACAACAGCGGGATGAGCACGGCGATGAGCGAGAAGGTCAGCGAGATGATGGTGAAGCCGATCTGACCGGCGCCCTTGAGTGCGGCCTGCAGCGGCGGCTCGCCCGCCTCGATGTAGCGCGCGATGTTCTCGATCATGACAATCGCGTCGTCCACCACAAAACCGGTGGCGATGGTCAGCGCCATCAGGGTCAGCGTATTGATGGAATAGCCCGCCAGGTACATCACGCCGAAGGTGCCGATCAGCGCCAGCGGTACCGCCGTGGCCGGAATGAAGGTGGCGCGCGCGCTGCGCAGGAAAACAAAAATCACCGCCACCACCAGGCCCACCGACAGCAGCAGTTCGAATTGCACATCGGCAATCGCCGCGCGTATGGTCACGGTGCGGTCGGACAGCACCGTCAGTTGCGCGGCACCCGGCAGGCCTTGCTGCAAACCGGGCAGCAGGTCGTGAATGCGATCAACCACCTGGATCACATTGGCGCCAGGCTGGCGCTGCACATTCAGCACTATGCCCGGCTTGCCGTTTACCCACGCGGCCTGCCAGGCATTTTCAGGCGCCTGCGCCACAGTGGCCACGTCGCCCAGACGCACAGGCGCCCCCTTCTGGTAGGCAATGATCATGTCGCGATAGGCCTCGGGCGACTGCAGCTGGTCGTTGGCGTCGATGGTAAACGCGCGCTGCGGGCCGTCGATGCTGCCTTTGGGGGTGTTGACGTTGGCCCCGGCAATGGTGGTGCGGATGTTGTCCAGGCTCAAACCCAGCGCGGCCAGCGCGCGCGCATTCACTGCGACGCGCACCGCCGGCTTGTGTCCGCCGGACAGCGTGACCATGCCCACCCCCGGCACTTGCGACAGCTTTTGCGACAGGCGCGTGTCGGCCAGGTCGTACAGCTGGGTCAGCGGCAGGGTGGCGGAGGTCAGGCCCAGCGTGATCACCGGTGCGTCGGCCGGATTGACCTTGGCGTATACCGGCGGCGACGGCAGGTCGCTGGGCAGAAAACTGCCTGCCGCATTCATCGCCGCCTGCACCTCCTGTTCGGCCACGTCGAGCGGCAGCGACAGGTCGAAGCGCAGGGTGATGACCGAAGCGCCGCCGGAACTGACCGACCACATCTGTCCCAGCCCGGGCATCTGGCCGAACTGGCGTTCAAGCGGCGCAGTGACCGAAGAGGTCATCACATCCGGGCTGGCGCCGGGATAGAGCGTGGTGACCTGGATGGTAGGGTAATCGACTTCGGGCAGTGCCGCCTGCGGCAGCAGGCGGTAGCCAACAAACCCGGCCACCAGGACCGCCAGCATCAGCAGCGTGGTGGCGATAGGCCGCAGGATGAACAGCCGCGACGTGCTCGGGCGCTCGGCCGCTGCCGCCAGCGGATCGTCGGTGGGCGGCGTGTTCACGGTGTCTTGCCCTGGCCTGCACCTTGCTGACCGGCACCACGCCTGCCCCTGGCCTGGCCCGCCTTGGTATTGTCTGCGCTGCGCGCCGTCACGATATGCACAGCTGCACCTTCACGCAGCCGGTCCAGCCCGTCGGTCACGACTTTTTCACCGGCCTGCAGACCGGATGTAATCACGGTCAGTCCGGCATCGCTGACGCCAGGAATGATTTTGCGCACCGCCACTTTATTATCCGTGCCGACCACGTACACATAGGTGCCGGGCGCCCCCACCGCCACCGCAGATGAAGGCACGACCACGGCCTTATCGAGGGTAGCCACGCGCAGCCGCACGTTGACGAACTGGTTGGGATAGAGCGTCAGCGTCTGGTTGGCGAATTCGGCCTTGAGATTCAAAGTGCCGGTCGTCGGGCTGATCTGATTGTCGGCAGCCACCAGCTTGCCGCTGGCGAGTCGTTCGCTGTTACGCGCATCCCAGGCCTCCACCAGCGGCGCCTTGCCGGCGTACAGGTGTTGCAGCACCGGGGCGATTTGCTGCTGCGGGATGGCAAAGGTCACGGTCACCGGCTGCACCTGCGCCAGCGTGACGATGGGGGTGGCGTTGCCGCTCGCCGCCGTGCCGCTGGCCGATTGCGCACCTGCGCCGATGGCGCCGCTGGTGTTGACCATGTTGCCGGCGTCGACCGGACGCAGACCGGCCAGCCCGGATACCGGCGCGATGATGCGGGTATAACCGAGTTGCAGCCTGGCATTGTCCAGCGCGGCGCGGTCCCCGGCCGTTGTCGCGGTATATTGCGCGACCAGCGCCTTCTGGTCGTCCACCTGCTGATGGGCAATCGAATCCTGCGCCTGCAGGGTTTGATAACGCGCCAGATCGCGTCGTGCGCCGTCGAGTTGAGCCTGGTCGCGCATGAGTAGTGTCTGGGCCTGTTCGACAGCAATCTGGAACGGTCGCGGATCGATCTGTGCGAGCAAAGCGCCGGCCTTGACCATCTGGCCTTCGCGGTAGTTCACGCTTTGCAGCAGGCCGGTTACGCGCGGCATCACGTTCACATAGCTGCGCGGCGTGACCGTACCGAGCGCACCGAGCCATACCGGAACCGCCTGGATGCGGGCGCTGGCAACGGTAACCGGTATCGGCCCGCTGGCGCCGCGCTTTTTACCTGCAGAAGCAGGCTGGCCAGCGCCATTGTGTCTCACCCCCCACACCACCAGTCCGACGACGATGGCCAGCACAGCCACGATCAGTGCGCCGCGAAACCGGCGCCGGTTGTGCTGCGTGGAGGGAAGTGTGGAAGTGGAAGGGGATGCAGGCTGAGCGGGCGTGTTCACAGATTATTTTCCGTTGATCGCATACAGGGATAAGGGCGGATGGATTTCGATACTGCCTGCGTCGCAAATTTCAAAATCAGGATGGTAGCATCCTGTATTGATTTTGCTTGGACTATGCATGAACAATCAATCGGGGTGGTGGATGGATATTGAAGGAATCATTGCGTATCGCCCGCAGCAGGAAACACGCATGTTCCCTGCTGCGGGCGGAATCACCTGCATGTTAACAGCGCGCAATGATCGCCAGCGATTAGCTGTTCACCTCGCTTGCTGTTGGCTGGGCATGTGCCCGGGCGCCCTGCATTCTAGGGCGGAGAAACGCCCGGAGGCGGAGGGGGCGGCATGCCAGGCGGGGGCGGCGGGTAGGACGCTCGCGGTTGCCTGATGATGCGGCCATAAACGGGAACCTGATGGCCTTTCGCGTACATACATTGCACGTAGCTGGCGTCATAGCGCTGTTGCGCGCCATAGCCCGAGGCCTGCGCGGCTTCAGTGCCGGCCAGGCCACCCACCAATAGCCCGGTGCCCGCCCCTACCCCGGCACCCTCATGTCCACCGAGGGCCGCGCCTGCAGCGGCGCCCACCACCGTGCCCACGACGGCGCTTGTCACCCCGCTCTCGGTGGCGGCTTGACTGGGTGTCACCCCGTTTATCTGGTCGAGCGCGAATTGCCTGCACACATAATCATCCATGCGGAATTGCTCAAAGCTTTTTCCGCTGCCGGGCAATACCGTCACGCTGGGTCCACTCGGTATCGTGGTGCATGCACCGAGCAGCAACAGCACGCTGAACGGTAGAATTCTTGCAGTCAAGCGCATGGCTATCTCCCATCTGTTGTTGAGGGCGGCCGCGGCGCTACTGCCTGCCAGCCGCCAGGACACTGCTTCACATAGGGGTAATAGCCCGACGGATTGTCGCAGTAATACCAGGAGCCGGACTGTTGCGGGGAGGCAGCCTGATCATCTCCCTGTTCAATATACACAGGCGGCGACGCCGGTGCCGTCACGACCGGTGGCGGGTAATAATAAGGCGGTGCCGGATAATAGTAGGGTCCAGGATAATAGTAGGATCCTGGGTAATACCCGGGATACGCCCACAGCGGGCCAAGATTAATTCCGACACCAACATGCCCACGAAAATGGCCATGGCCACGATCAGCCATGGACACATTACTCGCGCCCGATCCCAACGCCACGAAAACCAAAACTAACGCCACTTTAAGCTTGTTCATGACAATCTCCTGCAATGCCTGACACCGAGTTACCTAAACAATGAACATCCTAATAAAAATATGACACGATGCGCCGCCTCGAGTTGCTCCATCCATTCTCTTTTATAGCACGCTTCCATGCGCTTCGATTAATAAGGACAGGTGCTCCGCCGCCGCCCCGGCAGGGGTCGCGCCGGATGATTCGGCACCCTGTTTATTTCCGGGTTGGTGCCCACGGGTTTCACGCGCCCGCAGCAACTTTTTGCGCTGTTCCTCGGTCAATATCTTGTTTATTTCGCTGCGCATCTGCACACGCAAAACAATCATGTCGGCGATGGCTTTGCCTTGCATATCGGCCAATGCACGTACCTGTGCCGTGTCCGGATTGCCAGTCG
The DNA here is from genome assembly GCA_035530335.1 of Sulfuriferula sp. Taxonomy (GTDB): domain Bacteria; phylum Pseudomonadota; class Gammaproteobacteria; order Burkholderiales; family Sulfuriferulaceae; genus Sulfuriferula. Next base: position 140,697 of record DATKUZ010000052.1, on the reverse strand, counting down.
CCGAGATCGCCATGAGCTGGCGCCGACTCTCGGCCTGCGCGTCGCGCAACGCGCGCATTCGCGGCCGGTGTTGCTCGACAATGGCGCGAACAGCCGTGCGCTGTTCTTTGGTCAGACCCAGGCGCTTGCCCATGCGATAAAACCGGGCCTCGCGGGCATGTTGATAGGCATGGTGGCAGCCGCCCATCCGGGCTTCACCGGCCCAGGGATGGGCATACGCGGAAGTCGCTTCCAGCACCCCCGCCAGCAGGGTCGTCATTAGTATGGTTAAGGTATCTTTTTTCATCATTGCATCCTTATCCTGTCGCATTAAGAAATATGCCACGCTGATACACGATGCAACCTTATCCCTGCACGGTGTAATTCAGCGCCAGCGGTGTGTAAGCGCAGGTAAATTTTTGTAAAGACAGGACTCGGGCTATTTGCCACTGCGTGCCCTATGGCACCATAGCGCCATGATTTTTAACGCACCGCTCGGGAAGACATGAATGATCCGCATCCTGCTCGCCGATGATGACGTCGATCTGTGTGAAATGCTGGCTGAATACCTCACCGCCGAGGGGTTCTCGATTGTGTTTGCCCACGATGGCGAAACGGCGCTGCGCCTGGCACGCGACGAAGCATTCGATCTGGTTTTGCTGGATGTCATGATGCCGCGCAAAGGCGGCCTGGACGTGTTGCGCGAACTCCGCACCGACTCGCTCACCCCCGTGCTCATGCTGACCGCACGCGGCGAGGATGTGGATAGCATCGTCGGCCTGGAACTGGGCGCGGATGACTACCTTGCCAAACCATGCAACCCCCGGGTACTGACGGCGCGCATCCGCGCGGTGTTGCGCCGCGTCAGACAGCGCCCGGACGAAGACAGCAATGAGCTGCCCCAGGTTCTGGTTCAGGACGACCTGACACTGCACATGGGCGCCCGCAGGGTGACCTGCAAAGACCGTGCCGTGGCATTGACTAGCACCGAATTCGGCGTGCTGCAGATATTGTTGCAAGAGGCCGGGCATATCGTATCCAAGCAGGCGCTGTCCGAGCAGGCGCTGGGGCGACGCATGACCCGCTTCGATCGCAGTCTCGACATGCATGTGAGCAACCTGCGCCATAAGCTGGGCGCGCTGGCGGATGGCGACGAGCGCATCAAAACCATTCGCGGCGTGGGTTATCAATACGTGATCAAGTGAGACGGCATGCATCGGCTTTTCTGGAAACTTTTTCTGTCTTTTTGGGCTACGCTGATCCTGTTTTCTGCGGTGGTCATGCTGTCCGTCTCGGTCTACATTGACCACCTGCACGAGCAGCAGAACGCACCCGCCGGATTCAAACGCATTTCCCAGCACGTCGCCAAGGCGCAGGCGAAGGCGAATGCACACGGGGTTGAAGGCCTCAAGGATTGGGCGCGGGATGTTGATCGCAAGGATCTGGTGCCCGTCCTGGTGCTCAATGCCGCGGGTCAGGATCTTCTAGGCCGGGAAGTATCGCCGCGCGTGCTGGAACACCTGCGCCGCCACATGCAACAGCAAAATGTGCCTGATGCACAGCCAAAACCCATCATCCGCATGGCGAATGGCGCTGCCTATTGGCTGCTTCCGGATTTTCAAAGCGTCACCATTGGCCGTTTCCTGAGCCGGCCCCGCGTCATCACGTTGCCGCTGCTGGCTGCCACGCTGGTCGGCGCGCTGGTATGCCTGTTTCTGGCGCGCTACCTTGCCGCGCCGATTGAACAATTACGCCGCGCTGCGCAAGACTACGCAGGCGGCGATTTCAGCTACCGCGTCGGCCCGTCGCTTGGCCGTCGCCGCGATGAAATTGTCGATCTGGCCTGCGCGCTGGACAACATGGCGGAGCGGCTCGACGCCCTGATCGGCTCGCAGCGCCATTTCCTGCGCGATGTCTCGCACGAGCTGCGCTCCCCGCTGGCACGCATGCAGGCCGCACTGGGCCTGGCACGGCAGCGCACCGGCAACACCATCACGCCCGAACTGGATCGCATCGAGCGCGAAGCCGATTGCCTGAACGAGCTGATCGGCCAGATTCTGTCCCTGTCCCGCCTGGAAACCGGCATGAATGCGCCGATACGCGAGCCGATCGACCTGGCGCTACTGTTACAGGAAGTGGTTGAGGATTCGCGCCTGGAAGCACAAGCCAAAGGCTGCGCGATCGATTTGGCGGCACTGCCTCCGGCCACCGTGGAAGGCGATCCGGCGCTGCTGCACAGTGCGATCGAAAACGTATTGCGCAATGCGATCCGGCATACGCCCAGGAAAACCAGCGTGACGGTGACGCTCACCATCCAGCACGCGGGCAATGAAAATGCCTGTGTCATTCGGATAGAAGATCGTGGTCCCGGGGTTCCCGAGCCGATGCTGCACAAAATCTTCGAACCCTTCGTGCGTGTCGGCGAGGCACGCGACCGCGAAAGCGGCGGTTATGGTCTGGGTCTGGCGATTGCAGACCGCGCGATACGCGCTCATCGCGGCGAAATCGAGGCGGCCAATCGCCCCGGCGGCGGGCTGGCGGTCACCATCCGCCTGCCTGCAAAATCGGGTTAAACCCGGAAAAACCAGTCGAAGCCACAGGGATATCGTGGTCAAAGGAAACGCGCCTGTTCAGCCATCCCGGCACCCCTTTGACCTTGATGGCGTGGGGCCGACTCACTGACTGGGTGCCCACCCCTTACGCCAATTGCTGCGCAGCTTTTCCTGCTGCTCTTTGGTCAGGACGGCTTCCATGCGTTTCTGGGCATCCACCGAGGTGTCGTACATCTGCTGGTGCAGCTTGCCGATAGTCTTATTGGCCGCGTCGATGGCCGCGTTGTCCTGCTTCGGTGCCAGGTACAGGTCGCGCAGCTTGGCCTGCTGATCCATCATCTCGCCCATCATGGCCCAGTGCGCCTTGCGGGTTGCATCCTGAATCTTGTTGATCCTGGCCTGCTGCGCCTCGGTCAGGTCGAGCCCTTTGCCCCAATACCCGCCCATCATGCCCGGCCCCATGCCGTAGCCGCCCATCATGCCGGGGCCCATCCCATAGCCGCCTCCGTAGCCGCCCATCATGCCCGGGCCCATGCCGGAACCGCCTCCGTATCCCCCCATCATTCCGGGACCCATCCCATAGCCACCCCCGTACCCCCCCATCATTCCGGGGCCCATGCCATAGCCGCCCGGGCATGGAGTTTCGGGTTGGGCAGCCGAGAGGGCCGGAACCGCTCCGGCCAGGACGACAGCGAGGGTACCGGCAGCAAGCCGGCTGAAATGTCGTGTGTTATTCATGGCAATCTCCTTTCACAAGCGTGGTTGATGAAGCTGTTGAAACGACAGCGACGTTCCCCCTGTTTTACCAGCAGGCAGTACCGTTTCTGGAGATACGCTTCGCGGCCGCCGTTGCACCCGGGGTAACGAACAGCACTTCAACCCCTCCTTCGAACATAAAGCCGTGGGCATTTGGGCCATAGCTATCGTACTCATTGGGATTCACAGGCAAAGGGCTGTTCGGAAAATGAGGACATGAAACAAACCTTCCTGAAAAAACTCGGTAAGTTGGTTGACTATAGTCACGCCTGCATGAAATGCAAAAAGAAAAAGGCCACAGATTCCTCCGTGGCCATTTAGAGCACTTATATTCGCGCTAATTATTTACGCGGCATGGTATCCGTAACCGTTGCCATTTTGCGCAGCACACGCTCAAGCCTGAGTGCTAACCACGTTGCCAGTCGGCGTGGCGCCCTGGAGATTTTGCGCAAGGGTCTGCAAAAAACTGGTCAGGGTTACATTGCTGCCGGATGCGCCATCTGCTGCCAGTAAATTCTGGAAACTTTGCTGCAACGGGGAGGATGCAGAATCAGAGGCAGTCGAGTCCGTCGCGCTTGTGCCGGATGATGAAATTTGCTGCATGAGATTTTGCAGGCCACTCTCGATTTTGCTTAATCCACCACCGTGATGACCCCCATGATGCCGGCTGCCGGAAGCGCCGGACACAGCCGACGCCGCGCCGCTGCCGTCACGATCACCATCGCTGTCGGTGCCACCGTTAGCGGCAGTGGTTTGCCCACCACCCTGGGATTGCAGCGATGCAAACAGGTTTTGCATGAATGCGGCCAATGCCTGCTGCGGGTCTTGCGTAGCGGCACTGCTGGTCGGGTCGGAGGCCGTGCTGGCCGTGGTGCTGGATGACCCCGACGACACGCCGAGCTGGGACAATGCCTGGCTGATGGCGGAAGCAAAACGTCCGCCATTTCCGGATGCTCTGGAAACGCCGCTCGCATCATTATCGCCATTGCTGTCCGTGCCTTGCGAAGCAACCTGGGAAACACCCGAAAACTGGATACTTGATATTGCGGGATTGCTGCCGATATTACTGATGGACATGTCGCTCTCCTGGTTTGCATTCGAATATTGTTGCCGCCTGTCCAGGTAACGAGTTTATGGCATTGTTCTTAATGGCAAACTGTGTAAATTCATGTAAATTCCGGTATGGGTTTTGAAGCTGCAGCCGTTTCAGCTCCCGTATAAAACATTTTTCACTTCGGGTATCCGAGCAAATGATGAATTATCCGGGGCTCCCTTGTACAATCGCCAATCATGCTCACTGAACGCGCCCAAATCCTGCTCAAAACCCTGGTCGAACGCTATGTTGCGGAAGGCCAGCCGGTAGGCTCACGCACGCTGTCCAAGTATTCCGCGCTGGACCTGAGCCCGGCTTCCATCCGCAATGTCATGGCTGATCTGGAAGACATGGGTCTGGTGACCAGCCCGCACATCTCGGCGGGGCGCATCCCCACCGCCCTGGGCTACCGTTTCTTCGTGGATACGCTGCTCACCATCCAGCCGCTCAATAGCATGGAAATGAGCCAGCTGGAGGAACAGCTGCACACAGACGACCCCCAGCGCCTGGTCGCCAACGCCTCCCAGCTGCTGTCCGACCTGACCCGTTTCGCCGGGGTGGTGCTGGTACCGGGACGACGCAGCACGGCATTCCGCCAGCTTGAATTTATCAGCCTGTCGGAAAAACGCATCCTGCTCATTATCATCACCGCGGAAGGCGAAGTGCAGAACCGGGTATTGCTCACCGACCGTGCCTACACCGCATCGGAACTCACCCGTGCGGCCAACTTCCTCAACCAGAATTACGCCGGCAAAACCTTTACCGACGTGCGCCGCCTGATGCAGGACGAACTGCAGCAACTGCACCAGGACATCAACGGCCTGATGAATCTGGCCCTGACGGCCGGCAGCGCAGCACTCGCACCCAACCGCGACGATCTGGTCATGTCCGGCGGACACAATCTGCTCAAGGTCAATGAGCTGTCCTCGAACATGGAACGGCTGCGCAAACTGTTCGACATGTTCGAACAAAAAACCTCGCTGATGCAGTTGCTGGACATCAGCCAGCGCGCGCACGGGGTGCAGATATTCATCGGGGGCGAATCCGAAGTGGCGCCGCTGGACGGCTGCAGCGTAGTCACCGCCCCCTACAAGGTCAACGGCGAAATCGTCGGCACCCTGGGCGTGGTCGGCCCCACCCGCATGGCCTACGAGCGCATCATCCCGATTGTGGACATCACCGCCAAGCTGCTCTCCAGCGCCCTGTCCTTTCATTGATGGCGGTTGCCATCACTTTCTGATGTCCTGACCCCATGCCGAATTACCTGACCGAACCCGCCCATGCCCATGGCAATATTGCCAAAACCGGCATCCTGCTGATCAACCTGGGCACGCCCGACGCCCCCACCAAACAGGCGCTCAAGTCCTACCTGAAGGAATTCCTGTCCGACCCGCGTGTGGTGGAAATCCCGCGTGCCATCTGGTGGCTGATCCTGAATGGCGTGATCCTTAACACCCGTCCGAAAAAATCCGCCCAGAAATACGCCAGCATCTGGACCAGCGAAGGCTCGCCGCTGCGCTTTCACACCGAGAAGCAGGCCAAATTGCTCAAGGGCTGGCTGGGTGAGCGCATTAAATCGCCCCTGGTAGTGGAGTACGCCATGCGCTACGGCAATCCGTCCGTGGCCAGCGCCATGAACAAGCTCGGCGAGCAAGGCTGTGACCGCATCCTGGCGCTGCCGATGTACCCGCAATACGCTGCCAGCAGCACCGCCACTGCGTTCGATGCGATCTATCGTATTTTGCTGGAAAAACGCAACCAGCCCGCGCTACGCACCCTCCGCCATTATCACGACGACCCCGGCTACATCGCCGCGCTGACGGCCAATGTGCACGACTACTGGATGCGCAACGGCCGGCCTGAAATGCTGGTGATGAGCTTCCACGGCGTGCCGCGCTACACCCTCGACAAGGGCGACCCCTACCATTGCGAATGCCAGAAAACCGCACGCCTGCTGGCCGAGGCGCTCGGGCTTTCCAGGGAACAGTACCGGGTCACCTTCCAGTCGCGCTTCGGCCGCGCCGAGTGGATCAAACCTTACACCGTCACCACCCTCGAAGAACTCGGCCGTGCCCACACCAAACGCGTGGACGTGGTGTGTCCCGGCTTCGTCTCGGACTGCCTGGAAACCCTGGAAGAAATCGCCATGGAGGTCAAACAGACATTTCTCGCCGCCGGCGGCGGTGAATTTCACTACATCCCGGCGCTCAATGAACGCCCGGAGTGGATCGCCGCGCTGGGCGAACTTGCACTGGCCAATTTGAGCGGCTGGGTATCGCCCCAGTGGGATGCGGCACAGGCACTACAGAACGCAGAGGCCAGCCGCGCCCGCGCCATCGCGGCGGGCGCGGCTGTTTGATCAGGCGGATATCCAGTAAAGATCATCATTGAGTTTTGAGATTGAATGGCTCAGATCTACCCTGAACAGACCTTCAGAAAAAAGCCAAAAAACGAGGTCCGTCCCCAGTTATTTTTCCTGCACTGGCTGAAGCCGAGGACGAGCACGGTGAGGTGATTTTGGCTGCGCTGTATGACTACGCCGAAGCGATTGCGCTGGTGCGAAGTTAACGAATCGGATGGGATTTGCACCGGGAATGACAGGCATGGCTTGCATTACGCCGCGTCGAACTGCATGATCAGGCAGCGAAGAACGGAGCGATCATGACCGATAGTGTCGAGCCCAACATAGACCAAAGACCGGGTGGTCCGTTTTTCCTAAGCAGTCTCAAGGCCGCAGCGAAGGGGCTGTCGCCCGCCTACTTCGCCATGGTGATGGCAACCGGTATCGTGTCCATCGCGTCAGATGTGATGGGCATGCCGCGCATCGCAATAGCGCTGTTTTGGCTCAATATTGGCGTTTACTTGGTGTTATGCTCGTTGAGCGTGCTGCGGGTCGTTTGGTTCACCCAGCAGTTTTTCGATGACATGCTCGACCACCAGCGTGGCCCAGGGTTCTTTACCAGCATTGCCGGATCCTGCATTCTCGGCAGCCAGTTCATACTGATCTCCGGAAATTATCAGGCAGCATTCATTCTCTGGGTGATCGGCGCTGTCCTGTGGGTGGGCTTGACCTACACCATTTTCACCGCCTTCACAGTCAAGGAAATCAAACCGCCCCTGGATCAGGGCATCACCGGCGCGTGGCTACTCGCCGTCGTCGCTCCCCAGTCGATCGCCGTCCTCAGTGCGCTTCTGGCGGCGCACTGGGGGCAACCGCACAAGCTCGAGTTCAACTTCATAGCCCTGTCCATGTGGCTGTGGGGAGGCATGCTCTACATCTGGATGATGGCGCTCATTTTCTACCGCTACACCTTCTTCGCCTTTTTACCCAGCGATCTGGCACCGCCGTACTGGATCAACATGGGGGCCATGGCAATCTCCACGCTGGCCGGTTCATTGCTGATCGTCAATGCGCCTGATGCGCCCTACCTTCAGTCGCTGCTTCCCTTCCTCAAAGGTTTCACGGTGTTTTACTGGGCAACCGGAACGTGGTGGATCCCGATGCTTGTGGTGCTGGGAGTTTGGCGGCATGTCTACAAGCGCTTTCCACTCAGATACGACCCGCTATACTGGGGTGCGGTCTTTCCGCTCGGCATGTACGCCGCCAGCACGTTCCAGATGGAACGCGCGATGAATCTGCCGTTTCTGGAATTCATTCCGCGTTATTTCCTGTACATAGCGCTGCTCGCCTGGCTGGCTGCCTTCGCCGGGCTGGTCTACACGCTGGTGCGTCAACTCATCGTTCGGGCGAGAAAGTGAAACGTGCTCGATGGATGAGCAACGCCAGATCAGGCGTTCTCCTGCCGGGCAACGGTATTCGTTGGTCGCGGCATCGTAAATAAAATTAAAATCTGTTTGTTGAGCGTGATGCGAGGGTCCACTGACCTTAAAAACCACCTCCCGGAAAGAAAACTGGCCACGATTCTTTCGAGCCAGCTAGCAAGTCCAAGCCGCCTGAAGAGGGCTTTCTGCAAGCGATGGCATCAACCGCTTCCGCCACAATAACTGATGCCGGAGAGAAGTAGACTTTGACTTCGCAGTGGAGGCGCCCTTCTGATTCGTGGCGAACAAATACCGCCATTTCTTTTGGGCTATTGGCCTTCTCGTATTCTGACAAGAAAAGCGCTTTAATAAGATCTAATGATTCTCCTGCCAACATGGCGTCGCCGAGATTAATCGTAAACCAGCTATTCATTTATTCTCCAACGTCCGACAGTTATTCACCAGACCGGCCGGTCAGTACTATTGAAATTCTCAAAACATGCCGATGCGCAATAACTGTCTGATTCATTATGGATGCACCGAGTTTGTCTGTTCGCCTATGTAATGCTAATACGGATCGATGATGCTGGTGTGCTATGGAGGTTTTAACCCCCGGCCAGAAGTGGCGCCTTGTCCCTGTCGACCAATAACGCGTCGAGTGTCTGTATACGGGATAATTCTTGAACGTCTGGAATTGGCACGGAGCAGTCCCTGGCTAATGCCTCAAATCGATCCGATTCGGTCATTCGATTTTCTCCGTAGCAGACAGTTGACGATTGCCCGCAGCGTCAACGTGGCGCCAAGAAGCGGCGCGCTTTTACGCATCCGTGTTGAACGAAGGCTTGGGCAGTCTCGCTACCCCTGCGCAGGCTTTACTTGATTCCGATCACCATCGAGTCCGGTCCCACAAGCGGCTCCACACGTGTCGCGGAGAACCCTGCCTCCTTCATCCAGGCCACGCAGTCAGCACCGGTATAGTCGAAGCCCCCGGGGGTTTCGATGAGCATGTTCAGACTCATCATCAACCCAAAGGCGTTTTTCGACCGATCGTCGTCGATGATGGCCTCGTAGACGATGAGCGCGCCGCCGGCCGGGACTGCATCGAAGGCCTTGCTGATGAGCATCTTCTTCGTGGGCAGATCCCAGTCGTGCAGGATGTGTCCCATCAGCAGCACGTCGGCCTTCGGGAGATCCTGCTTGAAAAAGTTGCCAGGCAGGAATGCAAGCCGGTCTGCAACGCCAATGGTCGCGACGTACTCCTCGAATATGGGCGCCACTTCCGGCAAATCGAAGCCGACGCCCCGGAGATGCGGATTAGCCAGCGCAATTTGCACGGCGAGATCGCCTTGCGCTGTACCCACATCGGCGAATGTACGGTAGTCCGTCCATGGGAAGGCGCGGGCGATTGCCATGTTGGCGCCATGGCTGACACCGGTCATGGCGCCGAGGAACTCTTTCAAACGCGCAGGATCGGCATAGAGCGTCTCGAACAGGCCGGCACCCCCGGTCTTGACTTCGTTCTGCGGCTCTCCGGTACGCAGCGCTTCGGTGAGGTGACCCCAGAACGGGTAGAGGCGATGGTTCGCCATCTCGAGTATGCCCCCCACGTAGGAGGGCTTCTTTCTGTCAAGGAACAGGTCGGTCTCGGGTGTGTTGGCATAGCCATCAGCATTGCGCTGCAGGAAGCCGAGCGCCACCAGGGCATCGAGGAAGTCGCGTGCCGAACGAGGATGCAGGCCAAGACGCCCGCTGATGGCATCGAAGTGCTCAGGGCCGCGCGACAGCTCGGTGAAAACGCCCATTTCGATAGCGCTCAACAGTGTCTTCGAAGCCCAGAATGCCATTCCCGTCTGCAGGATTTTTTCCGGATTCAGTTGTTCGTTCATACGTCCCCCCTGATTTAAAAGTATGTTTCTATGCGAGTTCCATGCGTCATGCATGGCAGCCCAAGTCCGATGATTCTCCCCGAACGGCCTTTTCTGATGTCTACGAGATGAAGCGGAGGGCTCCGTAAATCAAACCGGCAGATGCCGCCACGCCAAGACCAAGAATGACATAGGCGCCCCGGGTCATTCCATTCAATGTTTTTTTAATGGCTGCACGATCGTTGACGTTGGGGAATTCCGATTCAGGCACCGGTACACCCAGGAACTCGCAAAGTGGCTGCCAGCCCTGGTCGGCGGAAAAAACCAGGAGTCGATCTGCCGGAACGCCGGCCTTTACCTCCGCGATGTGCTGGTGATAGTGAGCGATGGCCTTGTCGCGATCATCCATGGTGCCCTTGTGCGAGCGCTGCCAGATAAGCTTGCGCGACATGTCCCCAAATTTGCGCCCGAAAGGCGTGGCGAATTTCAGCACCTTGAACTGCCACATTTTTTCCGTGAAATAGATGGTGTCCATTGTGCTTTCATACCAGGCTTCGGCACCACGCGGGTGAACGGTAAGCACCACCTTGGCATCGGGATAGGCCGCCAACAGTTCACGCCATACGCAACACGCCGGGTTGTCCACTGCGGCAGTATATTTTGAAAATACCTGCTCCCAGTCGTGTTGCGTGCCCGGCTCGGTGTTGGCCACCTTGCGCCAGAAATCCAGGTGCGATTTGTTTTCCTTGTTCTCCAGCACTTCGAACATGTGATAACACGGAAAACCCAGTTGCTTGAGCGCCGTATAGGCCGATAACGTGCCGGTGCGCCCAAAGCCTGCTCCGATAACTTCAAGGGCCATGCTTATGTCTCCATTAGAAATTAACTATCGCACCTGCTATTTTGTCTGAACCGCCGGACTCGCGTGATCGGCCGGCGTCGCGTCGGGCGCCCCGGCCAGCTTGGCACCCAGGCTCATTTTGGTGTTGATGGCCTGATCCGACAGCGTACCCTGTACCGGAGGCGCTACGCTCAGATGGTCAGCCGCCACACCATTGGCAAGCAGCGTTTGCCGTATGGCGTCACCACGCTGCTGCGCCAGGCGCAGCAACTCGCCCTCCGTCACCGGAATTTGCAGCGTGAGCTGCTCCAGCAACGCAGCATATAGTGTACGCCCGTCGGGTCTGGGCTGGCTGAACTCGGCCTTGATGCGTTTGAACAGGTCGGGTTTCAGGCGCGATTTCGCCAGCGCCAGCACCGCCTGCTGCGCTTCGGGATTGGTTATATCCACCGGGCCGGGTGCTTCGTCAGGCGCCAGTTTCAGTCGCATACCTTGCGCCACGTCGCGGCGTATCCATTGTTCTTCGATGGCGCGGGTGTCGGCGGCGCTGGCGTAGCTGGGTTCCACGGTCAGCGTCAGCGCCGGGCGCTTGCTCATGGCCTGCGCCACGGCCTTGAGTTTTTCCAGTTCGGGTGGCGCCAGCGCGGCACTGCCAGGGTCGAATGCCACCGCCTGCAATTTTTCGGAACTGATGCCGAGCAGATTGCCGAGCGCGCGGAACGGCGCGGTGACCAGTTTGGTGAGCACGTTGACGATGGCTTTCCAGACGATGCGGGCATAGCTGAATTGTGGGTCGTCGAGACTGCCGGACACCGGCAGATTGAGGTCGATGACGCCATTGCTGTCTTCCAGCAGGGCGATGGCCAGATCCAGCGGCAGCTTCGTCGCGTCCGGGCTGTCGACGCGCTCGCCCAGGCGCAGCTTGTTCACAATAAACTGGTTTTCGCCCGTCAGCTGGCGGTTTTTGACCTTGTATTCGAGGTCGACAGAGAGCTTGCCGGATTCGATTTTTCGCCCGGCGAATTTGCCCGAATACGGCGTCAGGCGGTTCATTTCCAGATTGCGGAAAGTCAGCTTGAGATCGGTGAAATCGGTGGCGTGAAACGGCTGCAGCGAGCCACGGATGCGCGCCGAGCCATAGTCGTCCACCTTGCCGTCAAGCTCCACCTGCGACACCGTGGCCGGATTGGTGGAGAGGCCGTTGATGACGCCGCTGAGCGAATGGATGTTGGTACCAAACTGCGGCGTGAGCGAGAGATCGGCAAATTCCAGGTCGGCGTTGTCGATGCGCAGGCGTTCGATGCTGACCGGGAAGGCGTCTTTGGCCGGCTGGACAGGCGCCGCTGCAACCGGCCTGGCAGGTGCAGCGGGTGCCTGCGCCGCAGATCGCGCGGACGTGACGGGAGGCGGCGCTTCGCTGCGCAACATGCGCGCCACATTCAGCGTTTTGTCGGGAAAAATGATGATTTTTCCATACGGCTTCACCGCACGCAGCGTGCCGATATGCAGGCTGTCGGGCGCGAGCCTGAGGGTCAGGTCATTACTGGACAGGCGCTGCCAGCCGAGAAATTTGCCCCCGCCTTGTTCTTCGGTGATGGCCAGCCGATCGAGCGCGAAGCCGCCCGTGTACTTCATCGCCAGCGCCTTGCCCGGCAGCAGCCTGAGCGTGCCGTCAGTGCTGGCACTGCCGTCATTGAGATCAAGTCGCGCGATGCGGTTGATATAGGGCGCAAACGGCTTGAGTGACAGCGCGGTGAGTCTGAGTTTGATGTCACCTTTCAGCGGTTCGGGCGCGAGCGTGCCTTGCGCGTCAAACCGGCCTCCCTGTTTCACCTGGAATGCCGCGTTGAGCGGGATGACTTTGGCCAGGTCGAGCGACACGTCGCGTGCCTCCACTGCGGCGTGTTCGATATCCAGCATGACCGGCTTGCCCTTGGCCTGATCTTCGAAGTGCAGGGCGGCGTCTTCCAGTGCGGCGCGTTGCAGCGCCAGTGTCCAGGCAGTTTTTTCAGCGCTGGCTGCCTCAACATGCGCTGCCGCTGGTTTCGGGCTGGCTGTGAGCGGTTCGAACATGGCTTGCCAGGCCAGCGGCTGGTTGGCCTGATGGATGACTTCGGTGCGCAGGCCGCTGGCGACAATGGCATGCAGCGTGACGGACTGTTTCGCCAGATCGAGCGCGCCGTCTTCGATGCGCACCTGTTGCAGCGTGGCGGCAGGCTTGCTATCCAGTGCCGAGCTGAGCGTGATGGGCCCGACGCGGCTGTTAATGGCGCTGAGGACTACGCCACCACTGGCATTGGAGACGGCGAAATCCAGATTGAATCCGGCCATGTCGGCGCTGAGCGCATGGCGAAAATGCTGGTCGAGATAATGCGCCTGCCAGTCGTGTATCTGCACTGCGCCGATGTTGAATAGGAACGGCGCGCTGGCACTGGCGGGGGTGGCAGGGCGTGGTGCGGGCGGGATGGATTTGGGCAGTGCCGCCAGCACCTGCTGCCAGTCGATGAGGCCCTCGGCATTCCGGCTGCCATGGATTTCTCCTCCGTTGAGCGCGACCTGGGCGACCTCGGCGCGGCGTGCTGCAAGGTCAAAATCAACGCCGCTCACGTTGCCTTGCGGCAGGCTCAACAAAGGTTTGCCATGCTGGCTCAAGGCCAGGCCATTCAACTGCATGCCGAGACCCTTGAAACGCAGCTGCGTGTCCGACTGCATGGCAAAGTCGAGACGCGGCAAGTGCACCGCGACCTGCTGCGCACCCAGTTGCGCGGCGCCGTTGGGGAGCGTGGCGGCAAAATCCTTGAGGTTGAGCGCAATCTGCGTCAGTACCGCCTGCGGCCGGTCTTTGACCATGGCGAAATTGTAGGTCAGCTGCGTATTGAGCACGCCCGCCGTCGGCATGAGCGGGAGTTCGACGTGTTTTACCACACGGATGAAGTTGGCGAGCTTTACGCCCTCCAGCGCCACTACACCGTGCGAGACAATGGGGTTCAGACCCACATTGCCGCGCCATTTGAGCGTGCCGCCCTGCTCGGGCAGGCTGGCGGCTATCGAATAGTTGCCACGGTCTTCCGGCAGTGTGGAGAGGCCGTCGAGTTTCAGATCAAGCGGCAGCAGGCTGGCTTTGAAAGGTGCGGCGCGATTGCGGTCGGTGTATTCGATGTCACCCTGTTCGATCCGCAGGTGTTCGATCAGCACGCGCGGGAGCGTGTCGGACGGCGGCGTCTTGTCCTTGTTGACGGCGGCAATGAGATCCGCCCAGTTGAGCTTGCCGCCCGGGGCAATGTCGAAACGTACCTGCGGTGCAGTCAGGCGGATGTCGCGCAGCTTCCAGGCGAAGCGCAGCAGGCCGCTGGCTTCGAGGTCCAGGTGCAGTCGTTTGAACCCGGCGAGCGGCGCGCCGCCGGGCTGGGTCAGGCGAAAATCGTCGATGGTGACGGCCAGACGCAAGGGGTCGAAATCCACCCGGCCGACGCTGGCGCGGCTGGCGAGCCGGTTTTCCGCCACCCAGGGCAGGAGACGTTTGGCCAGCGGATCAACGGCAAAATAACCGAGCAGCAAATACACCCCAAACAGGCCTGCACAGATGAGGAAAGGCAGGCCGAGGAAGATTTTTCTGGCATTGATACGCATGACGTCCCGATTGTATTGTCGGCGGCAGCGTGGGGACACGCGATACGCCTCTTACAATCACGTTATAGCGTATTTCTGGCTTGTCATCCGTGCGCGTTGACCACCCGATACCGGACTTCACCCACTTTCATGAACACGTGTGAACGCCTGCCTCTGGCCAAACCGTGAATTCGGTGCCCCGGCCCGGTGAATCAGGCCGTTGTTTACCGATATTCAGAAATCAGAGCTTGATCATTTCATCCGGCTGCATCACCACCAGCCTGGTTTTCACGCCCTGTTTGGTCAGCGCTGCCTTGAATTCGGCCGGCGTACCGTCCAGCACCGGGAAGGTGCCGTAGTGCATCGGCACCACCATGCGCGGTCCGACCATTTTGACTGCCAGCGCGGCGCGGTCCGGCCCCATGGTGAAATGACCGCCGATGCACGCCAGCATCACGTCCACCTTATGGAAACGCGGGATGAGCGTCATGTCGTTGAAAACATCGGTATCGCCGGTGTGATAGATCACCGGGCCGTTTTTCACCGAGATCAGGAATCCGCCCGGATTGCCGCCCTCGTGGATGTCCTTGCCGTTTTCATCCATCACGGTTGAGCTGTGGATGGCCGGGATAAAGGCCACTTTCACCTCGCCCCCGAGCAGGGTCAGTTCGCCGCCAAAATTGCCCTCAGTATCCATACCCGCCTGCGCTTTGGGAAACCCGCCGTAGGTGACCAGCGCGTTACCCAGGTCAAACGTGCTGACCAGATGCGCGCCGGTTTTTTTGGCTATCGCCACCGCATCGCCGACATGATCGAAATGGCCGTGACTGATCAGGATCAGGTCGGCATGGGTGATCGCCGCCAGATCGGCTTTGCCGTTTTTATTGGCGGGATTGGTGATCCACGGGTCGATCAGCAGTATCTTGCCATTGGGTGTGGTGATCTTGAATGCAGAATGTCCGTACCAGGTCAGTTCGGTTTGCCCGGCCGCCCAGGCCGCGTTTACCGCCAGCACCATGCTGAACACGAAAATCACCCATGCCTTGATCGATTTCATATTGACTCCTCCTTACGTTGATACACCACAAAATCATAGTCCAATGCGCTGGCTGCATCGTGTCGCGGGTCGCGACTGAACTCCGCCCAGGCGGCGCGCGCGAATTGGGGAAACCAGGCATCGCCGGCAAATTCGGCGTGGATCTCGGTCAGATAAAGCCGCTCCGCCAGCGGCAAAACCTGTTCATAGAGTTGCGCACCGCCGACAAAGAACACCTCCTGATCGCCCGCACACGCAGCCAATGCATCCGCGATGGAGTGCGCCACCAGGCAACCGGCAGGCGCACTGTAGTCATTGCGCGAAATAATCACCGTGGTACGCCCCGGCAGCGGCCGCCCGATTGATTCAAAGGTCTTGCGCCCCATCACAATGTGATGCCCCAGGGTAAGCGCCTTGAAATGCTGGAGGTCTTCCGGCAAACGCCACGGCAGCGTATTGTGGACGCCGATGACGCGATTTTTCGCCAGTGCGGCGATGACGGCGATACGGGGCTTGAGATGAGGCATGTTTTCTCCTGATATCGCTGCATTATATCCAGCTTGACGCAGTAAAGAAGCGCGCGGAAAAACCGTAATAGATAAAATTTCGCAACCGGAGAGAAAGCCGATGATGATCGAGCAACGACCATGCTGAACCTGATTATTTCCACCATCGCATTCATCATCGCCGCCTGGTGGCTCAACCGTTATCTGGATGACATGGAAATCGGCAAGGGCATGACGCGCGGCATGCTAGTGTTCGTGCTGGCCTCGGTGGTGTCATGGGGCACCGGTTCAGTCGCGGATTGGGCCCAGGTCAAAATCGAAGGTCCGCAACCGCCGTCGCTGGCTTCCGGCGATTTGATGCAAGTCCTCAAGGCAGTCCAGCAGGGGCAAGTACCGACGCAGCCGTAAAGCCCTTAGCGCGACAAACCGGGGAACAGCGCCAGCAACCCGTCCGCCATGAACTGCACCGCCATCGCGGCGAGTATCAGCCCCATCACCCGTGTGGCGATGTTGAGCCCGGCCGTGCCCAGGCGCTCGCCGATCGGCTCGGCCAGCCGCAATATGACCCAGACGATTGCCGCCACCCCCACGATGCCCAGACTGAACACCAGCTTGTCCGGCCAGCTGCCCGCCTGGTGCGCATCGACGATAGCCAGGCTGATTGCCCCTGGCCCCGCCAGCAGCGGGATTGCCAGCGGTACCACGGCAATGTCGTTCTTGGATTCGGCTTCGGTTTGTTCGGCATCGGTCTGCCGCGCCGGACTGGTCCGGGCGTGAAACATGGCTATCGCAATCAGTAGCACCAGCAATCCGCCAGCGATACGGAACGCCGGCAGGCCGATGCCGAAAAACGACAGCAAGGCATCCCCTGCCCACACCGCAAGAACCAGGATCACCGCTACTGCAACGGCGGCCTTGGCTGCCGTGTGGTGCATTTCCTGCGGACGGCGATCGGCTGTCAGGCTAAGGTAAATCGGGATGGCCCCGAGCGGATTCAGAATGGCAAAAATACCAACCAGGTATTTGATTTGCTCTGACCAGACGGGCAACCACGTCATCACGACCCCTTTTACACCGCCACCGGTGCTTTGATCGCCGGGTGCGGATCGTAACCCTGCAGCTCGAAATCCTCGAACCTGAAGGCGAACAAGTCGGTGACCGCGGGATTAAGCTGCATGGTCGGCAACGGGCGCGGCGCACGCGCGAGCTGTTCGCGGGTTTGCTCAAGGTGGTTCGAATACAGATGCGCATCGCCCAGCGTATGCACAAAGTCACCGGGTTTGAGTCCACTCACCTGCGCCAGCATCAGGGTAAGCAGTGCGTAGCTGGCGATGTTGAACGGCACGCCGAGGAAGATGTCTGCGCTGCGCTGGTAGAGCTGGCAGCTGAGCTTGCCATCGGCAACATAGAACTGGAAAAAAGCATGGCAGGGTGCCAGCGCCATTTTGTCGAGATCGGCGACATTCCACGCAGAGACAATGATGCGGCGTGAATCCGGGTTGTGCTTGAGGTCGTGCAGCACGCGCGCAATCTGGTCGATGTGACCGCCGTCAGGCTTGGGCCAGTTGCGCCACTGATAACCGTATACCGGGCCCAGATCGCCGTTATCGTCAGCCCATTCATCCCAGATTTTGACGCCATTTTCCTTGAGATAGCGGATATTGGTGTCGCCCTGCAAAAACCAGAGCAGTTCGTGGATGATGGAGCGCAGATGGCATTTCTTGGTGGTGACGAGGGGGAATCCCTGGCTCAGATCGAAGCGCATCTGGTAGCCGAAGACGGAGACCGTGCCGGTGCCGGTGCGGTCGGATTTCTGGGTGCCGTGTTCCAGCACGTGGCGCATCAGGTCGAGGTATTGGCGCATGGTGGTCTAGCGTATCAGGTTAAATAGGAATAGGTTTTCACAGCCGGCTGATCAAGCCGGTCGGAGCGTATGGCGTTGCAGGTTAGCCGCAATCGCCTCGGCCATTTGCAGCCATTGGGCGGCGGAGTCCGATGGTAGCCGCGCATGCAGGGTAGCGCCAAATAACGCCAGCCAGTGCTCGAACGCCGCCGGCGTCAGTGCCAGCTCGCGGTGCCGGCCCAGCATGTCGAACTGGCGCGGCTGTTCCAGCTTGCCGCCCATCGCCACCCACCAGAAATCTGCAATGTGCGCCTCGTGCTCGGCAAAATCCGTGATGCCGTCAAAGAACCCGTGCAACACCGGGTCTGCCCGCAACGTGGCGTAGAACGCGTGTATCACCTGGTCGACACGGTCACGGCCAATCTTTTCGCACAGCGGTTCAAGCATGCGTCGGGGTGATAGTTCGCCAGACGCCATCAGTCAATCCCTGCAAAGGTTGGTATTGGCTCTTGTAAGCCATCTTGGGGCTGTTTTCTATCCAGTAGCCCAGATACACGTAGGGCAGACCGAGGCTGCGCGCCAGCTCGATCTGCCACAGCACGTTGTACACCCCGAAGCTGCGTTGCGGCAGCCCGGGGTCGAAAAAAGTATACACCGCAGACAGCCCGTCCTCGACCTGGTCAATCACGCTCACCATGCGCAGCACTCCGGCCTCGCGGAATTCCACCAGATAGGTATCCACGTTGCTTTGCAGCAAAAAATGCGCGTACTGGTCGCGGTCGTCATGATCCATGCCGCCGCCGGCATGGCGCGACGCCTGATAACGCTGGTACAGCTCGAAATGCGCAGGATCAAAATGCGGTCGCCGCGGCTCCGCCACCAGCACTGCATTGCGCTTGCCGGTACGCCGCTGGGTGCGACCGGGGATGAATTCATTCACCACCACGCGTACCGGGATGCACGCCTGGCAGTGTCCGCATTGCGGGCGGTAAGTGAACAAGCCGCTGCGCCGAAACCCGTCCTGAATCAACTGGCTGTAGGCCGTGCCGTCCACCAGATGCGCAGGCGTAACCACCTGCGAACGCGCCGTTTTCCCCGCCAGATAACTGCACGGATACGGCGAGGTCAGGTAAAACTGCAGCCGCGCGAACGGCAGGTCATTCAACAAGGTCATGGTCGAAGCGCCAGGGAGTGGGCACTGCCGGCAAGTTTACCAAGTTATTCAGCAGCGCGATGAAGTCTGCGCGGGGAATTTCGCGCGCACCAAAGCGCGCCAGGTGCGCTGTGTTCATCTGGCAATCGATCACGCCGAAGCCCCAGCGTTGCAATTGGCGCACCAGATGGACGAAAGCGATTTTCGAGGCATCCGGCACCCGCGTGAACATGGATTCACCATAAAATGCCCGCCCCAGCGCGATGCCGTACAATCCGCCCGCCAGCCTGCCGTCTATCCAGGTCTCGATGCTATGCGCCACGCCCATTTCGTGCAGGCGTGTATAGGCGGCAATCATCGCCGCACTGATCCAGGTGCCGCCCTGCCCCGCACGCGGCCGGGCGCATCCCGCGATCACCTCGGCAAAAGCCGTATCCACGCGAATCTCATAGCGGCGCTTGCGCAATACCTTGGCGAGCGAGCGCTGCACCACCAGTTCCTGCGGAAACAGCACCATGCGCGGGTCCGGGCTCCACCACAAAATCGGCTCGCCCGGACTGTACCAAGGGAAAATGCCGCGCGAATAAGCGTCCACCAGACGCGCCGGGGAAAGGACGCCCCCCGCAGCCAATAGCCCGGGCGGGTCACGCAATGCCTTACATACGGCAGGAAAATTCTCGTTATCAGTGAGCCAGGTCAACATGTCAGAAATTCTATCCCGCTGGATAGATTTGCTACAGAATGCACCGCGCATTTCACACGTTTTCCATCTTTCGCATCAATTCATTGATTGACAATTGTCATTGACAATTTAACCACATTAACACTATGGTTAATACAGGTTTTATTTTAATGACGATTCACCTCAACCCAAGGAGTAATCATGAAACGCATCGCACTGATTCTTGCTTTCGCTGCCGCCTCTGCCACCCATTTCGCTCAAGCTGCCGATGGCAATTGGATGGCGCGGATTCGTGCCATCAACATCGATCCTTCCGCCCATTCATCTCCGCTCGCCGGGGTAGACGTGAATTCGCAAGTGGTGCCGGAATTGGATTTCACTTACTTTATCAGCAAGAACATCGCTACAGAACTGATCCTGGGAACCGCGCGCCATGAAGTAGCGCTAAATGGCGCCAGTCTCGGCAAGGTCAGCCTCCTGCCGCCCACACTGACCCTGCAGTGGCATTTCTCCCCAGACAGCAAAATTAGACCTTACGTGGGTGCGGGCGTCAATTACACCCGCTTCTACAATGTGGGCCTGGCGGGTCTGGATGTAGACAGAAACAGTTATGGCGGCGCATTGCAAGCCGGCGTGGACATTGCTGTTAGTGACAACGGCTATATCAATCTGGACGTGAAAAAAGTTTATATCAGCACCAAGGTAAAAACGACGGCAGGCGCGTATGTTACCGATCTGGATATCAATCCGGTAATCATCGGCGTCGGTTACGGCTGGCGCTTCTAGCCATCCAGCATGGCCGGAGGGCAGCCACCATGCCAATGGATACCGACAGTAACGGCATGCTCACCTCACCTGCCAGGCGAATGTGCTGTTCATCGATGTTTTTGTGGTCAGCATGATAGCCTGGTTCGCTTGGTGGGCCATAAACCTCAATAGGTATTCTGCACCTCGGTGACTTGTGGAAAGGTCCGCCGCACGATTTTCTCCACCACGTTTTTCAGGTCCCGCATCGAGTTCGGGCACCCCACACAGGCGCCCTTGAGCCGCACCCGGACAACGGTGCCGCTGATTTCCACCAGCTCCAGATCACCGCCGTCACGCAGCAGGATGGCGCGGGCTTCTTCCAGGACTTGCACCAGCGCGGCTTCGGTGAGCGGCGGGGCCTCGCCGCTGGCCTGGTAGGGGCGCAACCTTTCCAGACGTGCCTGGCGCTGGGCGATGCGCGCCGCCAGCAGCGGATCACGCTCGTCCAGCTCATCGAGCTCCTCTTCGCTGTACCAGCGCGTGTCATCGAGTGCCATTTCGCGGTCACGCGCGGCGAGATCTTCGGCGCTGAAGCGTTTGATGGGGATGGATTTGGCAACATCCGTCATAAGGGCACCTCTGCTTATCCCACCCATTTCCGCGCATTCCGGAATATCCGCAGCCACGGACCGTCTTCGCGCCAGTCGTCTGGACGCCAGGAATGCTGGACGGCACGGAACACCCGTTCCGGATGCGGCATCATCAGGGTGAAGCGGCCATCGGCAGTGGTCACGCCCGTCAGACCGCCGGGCGAACCGTTTGGATTCGCCGGATAGGTCTCGGTCGCACGACCGTGATTGTCTACATAGCGTAGCGCACCGATCACCTGGGCGGAGTCGCCACTCTGGCTGAAGTCGGCATACCCCTCCCCGTGGGAAACCACCACCGGCATGCGGCTGCCTGCCATGCCGTCGAACAGGATGGAGGGGCTGTCCGGCACTTCGACCATGACGAAGCGCGCCTCGAACTGCTCGGACTGATTGCGGGTAAATTTCGGCCAGTATTCGGCACCGGGAATGATGGACTTGAGATTGCTCATCATCTGGCAGCCGTTGCATACGCCCAGCGCGAAGCTGTCGTCGCGGCTGAAGAATGCTTCGAATTGATCGCGCGCGCGCGGGTTGAACAGGATGGATTTGGCCCAGCCTTCGCCGGCGCCCAGCACGTCACCGTAGGAAAAACCGCCGCACGCGGCAAAGCCACGGAAGTCCTGGAGCGAGACGCGCCCGGCGATGATGTCGCTCATGTGCACGTCCACCGCCTCGAAGCCGGCGCGGTCGAAGGCGGCGGCCATTTCCACTTCGCCGTTGACCCCCTGCTCGCGCAGGATGGCGATGCGCGGCTTGCTGCCGCCGATGAAAGGCGCGGCGATGTTGTCGTTCAGGTCAAAGCTCAGCTTTGCCGACAGCCCCGGGTTAGCCACATCCAGCAGTTGCGCGTGTTCGCTCTCGGCACAGGCCGGGTTGTCGCGCAGGCGCTGGATCTGGTAACTGGTTTCACTCCAGGCGCGCTGCAATTCCGCACGGCTGAAATCGAGCATGGTTTTTTCATTGCGCACGATTTCCACACGGTCGCGATCATTGGTGCTGCCGATGATGTGGAACTCGGAGCGCAGCCCGGCCGCAATGAAGGACTGCATGACCTCGGCGGTATGCTCGCGTTTCACTTGCAGCAGTGCGCCCAGCTCCTCGTTGAACAGCACGCCGAACACGCGCGGGCTGTATCCGCTGTGCTCGGTGATCAATTCCTCGTCTTCATCCAGGCCTTCTTCCTCGACTTGCACGCGGAAGCGATCCTGGCACAGCTCGTCCGCGTCTACAGTGATCCCGCAGTGGCCGGCGAAGGCCATTTCGCACAGCGCCGCCCACAGGCCGCCGTCGGAGCGGTCATGGTAAGCCAGCAAGCGGCCGGCGGCATTGAGCGCCTGCAGGGTTGCGAAGAAGGCCCTGAGCTGACCGGGGTGGTCGAGGTCCGGGCAGCGTTCGCCCACCTGCTTGTAAACCTGTGCCAGCGCCGAGCCGCCCAGGCGGTTGCGGCCGCAGCCGAGGTCGATCAGGATGAGGTCGGTATCGCCCTGATCGGTACGCAGCTGCGGCGTAAGCGTGGCACGCGCGTCGGGACTGGGGGCGAAAGCGGAAATGATGAGAGACAACGGAGCAGTGACGGATTTCTGCTCGCCGTTCGCTTCCCATACCGTGCGCATGGACAGCGAATCCTTGCCCACCGGGATACTGATGCCCAATGCGGGGCATAGCTCCAGTCCCACCGCCTTGACCGTGTCGTATAGCGCAGCATCTTCACCCGGAAAACCGGCTGCCGCCATCCAGTTGGCGGAAAGTTTCACGTCGCCGATCTGTTCCACACGTGCGGCGGCCAGGTTGGTCAACGCCTCACCCACCGCCATGCGCCCGGCAGCGGCCGGATCGATCAGCGCCAGCGGGGTGCGCTCGCCCACGGCAAAGGCCTCGCCGCGCTCGGTAGCGTAGCCCATGGTGGTCACCGCCACGTCCGCAACCGGCACCTGCCAGGGGCCGACCAACTGGTCGCGCGCAGTGTAACCGCCCACAGTACGGTCGCCGATGGTGATGAGAAACAGCTTGGATGCCACACTGGGCAGGC
The DNA here is from genome assembly GCA_035530335.1 of Sulfuriferula sp. GTDB lineage: Bacteria > Pseudomonadota > Gammaproteobacteria > Burkholderiales > Sulfuriferulaceae > Sulfuriferula. The sequence goes on along the minus strand of DATKUZ010000052.1, from coordinate 117,594 downwards.
GCAACACGCGCAGTGCAGCATCGGCCAGCTCGATGCCATCGGTGTTCAATGCCGGCAAGCTGCGCTGGACATGCTGCACGTCGCGCGTCATGCGCGGCGGCTTGCCGAGCAGCACGGACAAATCCATGTCCACCGGAGTAGCGCCCAGCAGGCTGTCCTCCACCGTCAAATGCCTGTCCTCGGTGGCGATGCCGATCACGGCAAACGGGCAGCGCTCGCGCTCGCACACGGCGCGGAAGCTGTCCAGACTGGCCGGTGCAATGGCCAGCACATAGCGCTCCTGGGATTCGTTGCTCCAGATTTCACGCGGCGACATGCCGGATTCTTCCAGCGGGATGTCGCGCAATTGAAAGCGTGCGCCACGGCCGGCGCCGTCCACCAGTTCCGGCATGGCGTTGGAAACGCCGCCCGCACCCACATCGTGAATGGACAGAATCGGATTGGCATCGCCCAGTTGCCAGCAGCGGTCGATCACCTCCTGCGCGCGCCGCTGCATTTCCGGATTGCCGCGCTGCACCGAGTCGAAATCCAGGTTTTCGGCATTGGTGCCGGTATCCATGCTGGATGCCGCGCCGCCGCCCAGGCCGATAAGCATGCCCGGCCCGCCCAGATGTATCAGCAGCGTGCCGGCGGCGAACTGTTTTTTGAAGCAGTGGCTGTTGTCGATGTTGCCCACCCCGCCCGCCAGCATGATGGGCTTGTGGTAACCGCGCATCTCGCCCGCGCATTCTTCCTCGAAAGTGCGGAAGTAGCCCGCTAGGTTGGGACGGCCGAATTCGTTGTTGAACGCCGCAGCGCCGAGCGGGCCATCGATCATGATTTGCAGCGCGGAGGCGATGCGGTCGGGCTTGCCGTAGCCATTCGCATTGTCCCGATAGGTTTCCCAGGGTTGGTGGCCACCAGGGATGTTCAGGTTAGACACCGAGAACCCGCTCAGCCCCGCCTTGGGCTTGGAGCCGGTGCCAGTGGCGCCCTCATCGCGGATCTCGCCGCCGGACCCCGTTGCCGCGCCGGGGAAAGGTGAAATGGCAGTGGGGTGATTGTGCGTTTCCACCTTCATCAGGATGTGCGTACGTGCCTCGCGGTAAACATAGCGTCCATTTTCTGCCGGATGAAAACGCGCCACGTCGGCGCCTTCGATCACCGAGGAATTATCCGAATACGCCACGACGGTACCTTGCGGATGACGCGCGTGAGTTTCGCGGATCATGCCAAACAGGGTATACGGCTGCGCCTCGCCGTCGATCACCCAGGCGGCGTTGAAAATCTTGTGGCGGCAGTGCTCGGAGTTGGCCTGGGCAAACATCATCAACTCCACATCCGTGGGATTGCGCCCGATGCGGGTGAAGTTATCCAGCAGATAATCGATTTCATCTGCCGACAACGCCAGCCCCATATCGCTGTTGGCGCGCACCAGCGCCGTGCGGCCGGCACCGAGAATATCCACCGTAGTCAATGGCTTGGGCGGGAGGTGGCGGAACAGTGCCTGTGCATCGTCCAGGCTGTCGAATACCACCTCGGTCATGCGGTCGTGGATGTGCGGGGCGATCTGCGCCTGGTCATCCGCGGTCAGCGCAGCGCCATCGCGGCGGCCGAAATAATACGCAGTGCCACGCTCAATCCGCGAGATTTTTTCCAGTCCGCAGTGGCGAACGATGTCGGTCGCCTTGGAAGACCACGGCGAAATGGTGCCGGGGCGCGGGGTAACCAGTAACAGCGTGCCGTCCGAGCGGGCAGGCAACGGGGTGCCGTAGGTGAGAATGGAATCCAGCTTGGTGTGCTCGACGGGATCCAGCACGGCTGACACTTCCGCGAAATGCCAGAACTCGGATTGAATACAGTCGTAATCGGGCAGCGCTTTGGATAGCTTGTCGAGACGAAAACGGGAAAGCGCGGCGCCGCCGCGCAATTTATGCAGTACGGACATGGTGCGAATCGGGCATCGGATAAAAGCGAATTTTACCCGAAATCAGCCCCGCGCCCTAACCACGAAAGCGGCTTAAATCAGGAGCCTGATCCCTTTGGCGTCTCCTGTCCTTTCTCCCGCGTCCATGTTGCTAGGCAATCAAGGCCACAAAAATGCTGGATGTAATCCGAACCTTCTTCATTTAGAGCGACAGACGCCGGAATCTCAACCTTGCATACGGCGCAACTGGTGATTTCACACACCTCATCTTCAACGCAAGGCAAAATCTCTCCGCCATTTGGATTCACGTTTTTAGCGATTTTCATTTCTCTCTCCTGAGTATCAATTATCAACGTGCTACGCTATAAACATAGACCACCTGATTCATACTTGGTTCGCCATGAAAGCAAGCACAGACCAGATGTCCAACGGACAATTAATCAACGACGCCATCATGAACGCCTTGCCGCCGCGGGCGCACGACAGCCATAAGGGCGACTTTGGCAGCGTCGGCATCCTGGGCGGTGCGCCGGGCCTGACCGGGGCAGTATTGCTGGCAGCGCGTGCGGCACTTCATCTGGGTGCGGGCAAGGTCTACGCCGCAAGCCTGAGCAGCAGTATCACCATAGACTTCATGCAACCGGAAATCATGCTGCTTGGCCCGACGCAACTGTTGGACACACCGCTCACCGTGCTGGCCGTTGGTCCCGGCTTGGGACGCTCCGAACAGGCGGCCCAATTACTGACGATCGCGCTGCACAGCTCAGCCATCCTGGTCCTGGATGCCGATGCCCTCAACTTGCTTGCCGAATCGCCAAGTCTGAAAAACATGATACAAAACCGTCCCAATCCCACTTTGCTTACCCCCCATCCCGGCGAAGCCGCACGGCTGCTTGGCTGCGACGGCAATACCATCCAGCGTGACCGGCCAGCCGCCGCACGGCAACTCGTCGAGCGTTATCACGCCTGGGTAGTATTAAAAGGCGCGGGCAGTATATGTGCCGCACCAAACGGGGAATGGCGCATCAACCCGACCGGCAACCCCGGTTTAAGCAGTGCGGGCATGGGCGATGTATTGACCGGCATGGTGGCGGCATTACTGGCACAGGGCATGGTGCCCTTCGCCGCGCTGCAGCTCGCTGTTTATCTGCACGGTGCGGCGGCGAATGCGCTGTTGGAGCGAGGGATAGGTCCGGTGGGCCTGACTGCATCGGAAGTGACGAAGGACGCGCGCAGGTTGCTTAATCAACGCACTTTCTAGTGTCGGGAAATATTGAGGCGTCAGGAAACCCTCGGGTTCCCTGATCCATAATCATGTCCACTGCCTTTTTTATGATCTGCGAACGCACTTCAATCTCATAAACACAAATACCGTTGCAGGTATTTGTGCATAATTAAGCAGGTTCAGTTTTATAGCTGAGCCAACAATCACCGGATCAATTCACCTGGGGCGGGAAAAGTTTCTTCGCCGCACCAATCAATCCCATTGCCTTGGCATATTCCGCGCTACTGGTTTTGGTTAAATAGGTGTCTCCTGCGCCGCCTCCTATCTTGATGGCGGCCAATGCAGCCTTGCCACTTGGGTTATCGCCTATCGTCAGCAGAGCCTCGGTGATTTTTTTCGCCTGAGCTTGTGGCATGTCACGAGACAGGGAAATCGCAAAACCTGGAACAGGGTCAGTGTTGGCTAGAATACGTAGTTTCCCGGGATGGGCTTTGATTGCATCATTTGCCACTTTAGGCCCAACCGAAACCACGTCCACAGCATCCTTCAGCAAAAGCGAAACCAATGTATCCTGGAACTGTATTTCCTGCATTTGCTTGAAATCCCGATTCAGCATAAGTCCATTGTTTTTCAAAAAATCAACTGACAACAGTCCCATCAGGGTTTTACGGCTTATCATGCCGATTCGCGAACCTTTAATGGAAGCGACAGTCTGGTATGGACTTTGCGCCCGGACCAACAAAACCGCATGCAAGTCCTTGAACTTCGCCACCGGGTAGAACCCGGATTGTTTGCTGGCCAGCCCTATCACATTGGTAGGCGCCATGAGCAAGTCATACCGCCCAGTGCCTGTATGCTCATCGATTGCCTTGAAGTTTTGTGTGATATCCGTACGCACCTGAATCCCCACTGCTTTGCCGATATAGTCGGCAAGAGGTTGGAACGAATCCCTTAATACCCATTGATCCTCATTACCGACTGTGCCTGGGTTGATACCAAACATCAGCCTGTCCGCCGCTTGCAGGTTAAAAGACAGCAGCAACGCCGCTATAAAAAAGAATTTACGCATTATTTCGGGACTCCTCTTATAAGATTGTGCAATTCAGACACGCGAGTCTGGTCGTTGCTGTAGGCCAGTTTGACGCGCAACTTCAGCACCGTGAGTGTATTGATCGTCACATTCACAAATCACCCGATGGACGCCAAGCGACGCGGATTTCATCTTGGCGTGAATGGTCTCCAGCACCGGATTACGCGACCATAAAAGCAGCAAGCATGCCATTTACCGACTCCGCTACGCGCGGCGCCTAATCAGTCCGTGCATCGAAGAACTGATGCCGCAATCCGATTAACGGCAAAAATGAAATTATCCTGAGCTGGATGCGATTATCCGTTGGCATTTCGTCAGCGCTGTCGAACAATCCGTCGGGGCCGCTCAGCCGTTCCATAGCAAAGAAGGCTCGGTGAACCCGATGAACTCGGCTTATCCAACGAGCTCATCTGATCATTTTTCTTGCGCGGTACAATATTTGGATTGCAGGTAGGCGTGGAATTCCTCGCTCACCTCATCATGCCTCAACGCATATTCCACCGTGGCTTTCAGATAACCCAGCTTGCTGCCGCAGTCATAGCGCACCCCTTGAAACTCGTAGGCCAGCACCTGCTGTTCCTGCAGCAGGCCGGCAATCGCGTCGGTAAGCTGGATTTCTCCGCCAGCACCTGGTTTTATGCTCTCGATGTGATGAAAGATGCGCGGGGTAAGGATGTAACGCCCTACCACACCCAGCGTGGAGGGTGCATTTTCCGGGCGCGGCTTTTCCACGATTGAGCTTACCTTGTGCAGGCCATCGGTGAGCGACGTCGCCGCCACGATACCGTACTGACTGGTCTCTTCACGGGCGACGTTCTGCACGCCCAGCAGCGAACACTGATAATAGTTGTACAAGTCCACCATCTGCTTCATCACTGGTGGATTAGCGTCGATCAGGTCATCGGCGAGGATGACGGCAAAAGGTTCGTTTTGCACCACGGGCTTTGCGCACAGCACTGCGTGTCCCAGCCCCAGCGCCTCCGCCTGACGAATGTAAATGCAGTTCACGTGGGACGGCAGAATGCCGCGCACCAGCTCCAGCAGCTTGGTCTTGCCGCGCGCTTCGAGTTCGGTTTCCAGCTCGTAGGCCTTGTCGAAGTGGTCCGGAATAGCGCGCTTGCTGCGCCCGGTAATGAATATCAGATCGGTGATACCTGCCGCGACAGCTTCTTCCACCGCGTATTGAATCAGCGGCTTGTCGACGATAGGCAGCATTTCCTTGGGACTGGCCTTGGTGGCAGGCAAAAAACGTGTACCCATGCCCGCTACCGGGAAAACGGCTTTGGTAATCGCGTTGGTCATACTGGCTCCATGGTGGTTACGGTGTTCATTTTATGCTGCTCAATAATTCCAGCAATCCGGCTTCATCGAGAATGTTGACGCCGAGTTCCTGCGCTTTGATGTATTTGCTGCCGGGATCAGCGCCCGCTACGACGTAATCGGTCTTTTTCGACACGCTGCCACTCACCTTGCCGCCTTGTGCCTCAATTTTTTCCTTGGCCTCCTCGCGGCTCAGGCTGGGCAAGGTGCCGGTGAGCACGAAAGTTTTGCCGGCAACGGCGCTAGTTTGGGGGCGCGCGGTCGGCTTGCCCTCCGGCCAGGTCACACCGCTGGCGCGCAGCATGTCTATCACGGTGAGATTGTGCGACTCGGCGAAAAACTGCACGATGGATTGCGCTACCACCGGCCCCACGTCGGGTACCTGCTGCAGGCTGTCCAGGTCGGCGTTCATCAGTGCATCCAGATTGCCGAAGTAATGCGCCAGATCCTTGGCGGTCTGCTCACCCACATTGCGGATGCCCAGCGCATAGATAAATCGTGCCAGCGTGGTGTATTTGCTGGCCTCGATAGCCGCGAGCAGGTTGGCGGCAGATTTTTCCGCCATGCGTTCCAGATTGGCGAGTTTCACCATACCCAACCGGTACAGATCAGCCGGGCTGTTGACCAGACCCAAATCCACCAGTTGCTCGACCAGCCTTTCGCCCAGGCCGTCAATATCCATCGCCCGACGACTGGCAAAGTGCCATAGCGCCTGCTTGCGCTGCGCCGGACAATACAGGCCGCCGCTGCAGCGCGCCACCGCCTCGTCCGGCAGGCGCACCACATGCGAGCCGCACACCGGGCAGACAGTGGGCATGACGAATTCGCGTGCTCCGGGCGGACGGCGCGCCATGACCACAGACACGATTTCCGGAATCACATCACCCGCGCGGCGCACACTCACCCAGTCGCCGATGCGCACGTCCTTGCGGCGAATTTCATCCTCATTATGCAGCGTGGCATTGGTCACCGTCACGCCGCCGACGAAAACGGGTGCGAGCCGCGCCACGGGCGTAAGCGCGCCAGTGCGGCCGACCTGCACGTCAATTCCCTGAAGCTGGGTAAGCGCTTCCTGCGCCGGGAATTTGTGCGCGATAGCAAAACGCGGCGCACGGGCGACGAAACCAAGCTGTTCCTGCAAGGCGAGGTCGTTGACCTTGTACACCACGCCGTCAATGTCGTAGGGCAACTGCACACGGCTGGTCCCGATATTACGGTAGTAATCCAGCAGGCCGGATACGCCCCGCACCACGCCGCGTTGCCGGGCGACCGGCAGGTGCATGGCCAGCAGTTGATCCATCACCTCGGCATGGGTGGCCGGAACAATCCAGCCGTCTATTGCGCCGATGCCGTAAGCGAAAAAGTGCAGGCGGCGGGTGGCGGTAATGCGCGGGTCAAGTTGGCGCAATGAGCCCGCTGCAGCGTTGCGCGGATTGGCAAATTCCCTGTCGCCGCGCACGCGCTGGGCAGTATTGAGCGCTTCGAAATCCGCCTTGAGCATGAGCACTTCGCCGCGTACTTCGAGCAAAGCGGGCGGCGCGATGCCCAACCGCATGGGAATCGCACGAATGGTGCGCAGGTTGGCGGTCACCTCCTCGCCGGTATAGCCATCGCCGCGCGTCGCACCCTGCACAAAACGCCCGCGCTCATAGCTCAGCGTAATCGCCAGACCGTCAAACTTGGGTTCCACTGCGTATTCAATCTGCGCCAGTCCGGTTGCCTCGCGGCAACGACGGTCGAATGCCTCTACCTCGGTGTCGTCAAAGGCATTATTGAGCGACAGCATGGGAACACGGTGAGTGACCTGGGAAAACACCGAAACAGGTGCCGCGCCAACGCGCTGGCTGGGAGAATCCGGCGTGACCAGTGCGGGATATTGCACCTCCAGCGCCTGCAACTCGCGCATCAGACGGTCGAATTCGGCGTCTGGAATCACTGGCGCATCGAGCGCATAGTAACGGTAATTGTGGTATTCGATTTGTTCGCGCAACAGGCGGGCGCGTTCGGCAAGCTCAACTGGAACTCGCATCAGTTAAATAGGCGCAGCGCTCGTTCGCTACCGCCAGGAATACCGCGCGCCTGCATGCGTTTGTATATCTGGTCGAGTTGCAGACGGATTTTGTCGATACCGGCCTGGGTAAGCGGACGGATATTGTCATCCACCAACTGGCCGCCCAGCTGCTCGCTGAGTTGGTGCCCCAGCGCCGTCATGCGATCAAAAGCCACCAACCCATCGGCCACACGCGGCAGATCGAACAGCAAGGTGACGCCATGCGTGGAAAACGCTGCAGCAGCCGCGCTGGCCGTAAAGGGTGCGGATTCGTGATTGCACAATGAGTAGATCACCTCGTTGGCGGCATTGCGGCATTGGTACACCCCATCCACCGCCAGCACCATGCCCGCGCGTTGCGCCAGCTCGCTGATTTTGGCGCCGGAGAATACCTCGTTGTCACGACTCACCACATTCAGACCAATCAGCACATCCACATCCACACAGAACAAATCAAGTTCATTGGCCCGCTGCAATGCGGAGGGAATGTCCGGGCATTCCGCCACGCCATTGAAACGGCTGGCGAGCTGGCGCGCCTGGGTGCACAGATGCACCAGCTGGTCTTCGCTGACGGCACCGTTGCGGTCAGCCAGTTGCAGTGCAATCACAATCTCCGAATAGGCATCTTCACGCCAGCTGGCAATCTCTTCCCAGCCTCCGGCAAGCGGGCTATAGCCCCACCAGTAGACAGCCTTGCCAGTGTTGCGGCTGCGCTCGATCGGCTCCGCCAGGGCGGAGCCGGGAATCGCGTCAGCGGTGTGCAGGCGAATCTCGAAATCAATCATCGGGTCCGCCGGGGATGCCGGCAGTTCGTCTGCGGCGAGCGCTGATTCCGGCGATGCCGTAACAGTTGCAGGTGCAGGTCTGGATTCCACTTGTTGCGGCTCGCGTAGCGCCGCAATATCAGCGTGGTAGGGGACTGAAGAGGGGATTGCGCTGGCAGATGCAGTTGGCTCTGCCCGCGCATGCGTCAGGGGCGTGCCGGGCACGGCAGGTTCGGTCTGGGTGGATGGCTCATCGAGGTAGGGCTCGATGCGTGTCGCACCGGATTCAGCGCCTTGCTGTGCATCCAGCAAAATGTCCTGCCGCGGCGCAAACATCGCGCGCGATTGCTTGCGGTATTTTCTTTCCTGAAACCAGTTGTACAGGACGATCGCTGCGACCACCACGATTGCGACTGCAATCAGACTGATTTGCAATGGATTCATCTTTGCTTTCCGTCTCCTGCGCCACCTGGGGGTGACTGCTGTTTATTATTTCCGTTTTGAGCCGGCGCCGCTGGCTGTGCCTGTCCCGGTTTCAATACCTGAAAAAACACCTCGTCGTTACGGATCATGCCCAGTTCGTTACGCGCCCGTTCGGCAATTGCATCCAGCCCGTGCTTGAGGTCGCGCACTTCGGCATCCATCGCCGCGTTGCGCGCAGTCAGGGTGGCGTTGAGCTGCTTTTGCGCGGCCACCTGGCGGCCGGTATCCCACACCTGCAACCAGCCCCCTTTGCCAAACCATAGCGGATACTGCAACAACAGCAGCAAAGATACCAGAATCCATGTCATCCAGCGCATCTGGCGCGGTTAAATCAGTTGCCGATCTGGTAGAAAGCGGCACGGCCCGGATAGCGCGCGGCATCGCCCAGTTCTTCCTCGATACGCAGCAGCTGGTTGTATTTGGCCATGCGGTCGGAACGCGACAGCGAACCCGTCTTGATCTGCAGCGCGTTGGTAGCGACAGCAAGGTCGGCGATAAACGTATCTTCAGTCTCGCCGGAACGATGCGAAATCACCGAAGTGTAACCGGCGCGCTTGGCGGTCTCGATCGCGTCGAAGGTCTCGGACAGCGTACCGATCTGGTTCACCTTGATCAGGATGGAATTGGCGATACCCTGACGGATGCCCTCGCTCAGAATTTTGGCATTGGTGACAAACAGATCGTCGCCAATGATCTGGATGGATTTTTTCAGGCGCGCGCTGAGCACTGCCCAGCCCGCCCAGTCGTTTTCGGCCATGCCGTCTTCGATACTGATAACGGGGTATTTGTCGCACCAGCTCGCCAGGTAATCGGTGAATTGCGCGGAGGAAAATTGCAGACCTTCGGATTCAAGGTGGTATTTGCCGTCTTTGTGGAACTCGCTGGCGGCGCAATCGATGCCGATGGCGATGTCGGTGCCCGGCACGTAACCGGCTTTTTCAATCGCCTGCACGATGAGCTTCAATGCGGCTTCGTTGGATTCCAGATTCGGCGCAAAACCGCCTTCGTCGCCCACGGTAGTGGCCATGCCCAGCCCATCCAGCAGTTTTTTCAGCGCATGAAATACCTCCGCGCCGTAGCGTAGCGCCTCGCGAAAGCTGGGCGCGCCGAGCGGGATGATCAGGAATTCCTGCATGTCGATGTTGTTGTTGGCGTGCGCGCCGCCGTTGATGATGTTCATCATCGGCACCGGCAACTGCATCGGGCCGGCTCCGCCCAGATAGCGGTACAGTGGCAGACCGGATTCTTCCGCCGCAGCACGCGCCACCGCCATCGACACAGCCAGGATCGCGTTGGCGCCCAGGCGCGCTTTGGTTTCCGTACCGTCCAGCTCGATCATGGTGCGGTCGATAAAATGCTGGTCTTCCACATCCAGACCGATGATGGCTTCGCAGATTTCGGTATTGACGTTTTCCACCGCGCGCAACACGCCCTTGCCCAGATAGCGCTGGGCATCGCCATCGCGTAGTTCGATCGCTTCGCGACTACCGGTGGAAGCGCCTGACGGCACGGCAGCGCGTCCCAGCACGCCGGACTCCAGCAGCACGTCTGCTTCCACTGTGGGGTTGCCGCGCGAATCCAGAATCTCGCGGGCGATGACATCAACAATTGCACTCATTTATTTTCCTTGTCCAATCAACGGCTGCGGTATGCGCGGCCTATTTCACCTGGTTTTCAATAAATCCGCGCTGTTTCACCAGCGCGTCCATTTCTTTCAGCGTGTACAGCAATTCTTTCATCAACCCCAGCGGCCAGGCATTGGGTCCGTCGGATAGCGCCTTGTCCGGATCGGGATGGGTTTCCGCAAACAGCCCGGCCACCCCCACCGCCACCGCTGCGCGCGCCAGCACCGGCACGAATTCGCGCTGACCGCCGGAAACATTACCCTGCCCGCCCGGCAGTTGCACCGAATGGGTGGCGTCGAACACCACCGGGCAGCCGGTTTCGCGCATCACCATCAGCGAACGCATGTCCGATACCAGGTTGTTGTAGCCGAACGACACCCCGCGCTCGCACACCATGATGTTGTCCTGACCCCCGTTGGCCGCACGCGCCTTGTCCACCACGTTCTTCATGTCCCATGGCGCAAGGAACTGCCCTTTCTTGATATTCACCGGCTTGCCCGCGCACGCCACGGCGTGGATGAAATCAGTCTGGCGACACAGGAAGGCGGGCGTTTGCAACACGTCCACCACCGCTGCCACTTCGCTGATTTCCTCAATGCTGTGCACGTCGGTCAGCACCGGCACGCCGATCTCCTTTTTCACATCAGCGAGGATTTGCAACCCGGCGTCCATGCCCGGCCCGCGGAACGACACGCCGGAACTGCGGTTGGCCTTGTCATAGGAAGACTTGTAGATGAACGGCACGCCCAGCTCGGCGCAAATTTCTTTCAAAACCCCGGCGGTGTCCATCGCCATCTGGCGCGATTCCACCACGCAGGGACCGGCAATCAGGAACAGCGGCTGATCCAGCCCCGCTTCGAATCCGCACAGTTTCATGGCGTTTCTCCTGCTACAGCCGGGTTTCCTGCTGTAGATTGCTGGTAGGTAAGCGCCGCTTCGACAAACGCCTTGAACAGCGGATGCCCGGCACGCGGCGTTGAGGTAAATTCCGGATGGAACTGGCAGCCGATGAACCAGGGATGGTCCGGCAGCTCCACCATTTCGCACAGGCCGTCGCTGGCGGACAACCCGCTCACTTTAAGCCCGGCCTGTTGCAGCTGCGGCAGCAGCGCATTATTGACTTCATAGCGATGACGGTGGCGTTCGGTAATCTCGTCGGCACCGTATACCGTGCGTGCCAGCGAGCCGGCCGCCAGCTTGCACACTTGCCCGCCCAGGCGCATGGTGCCGCCCATATTGGAATCTTCGCTGCGGGTTTCAACCTGGCCGGCGGCGTCTTTCCATTCGGAAATCAGCGCCACGACGGGATGCGTGGTGGCCGGCTCGAATTCGGTGCTGTGGGCGTCCGTCATGCCCGCCTTGTGGCGCGCATATTCAATCACGGCGAGCTGCATGCCGAGGCAGATGCCCAGGTAGGGCACCTTGTTTTCACGTGCATACTGGATCGCGGCAATCTTGCCCTCGACGCCGCGCTTGCCGAAACCACCCGGCACCAGAATGGCGTCCATGCCGGTCAGGCAGCCCACGCCGTCCTTCTCGATCTGCTCGGAATCCAGGTAGTGGATATTGATATGGGTGCGGGTATGAATCCCCGCATGGATCAGCGCCTCGGACAGGGATTTGTAGGACTCGGTCAGCCCCACGTACTTGCCCACCATGGCGATATCGATCTCGTGCTGCGGATGCTCCAGCGCCTCCACCAGCCCGTTCCACATGGAGAGATCGGCAGGCGGTGGCGTGATGCCGAACTTGCGGCAGACGATCTCGTCCATGCCCTGCTCGCGCAGCATTTCAGGAATCTTGTAGATGCTGTCCACATCGTGCACGGAAACCACCGCACCCGGCTCCAGGTTGGTGAACAGCGCAATCTTGCGGCGTTCCTCGTCGGGTAGCGGGCGGTCGCCGCGGCACAGCACCACATCCGGCTGGATACCGATCTCGCGCAGCTCTTTCACCGAGTGCTGGGTGGGTTTGGTCTTGACCTCGCCCGCCTTGCCCAGATACGGCACCAGGGTAAGGTGGATATAGCAGGTGTTGTTGCGTCCCTCTTGCAAACCCATCTGGCGGATCGCCTCGAGAAAAGGCAGCGATTCGATGTCGCCCACGGTACCGCCGATCTCGACAATCGCCACCTCGGCACCCGCCGCGCCGTTGCGGATATGCAGCTTGATCTCGTCGGTGATGTGCGGGATGACCTGGACCGTGCCGCCCAGATACTCGCCGCGCCGCTCCTTCTTGATCACCGACTCGTAGATCTGGCCGGTGGTGAAGTTGTTGCGCTTGCTCATGTGCGCATGGGTAAAGCGCTCGTAGTGGCCGAGATCGAGATCGGTTTCCGCCCCGTCCTCGGTGACGAACACCTCCCCGTGCTGGAACGGACTCATGGTGCCGGGATCCACGTTGATGTACGGATCCAGCTTCATCATGGTGACTTGCATGCCGCGCGATTCAAGAATGGCGGCGAGAGAGGCGGCGGCGATTCCCTTGCCCAGGGAAGAAACCACACCGCCAGTAACGAAGATATAACGGGTCATGTTGATTTACGGCGCAGGTAATGCTGAATTTTAGCGTAAAGCGGGCGCCCGAACAATTGCGCAGCGCAGTGATCGTTGTCTTCGCGCGCCAGGAAGAACGGATATCACCCTGGATCCGATGCAATCATCCGCAATGCGGCAGGCGGCGGCCAAGCCGCCCTGGCTCAGCGCTGCGTCAGCCGCTCCCAAGTTTCCAGCACCGTATCGGGATTCAGCGACAAGGACTCGATCCCCTGCGCGACCAGCCAGTCGGCCAGATCCGGGTGGTCGGACGGCCCCTGCCCGCAGATGCCGACGTATTTGCCGGCCTGCTTGCAGGCGCTGATGGCTTGCGAGAGCAGCGCTTTCACCGCCGGGTTGCGTTCGTCGAAGCTGGCGGCGACCAGGGACGAGTCGCGGTCGATCCCCAGGGTAAGCTGGGTAAGGTCGTTGGAGCCGATGGAGTAGCCATCGAAGTATTGCAGGAAATCGTGCGCCAGAATGACGTTGGAGGGAACCTCGCACATCATGATCAGACGCAGACCATGCGCGCCGCGTTTGAGGCCGTTTTGCGCCAGCGCTTCGACCACGGCGCGGGCTTCGTCCACGGTGCGCACGAAGGGAATCATCAATTCCACGTTGGTCAGCCCCATGGTCTCGCGCACCTTTTTCACGGCGCGGCATTCCAGCGCAAAGGCGTCGCGGAACAGGGGCGAGACATAGCGCGCGGCGCCGCGCAGGCCGAGCATGGGGTTTTCTTCCACCGGCTCGTAAGCGCGGCCACCGGGCAGATTGGCGTATTCATTCGATTTGAAATCGGACAGGCGCACGATCACCGGCTTGGGCCAGAACGCGGCGCCCAGCGTGGCCACGCCCTCGGCGAGTTTTTCCACATAGAAATTCACCGGATCGCCGTAACCCGCACTCTTGTCCTCCAATACTGCACGGACATCGGGCGGCACATTGGGATAGTCCAGCGCGGCGCGGGGATGGATGCCGATCTGGTTATTGATAATGAACTCCAGCCGCGCCAGGCCGACACCGTGGTTGGGTAACTGGCTGGCGTCGAAGGCGCGCTCGGGATTGCCCACGTTCATCATGATTTTGACCGGCGGCTCGGCCAGCTTTCCCAGGGTGACCTCGGTGACTTCCACCTCCAGTCGCCCTTCGTACACGAAGCCGGCATCGCCCTCCGCGCAAGATACGGTGACCTCGGCGCCATCCGTCAGACGCGCGGTTGCATCGCCCGCCCCCACTACCGCCGGGATGCCGAGTTCGCGCGCGATGATCGCGGCGTGACAAGTGCGCCCACCGCGATTGGTGACAATGGCCGACGCCACTCTCATCACCGGTTCCCAGTCCGGGTCGGTCATGTCGGTGACCAGCACGTCGCCCTTTTGCACGCGTGCCATTTCAGTCGGGCTGGCAATGTTGCGCACCACGCCCTGACCGATGCGGCCGCCGATGGCGCGCCCCTGGACCAGGATGCGCGAATGCCGCTTCAGCGCGTAGCGGCGTTGCGTGACGCCAGCCCGCGCTTTCACCGTTTCCGGTCGCGCCTGCACGATAAACAGTTCGCCGCTCACGCCATCTTTCGCCCATTCGATATCCATCGGGCGGCCATAGTGTTGCTCGATGGCGATGGCCTGACGCGCAAGCGCCAGAACATCGCTGTCCGTCAGCGCAAAGCGGCGCCGCTCGATTTCCGGCACCGCTTCCACCAGCGTGGCATTGGCCGCATCCCGACTCGCGCCGAATATCATTTTGACCGCCTTGCTGCCAAGCGAGCGCCGGATCACCGCCAGGGTGGGTTTGTGCACGTAATACTCGTCCGGATTGACCTGGCCCTGCACCACGGTCTCCCCCAGCCCGTAGGCGGCGGTGATGAACACCACGCCATCGAAGCCGGATTCGGTATCCAGCGTGAACATCACCCCGGAACACGCCAGATCCGAGCGCACCATGCGCTGCACCCCGGCGGACAGCGCCACATGGTCATGCTCGAAACCCTGATGCACACGGTAGGCGATGGCGCGGTCGTTGTATAACGAAGCAAACACCAGGCGGATGGCGGCGAGCAGGTTATCCGCGCCCTGGATGTTGAGGTAGGTCTCCTGCTGCCCGGCAAACGAGGCATTGGGCAGGTCTTCGGCGGTAGCGGAGGAACGCGCTGCCACCGGCACATCGCCCAGTTCCGCATAGGCAGCGCGGATGGCCGCTTCCAGCTCCGGCTGCAACGGACTCTGCGCCACCCAGTCACGAATCGCCTTGCCTGTCGCCGCGAGTTGTGTCACATCGGTCACATCGAGCTTGCTCAAGGCATCGCTGATGCGTGCCGTCAGGTTGTTGAAGTCGAGAAAATCACGAAACGCCTGCGCGGTGGTGGCAAAGCCACCCGGCACGTTGACACCCGCGCCGGACAAGTTGCCAATCATCTCGCCCAGCGAAGCATTTTTCCCCCCCACGCGAGGCACATCGGTAAGCTTGAGCTGGGTGAAATCGATGATGTAGGGCTGGTTCATGCATTTTTCCTCAAACCGTTGAGCCGCAAAGATCACAAGAGAAAAAAGACTGTTACACGAGTTATCAGTGTAGCCCGGATGATTCGCCCTGTGGATGTCTTTAAGAATTCATGGCTCGCCCAAATGCACGGTGCGAAAAAATTCGCCGCGCCTTGCATAGCACCCAAAGCGTTATCCCGCTTGCCGCACCCGCTCGAACAGGCATACCGCCAGCGCGGCAGCAGCGTTGAGCGATTCCACCCGGCCCGGCATGGGGATGGCGAATTCCACGCCTGCTGCGGCACGCAGTTCGGCGGAAAGTCCCGCGCCTTCATTGCCCACCGCAAACGCCACCGCACCGCGCAAATCGGTTTGATACAGGCTGTGCGCCGCGCCCAGGGTGGCAGCACATACCGCACCTGGAAAGGACTGCGCCACGGCCGGCAGATCGGCGTCCTCGATAATGTGGGTCGCAAAGTGCGCACCCATGCCGCCGCGCAACACCTTGGGTGACCAGGCATCGGCACAGCCTGGGGAGAGATACACCGCGTCCACCGCCGCTGCTGCGGCGCTGCGCAGCATGGCGCCGAGGTTGCCGGGGTCCTGTATCGTCTCCAGCAGCACGCAGAAGTCCGACTTGGCGGGCAGCTGGGGCTGCGGGATATCGATCAGCGCGAGAATGCCGGTCGGGTTCTTCACCGGGGAAAGCGCATTGAACAAGCCCTGCCCCAGCACCAGCCGTTCAACATTCGCACAGCGTGCCAGCACGGGAGATGGCGGCTCAATCGGCGTGGTAATGATCAGTGCGGGACGGATGCCGGCATCCAGCGCGGCTGCCAGCAAGTGCTCGCCATCGAGCAGGGTTTGCCCTTGTTCACGGCGCGAGACAGCGGAGTCGACCAGTTTTTTGAGCTGTTTGAAGCGCGGGTTTTGCGGCGAAGAAATGGTTTCGGTCATGTCGCATCAGCGCTTGGCGAGAAGTGGCAACAGCGCGTATTGTAGGCCAAAATGAAGATCGCCCTCATCACCCCCGCCCAACCCGGTAGCCGCCTGGGAAACCGTCATACCGCGCTGCGCTGGGCTGCCATGCTGCGCCAGCGCGGCCATCAGGTCTCGCTGGAGGTCAACTGGAATGATCGTCCCGCCGACCTGATGCTGGCATTGCACGCCCGCCGCAGCGCCGATTCCATTGCGCGGTTTGCCGCAGCCTATCCGCAACGTCCGCTGGTGCTGGCACTCACCGGTACCGACATATATCGCGACATCCATTCAGATGCCGACGCACAGCGCTCGCTGGCACTCGCCACCCGTATCGTCGTGTTACAAGACAAGGCGCTGGATGAGCTGGCACCGGAACACCAGGCCAAAACCCGCGTGGTTTACCAGTCGGCGCCGAGCCAGCCGCGCAGACCACCGCTCCGGCACAGTTTCGAAGTGTGTGTCGTCGGCCACCTGCGCCCGGAAAAAGACCCGTTCCGTACGGTGCAAGCGCTGCAGCTGCTGCCTTCGGACAGCCACATCCGTATTACGCAAATTGGAAAAGCACTGGACCAGGCAATGGCCGCAGAGGCGCAGCACTGGATGCGCGTCGAACCGCGCTACCGCTGGCTGGGCGAGCGCCCCCACGGTGAAGCCCTGCGCTACCTGGCACGTGTGCCATTGATGGTCATCAGCTCAAAAATGGAAGGCGGCGCCAATGTCATCTGCGAAGCCATCGCCGCCGGCACCCCGGTCATCGCCTCCGCCATCCCCGGCAACATTGGCATGCTGGGTGCGGATTATGGCGGCTACTACCCGCCGGGCGATGAAACCGAACTTGCCACTCTGCTTCACCGCGCCGTACGCGACCCGCACTGGCTCGCACTGCTGGGCGAGCAATGCGCGGTGCGTAAGCCACTGTTCGCGCCCGCGGCGGAAGCTGCGACGCTGGCAGCAGTCATTGAAGACAGGAATTGACACGGAGTCTGCCAACATGAACCACGCACCTTGCTCAGGTGCCGCTACAATTAAGCCATTCAAGCGGAAGGATTTCCGCCAGGGAAACCACCATGAATAAACGGCGTATCAGCATGCAGGACATGGTTCTGGGCGAACCTTTGCAATGGGATGTCTACGATACAACCGGACATTTGCTGCTCAGCCGTGGCCATGTCATAGATAACACTCACCTGCTGGAATCACTGGTGGAACGCGGGTTGTTTATTGACTTGCCGCACAGGCACACCGAGACGCCCCATGCAGCAGCACAGCTTCAAGAGCTTCCATCCGTATTGCGCTTGATCAATCTGGCGCACAAACAGCTTGAGGGACTGCTGTTTGGCCTGCATACCGAGGCGGATGCGCAAGCCAGAATTCTTGAACTTGCCAAAACGGTTATCCATGCCACCAGTCTGAATCCCGATATTGCAGTTGCCTGTATTTTACTCAACCAGAACGCCAGCAGTTATGCAGAGCGGCATTCAATGGATACCGCGGTGGTTGCGCTCTTGGTTGCGCAGGCGCTGAAGAAAAGCGCCGATGAGATTGCAGTCATCGTTGCCGCCGCCTTGACAATGAATATCGGCATGCTGCGCCAGCATGATCACTTCCAGGACAAGCAGGGGGCGCTGACCGAGCAAGAAATCGAACTTATTAAAAAGCATCCCGAAGCGAGCGTTAACTTGCTGAAGCAGGCCGGAATCAGCGATCCCGACTGGCTAAGCTATATCCTGCAACATCACGAAAACGAGGATGGCAGCGGCTACCCTTACGGCCTGAGCGGCCAGGACATTGCGCAGAATGCCAAGATCATTTCACTGGCGGACCGTTATTGCGCGCGCGTCACCGGCCGCAAATATCGCCAGCCTTTGCTGCCGCCTGCCGTGCTGCGCGGCCTGTTCATCGAAGACAGCAAAACCATTGACACGCATCTGGCGCCGTATTTTATCCATGAGCTCGGCATGTACCCGCCGGGCACATACGTACGCCTGCATAATGGCGAGATCGGCGTGGTTACCCACAAAGGCAAACAGGCATCGGCGCCTGTAGTGCATGCGCTGGTCGGACCACGCGGCGCCCCCCTGTCCTTTCCGATTCAGCGCGATACTGCAAAGGAACTCTTCGCCCTTCGCGAGGCACTCCACCCGGAACAGGCGGACGTGCGTTTCAGCATGCAGCAATTGTGGGGGAAAGAGGCCAGCCTGTGAGTTTCGTCTGCCCCAGCCTATGCAAACAGCGCGCCCAGCGCACCGACCACGATGGTCACCAGCCCCAGGCTCAGATTAATCCCCACCAGCATGCGTATCTGCCCCAGTGCAGCGCCGCCTGCCTTCCAGTCCTGTGCGGCGACAGCGCGCTTGAGGCGTTTGAACGGCGCGAAGAAGACGTGCGCGAACAGCATCATCATGAGAATGCCCAGACCGAACATGGCGGAGACATACATCGGCGGTTTGCCCAGCAGCGCCATCATGTAGAGACCGCTGCCAAGCAGGGCGACGACGCACAGCCATACCCAGGGGAAGAATTTGCCGAATACGCCTTCCCACAGCGCCAAACGCTGCGGCGGCTCCAGTCGGGCCGCGGCCACCGGGCGCAGCGCCATGTAGGCGAAAAACATGCCGCCTACCCAGACGGCGAAGCCGAGAATGTGCAGCAATTTGGCAATAATCATGGCGGGTCTCCTTGAACGAAAAAATGATTCGCACAGCCTACACACAAGCGGCATGGTTTGTAAGCTATTCCGGCAATTGTTCACCTTGTGCGGCCAACATGCAGCGTCGCACCGGCGCATAGCTTCTGCGGTGCTCGCTAGTGATGCCATGGCGCGTCAATGCCGCCAGGTGGTCATGCGTGGGATAACCCTTGTGGCGGTCAAAACCGTATTCCGGGTATATTTCATGCAAGCGCATCAAGTCGCGGTCACGCGCCGTCTTGGCGAGAATGGAGGCAGCCGAGATGGCAGGCTCCAGCGCATCGCCCCTGACGATGGCACGCGCGGGTATCAGGATTTTCGGACAGTGCTGGCCATCCACCAGCACCTCGGCGGGCAGGATCCGCAACGCTTCCACTGCGCGTTTCATGGCTAAAAGCGTGGCTTGCAGGATGTTGATCTGATCGATCTCGGTGGCGCTGGCCTGCGCTACCGCCCAGGCCAGCGCGTGTTGCTGGATGAGGATTTCGAGCGCTTCGCGGCGACGCGCAGAAAGCTTTTTGGAATCGTCGAGACCGGCGATCGGGTGCGCCGGGTCCAGGATGACTGCAGCGGCGAACACTGCTCCGGCCAGCGGACCACGCCCGGCTTCATCCACTCCGCACACCAGCAGCCTGTTGTTCATTTGCGCTCCAGGTAGGGCAACACGGCTTCAGCCATGCGCTCGGCGGTATTGCATTTGAGGGACGCGCGCTGGCTGGCAAATTCCGCTTCGATGGCGCGGCATTTATCCGCGTCCGCCAGCAAATCCAGCAATGCAGTCGCAAGTTTTTCCGGGGTGGCGTTTTCCTGTACCAGCTCCGGCACCACATCGCGGTTGGCGAGAATGTTGGGCAGGCCGACCCAGGGCAGATAGGCCTGACGGCGCATGAGGTAGGCGGTGAGTTTGGGCACGCGATAAGTGATGACCATGGGGCGTTTGAGCAGCGCCGCTTCCAGCGTGGCGGTGCCGGAGGCAACCAGCACCGCGTCTGCTGCGGCCATCGCGTAATCGGCATGACCGACCATGATGCGAATCGGCAACATGGTGTCGCTGCTGTACAAGGCTCGTTCAAAAATCGCACGCGTTGCGCGGCTCACCAGCGGCACCAGAAAACCGATCTCCGGGCGCTGGGAATGAATCAGGCGCGCGGTATCCACAAACAGCTGTGCATGCTGCATCAGCTCGCTCACGCGGCTGCCGGGCAGGAGCGCCAGCACGGGCTGTCCGGGTGAAAGTTTCAGGCGCTCGCGCATTTCGGCACGGTCGGGGTTGTCGGGCAGCATATCGGCCAACGGGTGGCCGACGTAGCTGACGGGGATGCCGGCCTTGCGATAAATCGCTTCTTCAAACGGAAATACCACCAGCATGTGGGTGACAGCACGCGCTATTTTCTTGATGCGCTCGCCGCGCCATGCCCAGATCGACGGGCTCACATAGTGCAGCGTGGGAATGCCGCGCGCCTTGAGGTCGGCTTCGAGAGCGAGGTTGAAATCGGGTGCGTCGATGCCGATGAACAGGTCGGGCGGATCGGCCAGCAAGGCGCGTCTGAGCTTGCGCCGGATGCCGAGGATTTCCGGCAGGTGGCGCAGCACCTCTATGTAGCCATTCACCGAGAGTTTTTCCATCGGAAACAGGCTGCGCGCACCCGACGCTATCATTTTCGGTCCGGCTATACCGACAAATTCGATATCCGGACAACGCGTCTTCAGGGCTTTGATCAGGTGGCTGCCGAGCAGATCGCCGGAGGCTTCACCCGCGACAATGCCAACGCGGGGCGGTCGTGCTGCGCCTGCCATGTCAGCGAATAATGCCGCGATCGGCCTGGCTGAGAAAATCCACCAGCAACTGGACTTCCGGAACATCTTGCGCCTGCTCTGCGAGACGTTCTTGCGCCTGGACGAAAGTCAGCCCCTCACGATACAAGGTTTTGTAGGCACGCTTGAGGCCGACCAGCGCCTCGGGCGAGAAGCCACGCCGGCGCAGGCCTTCGGCATTGATGCCGTGCGGTGCGGCAGGCTGGCCCGCGGCCATGATATAGGGGGGGATATCCTTGAATACCACGCTGGAAATACCGGTCATGACGTGGGCGCCAATTTTGCAGAACTGATGCACGCCGGTAAACCCCCCGAGGATGGCATGGTCGTCCACTGTCACGTGCCCCGCCAGAGAAGCATTGTTGGCGAAAATCGTATGGTCACCCACCCGGCAATCGTGCGCGATGTGAACATAGGCCATGATCCAGTTGTCGTTGCCGATACGCGTCACGCCTGCGTCCTGCACGGTGCCCAGGTTGAGCGTGCAGAATTCGCGGATGGTGTTGCGGTCGCCGATTTCCAGCCGGGTCGGCTCCCCCGCGTATTTCTTGTCCTGCGGAATTTCTCC
Organism: Sulfuriferula sp.; assembly: GCA_035530335.1. GTDB lineage: Bacteria > Pseudomonadota > Gammaproteobacteria > Burkholderiales > Sulfuriferulaceae > Sulfuriferula. The sequence goes on along the minus strand of DATKUZ010000052.1, from coordinate 96,064 downwards.
CAGGGAGTTGAACTGGAAAATATGATTATCGCGACCGATAAGCGTGTGCCCGCTAATGACCGTATGCGCGCCTACCGTGGTGCCGTCGCCGATGACCACGTGCTCGCCGATCACGGCGTAGGGACCGATACTGACATTGGCGCCGAGCTGCGCGCCGGAATGAATGATTGCGCTGGGGTGAATCATCTGTTTCAGCGCAGTGTGGCCATCATCTCGGCTTCCGCCACGCGCTGGCCGTCCACTTCGGCGTAGGTCGCATATTTCCAGATGCCCTTGAGATTACGCAGGATTTGCACATGCAGCATGAGCTGGTCGCCGGGCATCACCGGTTTTTTGAAACGCGCGCCGTCGATACCGGCGAAATACACCACCGCGTCATCGTTGGGCGCATCTGCCACCGTCTTGAATGACAGCAGGGCCGCCGCCTGAGCCAGAGCCTCCAGGATCAGCACGCCGGGCATCACCGGATGTTTGGGGAAATGTCCCGGGAAAAATGGCTCGTTCATGCTCACGTTTTTGAGCGCGACGATATTTTTTCCCGGCTCCAGAGTAAGCACCCGATCCACCAGCAGAAACGGAAAACGGTGTGGCAGATACGCCATGATTTCGTTGATGTCCATGCTACTCATGTTGATTTTTCTCCAGTTCGCCAAGCTTTTTTTCCAGCGCGCGGATGCGCTTGGCCATGCTGTCCAGGTGACGCATCTGCACCGCATTTTTCAGCCATTCGCTGTGTTCTGAAAAAGGTAGCGCCGAGGTATAAGTGCCGGGCTGGGTGAGTGATTTGGTAATCAGGGTGTTGGTGGAAATATTCACCCGATCGGCAATCTCGATGTGGCCAAAAATCATTGCCGCACCGCCGATGGTGCAATGCGCACCGATTTTGGCGCTGCCGGCAATCCCGGTACAGGCGGCAATCGCGGTGTGCGCACCAATGCGCACGTTGTGGGCGACCTGAATCTGATTGTCGAGCTTGACGCCCTCCCCGATCATCGTATCGTCGAGCGCGCCCCGATCCACCGTGGTATTGGCGCCGATTTCCACATCATTGCCAATGATCACGCGGCCGATCTGGGGAATCTTCAACCAGCGCCCGCCATCCGCTGCCAGGCCGAAGCCGTCGGAACCGATCACGCAACCGGAATGCAAAATGACGCGGTCGCCAACAACACAGCCGTGATACAGGCTGACATTGGCGTACAGCAGGCAGCCATTGCCGATAATGCAGTCCGCACCCACCACGCTGCCGGCGCCGATGATGCTGCCTGCGCCGATTCGCGCCCCCTGTTCCACCACCGCGTTGGCGCCGATGCTGGCGTCGTCTGCGATATACGCTGCGGGGTGCACCACCGCTGAGGGATGCACCCCTGGCACAGCTTCAGGCGGCGGATTAAACAGCGCCGAAACACGGGCGAAGTAAGCGTAAGGGTTGTCGGCAATAATGCGCGGTTTGGTACTGACATCGGCAGCATCACGCCCGAGGATGAACGCACCCGCCGCCGATTCGGCCAACTGGCCGCGATATTTGAGATTGGCGAGGAAGCTGATCTGGTGCGCCTGGGCACTGGCCAGGGTAGCGATCTGGCTGACGCGGGTTTGCGCATCTCCCCGCACTTCGCCGCCCAGGCGCCCAACAATTTCCGCCAAGGTGTAAGACACGTCCGGCATTGGGCGCCCAGTCCGGATTACTTGTCGCTCAGGGCGCGGATGATTTTGTCAGTGATGTCGATTTTAGGGCTGTAATACACTGCCTCTTCGAGAATGACATCGAATTTCTCTGCTTCGCCGTAGGCCTGAATTGCCTTGCGGGCGCGGTCTTGCACCTTGGACAGTTCTTCATTGCGGCGCACGTTGAGATCCTCGCGGAATTCGCGCAGGGTGCGCTGGTAGTCGCGGTTCAGGTTGGCCAGATCGCGTTCCTTGCTGCGCCGCTCGGCGTCGGACTGGATGGCGCCGTCTTTTTCCAACTGGGCCTGCAAGTCACGCGCCTGCTTGGCCATTTTCTGCAATTCTGCCTCGCGGGGGGCAAATTCTTTTTCCAGTTTTTTTTGCGCCTGTAGCGCAATCGGTGCTTCACGAAACACGCGTTCGGTATTCACAAAGCCGATTTTGATGTCAGCGGATGCCGCGCCCGCCGTCAGCATCCCTGCGCACAATACAATTGCTGCCAAAATCTTGTTCACTACTCGCTCCTTAAAATACCGTGCCCAACGTAAACTGGAACACTTGCGTCCTGTCATCCGTCTTGGGATTCAGCGGCTTGGCCAGACTGAACTTGAGCGGTCCGACCGGGGAAATCCAGCTCAGCGCCACCCCGGTGGAATAACGCAGATCCTTGAAACTGAAGCTGGAATAGCGGCCCAGATGATCATCCGGCCCCCACGTCGAACCGGCATCAGCAAACACACTCATGCGCACTGATTTGTCGTCCTTCAGACCGGGCATGGGGAACATCAGCTCCGCATTGCCGACGACGCGCTTGTTACCGCCGGCTGCTACATAACCATAACCCTGAGCCGTTTCGTCCAGTTTAGGTCCCAGCGTGGATGTGTCGTAACCGCGCACCGAACTCACGCCACCCGCATAGAAATTCTTGAAAAACGGCAGCGGCTTGTTTGCGTAACCATTAGCCACTCCGACCTCGCCATTGAGCATCAAGGTGAAATTCCTGCTTAACGGCTTGAACCACTGCTGTTGGTAGGACAGCTTGTAATATTCAAGACTGCCCGGCGGTACGCCTACCTCGCCGTAGACCCGCTGCAGCATACCTTCGGTTGGATAAGTCAGGCTGTCACGACTGTCGCGCGCCCATCCCAGATCGGCGCGCACGGTGTCGTTGCTGCTACCGAATTTATTTACGAATTTCACGTACTGCGCGGGACCAGTACTAGGATCCACCGTCAAATCAAAACGCTCATAAGCCAGACCCAGATTGATGCTGTCTTTCTCGTTCAGCGGAATGCCTAACCGCACCCCCACCCCCTTGGTGGAGTTCTGATAGGTGGCCACACTACTACTTAGCGAGGTCGTGTTGATGTCACGCCGATACAGGTCATAGCCCAGGCTCAGGCCATCCGGGGTGAAATAGGGGTTGGTATAGGATACCGAGTAGACCTTGTTGATCTTGCCGCTGTTGACCTGCAGGGACAGCTGGTTACCGGTGCCGAACAGGTTGTTTTGCGCTATCGAACCAGACAGGATCAGACCTTCCGATGACGAGAAACCCGCACCCACCATGATGCTGCCAGTCGCTTTTTCCGTCACGCCCAGGTCAATATCCACTTGATCTGTGGTGCCAGCCACAGCAGGCGTTGTAAGGTTGACATTGTCAAAATAGCCGAGGCGTTCAACCCGCTCGCGCGAGCGCTTGATTTTATCGGCTGCATACCAGGCGCCTTCCATCTGGCGAAATTCGCGCCGCACCACTTCGTCCTTGGTGCGGGTATTGCCGGTGACATTGATGCGGTTGATATATACGCGGCGGCCGCTGTCCACATAGAAGGTAAATGCGACCTGGTGTTTTACCTTGTCCACATCCGGCACGGCATTGACGTTGGCAAACGCATAACCGTCGTTACCCAGTCGGTCGCCGATTTTTTTCGCGGTTTCGGTGAGTTTTTCGCGCGAGAACACTTCCCCTGGTTTCACCGCAATCAGCTTTTCCAGTTCCGCTGCCGGGACGATGGTCTCCCCCGCCAGCTTGACGCTGGACACGGTGTATTTGTCACCCTCGCTGATATTGACGGTGATGTAGATGTTCTGCTTGTCCGGGGTGATCGACACCTGGGTGGAATCGACATTGAATTCCAGGTAGCCGCGATTCAGGTAGAACGACTTGAGCGTTTCCAGGTCGGCCGCCAGCTTCTGTTTGGAATACTGATCGTTCTTGGTGTACCAGCTGAAGATACCTGGCGTTTGCAGGCTGAACAGACCCAGCAGCTGTTTTTCCTTGAACGCCTTGTTGCCAACGATATTGATCTGCTTGATCTTGGCAACAGCACCATCCTGAATGTTGAAAGTGATCGATACCCGATTGCGCTCCAGCGGCGTGACCGTAGTCTCGATCTGTACCGCGTATTTGCCCTTGCTGAAATACAGTCGCTTGATTTCCTGTACGGCGCGATCCAGCACCGATTTATCGAAAATGCGGCCTTCGGTCAGACCCGCCTGTTTCAGGCCGGCAGTGAGCTGTTCCTTGGTAAACTCCTTGTTGCCGACGATATCGACTTTGGAAATCGCCGGGCGCTCTTCCACCACCACGATCAGCACATTGCCCTGCTGTTCCAGGCGCACATCCTTGAAAAAACCGGTGGCAAATAATGCCTTGATCGCCGCGGAAGCCTTTTCGTCATCCATCGTATCGCCGACTTTCACCGGCAAATAACTGAACACCGTGCCAGCTTCGGTGCGCTGGATGCCTTCTACGCGGATATCCTTCACCACGAAATTGTCGATTGCGTGAGCGGATACCGCCCACAGGCTTGTTACGAGTGCAACTGCAAGTCTGATTTGCATTAGGGTCAGCCTGTAAACAAACGGGAAATATCGTTATAAAAGGCAAAAATCATGAGGGTGAGCAACAGCGCCATGCCAATTTTCTGGCCGATTTCCATTACGCGTTCGGATACCGGACTGCCTTTGATTAGCTCCGCGATATGATACATCAAATGCCCCCCGTCCAATAACGGGATGGGCAACAGATTGAGCACCCCGAGACTGATGCTCACCAGCGCCAGGAAGGTCACAAATGCTGCCGGACCGGTGCGTGCCGATTGCCCGGCATAGTCGGCGATGGTGATGGGGCCGGACAGGTTGCGCCACGATACCTCGCCGATCACCATGCGCCCCATCATCTGCAGACTGAACACGGCGGTATCCCAGGTTTTGGCGAATGCCTTGACGAACGCCGTCGCTGCACCATAGCGCGTTTCGGTGAGCATGGCATCGAACACTGCGGGATCAACCTTGGGACCGATGCCTACTTTGCCCACCGCCACGCCGGCTTCATCCACGCGCTGCGGTACCAGCTTGATGTCCACCATCGCTGCGCCACGCTCAACTTGCAGGTCGAGCACTTTGCCGGGCCGGTCGCGTATCCAGCTGACCAGGTTTGACCACTCACCGATTTTTGCGCCATTCACCGCCACAATGCGGTCGCCCGCACGCAAGCCGGCGCGCGCGCCCACGCTATTCGGCAACACCTGCCCGATCACCGCCGGAAGGGAGGGTTCGAACAGGCGGATACCCAGTTTGGCTGCAATATCGGATTCGCCATCCACTGTCACGTCCGCAGCTTCCAGCGTGCGTGTACCACCGCCCCGCAAAGCCAGGCTGAGTGGTTGTTGCGAGGGCAGCTGGCGCAACAGCGCCCATTGCAGATCCTCCCAGCTGGCCACCGGCTCCCCGCCGATTGCGCTGATCTGGTCGCCGCTATTGAGCCCGGCGCGCGCCGCGGCGCTGGCAGCGGGCGGCTGGGCAATGACCGGCTTGAGTCCAGGCACGCCGTACATGAACAAACCCCAATACAGCAAAACCGCCAGCAGCAGGTTAGCCAGCGGCCCGGCCACCAGGATCAGCATGCGTGCGCCCACGCTTTGACGGTTGAAGGTGCGATGCAATTCGGCTTGCGCGACGTGGCCTTCGCGCTCGTCCAGCATCTTCACGTATCCGCCCAGCGGAAAGCCGGCAACTGCCCATTCGGTCTGGTCTTTGCCCCAGCGCCGCAACAGCAGGGGCTTGCCGAAGCCGACCGAGAAACGCAGCACTTTCACACCCACCAGGCGCGCCGCCGTATAGTGGCCAAACTCATGCACGATGATGAGTATGCCCAGCGCTACCGCAAATGCCAGCAGGGTTGTCAGCAGCGTCATGGTTTATGCCCGGACAGGGCAGGTTTCGAGAAAGGCATCGGTGTCGGCACGCGCCTGGATATCGGCCTGCACCAGATCATCCATACTGCCCGGCTCTCCGGTTTGCGCACGCGACAGCGCATGTTCGATCGCCGCCGGGATCGCCAGATACGCTGCACGCCCGGCCAAAAACGCCGCCACCGCAGACTCATTGGCTGCATTCAACACCGCTGGCAGCATGCCACCGCTGGCCAGCGCGTCGAATGCCAGCTTCAGGCAGGGGAAACGAGCATAATCCGGGGCTTCGAATGTGAGTCCGCGCCCGAACAGATCCAGTGCCGGGACGCCGGCCTCGATACGCTCCGGGAAGCCCAGCGCGTAGGCGATGGGGGTACGCATGTCGGGGTTGCCGAGCTGGGCGATGACCGAGCCATCCAGATAATCCACCATCGAATGCACCACGCTCTGCGGATGGATCACCACCTGGATCTGCTCTGGCGCGGCGTTGAACAGCCAGTGCGCCTCGATCACCTCCAGACCTTTGTTCATCATGGTGGCGGAATCCACCGAAATCTTTTTGCCCATTACCCAGTTGGGATGCGCGCACGCCTGTTCCGGCGTGACGTGCGCCAGCTCATTGATCGGCGTGGTACGGAACGGGCCGCCCGAAGCCGTGAGCAGAATGCGGCGTACACCACACGCTTCGAGATCGCCGCAGAAATGGCGCGGCAGTGACTGGAAAATTGCGTTGTGCTCGCTGTCGATCGGTATCAGCTCGGCGCCGCCTGCGGCCACCGCCTGCATGAACAGGCCGCCGGCCATGACCAGGGTTTCCTTGTTGGCGAGCAGGATGCGCTTGCCGGCTTTGGCCGCTGCCAGCGCCGGGCGCAGCCCCGCAGCACCGACAATCGCTGCCATCACCGTGTCCACTTCGGGTAACGCGGCAATCTGCTCCAGTGCGGCCATGCCCCACAACACTTCGGTCGCACAACCCGTGGCCTTGAGCATCCCGCTCAGGCGTGCGGCGCTGGCCGCATCCAGTACCACGGCGTAGCGCGGAGAATGCGCCCGGCACTGCCCGGCAAGCTTGTCCAGCTGGCTGCTGCCGGACAGCGCCACGACATTGAAACGATGCGGGTGACGTGCCACCACGTCCAGGGTGTTGACACCGATGGTACCGGTCGCGCCAAGTATGGTGAGATGACGCACGCTCATATCAGCGCCCGTATCAGCAACTGCCCATGCAACAGCATCAGCGCTGCGATCGGCAAAGTGGAGGTGAGGGCGTCGATACGATCCAGCATGCCGCCGTGCCCGGGCAGCAAGTTACCGCTGTCCTTGGCGCCGGCCAGACGCTTGATCCAGGACTCGAACAGATCGCCCAATACGCTCAAATAAAATATCAGCCAGACGAATAGCGCCAGCGGCAGCAGCCAGTCAGCGGGATCCTGCACCCGCCCCTGCATGACCGCCACACCCAGCACAATCAGGGCATACACCGTCACTGCCAGCCATGCGCCGGCGGCGCCTTCCCAGGTTTTGCCGGGGCTGATTTGTGATGCCAGCTTGCGCCGGCCGAAACGCTTGCCGGCGAAGTAGGCCGCGCTGTCGGCAATCCACACAATACCCATCAGCAGCAACAGGCTGAATGCGCTGTAAGCACGTAAATCCAGCAGCGCCAGCCATAATGGCAGCAGCACCAGCCAGCCACTCAATACGCGCAGCAAGGGCTGCTGCAGGCGCCAGCCAAATGCCAGCCATAACGGTGCAGCAACCAGCCAGAATGCCGATGCCGCCAGATAAACCTGCATGTGGTAAGCATTGCCCCACACATAAACCAGCGCCGCCAGCGCCACGCTGGCCAGCGCATAGCCATTGGCAGCGGGCACAGCAAATCCGGACAGGCGCCCCCATTCGCGCGCCCCGAACACCAATGGCACCACCATCACCAGCGCCCACCATGATTGCGGCAACAGGAACAGGCAGGCGAGGAAACCGGCCAGCAGGGTCAGGGCCGTTGCCCAGCGTTTACTTAGCATGCTCGCCCAATTGCTCGCTGGTGCGGCCAAAACGGCGCTCGCGGTTACTGTACGAGGCGATGGCCTGGTCCAGCGCGGCGGCATCGAAATCCGGCCACAACGTGGGGGTGAAATACAGTTCGGAGTAGGCCAGCTGCCACAGCAGGAAATTGCTGATGCGCTGTTCACCGCCGGTGCGGATAAACAGATCCGGCTCGGGCGCATAATGCATGGCCAGATGCGGCGCGAGATCGGCTTCGGTGATGGACCTGCCGGCCAGTTCGGGATGTTTTCCCAGCATCGCGTTCATTGCCTGCATGATGTCCCAGCGTCCGCCATAATTGGCCGCAATGGTCAGGGTGAGACGGCTGTTGTTGCAGGTGAGATGTTCCGATTCGTGGATGAGCTTGACCAGCTTCGGGCCAAACCGCGCGAGGTCGCCCACTACCCGCAGGCGTGCGCCATTCTTGTGCAACTTGGTGATTTCCCGTTCCAGCGCCAGCGCGAACAGATCCATGAGCATGGACACCTCTTCCTGCGGACGACGCCAGTTTTCCGAGCTGAACGCAAACAGGGTAAGGTATTCCACGCCGCGATCACCGCACGCCTTGATCACGTCGCGCACGGTTTCCACGCCGCGCTTATGCCCGGCAATACGCGGCATAAAACGCTTTTTCGCCCAGCGGCCATTACCGTCCATGATGATGGCAATGTGACGCGGCACCGTTGGCGCTTGTGGGATGTCCCTGGTCGAGCTGGTAAAAATACCCACTGAGTAAAACCTAGACAGCCATCAGGTCGGCTTCTTTGGCGACCAGCGCCTTGTCGATCTCTGCAATATATTTGTCGGTGAGTTTCTGGATGTCGTCCTGCGCGCGGCGCTCGTCGTCTTCGCTGATGGCCTTGTCCTTGAGCAGATCCTTGAGATGGGCATTGGCGTCACGGCGCACGTTGCGCATTGCCACCTTGGCGTTCTCGCCTTCGGTTTTCACCAGCTTGATCAGGTCGCGGCGGCGCTCTTCGGTGAGCGCCGGCATCGGCACACGAATCAGATTGCCCTGGCTGGACGGGTTCAGCCCCAGGTCAGCATCACGGATTGCCTTCTCCACCGCACCCACCATCTTGCCTTCCCACGGCTGTACGGCGATGGTACGCGCATCCATCAGGGTAATATTGGCAACTTGGCTGATCGCAGTCGGGTTGCCGTAGTAATCCACCATGACATGGTCAAGAATGCCGGTATGCGCACGGCCGGTGCGTACTTTGCCCAGATCTGTCTTAAGCGATTCCAGGCTCTTGATCATTTTTTGCTCAGCGGTTTTTTTGACGTCTGCAATCATGAATTACTCCTGTTAACACTGCGCCAGAACCAGCGTACCTTCGTCTTCACCCGTTACAAAACGCGCCAGCGCACCGGTTTTGAAAATGCTCAGCACCGCCAGCGGCATGTTCTGGTCGCGACACAGGGTGAACGCGGTGGCGTCCATGACCTTCAGGTCTTTCTGGATCGCCTCGTCAAAGCTCAGCCGCTGATAACGCGTCGCGGCCGGATCCTTTTTCGGGTCTGCGCTGTATACGCCATCCACCTTGGTGGCTTTTACCACGATATCCGCGTTCATTTCCATGCCGCGCAAGGCTGCGGCAGTATCGGTGGTGAAAAACGGATTGCCGGTGCCGGCGCCGAAAATCACCACCGTGCCTTCTTCCAGATAACGCAGTGCCTTGCCACGAATATACGGCTCGGCGACTTGCTCGATGTTGAGCGCTGATTGCACCCGGCTTGGCACGCCGACGCGCCGGAAGGCATCCTGCAATGCCAGCGCATTCATCACCGTGGCCAGCATCCCCATGTAGTCGGCTGTCGCACGATCCATGCCCGCAGCACCCGGCGCCACGCCGCGAAAAATATTCCCGCCGCCGATTACCACGGCCACCTGCACGCCCATATCCACCACTGCTTTGACCTCGCCAACGATGCGGGCAATGGTGTCACGGTTGATGCCATAGCTGTCGTCGCCCATCAGGGCTTCGCCCGACAGCTTCAGCAGAATGCGCTTGTACACCGGGGCGCTCATGGCGTTAAACCTTGGCGGCTGCGGCCACTTCAGCAGCGTAGTCCACCACTTTTTTCTCGATGCCTTCACCCACCACAAACATGGTGAAACCGTTCACTTTGGCTTTTTTCTCGGCCAGCAGTTTTTCCACGGTCTGATCCGGATTTTTCACGAACGGCTGACCCAGCAGCGTCACTTCAGCCAGATACTTGCTGATGCGGCCTTCCACCATCTTGGCGACAATATCGGCGGGCTTGCCGGAGTCAGCTGCCTGCGCAGTATAGATTTCGCGTTCCTTATCCAGCAGCTCGGGGGCTACCTGATCCCTGGACACGCAGATCGGCTTGCTCGCGGCGATGTGCATGGCAATGTCTTTGCCCAAGGCTTCATCACCGTCCAGGTCCACCATCACGCCAATCCTGGATCCATGCAAATAAACAGCCAGGCGGCCTGCCGTGGCATAGTACGCGACGCGACGCATGCTGAGGTTTTCGCCCAGCTTCATGATCAGGGCCTGATGCACGTCCTGGACGCTGCCGCCAGCAGGCATGGGCATGGCAGACAAAGCGTCCACATCGGTGGTGCCACTTTGTGCAGCCAGTTGCGCGACAGCCTTGGCAAACGCCAGAAAATCCTCATTCTTGGCGACGAAGTCGGTTTCGCAATTGATCTCCACCAGCGCGCCAGTTTTTCCATCGGCGCTGATATAAGAACCAATCACGCCCTCGGCTGCCAGCCGCCCTGCGGCCTTGCTCGCCTTGGCGCCACTCTTGATACGCAGCAGGTCTTCGGCGGCACCCATATCGCCACTGGTTTCAGTCAATGCTTTTTTGCATTCCATCATGCCCAGCCCGGTGCGCTCACGCAGTTCCTTGACCATGCTTGCAGTAATTTCAGCCATGCCATACTCCTCGGATTCTTAATTCACCATTCAAAAACATATTACAAAAAAAGGGGCGTGCGCCCCTTTTTTTCAGGAAGACCCGCTTATAGTGCTGCCGCTTCTCCGGGGACTTCCATTTCAACGAATTCCTCGCCTTCGCCCAGAATTTCGCCAATCGCCTGGCTACGGCCTTCCAGCACTGCGTCAGCCATGCCACGTGCATACAGACGAATCGCGCGGTTGGAATCGTCGTTACCGGGGATGATGTAATCCACACCCAGCGGGCTGTTGTTTGTATCCACCACGCCGATAACCGGAATGCTCAGCTTGTTGGCTTCGGTCACAGCACCCTTCTGGTAGCCCACATCAATCACCAGCAGTGCGTCGGGCAGCGCGTTCATGTCCTTGATGCCGCCAAGACTGCGCTCCAGCTTGTCATATTCGCGCTGCAACACCAGCGCTTCCTTTTTGGTCAGCTTGGAATTGACATCGCCCAGCATGGCTTCCAGATCTTTCAGGCGCTTGACAGACTGCTTGACGGTTTTGAAGTTGGTCAGCATGCCACCCAGCCAGCGGTGATCCACGTAAGGCATGCCGGCGCGCTCAGCCTCTTCGCGCACGATTTCGCGTGCCGAACGCTTGGTACCGACGAACAGCACCGTACCCTTGTTAGCCGACAGTTTGCGCACGAATTTCAGCGCATCCTCGAACATCGGCAAGCTTTTTTCCAGGTTGACGATGTGAATTTTGTTGCGATGACCGAAGATGTACGGTGCCATCTTCGGATTCCAGAAACGGGTTTGATGGCCGAAGTGGACACCCGCCTCCAACATTTGACGCATGGTAATAGACATAAATTTTCCTTTAGGGTTAAGCCTCCAGTCGCCGCCCAACACCCCGCGGGGGGCACCCTAAGCTATTGACGACTGTGCGAATTTTGATGCGCACCATGCGCACCAAGGGCGAGATTCTAGCACGGCGGCTGCCTGCTCGGCAACGCGCCGCTAGCTGAATGTATGGAATTGCAGCGCCGCCAGATTGGCGTATATGCCACCCAGTGCAATCAGCGATGCATGCGTGCCGGTCTCTACAATTTCGCCGTTTTCCATTACCACAATGCGATCGGCGCGCTGCACCGTCGCCAGGCGGTGCGCAATGACCAGCGTAGTGCGGTCGACCATCGCCGCTTCCAGCGCGCCTTGCACCAGGCGTTCGGATTCGGCATCCAGCGCGCTGGTGGCCTCGTCAAGCAATAGTAGCGGTGGGTTCTTAAGCAGCGCGCGGGCGATGGCGATGCGCTGGCGCTGCCCGCCGGACAATCGCACGCCGCGCTCGCCAAGAAATGACCGGTATCCTTGCGGAAGCCTGTCGATGAATTCGTGCGCTGCGGCCATTTTGGCAGCGGCAATCACTTCGGCGTCGGTGGCGTCGATGCGGCCATAACGAATATTCTCCAGCGCATCGGCGGAAAAGATGACCGTATCCTGCGGCACAATGCCGATGGCGGCGCGCAAGGCATGTAAATCGAGCTGCCTGATGTCTACGCCATCCAGGGTGATCAGCCCTTGTTGCGGATCATAAAAACGCAGCAGCAGCTGGAAAAGCGTGGTCTTGCCTGCGCCGGACGGACCCACCACTGCCACCGTCTCGCCAGGCTGGACAACGAGCGACACATGACTCAATGACGCCGATAACGGGCGCGATGGATAATGAAAGGTAACTTCCTGCAGCACCAGTGCAGCGCCGTTCCGGGTGCGCAGCGGCAACGCCTTCGGCAGCGCGGGAGACTGGATCGGCGAGTGCGCCGACATCAGTTCCAGCAACCGCTCGGTCGCGCCTGCCGCGCGCTGCGCTTCGCCCAGCACTTCCGACAGCGCGCCGATGGCGCCGGCCACGATCGCCGCATAGAGGATGAATTGCCCAAGTTCGCCGCCGGTCATCTGGCCCTGTATCACCGCGTGCGCACCCAGCCACAGTACAAACACGATCGCGCCAAACACCAGCAAAATCGCCAGCAGGGTCAGCATGGCCCGCGCACGAATGCGCCGCATCGCCGTGTTGAAGGCGCTTTCAACCGAGGCACTGAAGCGACTGGATTCCATGGCCTCATGCGTGAACGCCTGCACCGTCGGCATCGCATTGAGAATTTCGCCCGCCATGGCCGATGCATCGGCGATGCGGTCTTGCGAGTCGCGCGACAGCTTGCGCACACGCCGGCCAAAGATAACGATCGGCAGCACCACCGCGGCCAGCAGCACGATAATGATGGCCGACAGTTTGGCGCTGGTGACAAACAACATCACCAGGCCGCCGATGAATAGCAGGGCATTGCGCAGAGCCATGGAAATACTGGTGCCGACCACGGCCTGAATCAGCGTGGTATCGGTAGTCAGACGCGACAATACCTCACCGGTCTGGGTAGTCTCGAAAAATTGCGGACTTTGACTGACAACATGCCGATATACCGCACTGCGGATATCGGCGGTGACGCGTTCACCCAGCCACGACACCATGTAATAGCGTGCTGCCGTGGCAATGGCGAGAATGCAGGCCACACCGAACAGCGCGAAGAAATAGGCATTCACATGCTGGATGCTTTTTGCACCGGCTGCGCCAAAGCCGAGGTCGATCATCTGTTTGAATGCATAGGGAATGGCAAGCGTGGCGCCGGCGGCGACCAGCAGTGCAATACCGGCAAGCAGGAATTCCCGCTTATACGGCGCGAGAAAGGGAAACGGCCCCTTGAGTATAGTCAGGCTGCTTTTTGGCGGTGCCGGAGTAACGGGCATGGTCATTTAATAATGTAGAAAGCTTAAGCCATGTCGCCACTCGGAGACATAAAAATCACAAATAGTCGATTGATTTTAATCATATATATAAAAACAACCTCAATTTCGCGTCTCTATCCGGCGACAAATAAATCATGTCTCGACCTCTAATCAATTGCGCTGTCGAGGATTATCCCATTGTTTATTAAACATTGTTTATAAATGGCGCATATTTTGCTATGAAACTTCCGGATACCACGGCGTCATCAGGGCTGTGGCATCTTCCGCGACACAATCCCACCGAGAGGACAAATCCACATGCTCAAGAATTTCATGCAGCCCAGCCATCCCAAAACCAATCAGAATCAGAACCACATCCATAATTCATTACTGGATACTCCCAAGCCTGTGGATACATCCAAACCTGCCGAAACAGCCGCTGCAGCAAAACCGGCTCCGCGCGAAGAAGGCAGCAAGCTTACGGTAGGTCCGAACATCAAGCTGAAAGGTTCGGAGATCACCGATTGCGAGATACTGGTGGTGGAGGGTCGGGTGGAAGCCTCCATGAACAGCCGCGACATCCGCATCGCCGAAGGTGGTGTCTTTTCCGGCAAAGCAGAAATCGACGTCGCGGAAGTGCGTGGCCATTTTGAGGGCGAGATCACTGCCCGCAAGCGACTGGTGATTCATGCCACAGGCAAAGTCACCGGCAAGATTCGCTATGGTGCGCTGATGATTGAGGAAGGCGGTACGATTTCGGGTGATGTGGCTGCACTCCCCACCCAAGCCAGCCTGGTCAAAGTAGCGGAAATATCCCCGGAAGCAGAAGCAAAACCGGAACCGAATCAGGAGGATGCATCCCGGCCGAGCTCTGCCTACCCTGCCTCCGCGCTGGCCAGAAATCCCATGGGCCGACGTCAAGGCTGAGGCTGAGGCTGAGCCTGACGCTTGTCACCGGCACCCCTTCGGGGGTAGCCAGACGCATGGCTTGCGTTATAAAAGCTGGGCTAGATACGCGGGCCGCCCCGACGATTCTTGATGCGTGAAAGCAGCGTCTTGCAATTGACCTTCACGATATGTTTGCGAGAAAAAAGATTACGGTGGGCGAAGTCCTCGAGCGCCTTGCTGTCCTCCGTCAGCGTGTGGATATGCAAGCTGGACATATCGCTCATGATGTAAAGACTGCGCACTTCCGGCTGCCGGGCGAGGTCTTCCGCGATCGCTTCAATGCCTTGCGGATCGACCTCTACATCGAAAAATGCCGAAACCGTGCTGCCGACCTTTTCCGGATTGACGATCAGGGTGAATTTCTCGATCACGCCCTCCGTGATCAATTTCTGCACGCGGTCACGCACATGCACTCTGGAAATTCCCAGTTCACGCGCAATATCGGCGAAACTTCTGCGTCCGTCATCGATCAGTATCTGCAATATTTTCTGGTCCAGATCGGTCACAGTTTTTCACCCGAAATTATCATGTCCATACACAGGTTGCCGGCGTCCCGGATGATCCGACAGGCTCCTAGCCACCGAACAACATTTGTAGTGCAACCACCAGCAGCAGTATACCGAAAGCCCGCTTCAACCTCGCCACCGGCAGATGGTGGGCCAGCCTCACGCCCAGCGGTGCCACGGCCATCGAAGTTGCGCCCACTGCAAGCAGTGCCGGCAAATCGACATAGCCAAAACTCCAGGCAGGCAAACTCGCATGATGCCACCCTGACAGAACAAAGCCCGCAGCGCCGAATAATGCAATGGGAAAACCCAAGGTGGTGGAGATGGCAATGGCGCGTTTCATATCGACATTACAGGCGTGCAGGAACGGAACGGAAATCGTGCCGCCGCCGATCCCCATCATAGCGGACAGCGAACCTATGCCCAAGCCCACGCCCCACAGTCCTTTCGGCCCGGGCAACGTCCAGTGGGGGGCAGGCTGCCATTTGGCCAGTAATTGCAACGACACCACAAGCAGGAATATCGAAAAGATCATTTTGAGCGTTGCGGCCGGAATGTAGCCTGCCAGATAGCCGCTTACCAGACCACCGATCAGGGTGGCGGGGACCAGCAGGCGCACTACCGCCCAGTCTATCGCAGCGCGCTTTTGCTGCGCCCTGATTGCAGACAGGGACGTGAAAATAATTCCCGCCAGGGAAGTTCCGATGGCCAGATGGGTCAGCACCTCAGGCTGGACGCCCTCCTGCTTGAAGATCCAGATCAGGGCGGGCACAACCACGATACCTCCGCCCACCCCCAGCATCCCGCCCAACAGGCCGGCGAACACACCCAGACCAAGGTAAAAAAAGATAAACGTCATGCAGCTTCTCCACTCAATCAACGAATATAGAAAATCAGCCCCGAATTGCAGGACACCAAAGACGCCTAGAAACCGGCAACGCCGCCGTCGCTGCGCGGGTCGGATGCGCCTTCCAGCACGCCGTCCGGATACCGGACAATCGCGCCCGCATGCCCCACGGCCTCGTCGAACGCCTGCAGCATCTCGATCTCGTGACCGCGACGGCGCAATGATTCGACAATTTCCTCACTGAAGCGCGCCTCAAGTTTCAAGCTATCCGACGGCTGCCCCCAGGTGCGCCCGAGCAGCCAGCGCGGCGCGCTCACCGCCTGCTGCAGCCCCTGCCCATAGACCATGGCACGCGTGAATACCGCCGCCTGGGTTTGCGGCTGGCCGTCGCCGCCCATGGTGCCGTAGATCATCACCCGGCCATCTTTCAGCCGGGCCAGGGCTGGATTCAGGGTGTGAAAAGGCTTGCGCCCCGGCTTGAGCCCGTTCAGTGCGTTCTCGTCCAGGGAAAAACTGCATCCCCGGTTTTGCCAGTTGAGCCCGGTCTGCCCAAGTACCACACCACTTCCAAATTCATGGTAGATACTCTGGATGAAGCTCACCGCCCGCCCCTGACTATCCACCACCCCCATCCATACGGTATCGCCGGGACCGCGGCCTTTTCCCCATGGCAACGCCTGGTCCAGGTTAATGGCGCCCGCCAAAGGCTGCAGAAAATCCGCCTGCAAGCAATCCTGCGCGTCGATGCGCATATAGCGGGGGTCTGTAATATGGGCGTCGCGGACTTTAAACGCCTGCTTGGTGGCCTCGACAACGCAATGCACATAGTCGGCGCTGTCGGGTTCCATTTCGCGCAATCCCAACCGATCCAGGATACCAAGGATCATCAATGACACCACACCCTGGGTCGGCGGCGGCAGGTTGTAGAGCGTGCCCAGGCTGTGCGCCAGCGCCAAAGGCTTGGTCAGCTCGGCTTGATAGCCATTCAGATCGCCAAGCGCGAGGGGACTCCCGCATGCCGCCAGATCCGCCGCAATCGTCCGGGCCAGTTCGCCGCGATAGAAATCGTCCAGGCCAGCACGACTCAGATGGCGCAGGGTTGCAGCCATTTTCGGCTGGAAAAACAGACTGCCTTCCGCTGGCGGCACTCCGTCTGCCAGAAAACACTCGCGAAAGCCCGGCTGCGCTTCCAGCTCCGACTGTTTTGCACGCGTGCTGCGCATTTGGCTGGCAGTGACGCGCACCCCGCGTTCCCCATGCTGGATGGCGTCGGCTAACAGCCGCGACAAGGGCATGCGTCCGCCCCAGCGCTCCCTGCTCAGCGCCAGCGCGCGCTCCCAGCCCGACACCGTGCCGGCGACGGTATTGGCCGCCAGGGGTCCACGCAGTGGGATCGCGTCCAGGCCCTGTTCGGCATAAAACGACGGGGTCAGCCCTGCAGCCGCCCCGCCGCATGCATCGATGCCGACAGGCTCCTGCCCCGGCTCATGGATGAGCCAGAACGCGTCGCCGCCAAGACCTGTCATATGCGGATAAACCATCGCAATCGTGGCAGCCGCAGCCACCATGGCCTCGATCGCGTCGCCGCCTTCCTTGAGTACCTCAAGGGCCGCCTCCGACGCCAGAAAATGCGGGGCAACCGCCATGCCGCCGCCGGCGCTCAATGTATCAGTCATGCGACGTAATTACTCACGCGATGTCCCATAAACAAGCCTCGGCACATCGGCTCTCAGGCCAGCGCCGGGGCGATTTCGATGCGCCCGGAAACCATCTGTTTGCGCCACGCCTTGAGCACGAACAAGGCAAGGAGCGCAGTAGCCACATCCATTACCGTGACGATGCCGAAGATGGGCACCCAACTGTGCGTACTTTCATGCAGCAAAGCCGCTGCGGGAGCACCAAGAATAGCGCCAACGCCTTGGGCCATGTACAAAAACCCGTAATTGGTTGTCGCGTTGCCGGTGCCGAAGATGTCCGTCAACGTGGCGGGAAACAGCGAGAAAATTTCGCCCCAACCAAAGAAAACAACGCCGGACAGCAGCACAAACGCCAGTGCATTGTCTCTAAACGCAAGCATCATCACGATCGCCATGGCTTCCAGCAAAAATGCTACGGCCATGGTGTTTTCCCTGCCGATACGATCGGAAACCCAACCGAAAAACGGGCGCGTCAATCCGTTGGTAAAGCGGTCAATCGACAGTGCCAAAGGCAGCGCCGCCAAGCCGAACACCAACACGTCGCTCACCCCGAAATCCTTGGCGAACGCGCCCATCTGGGAGATGACCATCAGGCCGCCGGTGGACATCATGGTCATCATCAGGAACAACAGCCAGAACACCGGCGTTTTCAGCATCTCGCCCGAGGTAAAATTGCGCGCGCTGTGAAACACGGCTTTTCCGGAAGGCACAACTGCATGTTCCGGCAGTTCGGATGGTTTCGGCGCACGACGCAAGCCCTGCGCGACTACCAATCCCACCAGACCAAGAACGATGCCGAATACGGTTAAGGCATGTGCATAACCCGCGCTCTTGATCGTCGACGCGATGGGAAAAGTCGTCAATATTGCACCGAAGCCGTAGCCGGCTGCCACCAGGCCTGTGGCAAGGCCACGCTTGTCGGGAAACCACTGCACCATCAATCCGACAATCCCGACATAGATAATCCCTGTTCCGAGTCCACCCATTACCCCATAGGAAAGATACAACCCAGCCAGGTCGTGGGCGGAAGCGGCCAACACCCAGCTGCCGCCGGTCAATACCGCCCCGACGGAAATCAATAGCCTCGGGCCGAACTTTTTAATCAGCACCCCTTGCAGGGGTGAAAGCCAGGTCTGCAAAACGACAAAAATCGAAAAGGTGACCTGCACCGCCGCCAGACTCGTATCGAGTGAAGACTGCAAGGGCTTCACAAACAAGGCCCACACATACTGGGAACTGGAAATGGACATCATTGCAACGAGCCCGAAAATAAGCTGCCACCAGCGGTGATGAAACCACCTGGATGTCGTCTCTGGGTTAGCCATTGTATTCATGCAATTCACCTCACTGAAGTTGTCAGCCCTAACAATAGGTCGGAGCTTTCAGAAGGTATTTAGCAACATACATGCCACGCGCAAATTTTATTGTATTTCAATGCATTAAACAATAACACCGCAGAAATTTATCAATTTTTTTCCGAATCCAACCCCTCTTTGGTGCAGCAGATTTCAGCACGGTGCACTTATCATTTGTTTGATTTTCGAATAATAATCTAACATTCGTCATGATTGTTGGCGTTTGACGTCCCCAATCACACGAAAAACGCTTGCCTCAGGAACGGATGTTTAGCAGGGATTTTTGCGGCAAGTATTCGACGCACAGAAGAAGTGCAAGCGGATTGGAAGAAGCCAGGAAGGCTTTCCCGAGAAATAGAAATCAAGCTGGCGCAAAGGGCATCACGACTAAACCTCTGTCGGCAGTCGGAGTACGCCACGGGCATAACCGTTATATGTCTGGCGCGGCGCTGCAACCTTCACTGAGGGGGTACCGACGTTTTTTCGCGCTAACTAGCGAACGGAATCCAGCCACAGATTGCAGCAAACGCGAGAAGGCTAAAAAGCGTAAGGGAAATCCCGGATATCACCAGTATCGAATATAAAGTTTTTGATGTGTCCACAATGAACCCTTTCTATTGAGGCACCAGATTCAAAATCCTCACGCCTTTTAACAATGCGATCAACTCAACATCGCCTTGCATCAGCCGCGTACGCTCAGGTTATTCACCACATAGGAAACACCTTGTATATCTGCAGCCAAAGCCAGAGCGAGCTGTTTCTGGGCGGCTTTGCTCACCCATCCAGTCAACTCGACTCCACCCGCAAATGTCTCCACATGAATGAATGCCTGCTGCATTGCTTTATGTTCGACCAGAGCAGTTTGTATCTTGTCCGTAATGATTTGGTCATCAACGGTCTTCAATATCTGAATTTGCGAATCAAACGGCAACGAGCACAGTTGCATTTTCATGGATCGATATCCTCAATTATTAAATCAGGATCAGTCAGCCACGCGCCAAGTCAGGTATTTGACCAGGGCACGGATCATGACCGCCCTTAGCGAGCGCTTCTCAATAACCGTTTTTAGAAATCAAATTATTGATTACTTTGCCAACTCCTTCGACACCAGCTGCGATCTGGCCGGCAGTGGCGATTTGCTTGTCATTGTCGACAAATCCACTTAGTTGTACCGCACCCTTGTAAGTTTCGACGTGAACCTGAAGTCCTTTCAACAGAGACTGCTTGATAAGCTCCGCCTTTATTTTCGCAGTTATGACGCTGTCATCAACGTATTTCGCCACTTTGGCACGCTCGTTTATTGATTCCGCCTTGGCAAATTCATCTTTGTTCAACTTGCCGTCCTGATTGGAATCTGCCTCTTCAAATGCTTTAATCGACATTTTGTGGGCCGCGGCTTCATCTTTGCTCACCAAGCCGTCTTGATTGATATCGTATTTTTCGAATGTAGAATTACCCGGTTTAGGCATAGACGCAGCATGGGATGCGGCCATAACACCAAGTGTCAGCGCCGTTCCCAGCAGAATGGTTAAGGCAACCTTATTTTGCCCGGCGAATGCGTGGTACTTCATGGTTTAACTCCTTATTTGGTTGCTGTGGCAGTCATAACGGCCCAACCAATCAACCAGCCCGAATTTGCTAACAATCAATAAACAAGCCGCAATATAAGAAAAGCGAAGCACAACCAAACCAACTCGATCACGCCAATCCTTGGCGTAGCCATCAAAGTCGGCTATAGGCACGCTCCACTGAAATGCCTTATTTTTAGTACTTTGGAGTACCTGTCGACGGCGATACCGGTGCATCAGCTGCTGGCGCACTAGTCGCCATTGCGTTGGCAAGCTCTTCCGGACTCAATTTTCCGTCATGGCTGGCGTCTGCCTCCTTGAATACTTGAGCCGGCATCCCTTGTGCCGAGGCCTCCTTGGGACTGACGGAACCATCATGATTCGTATCAAACAAAGACATAATTGGAGAAACCTCGGATTTTGAGGTTGGTGCGGCATGACTGATACCGGTCACACCTATCGCGCCCACGGCAAGCGCAGTTCCCAATACGAATGCTGGAATTGCTTTATATCGATATTGCAAATTTAAAACAGAGTAATTCATCCTGTATCTCCCGTACTTCACACAGCAATATTGCTGCAAGATGCAACAAGCAATTGCTATGCCATATTAAATTATCAATATAAAACAGTATGTTAAATATAAATAAAGGGAGCAATACAGGTTTTATGTCGCCTTCTAACAACACAAATCCGGCGATTTCAATCTAACTTATTGAAAAATATTGAAATACTTCTTGTCGCCGAATGATGACGAAAGATGGATGGAGTTTATGAAGATTTAAATGCGGAGGCATCGAGCTGGTGTCGCTGTAGCAATTTATAGAACTCGGTGCGGTTACGCTTGGACAATCGGGCCGCCTGCGTCACGTTGCCGGCAGTGATCTTCAGCACCCGCACCAGGTAATCCCTTTCAAAGCGCTTGCGCGCTTCTTCGAACGAAACCAGCTGCTCTTCTTCCTTATGCATGGCGTCGTACACCAGCACAGCCGAAATGAGCGGGGTCGTAGACAAAACAACACATTGCTCAACGATATTCATCAGTTGACGCACGTTGCCGGGCCAGGAGGCGCTCACCAGCATTTCCATCGCTTCGGGTGAAAATCCATTGATGTTCTTTTGGTATTTTTCGGAAAGCAGCCCAAGAAAATGGTTTGCCAGCAAAGGGATATCCTCACGTCGCTGCGACAATGACGGAATCGTCAATGCCACCACATTAAGCCGGTAATAGAGATCCTCGCGAAAACCACCGGTAGTAACTTCCGTCCGGAGATCGCGGTGCGTGGCGGAAATAATGCGCACATCCACCGGGATTGTCTGCGCGGAACCTACCGGTCGTATTTGCCTTTCCTGGAGTACCCGCAATAATTTGACTTGAAGCAGGAGCGGCATATCGCCGATTTCGTCGAGAAACAATGTGCCTCCCTCCGCCGTCTGGAACAAACCCTTGTGATCGCGCACAGCGCCGGTAAATGCCCCCTTGACGTGCCCGAACAGTTCGGACTCCAGCAATTGTTCAGGAATCGCCGCGCAATTGACTGCCACAAAGGGTTGATGTGCGCGTTTGCCCGCATCATGAATGGCATGGGCAAGCAATTCCTTGCCGGTGCCGCTTTCACCATGAATCAGCACGCTGGCATCCCCTTCGGCGACGAGTTGGGCCTTGGTGAGAATATCCTCCATCGCAGCACTGCGCGTGATGATGCCCGCACGCCACAGCGCTTGCGGCACCTCATTCTGAGGCGCAACACCGGGCAAGAGCCTGAGCGCTCGAGCGATCTGGGCCAACAGTGTCTTGCTGTCAAAAGGCTTGGCCAGATAACCGAAAACGCCCCGTTGCGCAGCTGCAACCGCATCCGGAATCGTGCCATGCGCGGTCAGGATGATGACCGGCAAAGTGGGGGTGGTGCGATGTATGTGCTCGAACAACGCCATACCGTCCATGCCGCCCATCTGCATATCCGTGATGACCAGTTGCGGGCGGGACACGTCAAGATGGTTGAGCGCAGCCTCTGCATTTTGCACGGTCTCAACTTCATAGCCGGCGGCACTCAGACGGATCGATAGCAATTCAAGCAAATCCGCATCGTCATCGACAATCAGAATTTTAAGTCGGGGTTCAGTCATGTTTTTGCGCTTAATTCAATGCTTATCCCTGCGAATAAGATTTTTTTCCATATTCTTGATGCCGTCCACTTTTTCTTGCAATGCATCGGCACGCTTTTGCTCGTCTTTCAATTTTTGCGACAGCTCATCCACGCTGCTACTCGCACGCTGCTGTTCTGCAATCAGCATCGCCATCAAGCCAGCCAGGCCATGCAAACTGTGGGAAGTCGTCCTGGTTTCTTTCGTCAACTCATTGAGCAAACCGAGCGCCGCAGCGCTGTCGTGGAAAGGTGCGTTGGGCAGCGCCAGCAGCAGCGCAACGCGCACACGGTTTGCATCGGTTTTGGATTGCGCCAGACCCTGTCGCGCTTTGTCATATTCTTTAACCAGCTCTGCCGCTGGCTGTTTACGCAGATAATCGTAATACAGCATCAGCTCTTCCACCTGGCTGGTCACGATCAAGGGTGGTGACCAGCCATCAGCCGCGGTATGCGACGGGCTCGCAGGCATGTTTGAACAAGCGGCAAGGGATGCCAGCATGATGGCTGGCATCAGCCAAAATCGCTGACGGAGGTCACACATGGGTATCTTCCGGATCATGGATGGGCAAGGTGAGACGGAAATGGGCGCCTGCATCGGCCTGTTTTACAAGTTCGATATTGCCGCCATGTGCGCGGGCATATTCACGCGCGATAGACAATCCCAGCCCTGTCCCCTGAACATGGCTCGCGTGCGCCCTCCGCCCCTGGTAAAAGGGTTCGAATACCTTATCCCAATCGCTCTCGTCAACGCCCGGGCCAGCATCCGTGACATCCAACTGCCCCAGTTCGCCGATCTGATTCGCCCATATCCTGATACGCCCACCCGGGGGAGAAAACTTCACAGCATTCGACACGAGATTATCCACAATGATGCTGATTTTTTGTTTGTCACACTCAATCACCAACTCCGGGCAAGACAGATCGACTTGCAAGCCTTTATTCATGAGAGCGAGCTTCTGATCTTGCAACACGGCCTCCACAATTCGCCCCAACGCCTCCCGGCGTTTTACAAGAGCGGTTTTTTCAGTCTGTAGAGCGCTGTAGTTAAGTAAATCTTCGATGCGTTTTTGCAATTGTATACTGTTGGTGTACAGAATATTTGCTATCTGCCGCTGCTTCACGCTTAATTCACCGGCCACGCCTTCCGCAAGCAGATCGGCGCCTTCACGAATCGCAGTAAGGGGGGTCTTGAGCTCATGCGAAACATGCCGCAGAAACCGGATTTTCTGCTCTTCCAGTTCCAGCAGGCGGCGGCGCATCCAGTCCAGTCGTTGACCAAGATACCTTAAATCCTGCGGCCCATCGACGCTTACCGCCTTGGAAAGCTCACCCTGCCCCATAGTGCGGATTGCAGCATCGATTTGTCGAATTGGACGTGCAATCAACACGGAAAAACCGAGTGCCAACAGAATCGCAAACGGGGCCAAAGCAAGCAGTTGCCATACCACAACAGACCGGGCATGCCCCGCCATATCCTGCATCGCATTCACCTCGTGTTCAATCAGCGCATAACCGCCAGACGAGAAAGTTCGTGCCGAATCCAGCAGCGGCACAAAGTCCCTCACGACCTCTTGCAAGCCTTCTGATGATTGGCGGGCAGCAGAGACATGCTGAAAGATGGCTGATTCAGATACCGTGAGCTTATTCAGCACCTGCCTCTGGTCAGCGCGCAAAGAAAGCGCTGAAAGGCTCACAGCGGTGTCCTGGAATTTTGTATGCGCCTGAAAATAACCCTCGAGCAAAGTTGCGTCGCCCAGGATAACCGTCTGTCGCACACTGCGTTCCATGGTGGCGATTTCATCCAGCAGGACGCGGCTGCCATGTGCAATTTGCGCTGCCTGATAGACTGCCTTGCGACTCTGCTCAGCCAGTCGGTCAATGGATACAGCGCTATTGATGAGGGCGATGATAAGCGGCAGTGCCACCAGAGTGAATCCGATGAGGATCGACTTCAGGAAGGATTTTGGATTGTGCCGCAACAACCCTTTGGGGGCAGTGACAGAATCATCATCCAGTTCTGCGAGCGGTGTGCCTGCATTCATTTCCTGCACCCCTTGCCTGGTGGGCAAGGCGCAACGCCTTGCCCAACTGGTTTATTCAGCGGAATTTAGCCAGCTCCGGATCATCTATTTTCTGTTCAGGCAAGCCGGTCATTTTCGGCAACTCGGACAATTTAGGCATGCCGTTGTTGACCATCACCTTGCCGCTCTTGTCCTTCCATACGATACCCGGCGTGCCGTTAAGGCCGAATTTCTGCATCAGTTCGGCGTTCTTTTCCAGCTTTTTGGCAATCTCTGGATAAGTACTGGCGGTGAATTTCGCGGATGGATTTTTATCATTGCCGAAATGCTGTTCGTTGGCGCGAAACGCTGCGGTCGGGTTGGCCGAAGCAAGCATTTCTATCGCCTTGGGCAGGCTGCTCGGGGCGAGATAGGCGACCGGCACCCAGTGCACTTGCAGACCCGCTGCCTCATACGGCTGCAACGCTTTCCAGGTCATGTGACAGAAAGGGCAGTTTGGATCGAAGAAAGCATACATTATGCTCTTGGGCGACTTGGCGCCCTCCACGATCATCGTGGCTTTTTCCAGTTCCTTGAATACTGCTGCAAAATCCGGTTTTGGGATGTATTTTGCGGCATATTCCTGCGAGAGATTGGCGCCGCTCTCATCGATCATCAGGCCAGCCAGCAGCGTTTTATTGTCCGGGGTGGTGAATACAATCGAATACTGCCCTTGCCTGGAAAGCACCCAACCGGTCATGCCCGATGCGGCGGGGAAAGATTTTTCCACCTTGACACCCTGGCCGACGGCATTCTGAATCACCTTCGGGTAACCGGCCGCAAATACACCGGTGGATAGGCCAAGCACAACACCAAACAGTGCTGTTTGTTTCAAAGATAATTTCAATTTCATTCCTTTTTCGATTGGGGAGAGCGGGCGGCACGCGATATTTCTGCCACCCGGCTGCGAATGCGCTGGAAAAGCGCTCTCCGCTTAGGGGGAGATAAAGCAATTTAGTTCATACAAAGCCCTGTCTTATCGGCCATGCCTGATCACCTCCGGCACCGCCTGCCGCAAATAGTAGGCCATTGACCACAGCGTGAGCACCGCGGCCAGCCAGATCAGCCAGGTGCCGATTTGCTGGGTATCCAGACCGAGGAAAGTCTCATGGAACAGCAGCAGCAGGATGGCGAGCATTTGCGCCACGGTTTTGAGCTTGCCGATCATCGACACCGCCACGCTGCCGCGCGCGCCGATGCTGGCCATCCATTCACGCAGCGCGGAGATGGTGATTTCGCGGCCGATGATGATGAGCGCGATGAGCGCATCCACGCGCCCCAGTTTCACCAGCACGATGAGGGCGGCGGCGACCATCAGCTTGTCGGCCACCGGGTCGAGAAAGGCGCCGAAGGCGGAAGTCTGGTTGAGGATGCGCGCCAGATAGCCGTCCAGCCAGTCGGTCATGGCGGCGATGCCGAACATGCCGGCGGCAATCAGGTTGACTTGATGCGTGGTGAGCCAGCCGTCAGGCAGATAGAACACGGCGACGACCAGCGGGATCATGAGGATACGCAGCCAGGTGAGCAGGTTGGGCAGGTTGAGCGGCATGGCGTAATTTTTAGTGGGATATCCGTCTAGTGTAATTCACGGTATATCTTTTCCGCCAGCGCGCGGCTGATGCCGTCGACCTGGGCGATCTCTTCTACCCCGGCATTTTGCAGGCCGCGCAGACCGCCGAAGTTCTCCAGCAATTTTTGCCGGCGTTTCGGGCCGATGCCGCCGATGTCTTCCAGCGTCGAGTGGGTGCGCGCCTTGCCGCGCCGGGCGCGGTGCCCGGTGATGGCGAAACGGTGCGCCTCGTCGCGGATTTGCTGGATCAGGTGCAGGCCGGGGTGATCGCTGGGCAGGCGCGTGGCGCGGCCATCGGTGCCGATGAGCTGCTCCATGCCGGCCTTGCGCTCGACCCCTTTGGCGACACCGATCAACTCGATGTCGGTGATGCCGAGCTCTGCCATGACCTCGCTGGCGATGTTGAGCTGGCCGGCGCCGCCGTCGATCAGGATCAGGTCGGGATGCCTGGCCTCGGTCTGCTGGATTTTGGTATAGCGCCGGGTGAGCGCATCGCGCATGGCGGCGTAGTCGTCGCCGGGGGTGATGCCGCTGATGTTGTAGCGGCGGTATTCGCCATTCTGCATCGCGCCCTTGTCGTACACCACGCACGACGCCACAGTCGCCTCGCCCATGGTGTGGCTGATATCGAAGCACTCGATGCGTTGCAGGGCAGGCAGCGCCAGCGCTTCCTGCAGCGCGGTGAGGCGTGCCTGTTGCGTGGTTTTTTGCGCGACCTGGCGGGTGATGGCAATGCGCGCGTTGCCCTGGGTCATGGCCAGCCAGCTGCGGCGCTCGCCGATGGGATTGATCTGGATGCTGACTTTGCGCCCGGCCTGCTCGCTGAAAGCTGCCGCCAGCGCGTCTGCATCAACCGGCTCGGAGACGATAATCTGCGGCGGAATGGTGCGGTTGAAATAATGCTGGGCGAGAAAAGCTTCCATGGCCTCTTTGGGCCCCACGTCCTGGGCATTTTGCGGGAACAGGCTCTTGTCACCCAGGTGCCGCCCGCCGCGTATCATCAGCAGGTTGACGCAGAGCAGGCCGTGCTCGGCCACCACGGCCACGACATCCACATCCACGCTGCTGTGGCTGGAGACAAACTGCTTCTCTCGCACCGCGGTGAGACTCTTGATCTGGTCACGGTACAGCGCCGCTTCTTCATAATGCATGGCGGCTGCGGCATGCTGCATTTTTTCGGTAATCGCCTGCAATACTTCGTTTTCCTTGCCGTCCAGAAACAGCGCGGCATTCTTCACGTCGGCGGCGTAATCCTCGGGCGAGATCAAATCCACGCACGGCGCAGTACAGCGCTTGATCTGATGCAGCAGGCAGGGGCGTGAACGATGGTTGAAGACGCTGTCCTCGCAGGTGCGCAGGCGGAACACCTTTTGCAGAATCTGGATGCTGTCGCGCACCGCATAGGAATTGGGAAACGGGCCGAAGCACCGGTCCTGGCGCTGCGGCGTGCCACGGAAATAGGCCAGGCGCGGGTAGCGGTGACCACTGAGCATCAGGTAGGGATAGGACTTGTCGTCGCGGAACAGGATGTTGTAGCGCGGCGACAGCGCCTTGATCAGGTTGTTTTCCAGCACCAGCGCTTCGGATTCGGAACGCGTGACGGTGATCTCCACGCTGGCAATTTTCGCCACCATCAGGCGGATGCGCGGGCTCTGGTCAGTTTTCTGGAAATACGACGACACGCGCTTCTTCAGGTCGCGCGCCTTGCCTACATAGAGCACTTCGCCGCCCTGCCCGAGCATGCGGTACACGCCGGGTAGGCCGGGCAGCGTGGCGAGGAATGCCTTGCTGTCGAAAACCTCAGTCTTCATCCAGCAACCGGCCCGCGATTGCCCAGTTTTCTTCCGGCAGCTCATCGAAGGCAATGTAGGTATAGGAAGCCGGCTTACCTGCCACGCGTTCCAGCGTGTCGGTGATTTCTTCGGCGATTTTCCGCTTTTGTTCGCGGCTCAAACTGCCTGCGATGCGAATGTTCACGTAAGGCATGGCTCACTCTCCTTGTCAGCACGGATACGCGCAAACACTGCGCGGAACATGTCCGGCGTCAGGCGTCGCGTATTCGTATTGTAACGGCTGCAATGGTAGCTGTCGTACAGCACACGTCCATCGTCCAGCGCATGCACCGCGCCGTGCCCGAACACATGGGCTTTGGCTTTCAGCCCCAGCGCCATGAGCACGGCGGCATGGGCGACGCTGCCCAGTGCAAGGATGGACAGATCGCCGGGCAGCGCAGCGATTTCATGCGCCAGATAACGATTGCACTGGCGAATCTCGGCAGTTTCCGGCTTGTTGGCCGGAGGCAGGCATTTGACCGCGTTGGTGATACGGCAGCCGTGCAACTGCAAGCCGTCGTCAGCGCTCACTGACGTGGGGTTGCTGGCGAAGCCGTAGGCGTGCAGGGTTTCGTAGAGCAATATTCCGGCATGGTCGCCGGTAAACGGGCGGCCGCTGCGGTTGGCGCCGTGCATGCCGGGGGCGAGACCGACAATCAGCAGCCAGGGCGCGGCATCGCCAAACGGCGCAACCGGGCGAGCGTGATAAGCCGGATGCGCCACGCCTACCTCATCGAGAAAACCGGCAAGCCGCGGGCAGGCGCGGCAGTTCAGATCAAAAGACGTCATCAATGGCTGCGCCGGGGGTAAAACGGGATGCCGACCTGTTCGAGCCGGGCGGCGGGCAGTTCCGGCTGCAGGGTCACGTGGTCGATGTCAAAGCGCGTGTGCAGCATTTGCTGCGTGGTGTGGAGGATACGCGGCCAGTCCTGCATGCTGGGGATTTCCAGATGCGCAGACAGCGCGACCTTGCCCGAAGACAGCGTCCAGATATGCAGGTCGTGCACCGAAGTCACCCCGGCCATCTGCGCCATGGTGTACCCTACTTCGGGCAGATCGAGGTTGTGCGGCACGCCTTCCATCAAAATATGCAGCGCCTCCCGCAGCAGCCGAATGCTGGAAACCAGGATCAGCGCCACCACAAACAGCGACAGCAGCGCGTCAATCGGCAGCCAGCCGGTGAAGTAGATCACCGCGCCTGCCACCAGCGCCGCCACCGAGCCCAGCATGTCGCCCAGCACGTGCAGCAGTGCGGCGCGCACATTGAGTGTCTGTTCGCCGCGTGTCAGCTGATAGGCGACGAAGATATTCACCACCAGCCCGATTGCGGCAATCACCATCACTGCACCGCCCTGCACCGGCTGCGGCGCATGCAGACGCGCAATGGCTTCCCAC
This sequence comes from Sulfuriferula sp., assembly GCA_035530335.1. Lineage (GTDB taxonomy): Bacteria > Pseudomonadota > Gammaproteobacteria > Burkholderiales > Sulfuriferulaceae > Sulfuriferula. The sequence goes on along the minus strand of DATKUZ010000052.1, from coordinate 66,567 downwards.
ACGATGCCCACCATCAGCGCCAGCATGAGCACGCTGTTGACCAGCGCCGCCACCACCTCGGCGCGCACCAGGCCGTAGGAGTGTCGATACGATGTCGGGCGCAGCGCCAGCCAGCCGGCAAACGCCGCCAGCCCCAGCGCCAGTGCGTCGATCAGCATGTGCCCGGCGTCGGAGATCAGGGCCAGCGAACCTGACCACCAGCCGCCGCCCGCCTCCACCGCGGCAAATCCCAGAGTCAGCCAGAAAGCAATGCCCAGCCCGCCGTGGCCATGATGGTGGTGGCTGTGTCCGTGGTGATCATGGTCATGGTCGTGATCCTGATGCGTGTGTTCAGCCTTTGCCACAAGTGTTACTCCCGTCGGTTTCCCATAAATCTGCGCTGCCATGCCCTATACCGGCGATGGCGTGAACGGCAGCGGCATAACGCGTCTGCTCGCGTAATTCCGTCATGCCGGGTGGATGCGGTTTGCCGTGCAGGCGCGCGATGCGGGCGATGCTGGTGGCAGGCATGTGCCAGTCGAGGCTGGCCAGCACTTCATCGGCAGCCGCGCAGTTGTTGCATACCAGCGCCATGTCGCAGCCTGCCTCGAGCGCGGCCACCGCGCGCTCGACAATACCGCCGGCCACGCTGGCGCCTTCCATGGAAAGGTCATCACTGAAAATCACCCCGTCAAAGTCCAGCTTGCCGCGCAATATCTGTTTCAGCCAGATCGGAGAAAATCCGGCCGGACGGCTGTCCACCGCCGGGTAGATAACATGGGCCGGCATCACGCCGGTCATGCCATAGCCCGCCATGCGGCGGAACGGCACCAGATCGGCCTGCTCGATGTCTGCATAGCTGCGTTCGTCCACCGGGATTTCCCGATGCGAATCGGCGCGCACGAAGCCATGACCGGGGAAATGCTTGCCGACGCTGCCCATGCCCGCGTCCTTGAGGCCGAGCATGAGCTGATGCGCGAGGTCGGCGACGGCATCCACATCGCTGTGAAAGGCGCGGTCGCCGATCACGCCGGATGCGCCGTAATCCAGATCCAGCACCGGTGTGAAGCTCAGATCCACGCCGTGCGCGCGCAACTCGGCAGCCAGTACATAGCCGCATTCGCGCGCCAGCCGCCGCGCCTCGGCGGGATGCCGATCCCAGATCCGCCCCAGTTCGCGCATCGGCGGCAGCACCGTGAAGCCCTCACGGAAACGCTGCACCCGCCCGCCTTCGTGATCCACCGCGATGAGCAGATGCGGCGTGCGTAGCGCGCGGATTTCAGCCGTCAGCGCAATCAGCTGCGCGGGCGACTGATAATTGCGCGCAAACAGGATCACGCCTCCCACCAGCGGATGCGCAAGGCGGCGGCGGTCGTCGTCGGTGAGTGCCATGCCGGGCACGTCAAGCATGATGGGGCCGAGGCTCATGGTGTGGTTTCCAGTATCACAAAGGCAATAACGTAATCGGCTTCATCGCTGATGGAAAGATGCGCGCGCGCCACGCCCCGCGTTGCCAGCCAGGCTTGCAGATCAGGTGCAAACGCCAGTTCGGGTTGCCCGAGCGGGGTATGTTGCACGCGGATATTGCTGAGCGTGACCGGGCTGCGCAAGCCGCTACCGGCGGCCTTTGCCAGCGCCTCCTTGGCGGCGAAACGTTTGGCGAGAAAACGCGCGCCGTCGGACTTGTGCGCAAACTCCGCCCGTTCTTCCACTGCCAGAATGCGCTGCGCCGCACGTTCGCCGTAACGCGCCAATAGCTGCGTCATGCGCGCCACCCTCACCATGTCCGTGCCAATGCCGTAAATCATCAGGCGCTGACTTTCACTGCCAGCCCGGCCATGCGGATTTTTTCCGCAAACGCTTCCAGCCAGTCCGCCGGCAATGCCGACAAGCGCGGTGCCTCGGGCTGCAATGAGGGCCGCGCCAGACCATACAACAGCACACCCTGCACCGGCACGCCTGCGCTTGCGATGCGGCGCACAAAATCCAGATAAGCCTGCTGTTCCTGCTCCGATGGCGCTGCGCCATCGATCGCAAACATACAGGTTTGCAGCCAGGTGGCACACAGGCTGGCGGCGCTTTGCAGGTTGGCAAACACCCGCTCCGGGCCGAGTTCGGCGTGGTTGATACTGCGCAAGCCCTCGCGCGTGGCGCTGTCCATCTTGAACCAGATTTCGCCATTGAGCGCATGCATGCGGCGCAAACCGTCCTGCACGTACGCCTTGTCCAGCAGGCTGCCGTTGGTAATCAGGACCAGCTTGATTTTACCCGTGAGGTCGAAACGCGCCATGACACGGCCGATCAGCTCAATCACCTCGACAAAGGCTTTGGCGCTGGTCGGCTCGCCATTGCCGGACAAGGCGATATCGTTGATGCGCCGCGCACTCTCCGGCACGCGCGTCGCCATGAAGTCGCCATGCAGCAGCTCGTGCAGAAAACCGCTCAGCTCGCGTTCGAGCAGCGCCAGGTCGATTTCCGGCGCCGCGCCGCGCGTGAGCCCCGGCACCTGGCAGTAAATGCAGCGCCAGTTGCAGGCATTGTTGGGATTGAGATTGATGCCCACCGACACCCCGCCCGCGCGGCGCGACACCACCGGATAGACATACGTCATACCGGCGGCGTTGCGCGAATGATCAGTAGGGGTAAGGGGCGTGTTCAGGGTATCCACGATGATAGATGGCGCGGCTATGTCAGCCATGCTTCGGCTGCAAGCCGTTTAAAAACCGTTATCAGAAATGTCCCTGCCAACGCATGACGCTTGCAGGCCCAGGAGATGAACGCGATTGTATCATCGCAGCGGGTTTCAGGCGCTTGCGGGGTTGATTTTTAGAATTCATCCATGCGGAGTTTTGAAACATGCCCTGCAGTCATGGAATCGTGCGCAGTACTGCTCGGAATTGGGAATAAACACCCATATACGAGAATCGTCTGATCCCGCCGAAGGTCGACCGCAATCCTGCAAATGAACAAAATCTCTGGGCGGAACCGCACAAGCGTCAATGAAACGCCGAGGAAACGCCGAGGAAAAAATGAAGTAGTCCGCCGAACCCATCGCGGCTGTGGAGAAATCCGCTATGGGTTCGGCGCTACGCCTTACGGCGTAATGGAGAGGTAGCCGGATTTTTCCAGATCGACCATGGCGCCGATGCCGGACGCAACGATTCGGCTATAGGGGAGAATGTCGTGGGGCGAGTAGCCTTTCAATCGCATCGCCACGCCGCACTCCTCCATTTTTACGCCGCCTTTGTTGAGCGCATCGAGTATCGCCAAGTTGGGATTGCCTTTCGGGTGCGGCTGCTTCACTTTCTGGTCGTAGGCCTCGTCGGTCAGCAGGAACTGGGCGCCGTCGGCCCTGAACACCATGACGATTTCATAATCCTTGCCGGGTTTCATGCCAAGGGCGGTGTATTGATCGTAGAGATTTTTTGCCGCCATCACCTGCTTGCTGATGCCGTTGGGAATGGTGTCGGCATAATTAACCTGGACAACTACCTTGAGTCCGGTCTGGTTGACGATCTGTAATGGCGGCTTGGTATTATTCGCCATGCTGTCGCTGGTCTCGGCGAAAGCCGTAGATGAAACGCCCTGCAATGACAGGATCAGAAGGCCAGCGAGGGCCATGGCGGCAGACCGCTTGTTCTTGCTCATGGTTTTTTCCTTATTTACAGTTGATTGATGAGCTACAGTTAAAGCCCATTGAGGTTCGGGCAATGGATACGGCGGGATCGACAGTGCCCGGGGTTATTGTCCGGGCACGACAAATTAGTACGGAGAAATGCAAATTGGTTCATTCGTAATCGCTAATGAAGGCCAGCCCGATTTTGGATGTTGATGGAACAAGGAATCGAAAAAAGTGAAGTCAGCCGCTTCAATCCCGCAACGCTCACTGCCAGCGATGAAACCGCTCTCCGTAAGGACTTACGTCTTGAGTCTGGCGCTGTGGCTGTCGCTGTGTCTTGGCGCGGCGGCCATTGTGGTCGAGCTGAATATTCGCGATGTGGAAAAGGATCTGACGCAATACGGCGATGCCTATTCGGATCATCTCAACAAGGAGATGGTCGGCAGCGAAACCATCCTGAAAGGATTCTCGGCCCTGTTTGGCGCCATTGGCGACACGGACCCGGCCGAAGCCTCGCGCTATGTCGCACAGGTCATTGCGACCAATCCGCAAATCTTTGCGCTTGAAATCGCGCAGGCGGTAACAAAAAAACAGCTTGCGACGTTTGTTGCCGGGAAAAGGCGCAATGGCATTCCCGATTTCACCGTCAAATCGTTTTCCTATGATTCCGACCGGAAATGGCAGCCTCTGCAAGACAAGCCCCTCTACTACCCGATCGTGTTCATGGAGCCGATGCCGCCAGGCTCCGAAAATGTGCTTGGGCTGGATATGGAAAGCGTGCCATTTCTGCAGCGCGCCTTGGCCGAATCCCTGCAGCGCCGCGCGCCTGTTGCCAGCCATCCATTCAGACTGGTGGAGGGCAATCTGGCCTATGTCGTTTTTTGTCCGATCTCCCGAACCTTCCAGCGCGATGATTCCCCTCAGGCGCGTACCACGCCGGATGAATTGGTGGTGGACATGGTGATCGACGCTGCCAAGCTGACCGATGCTGCCAAATTTCCGATCTTTGACGGCGGGACGGTGCTTGTTTACCACAAGGATTTCAGGCCGGAGGATCCCAAAGGCCAGTTGCTGGCGATGTCTGGAAAAGCCCGAAGCCGTATTGAAACTGCCCTGTTCCCTGCCTTTGTTTACCAGAAACCGCTGGCAACGATGGGAGAGCCCTTTGCCCTGATGGTGAAGCGGCAGGTGGGCTGGTCGGATTTGAGTCTGGGGCTGCTGGCGCTGATGGCCGTGTTAACGCTCGTTTCTTCCCTGATGCTGGTGGCGTACTTGCGGGCGCACCGACAAGGCACGCTTCTACAGATGGAGGATCAGAAGCGGCTGTGGCAGCTCGCCAACCACGATGCCTTGACGGGGCTTCCTAATCGCATGCTGCTGATGGATCGGCTGGAGCAATTGCTGCCAGGGATGCGGCGCCAAGGACAGCGCCTGGCCGTTATGTTCCTGGATCTTGACAATTTCAAGCGGGTCAACGACACCTACGGGCATGAAGTGGGCGACCAATTACTCAAGTTTGTGGCCGAGCGCCTGCGCGCCACGGTCCGGGTAGGTGACACGGTGGCAAGAATGAGCGGCGATGAATTCATCATCCTGATTGAAAGCGTGGAAAACGAGGAAGCGCTGGAAGCCGTGAGCCAGAAAATCCGGCAAAAACTGGCTGTCGGATTTCAGATAGCCGACCAGCAGATCTGCGTGCGGATCAGCGCCGGGATAGCCATGTTCCCCGAGGACGGCGATAGTCCGGAAGCCTTGATCAAGCAGGCGGACATGCGCATGTATGCAAATAAAAATGCGCGCACGGTAAGCCTTCATCTGGTCTGAGCAATCCGGGTTACACGACGCCGCCGAACCATTGCGGGGATATCGCAAACGATGCAACACAACACAAATGGGCTATGCATCCGGCGTTTATGCGAGTTTCAGGGGATTTTTAAGACGGGAAAAAACATGCGGCTGGCGGAAGCGGTGAGATTCGAACTCACGAACGGTTGCCCGTTGCCGGTTTTCAAGACCGGTGCAATCGACCACTCTGCCACGCTTCCTTGTTTGTGCCCGCATTTTAGCTGTGGCGGCACAGATTAGCCAGCGGGATACTTCCTGAAAGATTTTGTTAAGGCACCAGAATGCTTCGTTGAACAGGGTGTACGCGGGTCAATACATTGCTATCATTCGCAACAAATTCCCGACAATGGATTCACCTTGAGTAAGCAGCAACTCCCTGCGGATAACGATAACAAACATGGCATGCGTTCTTCTCACACTTTGATGATTCGCACTATTCACGCCATGGCGCGTATATTGCTGTGTCTGTGCCTGCTGGGCGGGGCCAAGGCATGGGCTGTGGTGATCATTGTGAATCCGAATGTATCTGTCACAACCCTGTCCCAAAACGCAGTGCGCGCGATGTTCGCGATGAAATTGCTGGAGTGGCCGGATGGCCAGCCGGTCAGGGTATTCGTGCTCCCCGACGACAATCCGCTGCACCGGGCCTTCTGCAAGGAAGCGCTGGACGTTTACCCGTATCAATTGCGTCAGACCTGGGACCGGCTGGTTTATTCAGGCACGGGACAGGCGCCCACGGAGGTCGGCTCGGAACAGGAAATGCTCAGGAAAGTTGCGAGTACTCCTGGTGCGCTGGGCTATGTGCGAAAGATAAAACCGGGCGACCGGGTACGTATCCTTACAGTGGACAATCCGGACAGGATCATCTCGGCAGAATGATGATGAAGCGAGCCCTAATTAAAATACTGGCAGCCGCGCTGGCGCTCGCAGGCCATGGCATGAATGCAAGCGCCGACAGCCTGCCCGATGGTGTCCAGGTGCATGGTTTTGCCAGCCAGGCCGTTATCGGCACCGACCACAATAACTTTTTCGGCGCTACCGAGAACAAGGCCAGCCTTGGTTTCACCGAGCTGGGAGCGAATGTTTCCTGGCGTCTCAATCCCAACCTGCAGCTGTCTGCCCAAGCCGTTTCGCGTCGTGCAGGTGAAACCGATAATGGCTCGCCACGCCTCGACTATGCCACCCTCGACTACACCATCCACGCCAGCGAGAACGCGCGCTACGGCGTGTATCTGGGCAAGATCAAAAATCCCTACGGGCTGTATAACGAAACCCGTGATGTCGCATTCACCCGCCCCAGCATCCTGTTGCCGCAATCCGTCTATCTGGATCGCATCCGCAACTTTGTGCTGTCCTCGCCGGGTGCGGCGGTTTACGGCGATAACGCCTTGCCTATCGGCAATCTCGGTTATCAATTCAGCGTGATCAGACCAGACACCTCAGATAGAGAAACCGAAAGCACTTTCCTGGGGTGGGACAGGCCGGGGAAAATTAAAAGTGATACTTCCTATATCGGACGGATCCTTCTGGAACCGGGCAATGGGCATTTCAAAGTGGCATTGACCGGCGTCAGCATGCGTGCGCATTACCAGCCGGAAGCGCCAGACGCCCTGCTGGCAGGGAATATCCGCTTTGACGCCTGGGTGCTGTCCGGACAATACAATGCCGAAAACTGGGTACTCACCAGCGAATACGCGCAAAACCGTATTAATGCCCAGAATTTTGGCGCCCTTTTCCTGAATCGCGCGGCAACCGGCAGTAGCTACTATGTTCAGGGAACTTATCACCTCACACCCAAATGGTCGGCCTTGGCACGCTATGACGTCACCTACAGGGATAAAAACGACAAGGATGGCCAGGCATTCAGCGCCTTGACCGGCGTCCCCACCTATAGCCGGTTTGCCAAGGATCTGACCGCCGGTCTGAGCTACAAGCTCAGCAACGACTGGCTGCTGCGCGGTGAGTTTCATCACGTGGATGGCACCGCCTGGTTACCCTACAGCGACAACATCAATCCTGCTGCCACTTCACGCCACTGGAACATGTGGCTATTTCAGGCGGCTTACCGCTTCTAGCAGATGGCCACTCAACCCGCGCGACTCAGGCGTTTTTTCAGCCTAAAGTGGAAAATCATTGTGCCGCTCAGCCTGGTGCTGCTGGCGGTGAATGCGTCGCTGTCGTATATCAATTACAGCAGTCAGCGTGCTGAATTTGACAGCGCGCGCAGCGCAAGTGAAGCGCAAAGCCGGCGTTTCGCCGCTGAAGCCGTCAACCAGTTAGAGGCGCAGCTGGCAACTTCGGTCAATCTGATCCCCAACCTGACCGACGTCCGTAGCGCGATTGCCAGCGGCGATGAAGCAGCCCTGCAACACTACTATCAGCGCTATTGGAGTGACCTACGCCTCAACAGCGGATTGGAACAGGTACTGTTTTTCAAGCCTGATGGCCGATTATTTGCCCACTGGCAAGAAGACACCATGCGGGTGAACGAGCCGGCTCTGTCTGACCTGTCCAGGCGCGTCATTGTTGAAGAACACCCGCAGCGTCTGCTGGCATGTGCGGCGACCTGTCTTTACTATTACATCGTTCCGGTGCTCGACAATGGGCGTTCCGTCGCCGCTGTCGCCGTCGCTGCGTCGCTGGCTGATGCAGTGCTTTCATTCCAGCGCATGACCGGTGGCGACATGGCGCTGGCCATTCTGGCGCCCGGCGCTGGCGACGCGGCAGGCGATCTGCAGCAACCCCAGGTGCCTGCGTTCAAGCGCCGGGTGCTGGCCGTGTCCGGCGGCCAGCAGAGTATCGCCATACTGCAGAACATCCCGTTGGGCAGCACCATTGCCGACCATCGCATCAGCGTATCGTATCAAAATCGTCTCTACGAAATCCTGCCTGTGCCGATGCCGGCCGGCGCCAGCACCGGTAATCCCTCCATGCTGGTGATTTTTGACCGCACTCGCAATCTGCAACATCTGCACGCTGTAGCCTGGAAAAGCGCGGGCGTCGGTATCCTCGGCCTGCTCCTCTCGGAGCTGATGCTGCTGGCCCTGTTGTGGGTTCCGATGCGCCGTCTCAAACGCACTGCGGAAATTCTGCCGTTACTTGGCCGGGGTGAGTTCGAGGCAGTGCGCGCCCGGCTGGAAAAAACCGGTCGCATGGATACCATCCGCGACGAACTCGACACGCTCGACGCCGGCGCGCTGGATCTGGCTGATCGACTGGAATACCTGCAGGAAAAGCACCGCTCGCACAGCGATGAGCTCGACACTCTGGTGCGGCAACTCGGGCGCGAGCGCGATTTTGTCTCTGGTCTGCTGGATACCGCGCAAATGCTGATCATCACCCAGGACAGCCAGGGCCGCATCCTGATGGCGAATGCCTACATGCTGGCGTTGACCGGCTTCGACTACAGCGAACTGCGCGGCGCAAAAATGACGGATTTTCTCAGCCTGCCACAGCAAGCGGCAGACACGGGCCGGGAACTGGCTGCTTTGCTGCATGCGGATGGCGCCAGTTTGCGCCAGGAAACGGCGCTGCGTTGCAAGAATGGCGAATCGCGCGATGTGGTATGGATACACTCATCGCTCGGCGCAGAGCATCCTGATGACGCGGCCATTTTATCGGTAGGCCTGGACATCACCGAGCTGCACCGGGTCGAAAAACAGGCAAGCTACCTGACCGAATACGATGCACTGACCGGCCTGTACAACCGTCACCGTTTCCAGCAGGCACTCCAGGGAATCCTGTCGCACACGGATGGACAATCCAGCGGAGCGCTGATCTATCTCGATCTGGATGAATTCAAGTCGCTCAACGACACCGCCGGACACGATGCGGCGGATCAGGTTTTACACGCTGTAGCGAGCCAGTTGCAGGGCCTGCTTCCCACACCCGCATTGATCGGCAGGCTGGGCGGCGACGATTTTGGCGTATTCTTCAGCCACCTTGACGCGCCGCACGCAATGCAGCTGGCACGCCACATCCAGCACAGCCTATCCATGATTGCGCTGGCAGAAGTTCCCCTCAGCCACAAGGTTTCGGCGTGTATCGGTATCGCCCTGTTTCCCGAACACGGCAGCGTTGCCCAGGAGCTGCTGGCCAATGCCGATCTGGCGCTGTTCCGCGCCAAGGAGAGCGGCCGTGGCAACCTGCATTTGTATGCGCCGGACGAAGGCCTGATGGAGCGTGTACTCAATCGCGTGTACTGGGTGGACAAAATCGAGCAAGCGCTGGCAGACGATCAGTTCGAGCTGTACTTCCAGCCCATACTGGCATTATCCAGCAACCGGGTGAGCCATTACGAAGCGCTGGTCCGCATGCGCAATCCCACCGGCGACGTGTACATGCCGGCGGAGTTTATCGGCGTAGCCGAAACCACGGGTCTGATCCGTGGCATTGACCGGCTGGTGCTGCAAAAGGCGATCGCCGCGCTAGCCACACTGCAGCGCAAAACGCCCGATATCAAACTATCGGTCAACCTCTCCGGGCGCAGTTTCGGCAACCCGCGCTGGCTGGAATTGCTGCAGACAGAACTGGCTGATTCACACATCAACCCGGCAGGTCTGATCTTTGAAATTACCGAAACCGCCGCCGTGGAAGACATGGCCTTTGCACGTGCGCTGATGGAAAAAGTCATTGCCCTGGGTTGCGCATTCAGCCTGGATGATTTTGGCGTGGGTTTCGCCTCGTTCGATTATCTCAAGCAGCTCCCCGTCGAGTACGTCAAAATCGACGGCTCGTTCATCCGCAATCTCGCCACCAATACCGACGACCAGCTGTTCGTCAAAGCCCTGGTTCAAGCGGCACACGGCTTTGGCAAAAAGACGGTGGCCGAATTTGTCGAGAACGCCGAGATTGTCCAGCTGCTGCGCGATTACGGTGTGGATTTCGCCCAGGGCTATCACATCGGCAGACCGGATCCTGTTTTCGGGATGGTCATCTGACGCCAGAGCCTGTCGGCATCCCGACATCCGTGTCCGGGTTTCGCCTCATTCCTTAATCCGCCCGAAGCCCGGCGTCCTGTATTCAAGCCTTCGCAAGCCATGCCCGCGACTCCTTTTTTGCTGGCACATATCGTGCTGAAATCAAGCAAACAACTGATTACCCGCATGCGATGAGCTCGTTCACAAAAATAATCCAGAAATGGCTGCCAGGAGCGCGCGAGGAGCGTTCTCCCTTCGCGACCTTGCACAGCACGCGGCGCTGGGTGGGACAGCTGCAGTTTCAACATGAGTATGAAGCGCATCAAATGGTGGTGGATGCCCTCAATCAGTTCAATCTGTCCAGCGCGGTGCTGGATGAGCGCAGACTCCACATCCTGGCCGAGCTGCGCAACGCTGGCTGCAGGCTGCAGGCGGGTATGGTGACGCAGTATCTGAAAAATCAGACCGCCTTCCGCTACGCCGGGAAGTCGCTGTGGCAGGAAATTTTCGCTTTTTACTGGCAGCTGGCGCTGGCTTACCAGAGCTTCGTCAAGGCCGCCACGCGCAACCAGCCCACGCTGGACCAGCAGCTACCCACGATTACGCTGCTCGCGTTGCACTATCAGGGCAAGCTGATCCAGTGGCGCTACATGCGCTATGAAACCCCGACATCAGATGCCTGGCGCAATGTACATGCGCTCTATGCCATTGCCGAATGCAATGGCTTTGCCGGGCAGCAACTGAAGCTGGGCGACAACGCCGAAGCCAGCTGCATCCATTTGTATACCCGCATCCTGCTGCTTAACCTGATCAACCCGATCGGGTTATGCCCATGGAAAATCGAGTTGACTGCGCACTGGATCAATAGCTGGTGCCGCCAGTTGCAACCGGCTGCGCAGTTTGACCCGCAGGTGCACACCCACTGGCTCGATCTGGCCGGCTGCGAGCCACTGCACCGCATCGACGATCACCCGGTGGAAGGCACCGCACTGCGCTACTGGTCTCTGCAAAGCGTGCTGACTGCGCTTGAAGTCACCCGTGCGCAATTGATCAGCCCGCCGCCAAGCCCACTCGACGGCATTATGAATGAAACCGATGCACCCGGGCTGCTGGATGACATCCATGCCATTCTCAATCGCGGGGGTCCGCAACGTCACGCGCCGCGCCAGGAGCAAAACAAGTCGGCCCTCCTGGTATGCGGCTTCGAACAGGTGCTGCAAATCCTGAGCGATGCAGCCGGCAGCAAGTGCAGCGCGCCGCTTGAATCATGGATCATGCAGGACGAAGGCGTCGACGGCTACGGCCTGACCCACTATGGCGCCCCCGTCAACATCCCCGACCACGGCGCATTGATCGGTCTGCGCACCGAGGTAAAAGCTCACCCATGGGCGCTCGCCGCGGTACGCTGGATTGACCAGCGACCCGGCCATCCGAACAAGCTGGGCGCGGAACGGCTCGGCGCCGCGCCCAGAGTGGTTGCCTTATATGGCGTCGGCCACCTGATGTCGGAGAGTATTTTCAGTCTGGTCAATCCGCCTGCGGACTGCGTGCCGACGCCCTGCATTTTTTTGCCCGCACAGGATGAGCGCAGATTCAGCAGCGCACTGGTGGTTGGCGACATGAGCATCGCGCCCGCGCAGATTTATGACATGCTGGACGGGGATTATATTTATCGTGTCCGCATTATCCATGAGCAGGACCGTAGCCACGACTGGCTGCTGCTCAAGTTCAGCATCCTGACGCGGTGCCATGTCGAGATGGTTTAGAGCTTGCCGTAAATAATTTATTGGGCAAGCTCAAAGTAGCTGCTAGCGATTCCTGCGCTCAATATCCCCGATATGAAACTCAAACGCGCCCTTGCGACGGTCGGCAAAATACTGCCGCAAGGTTTGCTCGATAGTGCGAAACGCGATTTGATCCCAGGGAATCTCGTCCTCGCTGAATAGCGCTACTTCCAGGCTCTCCGGGCCGGGTGCGAAATCCAGATCGAGCAACCGCGCGCGGAACATCAGGTACACCTGGCTGATATAAGGCAGGTTGTAGAGCGTGAACAGATGTTCGATCTCGACGCGCGCACCCGCCTCTTCCATGGTTTCGCGCAAGGCTCCCTGCTGGGTAGTCTCGTTGTTTTCCATGAATCCGGCGGGCAGCGTCCACAGCCCGTGCTGCGGTTCGATTGCGCGCTTGCACAACAGCACTTTGTCTTGCCATTCGGGCAGGCAGCCCACCACCATTTTCGGATTTTGATAATGCACCGTGTTGCACTGGAGACATACATGGCGCAGGCGGTTGTCGCCTTCGGGTATGGTGTGAATCACACCACTGCCGCATTCACTGCAAAAGTTCATGATGGCTTCCCAAGAAATATCCTGCGAACTTAACAAAAATCACCCGCGGCGGCTAGCTTGGTTTTACGCTGGAACCTGTTATCGTTACATCTGTCCGAAAAAACAACCTCTGCATAGCGCCACGCCATCTTCGTGCACGCCGACTATTACGCCATCCGCCAGCTCTCGCCGTATCGCGGCATGTTGTTTGTCGTCGATATCGAATGCGCGCTGGCGTACAGCACCAACGGGCACAGCTGGCAGGTGCATTGCAAAAATCCGTTCAGCCGCTATTGGCCGTCCGGCGAATGGATCGAGGGCGAAGGCGGCATGCTCAATAATTGCCAGCACGCAGCCGCCATCATTGCCGCACTGGAAAACCATCCGCCGCTGCCCTTTCCTCCCCAGGACACGCTGGAACTCTGGCTGCTGGACAAAGCCCGCAGCCTGCCGCTGGCCCTGCTCAAAACCCAGCGCGCGCATGCCGCGCCGGAGAAAGTCGGTGATCCGACCTGGTACCCGTTTGTGTTGACCGATACTGGCTTCACCGCCCATTGTCTGGCCGCAGCCGACGCCAAACGCGACCCGCGTGCCTGGCCGGTGAAACACCGCGACGTGCTGGCACGCCAGATCAATGAAGCGGCGCGTCCGCTGCCAGCCGCGCAGTGGTTTCGCCGCAATCCGGATGGGAGCGGCGAAGGGCTTGATACCGGACTGCGCCTCGATCCGGCATGGATCGGGCGTCAACTGGTCGCCGCCACTTTCCCCGAATTGCCGGTGCTGGAGCGCTGGTCGCAACCCGTCCAGCGCGAACTGGTGCGCGAATATCACCACTGGATCGCCAGCCTGCTGCTCACTCAGCCGGGGCTATCGCCCGCCACCCGGCTGCGGCTTGAGGACGCCGCGCTGCAAAATCCGGAACAATTGCTTGAGGTCTACCGCGTGTTACCTGAAATTTCCAACCCGGCCCGCCTGCATGCCGCCCTGATCGCCGCCCGCTTAACCCAGGCCGCCCCCTCTTCTGTTTAGGACACGTTATGCGCCCAGCCCACATCCTCACCATTCTCGACCGCGAATTCGCAAGCGCCCGCCATCACACGCCGGTGATGCTGTGGGGACCGCCCGGGGTGGGGAAATCACAAATGGTGGCGCACATCGCTGCACACCATCGCGTGCCGCTGATCGATATCCGGCTGTCGCAAATGGAGCCCACCGATCTGCGCGGCATCCCGTTTCGCAGCGGTGACCTGGTCGAGTGGTCGATCCCTGCCATGCTGCCGGATGCGGGTCGCCACGGCACAGCGGGGATATTGTTTCTGGACGAAATCACCTCGGCGCCACCCAGTGTGTCCGCCGCCGCCTACCAGCTCATTCTCGACCGGCGCCTGGGCGACTACCGCGTGCCGGAAGGCTGGGCCATCTTCGCCGCCGGCAACCGCCAGGGCGACCGCGGCGTGACCTATGCCATGCCCGCCCCGCTGGCCAACCGCTTTACCCACTACGAAGTCGAAGCCCATCTCGACGACTGGGTGGCGTGGGCGCACACCGCTGGCATGGACGAGCGTCTGATCGGCTTTCTGCGCTTCCGCCCGGATCTGCTGTTCAGTTTCAACCCGGCGCATAATCCGGTCGCCTTTCCCAGCCCGCGCTCGTGGGAGTACGCCCACCGCGCGCTGCAAAAATTCCGCGACACGCCCGACCTGATGCTGGATGCGCTGCAAGCCTGCGTGGGACAGGCTGCCGGGGTGGAGTTCAAAACCTTCATCGACAACATGACGCGCCTGCCCGACATCGAAGCCATTCTCGCCGGGCAGGCCGCCGACGTGCCGGAAGGCATTGACCTGCAATACGGCGTCGCGGCTGCGCTGGTGCGCCGCGCCGTGCTGGTGCGCGAGACGCTGGAAGCCAACCGCGTGTTCGGCAATATTCTCGACTATGCGCGGCGCTTCCCGCAGCGCGAAATGGGCGTGATGCTGGTCACCGACATGCACCGCTCCATCGGCAAACCGCTGTTTGCGGTGCCGGAATTCGAGGACTGGGCGAACACCATCACCGATTTGATGCTCTACGACCTGCAATGGTCGCCGATGCGCTGAATCTGAAACAACATTTGAACCATACATGCACGCTCCCGACGAAATTGCCACCAAGCTCTCCGCCGCCCGCACCCGGCTGATCCTGGAACGGCCCTTCCTGGGCGCGCTGGTGATGCACCTGCCATTGCAGGCGGTAGACGCCAAAACCTGCGACAGTGTCGCCACCGATGCGCGCGCACTCTACTACCATCCGGCCTACATCGAGCGCCTGTCGCTGGCGCAGACCCAGTTTATCCTCGCCCACGAGGCGCTGCACTGCGCTCTGGGTCACTTCGCGCGGCGTTCGCACCGCGTGATACAGCGCTGGAATATCGCCTGCGACCACGCGGTCAATTTGCTGTTACTGGGCGAAGGCTTGCGCGCGCCGCCCAATATCCTCGCCAACGACGAATACCGGGGGCTGTCCGCCGAGGAAATCTACCCGCTGATTCCCGCAGACAGCAGCGAACAGACGCTGGACAAACACCTGTTCGACCAGACCGAAAACGATAGCGGCCAGCATGACAACGACCAGACCCAGCAGGAACCTGCAAACAACGCAGATGATAGTCAGGGTACAGGCGACGATCAGCCCGGAGAAGGCGACGGCGAACAACAGCAGGATATGCCCCAGCCCTCCCCCGGTGGCGATGGCAGCAATAGCAGGCAACCCCAGCCGCGCGCACAACCCGGTCCGCACGGCAGTCCCGGCATGGACGACATCACCCCTGCCCAGCGTGAAGAACTGGCCCAGCAATGGCGCGGCCATCTGGCCTCTGCCGCGCAGCAGGCGCGCATGGCCGGGCGCTTGGGCGAATCCTGGCTGCGCCTAGTGGACGAGCTCATCGCCCCCAGGCTGCCATGGCGCATGCTGCTGGCGCGTTACCTGATGAATTCGGCGCGCGAGGACTACAGCTTCCAGCGCGTGTCGCGGCGCGAAGGCGCAGCAATGTTGCCCAGCCTGTACAGTCGTGGTATCCAGCTCATTGCCGTGCTCGATACCAGCGGCTCGATTACCGATACCGAGATGCACGAATTCGCTGCCGAGATCGATGCATTAAAAGGCCAGATCAACGCCCAGGTGACCCTGCACGCCTGCGACGAGCGCCTGGCCGAAACCGGCCCGTGGCGCTTTGAGCCATGGGAAGCTGTGACTCTGCCTGACGGCTTCGCAGGCGGTGGCGGAACGGATTTTCGTCCGGTGTTCGAATGGATTGCCGTCGAACAATTGCACCCCGACTTGCTGATATATTTCACCGACGCCGAAGGCGAATTTCCGGAATACGCGCCTGCCTACCCGGTGCTGTGGCTGGTCAAGGGCAAGGCACCCGTGCCCTGGGGTGAGCGGGTACAATTGAACTGATTTACTAACCCAATTTTGATCGCCGCAGAGATCACAGAGCACACAGAGTTGACTGAAATTTTTTGGGTTTCTCTTTGTGGTCTCCGTGGCAAAAGTTTTTGTGAAAGCTCAGACCATGAAACTCGGCACTCCTCTCTCCCCCTCCGCCACCCGCGTCATGCTCCTCGGCAGCGGTGAACTCGGCAAGGAGGTCATCATCGCCCTGCAACGTCTGGGGGTGGAAACCATCGCCGTTGACCGCTACGCCGACGCCCCCGGCCACCAGGTGGCGCATCGCGCGCATGTGATCGATATGACCGACCGCGCCGCCTTGCGCGCGCTGGTAGAGCAGGAACGCCCGCACCTGATCGTGCCGGAAATCGAAGCCATCGCCACCGCCGCGCTGGTGGAAATCGAACGTAGCGGGCTATGTGAAGTCATCCCCACCGCTCGCGCAGCTCAGCTCACCCTGAACCGCGAAGGCATCCGTCATCTGGCTGCCGAGGAATTGGGCTTACCCACGTCACCCTATTGCTTTGCCAATAGCGTGGCTGAACTGCAGGCGGCGATTGATGGCGGCATCGGCTATCCATGCGTAGTCAAGCCGGTGATGTCGTCTTCCGGCAAGGGTCAAAGCAAGCTGGACGGCCCGGCTGACGTGGCCAGCGCGTGGGACGTTGCCGCCAGTGGCGGACGCGTGGATCAGGGGCGGGTGATTGTTGAGGGTTTCGTTGATTTCGACTACGAAATCACCCTGCTCACGGTACGTGCGCTGGGCGCATCGGGTCAGGTTGAAACCTTTTTTTGCGAGTCGATCGGCCATCTGCAGGTGAAGGGCGATTATGTCGAATCCTGGCAACCGCAGGCGATGTCACCGGCAGCGCTGGCGACAGCGCAGGCGATCGCCCAAAAAGTCACCGACAACCTCGGAGGGCGCGGCATTTTCGGTGTGGAGCTGTTCGTCAAAGGCGATCAGGTGTGGTTCTCGGAAGTGTCGCCGCGCCCGCACGACACCGGCATGGTGACGATGTGCAGCCAGTATCAGAGCGAATTCGAGTTGCATGCCCGCGCCATCCTCGGCCTGCCGGTGGACACCCGTCTGCGCGAGGCAGGCGCTTCCGCAGTGATTTATGGCGGCATGGAAGCCAGCGGCATCGCGTTTGACGGCGTTGCCGAGGCACTCGCCGTACCGCGTTCCGACATCCGCCTGTTCGGCAAACCCGAGGCGTTTTTGCGGCGCCGCATGGGGGTGGCGCTGGCCTGCGCCGACACCGCCGACAGCGCGCGTGATCGCGCTAGACTGGCTGCCAGCCGGATCAGGCCGGTGGCGGCGTAGCCCTTTCAATCGGAAACCCGAACGCATGTGACCTAGAAGAAATGCTTGGCTCAGATTTGAGCCCAACAAAAAAGGCGCATACAGCGCCTTTTTTGTTGGGGTTATCCGGGTGAATCGCCCGGATTAATTCGCCCGATCAGCTCCAGGAACGATTACCGTTGCTGCGGTTACCGCCTGCATTGCCTTGACCATCGCGGCGTGCACCACCGGAAGCAGGACGCGCGGCACCATCACGGCGACCACCGCCGTTGCCGCTATTGTTGCCCCAGCTATTGCCGTTGCTGTTACCTGTGCCGCTATTGGCACTATTGCCATTGGCACTATTGCCATTGGCGCTGTTGCCATAACCTGAAGTGCGACGCTGTTCGCCCTGGCCGGAAGGGCGGCCACGGGCCGCGCCCGGACGGCCGCCAGGGGCGGCGCTACGCGGCTTCAGCTTGGGCTCAAGACCGACGATGACTTCAGCCGGAATCTGCTGGCCGGTAAAACGCTCGATGCGCTTCAGTTGCATGGAATCACGCGGGCTGGCCAGCGATATGGCGATACCCGAAGCACCGGCACGACCGGTACGGCCGATACGGTGCACGTAATCTTCCGGGTTCTTCGGCAGGTCGTAGTTGATCACGTGAGTGATGCCAGGTACGTCCAGGCCACGCGCCGCGACGTCGGTAGCTACCAGCAGGCGGATATTGCCCTGGCGCATCTGGGTGATGGTGCGGTTACGCGCGCTCTGGTGCATATCGCCGTGCAGCGCGGCAACTTTGTGACCCTGTGCCTGCAGGTCGTCGGCCAGGCTGTCGGCGTCGCGTTTGGTCGCGGTGAAGATGAGCGCCTGGTTGATGTCCACATCGTTGATGAGGTGGGTCAGCACGCGATTCTTGTGGGAAAGGTCGTCCACATAGTGCATGTGCTGGGTAATGTTCTCGTGACGCGCCTGCTGGTGAGCGATTTCGATGCGCTTCGGGGTTTTCAGCAATTGCTGAGCAAGGCGTGCAATGTTGCCTTCAAAAGTGGCGGAGAACATCACCGTCTGACGGCTTGCAGGCGTGGCATTGGCGATGCGCTCCACGTCGTCGAAGAAGCCCATGTCCAGCATGCGGTCGGCTTCGTCCAGAATCAGCATCTCCAGACGCGAAAAATCGATGCGGCCGCGCTCGATGTGGTCAATCAGGCGACCGGGCGTGGCCACCAGCACTTCGAACGGCTGCGACAGCATTTTGTTCTGTATCGGGTACGGCATGCCGCCCAGAATGCTGACCACTTTCACGCGGCGCAGGTGCTTGCTGTATTTTTCGGCAGCAGCGGTGACTTGCAGCGCCAGTTCGCGAGTCGGGGTCAACACCAGAATGCGCGGGCCACGGCCGGCAACCGGGCTGGGCTGGGACAGTTTTTCCAGTGCGGGCAGCATGAAGGCCGCGGTTTTGCCGGTGCCGGTCTGTGCCGAGGCAAGCAGATCTTCGCCAGCCAGGATAAGGGGAATGGCTTGTTCCTGAATCGGGGTAGCTTGGGTATAGCCCGAATCAACAAGCGCTTTGATGAGAGATTCGTTGAGACCGAGGGTTTCGAAAGACACGAAATTTTTCCTTAAAAAAGCAAATAGCAAGCCAACGGGGATAGGCTTGATACAGCCATCCACTGCCGGCGCGGAACATCGTCGCTAACCGGGTGGCGCTGCGCTTTCAGGAAAAACCGTGCTGAAACGCGATGAGGTCAGGGATCGATGGCGTGTTGTAGAACACGCGCCCAAGCCTTGACCGAAATTGTTCAGATCAGGGCGGTTGGGAGAATTAGATTATACTGAAATTCTGAAAATACACAATCACATGTTATAATTTTTCGTTTGCCAAACCGGAAACGAACATGTCCCGCGCGCTCAGAAATATCGCTATCATTGCCCACGTTGACCACGGTAAGACTACGCTGGTTGATAAACTGTTACAACAAGCTGGCACTTTTGCCGCTCACCAGGCTGTCACCGAGCGCGTCATGGACAGCAACGATCTGGAAAAAGAGCGCGGCATTACCATCCTCGCCAAAAATGCCTCGGTCGAGTACAAAGGCAACCGCATCAATATTGTGGATACCCCAGGCCACGCCGACTTCGGCGGCGAGGTCGAGCGTGTGCTGTCCATGGTAGATGGCGTGCTGCTGCTGGTGGACGCAGTGGAAGGTCCCATGCCGCAAACCCGTTTCGTTACCAAAAAGGCGCTGGCACTGGGCCTGAAGCCCATCGTGGTGATCAACAAGGTTGACCGCCCGGGCGCCCGACCTGACTGGGTAGTGAACGCCACCTTTGACCTGTTCGACAAGCTCGGCGCGACTGAAGAGCAAATGGATTTTCCGGTGGTCTACGCTTCCGCGCTGAACGGCTACGCCACGCTGGATATGAAGCAGCCGAGCGACAACATGAGCGCACTGTTCGAAACCGTTCTAGCCAACGTGCCGTCGCCCGCCGGCGATCCGGATGCACCGCTGCAACTGCAGCTGTCCGCGCTCGACTACTCCAACTTTGTTGGTCGCATCGGTGTCGGCCGCATCAGCAACGGCCGCATCAAACCCGGGCAATCCGTCGTCGTGATGGCCGGGCCGGACGCCACGCCCAAGGCCGGCCGCATCAACCAGGTGCTGGGCTTCCAGGGCCTGGAACGGGTGCTGCTGGATGAAGCCCAGGCCGGTGACATCGTGCTCATCAACGGCATCGAGGACAT
The DNA here is from genome assembly GCA_035530335.1 of Sulfuriferula sp. Taxonomy (GTDB): domain Bacteria; phylum Pseudomonadota; class Gammaproteobacteria; order Burkholderiales; family Sulfuriferulaceae; genus Sulfuriferula. The sequence continues at coordinate 46,417 of DATKUZ010000052.1, read as the reverse complement.
TGGTATTGGCGTGACCATCTGTGACCGGGAAAATCCTCAGGCGCTGCCCATGCTGAAAGTGGACGAACCCACCCTGACCATGAACTTCCAGGTCAACACCTCGCCACTGGCCGGCACCGAAGGCAAGTTCGTCACCAGCCGCCAGATCCGCGACCGACTGAACAAGGAATTGCTTACCAACGTCGCACTGAAGGTTGAAGAAACCGGCGACGCCGATGTGTTTCTGGTATCCGGCCGCGGTGAATTGCACCTCACCATCCTGCTCGAAAGCATGCGTCGTGAAGGCTTCGAAATGGCCGTTTCCAAACCGCGTGTGGTATTCAAGGAAATCAACGGCGAGAAATGCGAGCCTTATGAAGCGCTCACCGTAGACGTGGAAGACAACAGCCAGGGCGCGATCATGGAAGAACTCGGCCGGCGTCGCGGCGATCTGCAGGACATGCAGTCCGACGGCCGCGGCCGCGTGCGCCTGGAATACCGCATCCCGGCGCGCGGCCTGATCGGTTTCCAGTCTGAATTCATGACGCTCACCCGCGGCACCGGCATCATGGCCCACGTGTTCGATGACTATGGCCCGATGAAGGCCGACATGCCTGGCCGCCGCAATGGCGTGCTGGTCTCCCAGGATCAGGGCGAGGCGGTTGCCTATGCCCTATGGAAACTGGAAGACCGCGGCCGCATGTTCGTCGCCCCCGGTGACAAGCTGTATGAGGGCATCATTATCGGCATTCACAGCCGTGACAATGACCTGGTGGTCAACCCCATCAAGGGCAAACAGCTTACCAACGTGCGCGCATCCGGCACCGACGAAGCGGTGCGACTGACCCCGCCAATCAAGATGACGCTGGAATCTGCAGTTGAATTCATCGAAGACGACGAGCTGGTGGAAATCACCCCCCAGTCTGTCCGCATCCGCAAACGCTACCTCACCGAGAACGAACGCAAGCGCAACCGCGCCGCGTGAATTCAGACTTTACCAACAAAAACCCCGGCTGATTTTGCCGGGGTTTTTTATTGCACCACGCTCACGCTGGATTAGAATATCAATATCCAGTCATCACTTGAACAACAGCCTGCATTCCACAAAATGGCCATTAAAACCACGCTCAAAATGGGCGATCCGCGCCTGCTGCAAGCAGCCGCTCCAGTCACTGCCTTCGACACACCGGCATTGCATGCGCTGATTGCGGATTTGCGCGACACCATGGCGGCACTTAACGGCGCGGGACTGGCAGCGCCTCAGATCGGCATTGGTTTGCAAGTCGTCATTTTTGGTGTGCAAAGCTCACCCCGCTATCCCGATGCCGAGCCAGTGCCTGATACAGTGCTCGTCAATCCGACGCTAACCACCATCGGCACTGACCTGGATGAAGCATGGGAGGGTTGTCTTTCAGTGCCGGGAATGCGCGGTCTGGTGCCACGCCACACCCATTTGCATTATCGCGGATGCGACCAGTTCGGCACCGTCATTGACCGTACCGTGTCCGGCTTTCATGCGCGGGTGGTACAACACGAGGTCGATCATTTGCTGGGCATATTGTATCCAATGCGAATCCGCGACCTGCGGCATTTCGGCTTTACTGAAGTGCTGTTCCCAGAGCAATCCAGCGCGGAATAAATATCAGGTTTTCAACACCGTGAGCAAGTCTGTTTCCAGCAGCATGAGTGATTTCTGCTTGGCCAGCACTTCTCCCTGAATCATGAAAGTATCTTCCGCACGCTCGCCCAGGGTGGAAATTTTAGCAGCATTGATGTTCACATGATGCTGATGCAGTACCTGGGCGATGGCTGAGAGCAGCCCCGGCCGGTCGCCTGCAACAATGCTCAGTATGTAAAATACGCCCTTTTCATCCGGGCGCAAGATGATTTCCGGGGCAATGGGAAAATGTTTGAGGTGACGACTGATACGCCCCAAGCCTGCCCGCTGGGGCAGGTTTTTGGTTTCCAGCAATTTTGCCAGTTCGTGTTCGATATAACTCAGAAAATCCCGGTACGGCACTTTGCGCTGCGCGTCATCCATCACCAGAAAACTGTCCAGCGCATGGCCATTGCGGGTGGTATGAATTTTCGCATCCAGAATGGTGTAGTTGAGTCGCTCGAAAAAACCGCAGATGCGCACGAACAATTGATCCCAGTCCGGAGAATAAATCAGCACCTGAACCCCTTCGCCAATCGGGCTCAGCCTGGCCCGCACCACAGCTTTTGAACTGTCCGCAAGTTTCCACAGCAGCCGCGTATGCCAGGCTATTTCCTGCGCTTCGTGGCGCAGGAAATAGCTGTCATCCAGACTTTCCCACAGCACGTCCTGCACATTCGCTTCCAGTCCATACAAACGCAAAATACGCTGCGCTTCTGCCTTGACCACTGCGATGCCACTGGGCTGAGAGCTGTCGCTACCCAGCAAGCGCCGCGTAGCGTAGAACAAATCTTCCAGGAGCTTGCCTTTCCAGGCATTCCACACTTTGGGACTGGTACCGCGAATATCGCACACCGTCAGCAGATAGAGCGCGATCAAATGCCGCTCATCAGGCACGCGGGCGGCAAACCGCGCAATCACGTCAGCGTCGGACAAATCCTGTTTCTGCGCCGTGGCCGACATGGACAAGTGCTGTGATACCAGCCAGGCGACCAGTTCGGTATCGTCGGCAGCCAAGCCATGCTGGCGGCAAAAACGCCGCGCATCCACCGCACCCAGCGTCGAATGATCGCCCCCACGTCCTTTGGCGATATCGTGGAATAGCGCCGCCAGATACAACACTTCAGGGTGTTCGAAGCCGCTGATCAAGCGGCTGGCCAGCGGGTATTCATGCGCCAGTTCTGGAATATTGAGGCGACGCATATTGCGCAATACTTTAAGGATGTGTGCATCGACCGTGTAGATATGAAACAGGTCGTGCTGCATTTGCCCTGCCACGCGCCCGAACGCCGGGATATAACGCCCCAGCACACCATAGCGGTTCATGCTGCGCATCGCCCAAGTCAGCCCGCGCGGCTCGCGCAGAATCGCCATGAAACGAGCGCGGTTGGCCGGGTCGCGCCGGAATGCCGGATTGATACGATCGCGTGCCCGCCACAGAGCGCGCAAAGTCCCTGCTGTCATGCCCTGCAATTCAGGATGGCGCTGCAGCAGATGGAAACATTCCAGTATGGTGCCGGGTTCACGCTCGAACACACCCTCGTCCATTGCTTCCATCATGTTGCCGCACACCCGAAAACGTTCATTCAGCGCAGTGGGCGGCAGTTCGGTCAAAACAGGAAATACTCGCGCACGCAGGCCGGGGATCAGAATATCGCGCATCTGGGCGACGATCGTGACACTGCGATAATAGTGCTGCATGAGCAGTTCGCTGGCACGCCGCGTGGCCGTTGCGGAAATGCCAAATTGCACCGCCAGGGCATTCTGATAATCGAACAGCAAACGATCTTCACGCCGCCCTGCAAGATAGTGCAGACGGAAGCGCAAGCCAAACAGGAACCGCTCCAGCGCCTGGATCTGGCGCAATTCACCCGCGTTCAACAAGCCCGCTTCAGCCAGGTCGCGCCAGCGCCGCCCGATACCCGCAGCCTGCGCCAGCCACAGCAGATTATGCAAGTCACGCAGCCCCCCCGGGCTTTCCTTGAGATTGGGCTCCAGGCTATAGGCGCTGTCATTGAAACGCGCATGGCGCTGGTCCTGCTCCAGCAGCTTGGCTTCAAAAAACACCTGCGGGTCGAGTTCGGCACGGAATGCCAGCTCGAAATCCCGGTACAGCCTGCGCTCGCCACATAAATAGCGAGCCTCCAGCAGATTGGTCTGCACCGTAACATCACGGCGCGCTTCCTCCAGGCACTCCGCTACGGTACGCACGCTGTGCCCGACTTCCAGGCCAATATCCCAGAACAAGCCGACAAGATGCTCAATCGCAGCTTGGGTAGCAGCATCAGGATTGGCTTCAAGCAGGATCAACACATCCACGTCGGAATGCGGAAACAGATCGCCTCGCCCATAGCCGCCGACCGCTACCAGAGAAGCTGTTGCGGGTAGCTGTACCGCCGTCCATAGCGATTGCAGCACCTCATCTACAAGGCGCCGGTAGCGCATCAGTAAAGGCCGCGTCGCTACCTTGCCGTCAAAAGCGTGCCTGATAGCATCGCGTCCGAGACGCAGAGTTTCTCGCCAGCCACGCGGATCAAGACTGTTCACAACCTGAGGTGAACTGGCTTTCATAAATCAATAGAGGGCTAATCAGGCGGCTTGTGACAAAAAATCCGGAACCGGCGGCGTACCGGCAGAGACAGTGAGCACTTCGTAGCCGCCCTCGGTAACCAGCACGGTATGCTCCCATTGCGCAGACAGACTATGATCTTTGGTGACAATCGTCCAACCGTCATTCATCTGACGAATGTCGCGTCGGCCCGCATTGATCATCGGCTCGATGGTAAAAGTCATTCCGGTCACCAGCTTCAATCCGGTTCCGGGACGACCGTAATGGAGTACCTGTGGTTCTTCGTGGAACCCGCGGCCTATGCCGTGCCCGCAAAATTCGCGTACCACGCTGCAACCCTGTGATTCAGCAAACATCTGGATAGCGTGGCCGACATCTCCCAGATAAATGCCTGGACGGACCATGGCGATGCCATGCCACATTGCCTGGTAGGTAATTTCACACAGGCGCCGTGCCTGGATTGCTGGCTCACCCACATAAAACATGCGGCTGGTATCACCGTGCCAGCCATCTTTGATGACAGTGACGTCGATATTAACGATATCTCCGGACTTAAGCAGCTTGTCGCCAGGCACGCCGTGACACACCTGATGGTTGACCGATGTGCAGATAGAGCGCGGATACGGCTTATGCCCGGGTGGGGCATAATTGAGCGGCGCCGGAATGGCACCCTGCACATTGACCATATAATCGTGGCACAATTGATCAAGTTTGCCGGTCGTCACTCCGGGTTTGACGAACGGCGTGATGTAATCCAGAACTTCAGATGCCAGACGGCCGGCAATCTGCATTTTTTCGATGTCGCTTGGAGATTTGATGCTAACGGACATATGCGCTTGATAGAACAAAAAAAAACAGTATTGAGCATAGTGGATTGACCATGCCCGGTCAATCCAGACGTGTAATAGCGCTTGACAAAAACCCCTCCACCATTACAATGCGCATCTCGTTGACGCGGGAATAGCTCAGTTGGTAGAGCGATACCTTGCCAAGGTATAGGTCGCGAGTTCGAGTCTCGTTTCCCGCTCCAGAACACCGGGGAAAGCTTCCAGCTTTCCCCTTTTAATTTTAGTTGGATATAGCGTTTCCAACTGATTTCAGCGCTAGTGACATCAAGCACCCCTGGCGGGGTGGCAGAGTGGTTATGCAGCGGCCTGCAAAGCCGTGGACGCCGGTTCGATTCCGACCCCCGCCTCCATTCCGCCCGGATGGTGGAACAGGTAGACACAAGGGACTTAAAATCCCTCGCCCTAAACGGCGTGCCGGTTCGATTCCGGCTCCGGGCACCATCCGGCTTTGCCCTGCACCGCTTGCCAAACACTTTCAAATCACCCCCTTTGCTGATATAATGCGCGGCTTGTTATGGGCTCTGGCCCATTTTTTGTTTGTGGAATGTGAATGACCCTAGAAACGCTGCTGGAAACGACACTCAACGGCCTTGGCTACGAGCTGGTGGATATGTCCATGTCTGCAAAAAGCGGATTGTTGCGCGTATTTATCGACAAGCAGGGTGGCATTACGCTGGATGACTGCACCGCAGTTAGCAATCACCTGTCCAACTTGCTGGTGGTTGAAAACATTGCTTATGAGCATCTTGAAGTATCGTCGCCGGGCTTGGATCGTCCATTGAAAAAGCTGGATGATTTTCGTCGTTTTGCTGGAGAAAAAGTGCAGATCAAGCTGCGCATGGCAATTGCCGGGCAACGCAGGTTTGCCGGGATAATTCGTGGTGCCAGTGCGACGCAAATTGAATTGGACGTGGACGGGCAGGCTGTCATGCTGGATTTTTCCAACATGGATACAGCGCGCCTGGTTCCCGATCTGTAATTATAAAATAGGTTGGCCGGAGGTTTTTGATGAGCCGCGAGATTTTGTTACTGGTAGACGCGCTGGCCAGGGAAAAGAACGTCAGTAAGGAAATAGTGTTCAGCGCTCTGGAAATGGCGCTGGCATCTGCCACCAAAAAACGCTTCCATGAAGACGTGGAAACGCGCGTGTCAATTGACCGTGAAACCGGTAACTACGATTCGTTTCGCGTGTGGGAAGTGGTGGCTGACGACGCGATGGAATTTCCCGATCGTCAGATTAGCCTGTCCGAGGCGCAGCAACAGCAGCCGGACATTCAACCCGGAAACTTCATTGAAGAGATGCTGGAGCCAATCGAGTTTGGTCGTATCGGCGCTCAGGCAGCCAAGCAGGTGATCCTGCAGAAAATTCGCGACGCCGAGCGCGAACAGATTCTCAACGACTTTCTGCTGCGCAAGGAGTATCTGGTCACTGGTACCATCAAGCGTATGGAACGCGGCAGCGCCATTATTGAGTCGGGCCGTATTGAAGGCCTGTTACCGCGCGACCAGATGATCCCCAAGGAAAACCTGCGCGTGGGTGATCGCGTGCGTGCCTACTTGCTGCGCGTGGAGCGCGGTGGCCGTGGTCCACAACTCATCCTGTCGCGTACTGCGCCGGAATTCATCGCCAAATTGTTTGAACTGGAAGTACCGGAAATCGAGGAAGGGCTGCTCGAAGTCAAAGGCGCCGCACGCGATCCCGGTGCCCGCGCCAAGATTGCGGTCAAATCCAACGACCCGCGCATTGATCCGATCGGCACTTGCGTTGGTATGCGCGGCTCACGCGTGCAGGCCGTGACCGGCGAACTGGCAGGTGAGCGTGTGGACATCATCCTGTGGTCGCCTGATGCAGCACAGTTTGTGATCAACGCGCTGGCACCCGCAGAGGTCAGCAGCATCGTGGTGGACGAGGACAAACACAGCATGGATGTCGTGCTGGAAGAGGAACAGCTGGCGCAGGCGATTGGCCGCAGCGGCCAGAATGTGCGTCTAGCCTCTGAGCTGACCGGCTGGGAGCTCAACATCATGACGGTGGAAGAAGCCCAGCAGAAAAACGAGAGCGAAGCGAGCTCCATCCGCACGCTGTTTATTGAAAAGCTCGACGTAGACGAGGAAATAGCCGGCATCCTGGCACAGGAAGGCTTCAGCTCGGTTGAAGAAGTAGCCTACGTGCCCATTAACGAAATGTTGGAGATCGAAGGCTTCGACGAAGACCTGGTCAGCGAGTTGCGTGCGCGCGCCCGCAACGCCCTGCTCACCGAAGCCATTGCCAGCGAAGAGAAGGTCGAGCATGTTGCCGAGGACATGATGTCGCTCGACGGCATGGACACCGACACCCTGCGGGCGCTCGCGGCCAAAGGGATTACCACCTCGGAAGATCTCGCCGAACTGGGGGTGGATGAACTGGTGGACATGGTTCACATGGACGCCGAGCGTGCCTCCAAGCTCATCATGGCGGCGCGTGCCCCGTGGTTCGCATAACCTAATTGCACAGAAAGCCCTGACGGCCCACATATGAACGTAGAGCAATTCGCCCAGGAACTGAAGCTGCCCACTGAACTGCTGCTGGAACAGCTGCGCGCCGCTGGCGTGGAAAAATCCGCCGCCGCCGATACGGTAAACGAACAGGATAAAGCCTGTCTGCTCGATTACCTCAGCAAGAAGCACGGCGCCAGAGAGCCAAAAAGCAAGATCACGTTGACCCGCAAGGAAACCACCGAGATCAAAAAGGCTGACAGCACAGGAAAATCCCGCACTATCCAGGTGGAAGTGCGCAAAAAACGTGTGCTGGTAAAACGCGATGTCGTTGCCCAGGTTGAAGAAGCGCCGAGCCCTGCGTTGCAGGAGACACCTATCCAGGCAGAGGCAGAGGCTGAAATAGAAGTGGAAGCCGAAGCAGTCGTGCCTGTTGTCGAGGCGCCAGAAGTGGTTGAGACCCCAGTCGCAATTGAGCCGATTGCGGAAGCCGAAACCGCGCAGCCAGAACCGACCGAAGCCATTGCGGAAGCAGCGACCGAACCGGCCGCGGCACCTGCACCACGCACCCGCATCGTCAAGCCCGTGTTGGACGAAAAAGAAATTGCCTTGCGTGCGGAAGAAGCGCGCCGCCATTCCGCTCTACACACGCGTCAGGCGGAAGAACTGCGTGCGAAACAGGAGCGCATCCAGCAACGCAAGTTGGCGCTGGAGGCAGAAACCAAGACCGCAGCTGAGGCCGCGCAACTGGCCGCTGCCCCCAAACCGCCAGCCACCGAGGGCACGCTGCACAAGCCCACGCCCAAACCCGGCGAAAAACCCAAACCCGCCAAAGCGCCCGCCAAAAAAGAGAAGGAATCCAGCTGGAGCGACCTGCAGGCAAAAAAACGTGGCATCAAGTCGCGCGGCGACACGGGCGGTGACGCCTGGCGCAACCGCAAGGGCGGTGGCCGGCACAAGGCCGAGGTCGACAGTACCAGCACCTTCAGCGCACCGACTGAACCCATCGTGCATGACGTTCTGGTACCGGAAACCATCAGCGTAGCCGAGCTCGCCCACAAAATGGCGGTCAAGGCTGCCGAGGTCATCAAGGTATTGATGAAAATGGGCAGCATGGTCACCATCAATCAGGTGCTGGATCAGGAAACGGCCATGATTGTGGTGGAGGAAATGGGACACGTTGCCAAGCCTGCGCCACTGGATACGCCTGAAGCTTTCCTCGATGAAAGCGAATTGCGCGAGGTGCCAAGCCTGCCGCGCGCACCGGTGGTCACGGTCATGGGCCACGTTGACCACGGCAAGACTTCCCTGCTTGATGCTATCCGTCGCGCCCGCGTGGCCAGTGGCGAAGCCGGCGGCATCACCCAGCACATCGGCGCCTACCATGTGGAAACCGCTCGCGGCATGATCACCTTCCTGGATACTCCGGGTCATGAGGCCTTTACCGCCATGCGTGCGCGTGGCGCAAAGGTGACTGACCTGGTGGTGCTGGTGGTAGCGGCGGATGACGGCGTCATGCCTCAAACCATTGAGGCCATCCACCATGCCAAGGCGGCCAATGTGCCGATGGTGGTGGCGATCAATAAAATCGACAAACCTGATGCCAATCCCGAGCGCATCCGCCAGGAACTGGTAGCGCAAGGTGTGGTGCCGGATGACTGGGGTGGCGACACTCAATTCATAGAAGTCTCGGCCAAGGCAGGGCAGAACATTGACGCCTTGCTTGAAGCCATTCTGCTGCAGGCTGAAGTGCTGGAGCTCAAGGCGCCGCGCGACGCTCCCGCCAAGGGAGTGATTATCGAAGCACGCCTGGACAAGGGGCGTGGGCCGGTAGCCACGCTGCTGATCCAGTCCGGAACGCTCAAGCGCGGCGACATGCTGCTGGCGGGTAGCGTCTATGGCCGCATTCGCGCCATGCTGGACGAGGACGGCAAGCCGGTGCAGGAAGCCGGCCCTGCCATCCCGGTGGAAATCCAGGGATTGTCCGATGTCCCCAAGGCTGGCGAAGACGCCATGGTGTTGAATGACGAACGCAAGGCGCGCGAAATCGCCCTGTTCCGCCAGGGCAAGTTCCGCGACGTGCAACTCGCCAAGCGCCAGGCTGCCAAGCTCGAGTCCATCATGGAGCAGATGGGTGAAGGCGAGGCAAAACGCCTGCCGCTGATCATCAAATCCGATGTGCAGGGCTCTTACGAAGCACTCGCCACCTCACTGCAGAAGCTCTCCACCAGCGAAGTCAAGGTGGATATTCTGCATGGCGGCGTGGGTGCAATCTCGGAGTCCGATGTCAACCTGGCCATGGCCTCCAAGGCCGTGATCATCGGCTTCAACACGCGCGCTGACGCAACTGCACGCAAACTGGCCGAATCCATCGGCGTGGATATCCGCTACTACAACATCATCTATGAAGCGGTCGATGTGGTGAAGGCTGCGCTGTCCGGCATGTTGACGCCCGACCAGAAAGAAAGCATCACCGGCCTGGTGGAAGTGCGTGAGGTCTACCACATCTCCAAGATCGGCACCGTGGCAGGCTGCTATGTGCTGGAAGGCCTGGTCAAACGCGGTGCAAAAATACGCGTGATGCGCAATGGTGAAGTCATTCACACGGGTGAACTCGACTCGCTCAAACGCTTCAAGGATGATGTCAAGGAAGTTAAATTCGGCTTCGAATGCGGCCTTTCGGTGAAAAATTTCCACGAACTCGAAGTGGGTGACAAGCTGGAAGCCTTTGAAGTCGTCGAAGTGGCGCGCACACTCTGATGCCCAAGGATTTTCCCCGTTCGCGGCGAGTTGCCGACCAGATCCAGCGTGAACTGGCCGAGATCATCCGGCTGGAATTGCAAGACCCGCGCGTGGGAATGATCACGATCACCGAAGTGGTCGCAACGCATGATCTGGAACACGCCAAGGTATTCTTCACGCTTCTGGACGGCGCTGCACGCGCCCCGGAAGTGCAGCAGGCGCTCACCCGTGCCGCCGGCTTTTTGCGCACGCGCCTGGGGCCAAGAATGCGCCTGCGCATTACACCGCAGCTGACGTTTGTTTACGATGCTTCAGTGGAACGTGGCGCTGCCTTATCGCACCTGATCGACAACGCCGTGGCTGAAGACCGCAGCCAGCGTCCACAGCCAGCGGCTGATACCGACGCCGATTCCTGAAGCGTCGCCGTTTACCTGGCAGTGCAGTTCAAACGCACCAAACGCGCCGTGAATGGCGTATTGCTACTCGATAAGCCGGTTGGCATCACCTCCAACGCCGCGCTGCAAATCGTCAAACGCCTGTTTCAGGCAGAAAAGGCCGGCCATACCGGCACCCTCGATCCATTTGCCAACGGCCTGTTACCCCTGTGTCTGGGCGAAGCAACCAAATTCGCCCAATATTTACTCGATGCCGACAAGGTCTATCGTGCCGTGATGCAGCTGGGTGTGACCACGACGACCGGCGATCCCGAAGGCGAAGTGCTGGACACGCGTCCGGTAAACGTAACAGCCGCCGATCTGAATGCTGCCATCGCCCGATTTGTCGGCGCCATCGAGCAAACCCCACCCATGTATTCCGCCCTCAAGCACCAGGGCAAACCATTGTATGAGTATGCACGTGCCGGTATCGAAATCGAGCGCAAGTCGCGTCGCATCCATATCCGCGCCATCGAACTGAGTGCATTTGACGGCAGCCAGGCAACGCTGGAAGTGCATTGCAGCGCGGGCACCTACATCCGCACCTTGGCCGAAGACATTGGCCAGGTGTTGGGTTGTGGCGCCCACCTGACTGCGCTGACCCGTACCGCCAGTGGCGGTTTTCAGCTGCATCAGGCGGCCAGCCTGGCGACACTGGAAAATAGCGACATGGCCGCACGCGACCGGCTGCTGCTACCTGTCGACGGGCTGGTTGCCTATCTGCCACGCATCGAGCTCAATGATGCTGAATCTGCGGCACTCCTCAAGGGCCAGCGCCAGACACTCGCTGCTGGCACGCAACTGGGCGGACTGGTGCGCGCCTATGACGGACAGCAGCGCTTTCTCGGCCTGGTGGAATTGCAGGCTAATGGTCTCGTGATTGCCCGCAGATTGATGAATAGCAACTTGTCGCCCATGCAGAATTCAGCGCAATGACTTGAGTAAAAAGCATTTTTTTGTTAGAATCCGCGCTTTCTTGAACGAAGTGCATCCCAGCCGAAGCGCTTCGCGATTGTTTTATCCAATAGGAGAACACCATGGCTGTAACCGCTGTAGACAAAGCAAAAATCGTTGCCGAACACCAACATGCCCCGGGCGACACCGGCTCTTCCGAAGTACAGGTTGCCCTGCTCACCGCGCGTATCAACGGCTTGACCGATCACTTCAAGGCCAACAGTAAAGACCATCACTCACGTCGCGGCCTGTTAAAAATGGTAAGCCGCCGCCGCAAACTGCTCGATTATCTGAAGCGCACCAATAACGACAGCTATCGCAATCTGATTGCGGGCCTGGGCCTGCGTAAATAAATATCCAGGCATATCATTATCGCCGCACCATACACCGCCCCGCCTTTACCGCGGGGCGGTTTTGTTTGATAAATAAAGGAATCCGATGAAGATTACTAAATCCTTTCAGTATGGCCGCCATACTGTCACGCTGGAAACCGGCGAAATTGCTCGCCAGGCTGGTGGCGCGGTCATGGTCAACATGGACGACACCGTGGTGCTGGTCACCGTGGTCGGCAAACACGAAGTCAAGACTGGCCAGGATTTCTTCCCGCTGACCGTGGATTATCAGGAAAAAACCTACGCCGCCGGCAAGATCCCTGGCGGTTTTCTGAAACGCGAAAGCCGTCCGTCCGAGAAAGAAACACTGGTCTCACGCCTGATTGATCGCCCGCTGCGTCCGCTGTTTCCCGAAGCGTTTTACAACGAAGTACAAATCATCGCCACGGTGATGTCGAGCAACCCGGAAGTGGATTCCGACATTCCCGCGCTGATTGGCGCCTCAGCCGCGCTGGCCATCTCCGGCATCCCGTTCGAAGGCCCGATTGGCGCCGCCCGGGTCGGCTTCATCAACAACGAATATGTGCTCAACCCGCTGGCCAGCGAACTACCCCAATCGGCGCTGGATCTCGTCGTCGCCGGCACCCAGAGTGCAGTGCTGATGGTGGAATCCGAGGCGCAGCAACTGTCCGAAGAAATCATGCTCGGCGCAGTGGTCTACGGACATACCCAGATGCAAGCAGCCATCAACGCCATCAACGAACTGGCTGATGAAGTCAATCCGGAGCCGTGGGAATGGACTGCGCCTACCGTCAATACCGAACTGGTCGCCAAGGTCGCCGAACTGGCTGAAACCGGTCTCCAGCAAGCCTACCGCATGCGCCAGAAACGCGCGCGTTCGCAAGAAATCGATGCGGTGCGCAACCGTGTGATGGAGGCATTGGTCACAGCGGATATGGGCACGCTGCAAGTCAACGAAATCAACGACATCTTCCATAACCTGGAAGCCAAAATCGTACGTGGCCAGATCCTGTCCGGCGAACCGCGCATTGATGGCCGCGATACCCGCACCGTACGCCCGATTACCATCCGTACCGGCGTGCTGCCGCGCACCCATGGCTCCGCCCTGTTTACCCGCGGCGAAACCCAGGCGCTGGTGGTATCCACACTGGGTACCGGTCGCGACGAACAGAAAGTGGACGCGCTGCAGGGCGAGTTCAGCGACCGCTTCATGCTGCACTACAACATGCCTCCCTATGCCACCGGCGAAACCGGCCGTGTCGGCACCCCCAAGCGTCGTGAAATCGGCCATGGCCGTCTCGCCAAACGCGCGTTGCTGGCGGTGCTGCCCAGCCGTGAAGAATTCGGCTATTCCATGCGCGTGGTGTCGGAAATCACCGAATCCAATGGTTCTTCCTCAATGGCCTCGGTATGTGGCGGCTGCCTGGCATTGATGGACGCAGGCGTGCCGATGAAAGCCCACGTGGCGGGCATCGCCATGGGACTGATCAAGGACGGCAACCGCTTCGCCGTGCTCACCGACATCCTCGGCGACGAAGATCACCTCGGCGACATGGATTTCAAGGTGGCCGGCACTGAGGCTGGTGTCACCGCCCTGCAAATGGACATCAAGATTACCGGCATCACCAAGGAAATCATGAAGGTGGCGCTGGACCAGGCCAAGGAAGGTCGCCTGCACATTCTCGGCATCATGAAATCCGCCGTGGAAGCGCCGCGGGTGGAGATGTCGGCCTACGCGCCGCGCATCATCACCATGAAGATCAATCCGGAAAAAATCCGCGATGTGATCGGCAAGGGTGGCGCCGTGATTCGCGCGCTGACTGAGGAAACCGGTACCCAGATTGATATTGATGAAGATGGCACCGTGAAAATTGCCTGTACCAGCAGCGAAGCCGGTGAAGCCGCGAAAAAACGCATCGCCGAGATCACCGCCGAGGTCGAGGTCGGCAAGGCCTACGATGGCACCGTGATCAAGCTGCTCGATTTTGGCGCCATTGTCAGCGTGCTGCCAGGCAAAGACGGCTTGCTGCACATCTCTCAGATCGCCCACGAGCGCGTCAACGCAGTGAACGAATACCTGACGGAAGGTCAGCAGGTCAAGGTGAAGGTTCTCGAGGCGGATGAGAAAGGTCGCCTGCGCCTGTCCATGAAGGCGCTGCTGGACGCGCCTGTCAAGGTCGAGCCGGCGACGACACCGACCGAGTCCGAGTAAAGCAGGCGGAGGTCTTTCAGCCAACAAAAAAGCAGCCTGATGGCTGCTTTTTTGTTGGGCCCGGTTTCATGATGCGTGAGTGAGCAGCGCCTGCCACCAGCGGGTACGGTTGGCAGGTACGGCCCGGGCCTGAAGTTCGACGGGCGCAATCCGGCTCATCACCCAGCCCGGCAGTACTTTCACTTTGCTGGAACCGCACGACACCCCGAGGTTATTGGGATCGTAGATCTTGATCAAATGCGGCTGCTCAAGATCATCCGCGTAAACAATGCCGCAGTAGCTTTCTTCATGCTCACGCCGCAACAGGGTATCTATTTCGCGCAAAAAAGCCTTCACCTGCTCACTGGAAGCAGGCGCGGTCGGTACTTCCTGCCCAACGGCGTAGATATACCACCGCGCATTCGGGTCAATCCGTAGCCAGAATGCAGTGAGTTGATCCCACGACATCAGGCTGAACAACATACCATCAAGTTTGGACTCGAATTCGGTCATGACTGGCGCCGCCAATATCGATTTAACGGGCGACCTGACGCTCGCGGAACTCGTCGAGCGTTTTGCAATCGATACACAGGGTTGCGGTCGGGCGTGCTTCCAGACGCTTCAAACCAATCTCCACGCCGCAGCCTTCGCAATAACCGTAATCGCCACTGTCAATCTTGGCGATGGTCTCGTCGATCTTCTTGATCAATTTGCGTTCACGGTCACGGTTGCGCAATTCCAGCGCCATGTCTGACTCCTGGCTGGCGCGGTCGTTGGGGTCGGCAAACAAGGTGGCATCTTCCTGCATGGCATGGATGGTGCCATCGATATCCTCGGACAGTTCGCCTTTCCAGCCTTCCAGGATTTTGCGAAAATGCGCGAGTTGCTTGGCACTCATATACTCCTCGCCTTTTTTTGGCACATAAGGAGTGAACTTGGTGAATTCTGTCGCCATAATAGTTACCGCTTCCGAATACTGAAAAAAGACAAGCCGCTTTAATAGCAGAAATAACCCCATAGAGCAACAAACTTCACATAAAGGCCAGCCCATGGAATTGCAAGCATTACTGTTTGACGTAGACGGCACGCTCGCCGACACCGAGCGCGACGGCCACCGCGCCGCATTTAACGCCGCGTTTCGCGAATACGGTCTGGACTGGGACTGGGACGTGGCATTGTACGGAAAATTACTGACCGTCACCGGCGGTAAGGAACGCATGAAATACTACGTTGAGCACTTCCGCACGGATTATGTCCCACCCGCTGATTTTGCCGACCTGGTTGCCGAACTGCATCGCGCCAAAACACGTCACTACACCGAGATGCTCGGTCGCGGCGCAATTCCCATGCGCCCCGGCGTCAAACGCCTGTTGCACGAGGCGCGTGCAGCCGGACTGCGGCTCGCCATCGCCACCACCACCACCCCGGAAAACGTCACTGCCTTGCTACGTCACAGCCTGGCAGAAGATGCCCGCGACTGGTTTGAGGTCATCGCTGCGGGCGACATCGTGCTCGCCAAAAAACCCGCACCCGATATTTATGTGTGGGCGCTGCAGCAAATGAAGCTGCCAGCCGCGGCCTGTTTCGCATTCGAGGATTCGGAGAACGGCTTGCGCGCGAGCTTGGGCGCAGGATTAAGAACCCTGGTGACGACCAATGACTACACCCACGACCATGACTTTAGCGGCGCCGCTGCGGTACTCTCTGACATGGGAGAACCAGGCAACGCACCGCAGGTGATCCACGGCAGCCTGCATGGCCAGTCGTGTGTCGACCTGGCAGCAGTGCGTGTCTGGCACGCAGGGCCGGTGAATTAAGGATGGTGAGTTTCCAGCGCCTGCAGGGTATTTTGCAGCAACATTGCCACCGTCATTGGACCCACGCCGCCCGGCACCGGAGTAATCCACGCCGCACGCTCCGCAGCCGCTGCATATTCCACATCACCGCACAGACTGCCGTCTGCCAGGCGATTGATTCCCACATCCACCACTGTCGCGCCGGGCTTGATCCACTCTCCCTTGATCAGACCCGGCTTGCCCACTGCCACCACCACGATGTCGGCCTGGCGTACAAAGCTGCCCAGATCATGGGTAAAACGGTGGCAGGTGGTTACGGTGCAGCCAGCCAGAAGCAATTCCAGACCCATCGGACGTCCTACATGGTTGGACGACCCTACCACCACGGCGTGGAACCCCTTCAGATCGGCATGTACCGAGCGTAGCAGTGCCATCACGCCGTACGGCGTGCACGAACGCAGCGTGGGCATGCGTACTGCCAGCCGACCAATATTGTAGGGGTGGAAGCCGTCCACATCCTTGTCGGGGTGGGTACGCTCGATGACGGTTTCCGGATCAATATGCGGCGGCAGCGGCAGTTGCACCAGAATACCGTCTACCGTGGTGTCGGCGTTGAGTTCGTCAATCAGTGCCAGCAATGCCTCCTGACTGGTATCCGCCGGCAGATCATGGGAAATGGAACGTACCCCTGCCTTGGCACACGCATTGCGCTTGTTACGAACATAAATAGTCGAGGCCGGATCGCCGCCTACCAGAATGACCGCCAGCGCGGGTGTCGATTTACCTGCAGCGACACGTCCGGCAACGCGTTTTTGCACGTCGGCAATAATGCGTTCGGACAGGCTTTTTCCATCAAGAATTTGTGCAGGCATGGTAATCCGGGCGCGGTGTAAAGCCGCAATCATCGCATTTTTCACGCCCAATACTCAAGATGTGGATTGACCATATACGCCAGCACGGGTATAGTCTCGACCTCTCGGGGTGTAGCGTAGTCTGGTAGCGCGCCTGGTTTGGGACCAGGATGTCGGGAGTTCAAATCTCTCCACCCCGACCACGTTTTTGCCCGGCTAGCCGGTGCCTTGGCCGGTTCATGAGCTGCCCGTAGCTCAACCGGATAGAGCACCAGCCTTCTAAGCTGGGGGTTACAGGTTCGATTCCTGTCGGGAAGGCCAGTTTCAGCGGTGGATGTAGCTCAGTTGGTAGAGTCCCGGATTGTGATTCCGGTTGTCGTGGGTTCGAGCCCCATCATCCACCCCAACCATTCATTTACAAATCAAATAGATAGCTGCTACGCACCAGCAAACCCACCTCACTTACTACACATTCGGCATACCTCGCTGTGCCAGAATTGTGCCAGATTCTTGTTCATGTATCCTACATTGTTGCGCATTCACTGTGCCGGCGCTGTGCCAATCACGCTTTATTCTCTGTAGCAGCTCGCCAATGCTTCCTCTCTAAGCGCAACCATCTTTAAAGCATATTCCCTAGATGTGGTACACCCATCCTTTATAGGAAGCTCGTGTCCAACGCCGAACAATTTCTGCATCACTGCTTCCGGAATCGACCCTCCCCAATTCAGCTTCAAGCTGAAATTTCTCTGAGCTTCCCTCGGTTTTTCATCTGCCAAAGGCCGCTTCGTTAGTTTCATTTTCTGTCTCTCAAAAGTAACGTCAATTTTACGTCACCTTTGGAAGACGAAATTTCGGGGGAAGCTCAAATTAATTAAAATGGTACTGCGAAGCTCACCACGTAAGCCGAAGTGCAGCGTATCTGATCGCGCTCGAACGCGGATCTCCGGAAATGGCTGCTCCCGCATGGTCTACACTGAAATCGCGCAGAGTTCGATCAGTCGCGACGGTTGCGCACAACGTCATCATCGAGGAGCGCACTATGGCTACACACGACCCGCAAGACCCTGCGACATCCCCTGGCGCATTGGAGGACACCCCGCCACTCATACTGCCGGAGGACGCTATCATCATTCTCCCGGTGCGCAACACGGTGCTCTTCCCCGGCACGGTCGTCCCGCTATCTGTGGGACGTAAAAAGTCGGTCGCCGCCGCGCAGGAGGCCGCCCGTCAGGAGCGTCCCATCGGCGTGCTGCAGCAGCGCGATGCGGCCCTCGACCAGCCCACGGAGGGAGATCTCTACCGCGTCGGCACGCTCGCCTCGATTCTGCGCTACGTCACCGCGCCGGACGGCACCCACCACGTCATTTGTCGGGGACAGCAGCGCTTCCGCGTCATCGAATTCCTCGAAGGTTATCCCTTCTTCGCCGCCCGCGTGGAGCGCATTGCGGAGCAGGAAGCGGAAACCGCGGCAGTCGAGGCGCGCGTGCACCACCTCAAACGCGAAACCGCCGAGGCCATGGAACTGCTGCCGCAAGCTCCGGCGGAATTAGCCGCGGCGGTCGAGGCGATCACCTCGGGCGCGGCGCTGGCCGACATGATCGCAAGCTTCGTTGACTTTAAACCTGCGGAAAAACAAGAGGTACTGGAGGCTTTCGACGTTGAGAAGCGGCTCGACAGGGTTTCCGGACTGCTTGCCCACCGTCTCGCCGTGCTGCGCTTGTCGCAGGAAATCGACCAGCAAACCAAGGCGGCCATCGACAAACGGCAGCGCGAATATGTGCTGCGCGAGCAACTCAAGGCGATCCAGCGCGAGCTGGGCGAAACCGACGCCCGTACGGTGGAGATCGAAGAACTGACCAAAGCCATCGCCGACGCCAAAATGCCACTGGATGCCGAGGAAGCGGCCAAGCGCGAACTCTCCCGGCTGGAGCGCATGCCGGAGGCGGCGATGGAATATTCCATGATCCGAGGCTATCTGGAATGGCTGACAGCGCTGCCGTGGTCAGTGCTGGACGAAGAGCGCATCGACATCGCCGAGGCAAGGCGCATTCTGGACGAAGACCACTATGGCTTGGAGCGGATCAAGAAGCGCATCCTGGAATACCTTGCAGTGCGCAAGCTCAACCCCGAGGGCAAGAGTCCTATCCTGTGCTTCGTCGGGCCGCCCGGCGTGGGCAAGACCTCGCTCGGGCGCTCCATCGCACGCGCCACCGGCCGCAAGTTCATCCGCATCGCCCTGGGCGGCGTGCACGACGAGGCGGAGATCCGCGGCCACCGCCGCACTTACGTCGGCGCGCTGCCGGGCAACATCATCCAGGCGGTGCGCAAGGCCGGCACGCGCAATCCGGTATTCATGCTGGACGAGGCCGACAAGCTCAGCGCGAGCTTCCATGGCGACCCGTCGGCGGCGCTGCTGGAAGTGCTGGATCCGGAACAGAACGCCACCTTCCGCGACACCTATCTCGCCGTACCCTTCGACCTTTCACGGGTAATGTTCATCGCCACCGCCAACGTGCTCGACCCCATCCCCGGGCCATTGCGCGACCGCATGGAAATCATCGACCTGCCAGGCTATACCGAGGACGAGAAAGTGCAGATTGCGCAGCGCTATCTGGTCAAGCGCCAGCTCGAAGCCAACGGGCTCAGATCCGACCAGTGCCACATCGCCACCGCCGCTCTGGCTGCCATCGTTCGCGACTACACGCGCGAAGCCGGCTGCCGCAATCTGGAGCGCGAGATCGGCCGCAGCTTCCGCTACGTCGCCATGAAGATCGCCGAGGGCAGCACAGAGCGCATCGGCATCGAGGTCGAAAACCTGCACGAAATCCTTGGTGCGAAGCGCTTCGAAAGCGAGGTGGCAATGCGCGTGAGCATGCCGGGGGTGGCCACCGGCCTGGCCTGGACCCCGGTCGGCGGCGACATCCTGTTCATCGAGGCCAGCCGCATTCCGGGCAACGGCAAACTGATCCTCACCGGGCAACTCGGCGACGTGATGAAGGAAAGCGCACAGGCGGGACTGAGCCTAGTGAAATCCCGGCTCGACTCCTTCAATTTACAACCGGATCTGTTCGAGAAAAGCGACATCCACATCCACGTCCCGGCCGGAGCGATCCCCAAGGACGGCCCGAGCGCGGGCGTGGCCATGTATATCGCGCTGGTTTCCCTGCTCACGGGCAGGACGGTGCGGGCCGACACCGCCATGACCGGCGAAATCAGCCTGCGCGGCCTGGTGCTGCCGGTGGGTGGCATCAAGGAAAAGACCATCGCCGCAGCGCGTGCCGGCATCACCACCGTGCTCCTGCCTGCACGCAACAAAAAGGACCTGGAAGACATCCCCAAAGCGGCCCAGGAAATGCTGACGTTCGTGTGGCTCGAAAAAGTGGACGATGCGGTTAGTGCCGCCTTTGGAACGTAGCGCAATCGGCGCCGGCTCTCACAACATGGTCGCATTTCGAAAAATGCACGGGATTGATAAAATTAGACATGCTGCTGGCAGCGAGTTACGGCGTGCGACATCCATCACCTCCCATCATCTCCGCAAAACGTGAATCCATAAAAAATCTCCGGATTCGCGGTGGAAACCTGACGCATCTTGCGGAATGACAACCACATATGGCGCAGCATGGAATTCACGCCCGGACGTGCGTCCTGGTTTTTTACGCCTCAGGATTTATTCCAGTTTGACAGTGTGGCGCTTGGATTTTTTAATCTTGGACAAGGTCAGTTCCACTATGCCGTCCGTGAATGTGGCAGACGCCTTATCCGCATCTACTTCGTGCGCCCGGCTGGCGGCGCCGCGCGAGATTTCGCAGCGATGGTAATCTCCCCCGATATCGGACGTTTCGGACGTTTCGGACGTTTCGGACGTTTCTGCCGTAGCGTGTTTGCTGACGCTGATCCGCTTGGCCTGCATTCCTTCGCGCGCCGGTTCTTCGATGAAATGCACCTCCAGTCCCAGCTCCAGGTGTTCGAAATCAATGTTCACCAAACTGTCACGGCTGAAGTACAGCTCCCGACCATCCGCTGTCTGAATGAAGCCGACCCCTTCCTCATCGAATAGCCGCGCAATACGACCCTGAAACTCGGGTTCATGGACCTTGATCCCACCGCGCTGCTTGCGGCCGTAGTCCTCAAGTTGCCGCTTGGCCACCTCAAAGGCATCGCGCAAAGCAACGTAAAAATCTTCATTGTGAGCACGGTTCACCACGATCTCGCTGCCCGGCACGGTAATATCGATACGCACGTTGAACTCATTGCCCTGATGCTTGTGTTTTCCGGGCATCTCGACCGTTACGTGGCATGACATGATGTGAGCGTAGAAGTGGTCGAGCTTCTCCGCCTTTTCGCGGATAGCTGTTTCGATTGCATCTGAACCTGAAATATCGCGGAGAGTAATTTGAAGCGGAATTTTCATGGGAAACCTCTTAACATTGGATCTGCACTAACCAGCGCAACAGTAGCCTGATCGCGGTTTTCTCTTCGCCATTGGTGCAACGTGGCGGTTGGATTTGACCGCATGGCTCTTGCTTCATTAAAGACCGCCATTGCGTAAAGTCAACTCAGTGCCGTTCGCCTTTCGGCACGAGCGCATATTCGCCGCCGGTTAAGCAAGAAACTTGGACGAGCGGCGGCGCAGGCGCAGCCCTTCCCGTACCAGCGCCGCCTCGAAATCGGGGAAGCTTTTTGCCAGCACGTCCTGTTTTTGCCACAGACGCTGCAAGTAGCCGAGGGCTTTGTCGGGGTCATCGCCGATCGCGGCTGGCAGGTAACCAAGCGCCCGCGCCGCCATGAGGGCAGGCGTTGCAAGAGGCGGGTTGGCTTTGCTCCACTTGCCGCGCAATTCGCGCAGAAAGATGTGCGCCGTCACCTCACCTATGCCTTTGCCCAGCGCCATGATGCGCCGCTCCAGATCAGCGGAATCTGCTGCAGCAGCGTGAAGCGCATTGAGGTTACCCCCATAGCCGGCGAGCAGGGTGCGATTGATTTCGAGCAGCTTGGTGGCGGTTTTATAGTCGTAGCGCACATAACCGCCGCGGTCGAGGATGGCGACCAGCCCATCCCACCCGCTATCGATCATGCGTTGTGGCGTCAGAATGCCGCTTTGTTCGAACTCGCGCCAAGTACGCGTGGCGACGCTTTCCGCTATGCGCGCACCATAGAGCACGGCGGCAAGAAACCACTTGTAGATTTCATCCGGATTCAGATCGGTCAGTTCGATGCCGAGCATCGCTGCGTAACTGCCTCCCACTTTTGCTACAAGGGTGGGCGCAGCCGGGCGGCGGCCATTGGCGGTAAAGGCTGCGCCTTGGCATGCCGTGTGTTGCGCATCGCGCATATTTTTCCTTGGCGATGAATAACGTCAGTGCGTCCAATGCACCCGCAGCAAATTTTCACCTGGATTGTAGTGAAACTCCAGCTCGCCCTGATAAGCGTGGTGCACCGCTTCACCGATGCGGCGGGCAAGGTGGATGTCGGTCGTGGTCACCACCACTGCGCCGTCGCTCTCTTCTACGTCCATGATGCGCTTGAGCGGGTGCTCTGCCCGTTCGCGCTGTTCCTCGTTGTGCACCAGCCGCATGACCTCGTCCCGGTTAGCCAGAAAGAACGGCCCCTCCAAGGTGAGGAACCCTGCCGGATAATGATCGTGGATGCGGTGGCAGGCAGGACAGGTTTCCTGGTGTGCGTCGGCCGGCGCCTGGCCCCACTGCCAGCGCCCATCACGGAACACCGCGCCGCATTGCGGGCAGACAGTTGGTTCTGGCAATTTGCCTTTGCTTTTATACGCGTCACGCGCCTTCTCCAGCAACGGACGATCGTGGGAAACCAAATGGAAACCAGCCGGGATTGACCTCTTACTCATGATAAAACTCCTTTGGTTGGTCGGCTCACTTAACAATTTTGAATATAGTACGTAATCCTTTGATACTGTCCTGTTTTTGATTTTGCATGGCAAAAGCGCTATACACGGACTAGACTGAAACTGCTGATTTGCTAACGATAAAAGGAGGCGAACCATGCTGGATTCCTTGAAACAGGCAGGAAACAACATTGGCCGCGAGATCAATCGCGCATGGGAGAATCTTTCGGATGGCTGGCGCGAACTGCTCGGCCGGAATGGCGACGCGCTCACACATTTTGTCCGCAATAAGGACGAGGAGCAGAAAGAGGACAGCGCGCTCGCCGCCTTCCCGCGCTGGAGCCTGCTGGCAGGAGAAGTGGAAGAAACCGGGAAGGATGTGTTGGTGCGCGTGGAGGTTCCAGGCATGGAGAAGGAAGACTGCCATGTCACCATCGATGGCAATACGCTTTACCTGGCGGGTGAGAAGCGCGTCGAACGTGAAACCCACGACAGTACCTATCTTGTCATGGAGCGCGCCTACGGGGCATTCCAGCGCGCCATCCCCTTGCCGCACAATGTGGATATCGACCAGGCCGAGGCGCGCTACAAAAATGGGGTGCTGACGGTTCGTTTGCCCAAGGCGGACAGTAAACGGGCTAAGTCCGTGCCGGTGTCCTGAGGCATGCAAGCCCCATCTTGCCGTACCCCTGCGAATTGGGTGGCGGGCCTGCTGGCTACCCTTATCAAGATGGCAGGCGCAACGGCTAGTGGACAAAAGTGACAGACATGGAAATGGAAAAGCGCACCCACTTTTCGATCTGGTACATCCTGGCAGCGATTTTTTTCGCCTTCTGGATCCAGAGCCTGCTCATGGCGCGCCACGAGGTAAGCCTCACGTACAGCGAATTCAAGAAAGCAGTGGCCACTCGGCAAATTGCGCAGCTTTCGCTGGGCAAAGAGATCATTGTGGGGAAGCTGAAAGTCCAGGGACTGGAAAGGATACTATCCCCGGACCAGATGGCTCAGATTCGCGTAGCCAGACACGGCACTTACCCATTTGTGACGGTCCGGGTGGAGGATCCGGATTTGGTGAAAGAACTACAGGCGGCACAAATCCCTTTTGCCGGCACGCTGGAATCCACCTTCTTGAAGAATCTGCTCGCATGGATTTTGCCTTTCGTGCTGCTTATGGCGGTTTGGGGGTTCATATTCAAGCGCATGGGCGCTGCTGGGGGAGGCTTGCTTTCCATCGGCAAGAGCAAGGCCAAGATATACGTGGAAAGCGACATGAAGGTTACGTTCGCGGACGTAGCGGGAATCGACGAAGCGGTGGAAGAACTGCGCGAGGTGGTGTCATTTCTCAGGACACCAGAGCGTTTTACCGCCCTCGGTGGACGCCTGCCCAAGGGTATTTTACTGGTCGGCCCCCCGGGGACCGGCAAGACCCTCTTGGCCAAAGCGGTGGCCGGTGAAGCCAAAGTGCCTTTTTTCAGTCTCTCCGGCTCGGAGTTCGTGGAGATGTTCGTAGGGGTGGGAGCGGCGCGGGTGCGCGACCTTTTCGCACAAGCCCAGGAAAAAGCGCCTTGCATCATTTTCATCGACGAGCTGGATGCCATCGGCAGGGCCCGTGGTATTAATCCCATGGGCACTAACGAGGAACGGGAGCAAACCTTGAATCAGCTGCTTACCGAGATGGACGGCTTCGACCCCAACAAAGGGGTGATTCTGATGGCCGCCACCAACCGCCCGGAAATATTGGATTTGGCGCTTCTTCGCGCCGGCCGCTTCGACCGGCATGTAGTGGTGGATCGGCCTGATATCAGGGGCCGCGAGGCCATTTTGAAGGTGCATGCCAAGGGCGTCGTGCTGGCGCCGGAAGTGGATCCGGCAATCGTTGCCGCGCGCACACCGGGCCTTGTCGGCGCCGACCTTGCTAACATCATCAACGAAGCGGCTCTTCTGGCGGCTCGCGCAGGCAAGAAGGCGGTGGAGATGGCCGATTTCGACGAAGCCATAGATCGCGTCATCGCCGGCCCGCAGAAGAAATCCCGTGTTATGACCCCTCGCGAAAAACACATCGTGGCCCACCACGAAGCGGGGCACGCCTTGGTTGCCGCTTCGGTCGAGCATGCCGATCCGATCCATAAGATTTCCATTATCCCTCGTGGCGTGGCGGTACTGGGCTATACGCTGCAGATCCCCGAGGAAGAGCGCCATCTTCTAACCCAGGCGGAACTGCTGGACCGTTTAGCGGTACTGCTGGGGGGCCGTGTTGCGGAAGAACTGGTGTTCGGCGAAATCTCCACCGGAGCCAGCGACGACCTGCAAAAGGCGACGCAATTGGCGAGAAGCATCGTCAGAGAGTACGGGATGAGCGACAGCCTCGGCCCTGCGGCATTCCCGCCGGAAAAGTCCCTGTTCCTGGGCAGCGAGCTCATGACCAGCCAACCCTACAGCAATGAAACTGCAAAGGAGATCGACGCAGAAATTCAGCGCATCCTGAAAGAAGTCCATGAACGGGTGACCTCCATTCTAGCTGCGCGCAAGGAAGCGCTCCTCGGTGTCGCCGCACGACTGGAAGAAAAAGAAGTCATCGACGGCGAAGAGCTCCTGGAGCTCATCCAGCGCATAGAGAGCAAAACAGCGCATTTAGTGGGTACTTGAGTAACCTGCCTTATTCTCAGAAAGTGATGGCTATCGTTGTTGATCCGGTATGTGGCATGCCGATAGATGAATAGCCGGCGGCGGGCAGTGCCGCTCATGACGGCCAGCGCTACGTATTTTTGTGCCTCTGTTGAAATTTGGGTGGGTTCAATATTCAGGTCAAGGGCGCACGTAGCGCGGCGCAGCGAACCCTTGATGCGGATATTGGAGCCGTTATGCTTGGGCTGGCTGAGTGCGGCAGAATGACTGACTCAGCCATGCCAACCACATTGCAATCATGACCAATCAGCTGTTTGAAGCCACTCTTGGTATCCACTCGCCCTGGTTTGTCCAGCGCGTCGATTTTGATGAAACCGAACGACAACTGACGATCCGGGAGGGTTTCATCGCCGGCAGTCGTTTTGCCCATGCCGACGCACCCGGCGCGCATCCGGTGCACCTTACCCAGATCAAGCGGCTGCGCCATCTGAATTTCTTCAGCACGAGTGCTACCTCGAAGTGCGCGTACCGCATGTGTGTCTGCCCGATGGCAAGGCGCGCCTGGTGGAGCCGGAATGGGCCGGCAGGCTCGATGCCTTCACGTTGTTGTTCGAGGCCCTGATGCTGGCGATGTGCCAGCAAATGCCGTTTGCCGCCGTCGCGCGTATGGTTGGCCTGTACCCGCATCGGGTGCATGCGATTTGTTCGCGCTATGTGGCGCTGGCTTTGGCCGTCGCCCAGCACCCATCTGCAAAATACTGGGTCACATCAGGCCCCGCCGTATAGTCTGCGTACAGCAATACCTCCAAACCCTACCAACAGGCAGGGAAACCAAACGTAGCGCACTTCGGGCATGAGAACAGATAGCCTCGAGGCGAAAGAAATGCCGACAGGCCAAACGGTGGCATCTCCAAGATGCGCCACGGAAGAAAGTATCGCCGGTTCGAGAATGGATTGAAGAACGCGATGCCAAAACCGCCGTTTGTCAGCGCATCTAGCAACCCGGGGATGCAGTGCTGACGAGGAGAAAAGTGCTAATCGAGCAGGAAGGAAATGTTGGCATCGATACGGTATTTAACGATTTTGTTGCCTTCCACCTTTGCCTCGAAATTCTTGATATAGATGGATTTGATGTTGTGCAGGGTTTTGCTAGCGCGCTCAACGGCCTGCGCAGCAGCATCTTCCCAGCTTTTATCTGACTCGGAAAGCAATTCAATGACTTTTACCACACCTGACATGATCTTCTCCTTTGCGGCTAAAACGGTATTACTCCAAGAGGATCTTCGTGTTTAAAGCGTTCCGTAGATTTGTCGAGACATGATGCGGACAAAGAACGCTACCGTTAACGGTAGATCGACAAAGACGAATTGATTTCAATATAGTACAAATAAGGATTGGGGAAGTGGGGGCAGTCCGATTCTTTTGAAGGTATGTAACATCTATTGAGTTAGTTCTCATCCGCGAAGCCATTTCCCCTCTCCCCTTGCGGGAGAGGGGGTGAGATGTTGCCGGATGAGAGCGAGCTAAGTTGCCAATGCATCGCGGTAATTCGAGTGTCACGCTTAAACGGCTTAAAAAACCGCATACCAACTCAAAAACAGCAGGGTAAGCAATGCCACTAAGACAATTTGCCGCCGTGCGAATCGAAGCCTGCCCTGTTCGGGATTCGGTATCGGGTGCAGTCTGCGATATATCGCTACTCCGCTTAGCAGCAGTGATAACCAGACACCGGCCAACGCATAGCTGGCAAGGATATCGGTCAACCAATGTGCGCCCAGATACAGTCGGCTAAAACCAATGGCCAGAACTAATAGCGTACTGGTGCCGAGAATCAACAGGCCAGTCCTTCTTGCGTGAATGTACTGCACGGCCAGACAGGCAACAAAAACATACACCACAAAACTCAGAGATGCATGGCCGCTGGGGAAAGCCGGACTATTTTCCAATGCAATACGCAATGTGGGAGCAGGTCGAGGTCGTTGCACCAGCCATTTGATTGCGACTACTGCAAACAGTGAAGTCGCAAATCCGGCTGACAGAATCAGGGCTTCAAAATAGCGGCGCAAGAGCAGCAGACTGATCCCCACCGCTCCCACGATGACCATAAGCGCTTGCGGATTACCCAGGCGGCTAACTGCCAGGAAGAATCGATCTCTCATGGGTGTGCGCAATCCTTGCAGCCAGTGGAATACGCGTAAGTCCAGGTCGGTCCAAGGTTCCCGCAACCACACCGCTTCGGCAAGCTCGAAGAACAACCAGGAACACACGATGCCAACTACGAGAGCAAACAGCACTACAAGGTAAGTGGCTTGGTTACGTCTAAAGCCGCGAAGCAAAATGCAGGATTGCCATGACCCCCAGTTCATTTTGGCTACAAGCCACCCCATGTGTTGATGAGCAATGCTGCAAAAACCGCGATGGCAGCCAAGCTTAGTACCAACACAGCACCTGCTGCGCAGTCCTTGGCAACCTTGATGGCAGGATGGTGTTCAGGGTGCAGATGATCGATGATCCGTTCAAGAGCCGTGTTGAACAATTCTGCGGCGAGAACCAAACAAGCCGCAAGAAGGACAATTGCCCACCAAGCCGCGGCAGGCCGAAGCCACAACAGCACCAGGACTACCCCTGCCGCGATAACAAGCTGGATGCGGAAACTTGCCTCGCCGCGCCAAGCGGCAGCTATTCCAGTTAAAGCGAAACCCAGACGTTCAAGGAATGGACGGTTTTTCATAGTCAGTCTTTTTTTGTTTTCTTGTTTTTCCCCGCATTCCCGTGACCTCCGCGTGGTCAGTGCCTTTTTCAGGATTATGACTTGTCCAGACGCTTGCTGTGTTTGTGCAAACTGCTGGACAGCTGCGAGATAATCTCCGAAGCCGCCTGAATAATCTGGCTGGAGCCAAAACCAGCCTGGGTCATTTCACGGAAAAACGATTTCGCCACAATCTTCGCCATCTTGTCGGTATCGTAAGCAGTGGACAACATCACTCCGCCAATGGCTTTTTCCGCATCCTGTGCCAGCGCGATCTGGGCAAAGCGCGAGTTGAGCAGGTTCTGCAGTTGCACCACCTGGATGGACTTGCCAACAAAAAATGCAACAATCTCCAGCAACGCAAGATCGGCCTGAGTAAAGGGCGTGCCGCTGTTTGGCTCGGACAGGTTGATGACGCCGATAAGCTTGCGGTTGACGCTGATCGGCGCCGACATCAGGCTGTGCGTGCCGACACCCGGGCGGCGCGCGCAACTGGCAAAAACCGACTGCCCGATATCTTCGACCAGCAGCGCCACGCCGCTGGCAGCCACGTGCCCGGCGATGCCTTCACCACGCCCCACCGTCTGCGCAAAGGCCGCCTCCGGCAGTGCGCCATGCGTGGCGCACACGCGCAATCGTAGCGCCTCACCCTCGCCTTCAATATACAACATGATGGAGCAATGCGCCGCATCCAGCGTGTCGGCAGCGAGCGTGACCAGTTTCCCCAGATTATCTTCCAGGCTGCTCTGCGATTCGAGAAATCCGGCCAGATCATGCAACTTGTCGAGCGGGTTGGCGGTCATGATGGGCTCCCAGGGAAACGCTAATTGAGCACGGCCGCCATTTTACGCCGGTAGGCGGTGACCAGCTCACCGCTGCCGCCCAGCAAATTGAAGATGTCGAGCATGGTTTTGCGTGCGACGCCGTCCTGCCAGGTTTTGTCGCGTTGCATCATTTCCAGCAACTCATCCATCGCCTCCTGATAGCGCTGCTGAGCGACCAGCAGGTTAGCCAGCTTGAGGCGCGCTGCCTGGTCTTTTGGGCTGGCGGTGATGGCAGCGATCAGGCTGGCCTCGTCGTCGCCGTTTTCAGCCTGACGCGCGAACTGGAGACGCGCCATAAGCTGCATGCCCCGCGCTTCGCCTGCCGTTTGCGCGGACAGCGACTCGAGCAGCCTGCCCGCTTCGTCCAATTCATTGAGTGCCAGCATGACCTCGGCCGCATCCAGCCGCACGCGCTCGTTTTGCGGATCGAGCTTGGCGGCTTCCGCCAGCATTTGCAGCGCACCTGCGGCATCTCCGCCAGCAAATACCTTCATCGCCGCCAGGCGTGCATCATCCGCCGGAGAAGGCAGCAGGCGCTCGATGAATTCGCGCACAGCAGGCTCGGGGATGGCGCCGGAGAATTCATCCACCATTTCGCCGTTGACGAAGGCCTTGACGTTGGGAATGCCGCGCACGCCGTACTTGCCGGCGAGCCTCTGGTTTTCGTCGGAGTCTACCTTGGCGAGGATGAACTTGCCCTGATAAGCCGCAGCAAGCTTCTCCAGCACCGGCTTGAGCGCGCGGCACGGGCCGCACCACTCCGCCCAGAAGTCCACGATCACCGGGGCTTTTTTCGAGCCTTCGATAACGACTTGCTGGAAATTATGCTCGTCCACATCGAGCGAATATTCAGTCATGCCTGCCCTCTCCTTGTCACTTTCAACGCCGTTGAAATCGTGGCGACGGCATGCTTTTTCAAGCGCCGCTGCGGCGCGCCAGCTCCACTGCCTTGCCGATGTAGCTGGCCGGCGTCATGGCCAGCAGGCGCGCCTTGTCGATGTCGGGGATCGGCAACGCGTTGATGAATACATGCAGGCTGTCGCGGTTGATGCCGGACTTGCCGCGCGTCAGTTCCTTCAGTTGTTCGTAGGCATTGGGCACATTGTAGCGGCGCATCACGGTCTGGATCGGCTCGGCCAGCACTTCCCAGTTGTGGTCCAGGTCTTCGGCCAGGCGCTGCGGGTTGGCTTCCAGCTTGTTCAGGCCGCGCAGGCACGAGTCATAGCCCAGCAGCGCATAACCCAGCGCCACCCCCATGTTGCGCAGCACGGTGGAATCGGTGAGATCGCGCTGCCAGCGCGACACCGGCAGTTTTTCCGCCAGATGGCGCAGCAACGCATTGGCCAGCCCCAGGTTGCCCTCGGCATTCTCGAAGTCGATGGGATTGACCTTGTGCGGCATGGTGGAGGAACCGACCTCCCCCGCCTTCACCTTCTGCTTGAAATAGCCCACCGAGATATAGCCCCATACGTCGCGGTTGAGGTCGATCAGCACCGTATTGGCACGGCTCACAGCGTCGAACAGTTCGGCCATGTAGTCGTGCGGCTCGATCTGGATGGTGTAGGGGTTGAAGCTCAGGCCCAGTCCGTGCACGAAGCGCTGCGCGAAACTCTCCCAGTCGAAGTCGGGATAGGCGGACAGGTGCGCATTGTAATTGCCCACCGCACCGTTGATCTTGCCCAGCATCGGCACGCTGTTGATTTGCTCGATCTGGCGCTGCAGGCGATAGGCAACATTGGCCATTTCCTTGCCCAGGGTGGTGGGCGACGCCGGCTGTCCGTGGGTACGCGACAGCATGGGCAGCGCGGCGTGCTCATGCGCCAGCGCGGTGAGCCGGGCGCTGACGTTATTCAGTGCGGGCAGCAGCACTGTTGCGCGTGCCGCCTTGAGCATCAGCGCATGCGACAGGTTGTTGATGTCCTCGGAGGTGCAGGCGAAGTGGATGAATTCGCCCACCTTCGCCACTTCGGGATTGCCGGCAAAATGCTCGCGCAGAAAATATTCCACCGCCTTCACATCATGGTTGGTGGTGCGCTCGATTTCCTTGACGCGCTCGGCGTCGGCCTCGGAAAAACCCGTGGCAACGGCATCCAGCGCCACCAGAGTGGCAGTGGAAAAGGTTGGCA
The DNA here is from genome assembly GCA_035530335.1 of Sulfuriferula sp. Classification (GTDB taxonomy): domain Bacteria; phylum Pseudomonadota; class Gammaproteobacteria; order Burkholderiales; family Sulfuriferulaceae; genus Sulfuriferula. The sequence continues at coordinate 15,387 of DATKUZ010000052.1, read as the reverse complement.
CTTCACTGAAATCCGGCTCGGCAGCCAGCGCCTTGAGCCATTCGATCTCCACCTTGACGCGGTTGCGGATCAGGCCGAATTCGCTGAAGTGCGCACGCAGTGCTTCGACTTTGGCGGCATAGCGGCCATCCAGGGGAGACAATGCAGTAAGGGAGGAAAAACTCATGACGGTTTCCGCTAAGGCAAAAGCTCGATTTTACCCGGAAAAACGCGACACTACTGCGTGGACGTCTGAAAGAAGCCAATCGAGGAGACATTGTGTCTCCGTGAAAGGCAGGCATGCTGCTCCCTGCTTACGCCCAGTCGCGCCGATCCAGCACCGCCTGCGCCAGCGTGCCGGAATCCACATGCTCCAGTTCACCGCCTACCGGCACGCCGCGGGCGATGCGCGTGACCTTGAGGCCGCGCGCATGCAGCAACTCGGCGATGGCGTGGGCGGTGGCTTCGCCCTCGGCGGTGAAATTGGTGGCCAGGACGACTTCGGTTACCACGCCATCGGTCGCGCGCTTGATCAGGCGGTCGAGATGGATCTCGCGTGGGCCCACGCCATCCAGCGGCGACAGCCGGCCCATCAGCACAAAATACAGCCCGCTGTAGCTCTGCGTCTGCTCCATCATCATCAGGTCGGCGGGCATTTCCACGACTGCGAGCTGGGCCGGGTTGCGGCTGGGCGCGGCACAGACTGCGCAGAGCTCGCCTTCGGTCAGGTCATTGCATTTTTCGCAATGCTGCAGCTTGACCAGTGCCTGATCAATCGCCTGCCCCAGCCGCAGCGCACCGTTGCGGTCGCGTTGCAGCAGGTGGTAGGCCATACGCTGGGCGGACTTGGGCCCGACGCCGGGCAACACGCGCAAGGCTTCGATCAGGCGCTCAAGACTGGTGAGGGATTTCATAAGACGCTTGCTGGAAGTTGGGTAACTCTTTTGCCACAGAGAGCACAGAGGAGAGGTCTCAGCGTCACAATCTTGAACTCACAACCATTGATCCCGTTACTCGTTAAAGGTAGCTTTCCCTGCGCTCTCGGTGCTCTCTGTGGCAGATTCGATTTTGATTCACCACATCAGAATGGCAGCTTGAAGCCCGGGGGCAGGTTGAGTCCGGAGGTAAAGCCCGCCATTTTTTCCTGGGTGGTGGCTTCGGCCTTGCGCACGGCATCGTTCATGGCGGCAGCGATGAGGTCTTCGAGCATGTCCTTGTCGTCGCTCATCAGGCTGGGGTCGATGGTCACCCGGCGCACGTCGTTGCGGCAGGTCATCAGCACTTTGACCATGCCCGCGCCGGCCACGCCCTCGACTTCGACTTCGGCCAGCTTGTCCTGCATTTTTTTCATGTTTTCCTGCATTTGCTGGGCCTGCTTCATCATGTTGCCCAAACCGCCTTTCATCATTTCACTGCTCCTTTGCGATAGATTTAATTTCGACAACGCGGGCGTCGAATTGCTGCACCACGTCCTGTACAAACGGGTCGCTGGCGATGGCCGCTTCGGCCTCGCTCTGACGTGCCGCGCGCGCCTCGTTTTGCTGGCGCACCGGGGTATTGGCTTCGCCTTCCGCCAGGCTGACCTGGAGGCGCATGGGGCGGCCGAAATGGGCGCTGACCGCCTCGCGCAGCTTGTCTTGATAGGACTTGTCAGCGAGGTGTTTATGGGCGACCGGTACCCGCAGTTGCAGGCAGTCGCCGTCGCAGACTTCGAGCTCGCTGTGTACCGCCAGCATGCGCGCTTGCCCGCCCAGCTTGAGGCTGGTCACCAGCGTCGCCCAATCGCCGTCAAAGGTGATGGATGCGAGAGGTGCAGCCGGCACAGGTTCTGAAACAGGAGCGGGTTCGGGCACCGGTTCAGAAGCATTTATTTCTGCCGCAACCGCAACCGGTAGCGTGGCGACCAGCTTTGGTGCGGCGGGTTCGCGCGCAACCAGCGCTGGCGCTGGGCAAACAGCGCGGCTTGCGGCGGACGAGGTGGGCGGCGCTGCAGTGCGGACGGCCCCCGTGGCAGGCATAAAAGCCAGCATTCGCAGCAGCGTCATGGTAAAGCCGGCAAATTCGTCCGGTGCCAGCGCCAGGTCGCGCCGCCCGAGAATGGTGATCTGGTAGTACAGCTGAACCGTTTCGGCGTCGAGCCGTTGTGCCAGATCAAGGATGGCATCGCGTTCGGGCAAGTCATCCGGCAGCGCGGCGGGCACGGTCTGCGCCAGCGCGATTTTGTGCAGCAGCGTGCCCAGTTCCTGCAATGCCGGGTCGAAGGCGATGCTGCGTGCCGCCATTTGATCGGCCTCGTCCAGCAGCGCCGCACCGTCACCCACCGCCAGCGCATTCAGCAGGCTGAACAGGTAGCGCTGGTCAATCGCACCCAGCATGCTGCGCACCGTGTCCTCGTGCACTTTCCCGCTGCCGTAGGCGATGGCCTGATCCAGCAGCGACAGTGCATCGCGCATGCTGCCGCTGGCGGCGCGCGCAATCAGGCGCAGCGCGGCGGGCTCGGACGCGATGCCTTCCAGCCCGAGCACCTTGTCCAGATGTTCGCGCACCATCTCCGGCGCCATTTGCTTGAGGTTGAATTGCAGACAGCGCGACAGCACAGTGACTGGAATCTTCTGCGGATCGGTCGTGGCGAGGATGAATTTGACGTGTTCGGGCGGCTCTTCCAGCGTTTTCAGCATGGAATTGAACGCCGCCTTGGACAGCATGTGCACCTCGTCGATGATGTAGACCTTGAAGCGGCCTACGGTGGGAGCGTATTGCGCGTTATCCAGCACTTCGCGCATGTTGTCGATGCCGGTATTGGAAGCAGCGTCCAGCTCCAGCAAATCGACGAAGCGCCCGCTATCAATCTGCGTGCACGCGGAGCACTGGCCGCATGGGGTAGCGGTAATGCCGGTTTCGCAGTTGAGGCATTTGGCAAGAATCCGCGCCACGGTGGTCTTGCCAACGCCGCGCGTGCCGGTGAACAGATAAGCGTGATGCAGCCGATTCTGGGTAAGCGCGTTGCTCAGCGCTCGCACCACGTGTTCCTGGCCCTTGAGGTCGGCGAATACGCGGGGGCGCCACTTGCGGGCGAGAACTTGGGTCACTGGTTTAATTTGAGCGTCGCATCAAAAATGATAGGAAAACCGGATCTGGTTGAAGTTGATACCGTCGTTGGGTTTTTTGATGTCGGCATTCGACAGATGCTGCAAACGATAACCCAGATCGTATTCGCCGCGCTCGCCAAACTTGTAGCCCATCCCAATATGATCGCCGAACTGAAAAGCAGTACCGAACCTGCGGCGGTCATTGATCTGGGTTCTCGACAGCAAGTGCACGCCGACTGCAGCCTCGGCGTACCACCCTGTGGGTTTGTTCTGGCTCAGCCTGAAGACGGGAGTGAAGCCAATATCGTAAATATCCCGCGCGCCACTCACGCTGCTGTCCCCCTGCCAATAGCCCAGGCTCGCATCCCAGTAACCGGACAGCATCCAGGCGGCGCCCACCGGCAACTTTTTGTTCCAGTCCCATTGCAGGCCGACACGGCCCATGTCGGTATTGTCGCCTGTACCCAGCTCAAGCGACACGCTGTCCACCGCATGGGCCGGTAAGGCCGCACACAATAACAGCAGGACACCCGCAAGTTTTGTCAGGTTTGGTTTCATGTCACTCCCCTCGTTAACTGGTATGAACACTGCTTCGAGCAAATAAATAGATTAGATTAGAGAGTGGCGAGCCCGACCCCCGGCACTTGCAATAAGCGGCCGTGGCTGCTTCCTTCCGGACCTGACCAGGTTCACCGCCTTGCAATGCGGGGAGGCCCGCCGCCGTATATTCTACGCTAGCCCTCAGGTGCGGCAAAGCGTTATAGTGCGCGGATATTACCAACTCCAAATGCAAATCACGGCAATGCCCACCCTGCAAGTGCTCAGAGACAAGGTTTTCGGTGCCCCGCGCGATCCGATGAAACCCGAAACGCGCCAGCACATCGCGCTGATTGCATTCTTTGCCTGGATAGGACTGGGCGCGGACGGCCTGTCTTCTTCGTGTTACGGTCCGGAAGAGGCTTTCCTCGCGCTTGGCCAGCATACCCATCTGGCGCTGTATCTGGCGATTGCCACCGCGCTCACGGTGTTCGTGATTTCGTTCGCGTATAACCAGGTCATCGAGCTGTTCCCCAGCGGCGGCGGCGGCTACAAGGTCGCCACCAAACTCATTGGCCCCTATGCCGGGCTGGTATCGGGCGCGGCGCTGATTGTGGACTATGTACTCACCATCGCGATTTCGGTAGCGAGCGGTGCCGATGCGCTGTTTTCATTATTGCCGCTGGCGGCGCAGCCCTTCAAGCTGGCAACCGGACTGGTATTTGTGCTGGTACTGGTGATCCTGAATCTGCGCGGCCTGAAGGAATCCATCAAATTTCTGCTGCCGATTTTTCTCGGCTTTGTCGTCATCCATCTGCTGCTGATTGTATATGGCATTCTCTTCCACAGCAGCCGCCTGCCAACCCTGCTGCACGATACCACCACCGAGACATTTACCCTGAGCACGCAGATGGGCTGGGCATTCATCATCTCCCACCTGTTGCTGGCCTACTCCACCGGCGGCGGTACCTACACCGGGCTGGAAGCAGTGTCCAATAACGTCAATACGCTGGCCGAGCCGCGCGCCCGCACCGGCAAGTGGACCATGTTTTATCTGGCCGTTTCGCTGGCTTTCACCGCCAGCGGCATCATCATGTTGTACCTGCTGTGGAATGTGCGCCATGTGCCCGGGGAAACGCTCAATGCGGTGGTGTTCCGGGACATCCTGCACAGCTGGACGCTGGGCGGCGTGGACTGGGCACGCTGGCTGTTGCCGGTGGTCCTGGCGCTGGAGGCAGGGTTGCTGTTCGTGGCAGCCAATACCGGTTTTCTCGGCGGGCCGGCGGTGCTCGCCAATATGGCGGCGGATCGCTGGGTGCCGCACCAGTTCAGTTATTTGTCGAGCCGCCTGGTCACACGCAATGGCGTGGTGCTGATGGCGCTGGCGGCCATCGGCGTGCTGCTGTGGACCCACGGCAGTGTCTCGCTGCTGGTGGTGCTGTACGGCATCAATGTGTTCCTGACTTTTTCGCTGTCGATGGCGGGCATGTGCATCTACTGGTGGCGCAACCGCGGCGCTGAGCAGAAATGGTTATGGCGCCTGGCCCTGTCCGGCACCGGGCTGTTGGTCACCGGCGGGATACTGGCGGTGCTGATTGTCGAAAAATTCGGCCAGGGCGGCTGGATGACGGTGCTCATCACCAGCATGGTGATCGGCGCCTGCCTGCTGATCCGCCGCCACTATGATGAAACCCGCACCCAGCTCACGCAGGTGGACAATCTGTTTGCCGGACAACAGATGGCACTTATGCCGAACCCGCCCGCACTCGACCCCGCCCTGCCCACCGCCGCACTGCTGGTCGGCAAAAGCCGGGGCAGCGGCATGCACACCTTGCTCTGGGTGCAACGCCTGTTCCCGGATCATTTCAAGAATTTCATTTTCCTGAGCGTCGGCGAAGTGGACTCGCAAAGCTACGGCGGCACCGGCGCCCTCGAACACCTGCGCGATGAGGTCGGCGAAAATCTCCGGTATTTCGTCAATTTCTGCCATCACCACGGCCTGGCCGCCGAAGCCCGGCTGGCCTACGGCAGCGACGTGGCGCAGGAACTCACCCGACTGGCGCAGCAAACCCACGCGGATTATGCCAACTGCGTATTCTTCGCCAGCAAGCTGATTTTCGTGCACGACAACTGGGGCACGCGCCTGCTGCACAACCAGACCGCCGACGTGCTGCAACGCCGCCTGCATCTGCAGGGCCTGCAGATGGTGATACTGCCGATGAAGATTTAGGGAATCGCTGATTTTGATTGATTTAAGCCAACATCAACATCAGCGCCGAAGCTGGCGGGAAACACCACGGCTACGCCGGTTTCAAGCCACCGGCAAACTTTCCAATTACTCCGGGTTTGAAGTGAGCAAGCCACCTTGAGCAGACCCGACGACCTCTACCGATTGCACCGCCTGCTCGATGGCCGGCGCAGCACCATCAGCCGCCAGACATTGATAGACGAGCTGGAAATTTCCCGTTCCAAACTCACCCGCCTCATCACCGACCTGCGCAACAAACTCGGTGCACCCCTCATCTTCGACGCAGCATATAACGGCTACCGCTACGACACCGCAGATGGCCACCACCCCCTGCCCGGCCTGTGGTTCACCAGCGCAGAACTCCATGCCCTCATCACCCTCAATCACCTGCTGCAAACCCTCCAACCCGGCCTGCTGGATTCCGCACTTGCGCCCATCCGCACCCGCATCGACGCACTCCTCCAAACCGAACATCTCGGCAGCGGCGAAGCACACAAGCGCATCCGCATCCTGGCCATGGCCGCCCGCGCCAAAGACATGCGCCACTTTCAGATCGTCGCCGGTGCCGTACTGCAACGCAAACGGCTAACCATCCTGTATTACAACCGCGAACGCAGCCAGACCAGCGAACGCGAAATCTCGCCCCAACGGCTCACCCACTACCGCGACAACTGGTACCTCGATGCCTGGTGCCATCAGAAAAAAGGCCTGCGCATCTTCGCCGTCGAATGCATCCGCCAGGCAACCACGCTGGACAAGCCCGCCAAAACCCTGCCCGATCCCACCCTCAACCGCCAACTCGCCAGCGCCTACGGCATCTTTGCAGGCCAGCCCCTCGCCACCGCCATCCTGCGCTTTACCGCCCACCGCGCCCGCTGGGTTGCCGATGAAACCTGGCACCCCAAGCAACAATCCCGCTGGCTCGAAGACGGCCGCTATGAACTCAGCATCCCCTACTCACACGACACCGAACTCATCATGGACATCCTCAAATACGGCCCGGATGTGGAAGTGATCGCGCCGGATGCGTTGAAAGCAGCCGTCAAAATCCAGCTCGACCGGGCCAGAAGCCAATATGGATAAGGGTTTGCAGCAGGCTCGGGTTTTGGGCCTGGGCGGGGGTAGGATTTGCATCATTCACCAGAAAAATTGAACATGTCAGAGACACTACGACCGATCGCTCATGCAGCCCAGAATCCAGACGGAAGTTGGCGGGATCCACACGACCTCGCCGACCACCTGGTCGGTGTGGCAGCGCTGGCCGCTTGTCATGCCAGGGCCTTCGGCGCAGAGGACTGGGCACATCTCGCCGGGCTGTGGCACGACTTGGGCAAGTACCGCTCGCGCTTTCAGCACTACATACGCAAAGTCAGCGGTTTTGATGCCGAGGCCCATATCAAAGGCGAGGCAGGCAAAGCTCCACACTCCACTGCGGGTGCGATATTGGCTTGTGATCGTTTTGGCGCAGCCGGGCGGGTATTGGCCTACCTCATCGCCGGGCATCATGCCGGGCTATATGACTGGTTCGGCGGACTGGATGCTCGTCTTGATAGCGCAGACAGCCGCGATGAACTCAACGAAGCCCTGGCCGAACACCCGCCTGCAGACATTCTCGATCACGGCACATTCGCCCCCGATCTGCGCGCCATACCGGGCGGCAAAGAGGGTTTCGCTTTGTGGGTGCGGATATTATTTTCCTGTCTGGTCGATGCCGACTTCCTCGACACTGAGGCCTACATGGACGCAGGCAAGGCCGAGCAGCGCAGCAACTGGCCGAATGTACAAACCCTGCTCGAACAGTTCGATAGTTTCATGGCGCGCAAAACAGTCGCAGCGGACCCCACGCCGGTCAATCAGTTGCGCGCCGACATTCTGCGACAGTGCCGCGAGAAAGCCCATGAAGCACCCGGCTTGTTCTCGCTCACCGTACCCACCGGTGGCGGCAAAACGCTTTCCAGCATGGCCTTCGCGCTGGAACACGCGAAGCGCTACAACAAACGCCGCATCATTTATGTCATTCCCTACACCAGCATCATCGAGCAGACTGCCGACATCTTCCGGGACATTTTTAGCGATGCGGTGATCGAACACCACAGCAACGCCGAAGTCGATCCCGATCACGAGAATCACAAAAGCCGCCTTGCCTGCGAGAACTGGGATGCGCCGATTGTCGTCACCACCAACGTCCAGTTCTTCGAGTCATTGTTTGCCGCCAAGACTTCACGCTGCCGCAAGCTGCACAACATCGTCGATGCTGTTGTCGTGCTGGACGAGGCACAACTGTTGCCGCCCGAATTTCTGCAACCCATCCTCGATGTGCTGAACCTGCTGACCCAGCATTACGGCGTGACCGTCGCGCTCTCTACCGCCACGCAACCCGCATTGGCAACCCGCGAATACTTCGATGCACGGAACAACATGCGTGGTCTCGACAACGTACGCGAGATCATGAGCGACCCGGATGCACTCTACCGTGCCCTGGAGCGCGTCAACGTGCGCCTGCCCGCCGACTGGAACACGCCTGTGAGTTGGGACACGCTGGCGAGTGAAATCAGCCAGCACTATTCCGTGCTCGCCATCGTCAACCGCCGCAAAGATGCCCGCGAACTTTGGGAACTGATGCCGGAAGGTACCTTGCACCTCTCCGCACTGATGTGCGGCGAACATCGCTCGCAAACCATCCGGCAAATCAAAGCGCGACTCAAGGACGGCATTCCCACTCGCGTGGTCAGTACGCAGTTAGTCGAAGCCGGTGTCGATGTGGATTTTCCCGCGGTCTATCGGGCACTCGCAGGGCTGGACTCCATCGCCCAGGCCGCCGGTCGCTGCAACAGGGAAGGACGGCTGACCGAACATGGCATGCAGGGCGAAGTCGTGGTGTTCGTCCCACCCCAACCCGCGCCACTCGGTCTGTTGCGCAAAGGTGAAGACGCTTGCCGTAGCGTGCTCCATGGCCACACCGGCAAGCCGCTGGAGCGCGCCTTGTTCGCCCGCTTTTTTGAGAAGCTCTATCACGCCTGCGATCTGGATGCACAAGGCATTGGTGAATTACTCAAGGTCGATGGGCAAACGCTGGCCGTCAACTTCCGCACCGCCGCCGAAAAATTCAAACTCATCCAGGACGAAGATAGCGCGCCCGTCATCGTCCGCTATTGTGGTTTGGATGGGAACGACGACACGGTGGACGAACTGCTGAACACCTTGAGAAAGCATGGTCCCGAACGCTGGCTGATGCGAAAACTCCAGCGTTACACCGTCACCGTCCATAGCCGGGAAGCCATGAAGCTGCTGTCACAAGGCGATATAGAGGAAGCTATACCTGGCTTGTATATTCAGGTCAGCGATTGGCTCTATCATCCTGATCTCGGACTCAACCCAGATGGCTTGCCGCCGAAACTAACAAATTGCATCGTATAAGGGAGAATGATGAAGACCTACTGCCTTGAACTCACCGGCGACTTCGCCTGCTTCACCCGCCCGGAAATGAAAGTCGAGCGGGTGAGCTACGACGTGATGACCCCTTCCGCCGCGCGCGCCTGCTTCGAAGCAATTCTGTGGAAACCCGCCATCCGCTGGCATGTTCGCAAAATCGAAGTTCTCAAGCCCATCCGCTGGATCAATCTGCGCCGCAACGAAGTCGCCAGCGTGGTTTCCACCCGCAACGTGGAAACCACCATGAAAAACGGCGCAGGCATTCTCGGCCTCAATATCGAAGACGACCGCCAGCAGCGCGCCGGGCTGTTTCTGCGCGACGTAGCCTATCGTGTCCATGCCGATCTGGAATTTTTCTCCGGACGCGATCCCGGCGCGCATGCTAACAAGTATTACGAAATGTTCGAGCGCCGCGCCAGCCGTGGGCAATGCGTCAACCAGCCCTACCTTGGCTGCCGCGAGTTTGCTGCGTACTTCCGGCTGGTAACAGACCCTGCCGCCGAACCTTCATCGATAGATGAAACCCGCGAGCTTGGTTTCATGCTCCACGATCTGGATTTCACCCATCCCGCCGACCCCGCGCCGCGCTTCTTTCGCGCCCAGCTGGAAAACGGCGCGGTGAACGTGCCCGCGTGGGACAGTGAGGAGGTACGGGGATGATTCTGCAAGCACTTAACGATTACTATCAGCGCCGTCAGCGCTCCCCCAATCCACAAGAGCGGCTACCGGCTTTCGGCCTGGAAGAAAAGGAAATTCCTTTCGTCATAGAGATTGATGCCGAGGGGCGGCTGGTCAATCTGGCAGACACCCGCACGACTGAAGGCAAGAAAAAAATCGGCCAGCGTTTTCTTGTGCCTCAAGGGGCAAAGAAGACATCTGGGGTGGCGGCCAATCTACTTTGGGACAACAGCGAATATGTATTTGGTTTGCACGATGCCAAAAAACTGGAAAGCAAATGCAAAGAGGGTAATGGCAAAGCTGGGGAATATTTAGCGCGCTTGGGGGATATGCAAGCCGAGTTCAGAAAGAAAATCGAATCGCTGCCCGTTGAGGCATTGAGTGACCAAGGTATCTGCGCTGTGCTGGTTTTCCTGGACAAGCTCGATCTCGATCAATTCGAAGCCTTGCCCGCATGGCCAGACATTCTGGCCATCAACCCGGTCATGACTTTCCGTCTACATGGCGATGTGGAACTGGTCTGTCAGCGGCCTGCGGTAATAGCTGCAACCGCTCAGACAAGCGATGAAACGCCTGACGGTATCTGCCTCGTCAGCGGCAGTCCAATGGCAATTGAGCGCCTGCATCCAGCTATCAAAGGCGTATGGGGCGCACAAACCTCCGGAGCGAATATCGTTTCTTTCAATCTGGATGCGTTCAATTCCTACGGCAAGGCAAGGGGCGCGAATGCGCCCCTTGGCAAACCAGCCACCTTCGCCTACACCACTGCACTTAATCACCTGCTCGCGCGTGATTCATGTCAGCGCATCCAGGTCGGCGACGCCTCCACCGTGTTCTGGGCAGAACAAGCCAACGACCTGGAAACTGCACTGCCCGACCTGTTCGGTGAACCGCGCAAAGACAATCCCAACCAGGGGGCGGATGCTTTGAAGGTGTTGTATCAAGCGGTGCACTCCGGCAAGTTCACGAAAGGCTCGGCCAACGACCGCTTCCATATTTTAGGTCTCGCGCCTAACGCCGCCCGCATCGCCATCCGCTTCTGGGAAACAGCCACGGCGCTGGATTTGGCCAAGCGAATCGCTCGCCACTTCGACGACATCAAAATCGCCCGCGCGCCCCACGACCCGGAACATTTGTCCCTGTTTCGCCTGCTCACATCGCTGGCGGCACAAGGCAAGGCCGACAATATCCCGCCCAACCTGGGCGGCGAAGTCATGCGCGCCATTCTGGAAGGGCTGCCTTATCCAGCCTCATTGCTCAATCTGGCAATACAGCGTTGCCGGGCAGAACAGAAACCCACATATGCCCGCGCCGCCGCCATCAAAGCGTCGCTAAACCGTCTCATTCGCCGCACCCACAATGAAAAGGAGTTTATGGTTATGCTTGACCCGACCAACACGCACCCAGCCTATTTGCTGGGGCGACTATTTGCCACCCTGGAAAAAATCCAGGAAGAAGCCAGCCCCGGCCTGAACGCGACTATCCGTGATCGCTACTACGGCGCGGCTTCCAGTACACCCATCGCGGTGTTCACCACCCTGCTGCGACTGCATAACCACCATCTCGGCAAGTTATCCAAAGGCCGCGCGGTGCAGATGGAACGGCTCGTCGGCGAAATCATGGGCGGGCTGGATGACTTTCCCCGCATTCTCGCTTTGCCCGACCAAGGCCGCTTCGCCTTGGGCTACTATCACCAGCGCCAAGCTTTCTTTATCAAATCCGAATCCACCGACAACCAAGAGGAATCCAAATGAGCCTGACTAACCGCTACGACTTCGTGCTGCTGTTCGACGTGAAAGACGGCAATCCCAACGGCGATCCCGATGCCGGCAACCTGCCGCGCATGGATGCGGAAACCGGTCACGGGCTGGTGACGGATGTTTCCTTGAAGCGTAAGGTGCGCAACTTCGTCGGCATGGCGAAGGGTGAACAGCCCCCATTCGAGATTTACGTGAAGGAAAAAGCCATCCTCAACAACCAGAACAAGCGCGCCTACGTGGGTATTGGCCGCGAAGAGCTGCTCGCGGGCGACGACAAGAAACGCAAAGGCGGCGATGCCGTGGACGATGCCCGCCAGTGGATGTGCCGCAATTTCTTCGACGTGCGTACCTTCGGCGCGGTCATGTCCATCGGCATCAATTGCGGCCAGGTGCGCGGCCCGGTGCAACTCACCTTCGCCCGCTCCATCGACCCAATCATCGCGCAGGAGCATTCCATCACCCGCATGGCTGTCGCCACTGAAGCGGAAGCGGAAAAGCAGGACGGCGACAACCGCACTATGGGCCGCAAACACACCGTCCCCTACGGCCTCTATATGGCACACGGCTTCGTTTCCAGCTTCCTCGCAAAACAGACCGGCTTTTCCGAAGATGACCTGGAATTGCTCTGGCAAGCACTCTCCCAAATGTTCGAGCATGACCGCTCCGCCGCACGTGGCGAAATGACCACACGCGGGCTGTATGTGTTCAAGCACGACTCGGAACTGGGCAACGCTCCCGCTCATGCCCTATTCGAACGTGTTCAGCCGAAGCTCAAGGAAGGGGTGAGCGTGCCGCGCAGCTTTGGCGATTACGATGTGGCGATTCAAGATACAGACATGCCCGCCGGAGTGAAGCTTCTGCGTAAGTCGTGTTGAAAAGCCCGGCCCAGAGTCAATATTTTTTATCTGTGAGATAGGCGATACTAGAAACTATCTTTGTTATTGGAGGACAGTATCCATGAGCGAAATCCATTTCATTGTTGAAGAAGCGCCAGAGGGCGGTTATGTCGCGCGTGCTGTTGGCGTGGATATTGTGACCGAGGCCGACGATTTACCCAGCCTGCACGCCCAGGTCCGCGACGCGGTGCATTGCCACTTTGACGAAGGAAAATTGCCCGGCCTGATCCGCCTGCACATCACCCGTGAAGAAGTGCTGACGGCATGAGAGTGCCACGTGATCTCTCCGGGGTGGATCTGGTCAAGCGCCTTGAGCGAATGGGATACAGCGTCACACGCCAGACAGGCAGTCACATGCGGCTGACTAGCACCGTTCGTGGCGAGCATCACATCACCATCCCCAATCACGACCCGCTCAGGCTGGGTACGCTCGCCTCAATTCTCGCCAGTGTAGCCGCGTATCACGGTCTCGCGCGCGATGAACTCATCCAACGATTGTTTGATTGAGTGGCAAATCCTGCAGACGAAGTTGTCGCCCTCTCTGCCCTGCAACACTGGATCTACTGCCCGCGCCAGTGTGGGTTGATTCATCTGGAACAGGCGTTCGAGGACAACATACACACGGCGCGCGGGCAGGCCGTGCATCATCTTGTTGATACGCCGGGTTATGAGATCAAATCCGGCGTGCGGGTAGAGCGCGCGTTGCCCGTGTGGTGCGATCGGCTCAATCTGATTGGCAAGGCCGATCTTGTTGAGTTCCATCCAGACGGCAGTGTGTACCCCGTCGAGTTCAAACACGGCGCCAAGCGTCAGAAGTTGCACGACGACATCCAGCTAGCCGCGCAGGCGATTTGCCTGGAGGAAATGCTGAACCGCCCCGTGCCCAAAGGCGCGATTTTTCACGCCACCAGCCACCGGCGGCGAGAAGTGTCCATCACACCGGAACTCAGGCAACTGGTGGAAGAAACCGCCGATGCCATTCGCGCCATGCTGGCCTCGGGCAAGCTCCCACCTCCGGTGAACGATGCGCGCTGTAAAGAGTGCTCGTTGAAAGACATTTGCCAGCCGGAGGCGCTGGCCGGACAGGGCAAGCAGCACCAACAAAGACAAGATTTATTTAACCCGGAGAAATAGCGGTGCACACCGTCCAGAACACGCTCTACGTCATGACGCCGCACGCCTATGCGCATCTGGAAAACGCCACCCTGCGTATCGACGTGGAGCGTGAGAAAAAACTCCAGGTGCCGCTGCATCACCTGGGCAGCCTGGTCTGTTTCGGCAATGTCATGGTCTCGCCCGCGCTCATGCACCGCTTGGCGGATGAAGGCAAATCGCTGGTGCTACTGGATGATTCAGGGCGTTTCAAAGCGCGGCTCGAAGGCCCGGTTTCCGGCAATATCCTGTTGCGCCAAGCGCATCACCGCGCGGCCTTGGAGTCCGCTTTCACCCTGGAGTTTGCGCGTGCCGTGGTCGCGGGAAAACTCAAAAACAGCCGAACTAACCTGCAACGCGGTGCGCGCGAAGCTGCCGACCCGGATGAAGCCGCAACACTCACCCGCACCGCCGACAACCTCGCCGCCTCATTGCGCGCAGCAGCCGTTGCCAAAACCATGGACGAACTGCGCGGCGTGGAAGGCGAAGCCGCGCGCGGCTACTTCGCTGCCCTCAACCTCATTGTCAAACCCCAGACGCGTGCATCGTTTGCACTCAATGGCCGCACCCGCCGACCGCCACTGGATCGTTTCAATGCCCTGCTTTCCTTCCTCTACGCCATGAGCATGAATGACTGCCGCTCTGCAGTCGAGGCCGCCGGGCTGGATGCGCAGCTCGGTTTCCTCCACGCCGTACGCCCCGGTCGTGCCGCGCTCGCGCTGGATTTGCAGGAAGAATTCCGCTCGATACTTGCCGACCGGCTGGCCCTTACCCTCATTAACCGTGGCCAAATCACTGCCGCTGATTTTGACGAACGCGAAGGCGGTGCCGTCATGCTCAACGACAAAGGCCGCCGCGCTGTCGTCACTGCCTGGCAGGAGCGCAAACAGGAAGAAATCACCCATCCGCTCACCGAAAACAAGATCCCCATCGGCCTGCTACCCTTCATCCAGGCGCGTTTCATCGCACGCACTATCCGGGGTGAGATGGAAGGTTATCTGCCTTATCTGGCAAAATAGGGGATCGTATGCTAATCATTGTCACCTATGATGTCTCCACCGAAACTGCGGCCGGACGCAAGCGACTAAGACGGGTTGCAAAAGCCTGCGAAAAGATGGGACAGCGCGTACAGAAATCCGTGTTCGAATGTACCGTCAACGAAATGCAGTTTGAACAACTGGAGCGCACACTGCTCGCTGAAATCGACGAAAATCAGGATAATCTGCGTTTCTACCGCATTACCGAGCCAGTGGAAGTGCGCGTCAAACAACATGGATGCTTCCGCTCCGTGGACTTTGAAGGCCCTCTCATTGCCTGAGTGCGCGAACCTCTATCAACGGCCAATATCCGGGGCTTTCGCGCAGTAACTAACCAGATGACTAATAAACATTTTTCACGCAGAACAAAGCTCATGAGCCAAAATCACTGGCTTTTTGAAACGGGTTCGCGGGAAAATACAGGAATCTTCTTACGTAGCGATACGTTACGTGAGTAGGGCATCGCCCGGCCAATTGGCCGGGCGCGGATTGAAACACTATCAGCGTAGGCTTTCGCTTTCTGCGTGTGAGCATCGCCCGGCCAATTGGCCGGGCGCGGATTGAAACTCGCCACGCGTC
>DATKUZ010000051.1:0-4869 GCA_035530335.1 Sulfuriferula sp. | reverse complement strand
GACAACAGCGGAATATAACGCGGATAATCCTTTTGCGGTTGCGGTAGGAAAAGCTTCAGGGCGAAAGACCGGGCAAACCAGCTACGTGCTTTGTCACCAGCCCAAGTCTTTCGACTGGCGCTTGCGCAAGGCCAAACCGCATCCACTCGACGCGCTATCCAACGCCTTGTTTGCACAAGTCTGCGAAAGGCTCAACCAAATCATTCAGGTTGGTTGAATCCGCTGCAAAGAGGCTGCTTGTTAAAATTTCTGAAGTTAGCCAGCCAGTAACGAACATCCCTTCTCAACCAATCACCGCCAACAATCTCTGCATCATCTGCTCGGCCTGCCTTGCATAGCCGGTCGCCCGCACACGGTGGGGCGTAGCCCTCTGGTGCGGGAGGGCGACCAGGTGGAGGCTCCCGCAATCGGCCGGCTTCGCCGGTAACGTGTCGCAGCCATCCCCGCCAAACAGGTTGGCGTGGTTGAGGATATGGTACAGATTGTATAGCTCGCGGCGCGTGGCGTAGCCGGGATCAAGGGGATACACAGCTCGGTAGGCGGCGTAAAAATCTGCAGTATATCCACCAAACAATTCCGTCATCGCGAGGTCGCATTCGCGGTCGCCGTAATAGACAGCCGGATCGAAGATGGTCGGGGTGCCATCTGCAAGGTACGCGTGGTTGCCGCTCCACAGGTCGCCGTGCAGCAACGAAGGTTGAGGGATGTGGTTAGCGAAGAAAACCGGCAGCGCATCCATCAGCTTTTCGCCCAGGCTTTGCAACTGGCCACCGTAGCCATTCTTCTCCACAAGGCGCAACTGAAAACCCAGGCGATGTTCGCGCCAGAACGTCACCCAATCATCGGTCCATGGGTTCGGTTGCGGTGTGGTGCCGATGAAGTTGTCCGCCGCAAAGCCGAAACTGTCTTTGTGGCAACGGTGCAGTGCGGCGAGCTGCTCGCCGAGCCGCTTTGCATCGCCGTGCGAACCCAGTTCCAGGTGTTCCAGCACCAGATAGCTTTGTCTGCCCGTACTGCCGTGCGTTAAGGGTCGTGGCACGCGTATCGTGTTTGTTGCGGCGATCGCTTCGAGACCGGCGGCTTCGGCTACAAACATGTCCAGATGCCTGGCTTCGTTCAGTTTGACGAAATAGCAGGTGCCGTCTGTTCCTTCCAGACGGTACGCCTCGTTGATACTGCCACCGCCGACGGGCGCCGCGCCGCGCACCTCGAATGGGCGATGCGTTGCATCACTAATGACAGCTGAGATGACGTCCCGGTCGATCACAACCTATTCCATTTCGATACGAGAAAATGATTTACTTGTAGGAGCGGGCCATGCCCGCGACCCATACATGGTACTTGTCGCGGGCATGGCCCGCTCCTACAACGACAATGCGTGCCCGAAGTGCTGTTCGTACAGGCCCGCCAGTTCGGTGCGCGTGTAGCTGTGGTTCTGTCCGCCGCGATTGGCGATCTTGAGCGAACCCATCAGCGAGGCGAGGCGCCCGCTGGTCTGCCAATCCCAGCCCTGTTGTATGCCATACAGCAAACCAGCGCGGTAGGCATCGCCGCAACCGGTCGGGTCAACGATTGCTTTCGGTTTGGGGGTGGGAATCGCAATCTGCTTTCCGTCGGCATAGATCATCGAACCGTCCGCGCCCAGCGTGACGATCAGCGCTTTCACGCGCTGCGCGATCTCATCCAGTGTCTTGCCGGTTTTGTCCTGCAACATTTTGGCTTCGTAATCGTTTACGGTGACGTAAGTGGACTGTTCGACGAACCTGAGCAGTTCGGCACCCGAGAACATCGGCATGCCCTGACCCGGATCGAATACGAACGGAATGCCAAGGTCGGAAAATTCCAGTGCGTGCTGCAGCATGCCCTCGCGTCCGTCCGGCGAAACGATACCCAGCGTGACCTCATTTGCTGCGGAGACGCTGTTCAGGTGGGATTGATTCATTGCGCCGGGATGGAACGCGGTGATCTGGTTGTCGTCGAGGTCGGTGGTGATGAAGGCTTGCCCGGTGAAGTGGTCTGCCACATGCCGGATATGGGTTTGCGACAGACCGAGATTGTCCAGACGCGAGGCGTAAGGAGCAAAATCGTCGCCCACCGTCGCCATGATCAGCGGGTTTCCGCCCAGCATGCGCAGGTTGTAGGCGATGTTGCCCGCGCATCCGCCGTATTCGCGGCGCATTTCCGGCACCAGAAACGCGACGTTGAGGATATGGATTTGCTCGGGCAGGATATGTTTCTTGAATTGGTCTTTGAACACCATGATGGTGTCATAAGCCATGGAACCGCAAATCAGTGTGTGCATCGTTATACCCAGGCCATGTTGAATGGCGCGAATTGTAACATTGCGCCGGCTCCTGCCAGAAGCAGGAACCGCAAACTGCCTCAGCGTGTCGGTTGCTTAGCCGTTTGAAATCCCCGATAATTTGGCCGTTGCTGGTGCAGTACACAAAAAGAATCAATATTAAAGACGCCATCCTTTCCACGGGCAACCCTTTTGGGGTTGAGCACCAAACTATAATCAAAATCACCGGCGAAATTATCCAGATGAACATCCCAAGATGAATATAAAGTTTCAGCGCGCGGTTGACCGGTATGCGGGTGTGCCGATTTGCGCTTTGCTGTCGCTGGTGAATCGTGTCGTGTCGAATGAGCCCGACGGCACCCCGCCGAAAAATATCCTGGTCATCCTGTTATCCGAAATGGGCAGCCTGGTGCTGGCCCACCCGATGTTCATGCGCCTGAAGCAGCAATACCCGGAAGCGCAGATCCGCGTGCTGATGTTCGCCAAGAACCGCGAAGTGCTCGATCTGCTCGGCGTGGTTCCCCGCGAGAACGTGTTGACACTGGATGATGGTTCACTGAAAGGCCTGGTTGGTGACAGCCTCAAGGTGATCCGCAAGATGCACAAGCTCAAGATCGACGCGGTGATCGACTGCGAATTGTTCGCACGTATCAGCAGCATCTTCTCCTATCTGTCCGGCGCACCGTTGCGGGTGGGGTTTCATCGCCATACCCAGGAGGGCCTGTACCGGGGTTCATTCATCAACCGCCCGGTGTTGTACAACCCCTATCGGCACCTGACCCAGCAATTCCTGACCATGGCCGCGGCGCTGGAATCCACCACCGATCCGGTAGGCAAGCTGTTTCCCGCGCCCTATACCGGCAAGACGCCGGTGCTGGAATTTCCCCGCGAGGAACTGGTGGAAACCTATCGGGAGCTGCACAATTTCTTCCCGGCGATCAAGGACAAAAAACTGGTGCTGATTTACCCGAGCGGCGGCATTCTGCCGATACGCGCGTGGCCGCTCAAGAGCTATTTTCAGCTGAGCAAGAGCCTGCTGGACGAAGGCTATGCGGTTGGCGTGATCGGCCTGAAGGGCGACCGCGAGATCGCCCAGTCCGTGGTGGATCACTGCAACAGCACGGTCTGCATCAATCTGGCCGGATTTACCCGTTCTGTGCGGCATCTGTTGGCCGTATTCCATCGTGCTGATCTGCTGGTCACCAACGACGGCGGCCCGGGACAATTCGCCGCGCTTACGCCCCAGCTTCCCGCCATCATCTTTTTCGGACCGGAAACGCCGGTGCTGTATAAATCGCTGGGCAACAACGCCTATTGTTTCCATCGCCAACTCCCCTGCTCGCCCTGCCTCACCGCATACAATCATCGCTCCTCGCCCTGCGATGGCGATAACCAGTGCCTGAAGCAGATCACGGTTGAACAGGTGCTGGCAAAAGCCCGCGAGATGCTTGCCATGAAAAAAGATGTGCCGCCAGGTGATGCCGCGGTGCAAGATCGGCAACCGGCATGAAGCGGATTACGCAGCACCCGTTGACGCTCTGGGTATTCAGGAAACGCTTCATGAAATTTGGTGCCGTGGGCGCTTCCGGCGTGGTGGTGAACCTGGGCGTGTTGTATCTCTGCCAGGAATTTCTGTTCGTTGCAATCGCATCCACAAGCTTGAGGCTGGACCTGTCCCTGGCCGTGGCGATCTTCTTTGCCACCGTAAACAATTTTTTCTGGAATAGGGCCTGGACCTGGAGCGATCGGTTTCATCATCCAGACAAGCATCTGCTGTTGCACTTCGGCCAGTACGCGCTGGCCTGCTGGGTCGGAATCGTCGTGCAGGTGGTCCTCACCAAACTGTTCGTGATCTACTTTTACTATATCGTTGCCAATGCTGCGGCAATCGTGCTGGCCAGCGTGTTCAATTTTCTGGTGAATAATTTCTGGACATTCCGCAGCCACAAACCGGTCGAGGAAATCGCGCTGCCCATCATCCCGGAACCGGAAGACGCAATTGCCGAAGCGGATTTCGGGCGGGAAAACACCGGCAAATGAAGTCCACCGGATCCGGCTGGCGCACGGCGTGGTATCTGTTGGCCTGTCTGCTGGCGGTGTTCGTTTATTTCTACGGACTCGACAGCCAGCACATCCCGAAGAACGGCGACGAATATCCCTATGAGCACATCACCCGGTTGACTGCCGCCAGCGGCAAACTGCTGCCGCTGCAATCCCGGCTCGACCACATGCGCAACACCAAGCCACCGCTGCTGTTCTGGCAGGGCATCGCATCCACCGATGGGGGCAAGAACTGGACGCTGTGGGACCTGCGCTACCCGAGTGTGATCTACACATTGCTGACCGCTGGGATGCTGTTCATGCTCGGCCGAAGCGTGGGGGGAAAAACCGAGACCGGCTTTGTCGCCGCACTGACCTTCCTGGCCTTTTTCAGCACCTACCGCTATGGCCGCCCGTTCCTGACCAATCCGCCCGAGGTATTCTGGATATTCCTGCCGTTCTTCGTGCTGCTGTATTGGCGCAAGGCATTCGAGTCGCGCTGGCTGATCCCGTTGCTGCTCGGTATC
>DATKUZ010000050.1:0-80247 GCA_035530335.1 Sulfuriferula sp. | reverse complement strand
CATTTCGCCTTTTTCCACTTGGTCTACTACGCTCAATTTAAAAGCCAGTGTGTAATCCCGTTGACTCCTTCTTTCCCTCGATTCCATTTGACACTCCTTTCGTCATCGCAAAAAGTGTCAACTTATTTCAGGACGGGTCATACCCATAAAAAAAGCGCACCGAAGTGCGCCTTTTTCGCTAACCCAAGCGGGTCAGTCGCGGTTGCCGGAAAATGCCATCAGCAAGTTCAGCAGGTTGACGAAGATGTTGTAGATATCCAGGTAAAGCGCCAGCGTCGCCATCACGTAGTTGGTCTCGCCGCCATTCACGATCCGGCTCACGTCAAACAGGATGTAACCCGAGAAAATCATGATGGCAATGGCCGAAATCGCCAGCGATGCTGCCGGTATCTGGAAGAAAGCATTGGCCAGCGCAGCGATCACCAGCATCACCAGCCCGACGAGCAAAAACTTGCCCATGAAGCTGTAGTCTTTCTTGGTCACCGTGGCGATGCCGGCCAAAGTGAAGAAAATCACACCAGTGCCGCCCGCCGCCATGCCGATTAATTGCGCGCCGTTACGGAAATGCAGCGCCGCCTGCAGAATCGGGCCCAGCATCAGCCCGAACAGGAAGGTCACACCCAGCAGCAGCATCACGCCCAGGCTATTGTTGCGATTTTTCTGGATGCCGTAGAACAGGCCGAACATCACTGCCAGCATGCCGACCATGGACAGCACCGGATGCACCGCCATAAAGGAAAAGTTCAGACTCAAGCCCATCCACGCGCCGATCACTGTCGGGATCATGGTCAGGCTCAGCATCATGTAGGTATTGCGCAGGACTTTGTTTTGCGCCAGCGCCAGTTGCGCGGACTGGCTGTTCATTTGCAGTTCGGGTTGCATGTCTTACCTCCATTTATCAGTACACACTGATAGAGACTAGCCGAGGCGGCATTAAGTTGCAAACACTATTAGGATCATGTCGCCGGCACGGTAAAATATAGTCATGAATGCACCCGCCGCCCACACCCCGATGATGCAGCAATATTTGCGCATCAAGGCCGAACACCCCGATATGCTGCTGTTCTACCGCATGGGGGATTTTTACGAGCTGTTTTACGAGGACGCCGCACGCGCATCGCAGTTGCTGGGGATTACCCTGACCACGCGCGGCGTGTCGGCGGGTACGCCGATCAAAATGGCGGGGGTGCCGTACCACGCTGCCGAGCAGTATCTGGCGCGTCTGGTGAAACTCGGCCTGTCGGTCGCCATCTGCGAACAGGTGGGCGACCCGGCGACCAGCAAAGGTCCGATGGAGCGGCGCGTGGCGCGGATCGTCACGCCCGGCACCCTGACCGATGCGGCGCTGCTCGACGACCACCGCGACAGCCTGTTGCTGTCGATATGCGCCGAGCGCGGCACGCTGGGCCTGGCCTGGCTGAACTTATCCAGCGGCAGCCTGCGCGTGACCGAAATCCCTGCCGCGCAGCTCGCCGCCGAACTGGAGCGCATCCGCCCCGCCGAACTCCTGCTGGCGGAAGGTTTTGCCCATCCGGCGCTGGCAGCTTACCCCGCGCTGCGCGCCCTGCCCGCCTGGCAATTCGACAGTGAACGCGCCGCCGAACTGCTCGCCCGGCAATTCGGCACGCATGACCTGCGGGCGTTCGGCTGTGCGCAGATGCCTGCGGCGATTGCCGCCGCCGGGGCTTTGCTGCAATACGCGCAGGCCACCCAGCGCGGCTTGTTGCCGCATATCAGCGGGCTGGCGGTGGAACACCAGAGCGAATTCGTGCTGATGGATGCCGCCACCCGGCGCAATCTGGAAATCTCCGAAACCCTGCGCGGCGAGGCCAGCCCCACCCTGCTGTCGCTGCTCGATACTTGCGCCACCAGCATGGGATCGCGCCGGCTGCGCCACTGGCTGCATCATCCGCTGCGCGACCGTAGCGTATTGCAACTGCGCCAGGATGCGATCGGCCGCCTCGTGGATGATGCGAATGGACGCGACCAACTGCACCGGCTGCTGCAAGGCTGTGTGGATATCGAGCGCATTGGCGGCCGCATCGCGCTGGCCAGCGCGCGTCCCCGTGATTTGTCCGGCCTGCGCGACACCCTCGCCATGCTGCCGGAAATCAGCGCACGGCTGGCGCAATGGGATAGCCCGCTGCTGGCGGCTGCCACGACTGCCTGTACGCCGCAGCACACGATGCACGATCTCCTCACCCGCGCCATCCGCCCGGAGCCGGCGAGCATCATCCGCGAGGGCGGCGTGATTGCCGACGGCTATGATGCCGATCTGGACGAACTGCGCGGCCTGCAAACCAACAGCGGCGAGTTCCTCATCGCCCTCGAAACGCGTGAACGCGAACGCAGCGGCATCGCCAATCTCAAGGTCGAGTACAACAAGGTGCACGGTTTTTACATCGAGGTGAGCCGCGCCCAGGCCGACAAGGTGCCGGACGATTACCGTCGCCGGCAGACGCTGAAAAACGCCGAACGCTATATCACGCCGGAACTGAAGGCCTTCGAGGACAAGGCGCTGTCGGCTTCCGAACGCGCGCTGGCGCGGGAAAAACTGCTCTACGAAGCGCTGCTGCAGGCGCTGCTGCCCGGCCTGCCGGCGCTGCAAGCACTGGCTGCCGCATTGGCCGACCTCGATGTGCTGTGCACCCTGGCGCAACGCGCCCAGACGCTGGGTTACTGCGTACCGCAATTCACCGATGAAGCGGTCATCGAGATTTGCGGCGGACGCCATGCGGTGGTGGAGTCGCGTATCGACGACTTCATCCCCAACGACACGCTGCTCTCGCGCACGCGCCAGATGCTGCTGATTACCGGCCCCAACATGGGCGGCAAATCCACCTACATGCGCCAGACGGCGTTGATCGCGCTGCTCGCCTGCTGCGGCAGTTTTGTACCGGCGGAACGCGCACGCATCGGGCCGATCGACCAGATTTTCACCCGCATAGGCAGTTCGGACGACCTGGCCGGGGGGCGTTCCACCTTCATGGTGGAAATGACCGAAACCGCGCATATCCTGAACAACGCGACCGACAACAGCCTGGTGCTGCTCGATGAAATCGGACGCGGCACCTCCACCTTTGACGGCCTCGCGCTGGCCTGGGCGGTGGCGCGCCAGCTGGCGGAAAAAACCCGCGCCTACACCCTGTTCGCCACGCATTATTTCGAGCTCACCCGCCTGCCGCTGGAATGGCGCCAGATCGCCAACGCGCACGTCGAAGCCGTCGAGCACAAGGACCGGATCGTGTTTCTGCACAGCGTGAAGGAAGGCCCGGCCAGCCAGAGCTACGGCCTGCAGGTGGCCGCGCTGGCGGGCGTGCCGGGCAACGTCATCCAGGCCGCGCGTAGGCATCTGGTAACGCTGGAGCAAGGCGCCACGCGCAACGACCTGCAGCCCGACCTGTTCGCCGCACCCGATGTTGAAACTGCACCCCACCCGGTGCTGACGCAGCTTGCCGGAATCGACCCGGACAGCCTGAGTCCGAAGGCGGCGCTGGAGGCGCTCTACCAGCTCAAAAGCCTGCTGGCCGAGTGATCTTCCTCAGTGCCGAACCGGCTCATGCCCTGCCTCGTCTGCATCAATCGGCCACAGCGCATGCGTGTCCAGCAACAAACGATAGCGTGCTTCGGCTGCGTCCAGACGCGCATTGATCGCGCCGAGTTGCGCGTCCTGCATCTGGCGGCGCGCGGTGAGCAGGTCGGATAAACCGCTCTCGCCCAGCTGATAGGCCCGCGCCATCAAATCCGCACTGTTGCGCATGGCAGTGGCCGCCTGTTCGGCTGCCTGCCAGGCAGTGTAGGCGGATTGCGTGGTCAGCCAGTTGCTGGTGGTCTCGGTCTTGATTTTGGTCAGCACGCCTGCCTCGCGTTCTGACGCGACGATACTGCCGGCCAGCGCGCCAGCCTGATTGGCACGGCGCGCGGCGCCCGGTAGCGGAATCATCAAGTTCACGCCGATGATATGGTCTTCCCCGCCGCGCTCGGAAGCAAAGCGCACCCCTACCGTAGGATCAGGTACGCGGTCGGCCTCGCTGCGCGACAGTTGAAGTTGGCTGCGTTCCGTCTCGCCATGTGCCAGGGCGAGTTCGTGGTTGTGTTCCAGCGCACGCTTCAGCCAGTAATCCAGCCCCTCGCTCACCGGCTCGGGTTGCGGCAGAACGGGTGTAGCAGGCAATGCAATCGCCGGATAAAGCTGGTTCAATTCATTCGCGGCCGTCGCCACGCGCAGCTGTGCTTGTGCCAGCTGCGCCTCGGCCTGGGACAGCGCGGCTTGCACCTGCAATTGTTCAAGCCGGGCGGCGTCGCCCGCCTTGATGCGTTTGTCGACAATGCCGATCTGGTCGCGCAGCAGCCCGACCTGGGTCTGCCACTGTCGTTGCTGGTTGTATTCGCGCAGCCAGGTGAACCAGGCTTTGAGCAACAGGCGGCCGGATTCATGCAGCGCATCGCCATAGGCAAAACCCGCCTGCACCACGCCCTGCTCACCCAGCTGACGATCAATGCGCGCCTTGCCGGGCAGACGCAAGGCGCGTTCCAGCCCGACGTCCCATTCGGTGTATTGCTCGGACGGTACTTTCACCCGGCGTTGCTGGGTGCCGGCGCGCACGCCGATTTCGTAGCTGCCCGCACGCAAATGATCACGACTGGCAGTGGCAACGCCCATACCGGCGCGGGCGGCGCGCGCCATGGCGGTGTTTTCGAGCGCTTTTTCCACCGCTGCCAGCGGCGGCAGATCCGGATAATCACGAAGATTTTCGGCCGCCGCAGCGGGCAGCGACACAAGCGCCAACCATGCGGCCAAAATACGCAGTTTCATATCATTCTCCCAAAGTCCTGCACATCCATCATCCAGTAAACGGCTTCCGGATGCGGGAAGCCGGATTTAAGCAGCGCCACCAATTGCAGCGCGTCTGCGTGTTGCATCACGGTATCGACGCGGATACGGCGCACGCGGCCACGCACTGCCTCGCTGCTGGTGGCATGTGCCAGCGTCTGGCCGTGGCCGCTGACTTCAGCACTGGTAAAACCGCTGACCCATTCGGGGTGTTCCAGCAGGGTATCGAGTACGGCTTCTTCCAGCGCCACCGGTACGATCAGGGTGAATTGAATCAGGCTCATGGCAGTTTCTCCGCGGGTGCAACGCCAAAACGGCGATACAGGATGGGCAGCAGCACCAGCGTGAGCAGGGTCGAGGTGACCAGGCCACCGATCACCACAATGGCGAGCGGCTTCTGGATTTCCGACCCCGGACCGCTGGCGAACAGCAGCGGCACCAGGCCGAAGGCGGCAATCATCGCCGTCATCAACACCGGGCGCAAACGCCGTCGCGCGCCTTCTACCACCACCTGATTGATCGCCATGCCTTCACTCAGCAATTGATTGAAATAGCTCACCAGCATCACGCCGTTCAGCACTGCGATGCCCAGCAATGCGATGAAACCAACCGACGCAGGCACCGACATGTATTGCCCGGAAATCCACAGCGCGAACACGCCGCCGATCAACGCGAATGGCACGTTGGTCAGCACCAGCAAGGCTTGACGCACCGAGCGGAAGGTCGCGAACAGCAGCAGGAAAATCATGCCCAGCGCGCCAGGGACTACAATGCCGAGGCGTTTTGCCGCACGCTGCTGATTCTCGAACTGCCCCCCCCACACCGTGCTGTAGCCGCTGGGGAACTTGACCTTGGCCGCAACCGCCTGTTTTGCCTGCTCGACAAAACCGACCAGATCGCGTCCGCGCACATTGGCCTGCACCACCACGTAGCGTGCCCCGTTTTCCCGCTCCACCTTGACCGGGCCATCGGTGTAGCGCAGGTGCACGACTTCTTTCAACGGAATGCTGCGACCGTCCGGCAGGGTGATGCGCAAGGATTCAAACAGCGCCGGTGACGCACGCAGATCCTCAGCCCCGCGCAGCACCAGCGGGGTGCGGCGCACCCCTTCCAGCACCACGCCCAACGGCTTGCCTTCCAGCTGGATACGCAGGTCGTTCTGCACGTCGTCGGCGTTGAGGCCAAAACGCCCCGCAGCCAATCTGTCCACCTGGATTTGCAGGAATTGCACGCCCTCGTTTTTAACCGTAATGACGTCCTGCGCCCCCGGAATGGTTTTCAGCACGGCTTCCACCTCGCCCGCCAGGTGGTTGAGGGTGGCCAGATCGGCGCCGAAAATTTTCACCGCCAGGTCGCCACGCACGCCGGTCAGCATCTCCGACACCCGCATTTCGATGGGCTGGGTGAAGGCAATGCCGATGCCGGGATAGTCCTGCATCACCTTGCGCAGCTGGTCGGTGAGCCATTCCTTGTCCGGCTTGCGCCATTCGGCACGCGGCTTGAGCACCAGGAAAGTATCGGTTTCGTTCAGCCCCATCGGATCGAGACCGAGTTCATCCGAACCGGAACGTGCCACGATGCCTTTGACTTCCGGCACCCGCGCCATAATCGCCTGCTGCACCCGCAGGTCGGTGTCCACGGTCTGCTCCAGGCTGATGGAAGGCAGTTTTTGCAACTGCAGAATGATGTCGCCTTCATCCATCACCGGCATGAACGTCTTGCCGATCAGCGTATATACCCCGGCCGTAGCCACTAACGCGATCAGCGCCGCGCCAATGACGGTCTTCACGTGGGACAACGCCCAGTCCAGCACCGGTCGATACAGCGCACTGGCTTTGCGCACCAGCCACGGGTCGCTGTGCGCCCCCTGCTTGAGCAGCCACGATGCCAGCACCGGAATCACCGTGAGCGACAGCAGCAGCGAGGCCGACAGCGCGAATACGATGGTCAGCGCCACCGGCACGAACAGCTTGCCTTCCAGGCCCTGCAGGGTGAGCAGCGGGAAAAACACGATAATGATGATGAAAATACCCGAAGCCACCGGGGCGGCCACTTCCCGCACTGCGCGGTAGATCACGTGCAGCTTGGGCAATTTTTTCGCAGCGGTGTCGTGGGCCAGATGGGTGACGATGTTTTCCACCACCACCACCGCTGCGTCCACCAGCATGCCGATGGCGATGGCCAGGCCGCCCAGGCTCATCAGGTTGGCGGACATGCCGAACTGGCGCATGAGGATGAACGTGGCCAGCGCCGACAGCGGCAGCACCATGGCGACCACAATGGCGGCGCGCAGGTTGCCGAGGAACAGCACCAGCAGGATCACCACCAGCACGATGGCTTCGGTGAGTGCACTGGATACCGTGGAGATGGCGCGTTCCACCAGGCTGCCACGATCATAGAACGACTGGATCTTGACGCCTGCGGGCAGGGTTTTTGCGATTTCGGCCAGCCGGGTGCGTACGCCCTCGACCACCTGGCGCGCATTCGCGCCACGCAGTCCCAGTACCAGGCCTTCCGCCGTCTCGCCCTTGCCGTCCTTGGTCACGGCACCGTAACGCGTCAGGCTGCCGATGCGCACATTCGCCACGTCGCCCACGCGCACCGGCACACCATCGCGGTTGGTGACGACGATATTGCGCACATCATCGAGCGTCTTGATGGCGCCTTCGACCCGCACCACCATCACCTCCTCACCCGCGCGCAGGCGCCCCGCACCATCATTGCGGTTGTTCATCTCCAGCGCCTGCTGCAGGTCGCTCAAGCGCACGCCACGCGCCGCGAGCTGGGCATTGTCCGGTACTACCTCGAAGGTGCGCACCAGGCCGCCCAGCGTATTCACATCCGCCACGCCCGGCAGCGTGCGCAGTTGCGGGCGTATCACCCAATCCAGCAGCGCACGACGCTCGGACAGCGACAGATTGCCGCCTTCCACGGTGAACATGAACATTTCACCCAGCGGCGTGGTGATCGGCGCCAGGCCGCCCGAACTGCCGGCCGGCAGGCTGCCCTGGGCGTTGCCCAGGCGCTCCGCCACCTGCTGGCGCGCCCAGTAAATATCGGTGCCGTCTTCGAAATCAATCGTGATGTCGGCCAGCGCGTACTTGGAAATGGAGCGCAGCATGCGCTGCTTTGGAATCCCCAGCATCTCGGTTTCGATGGGCGCGACGATGCGCGCTTCGACTTCTTCCGGCGTCATGCCGGGTGCCTTCATGATGAGCTTGACCTGCGTCGAGGAGACATCGGGAAACGCATCAATCGGCAAGGTCTTGAACGCCATGGCGCCCGCGCCGATCAACAGCAGCGTCAGCACCGCGACCAGCAGGCGCTGGGTCAGGGCAAATTCGACGAGTTTGTTCAGCATCTCATTCTCCGCCTATGCCCATCCACACGGCCTTGATCTGGCCGACACCGCGCACAGCCACCTGCTGGCCCGCCTGCAGCGCGCCTGCAACGCGTGCAGTGTCACCGCTTTGTCCCAGCACACTGACCGGCACCGGTGTAAAGCCGCGCGCCGAGCGCACAAACAGGTAGGCCTGATTCTTCTGGCGCACCACTGCTGCGGCGGGCACTTGCCAGCCGCTGGTCTGCGTCTGGGCGATACGCGCGCCCACTGCCTGACCGGCGACCAGCCCCTCCAGCGCGCCCTGTATTTCTGCCCGCACCATGACCGTCTGGCTGGCCGACGAGGCGCGCGCCACCGATAGCACACGGCCCTGCACATTACCGCCACTCACGCTGACCGCATCGCCGGGTCGCACACTGGCGGCATCCACTGCCGGCAACTGCATTTCCAGCCACAAGGGGCTGAGTTTCGCGATCTTGAACAGCGCCATATTGGCGTCCACACGCTGCCCCGGGGTCGCGCTGACTTCCAGCACGCTGCCCGCGATAGGTGCTGTCAGACTGATTTCCGCACTGCTGGCACGTCCGGCTTCCATCTGGCGAATGCTTGCCTCGGGCACGCCCGACATGCGCAGCGACTGGCGCTGCTGGGTGAGCATGGCATTCGCGCTGACAGATGCAGCGCGCGCCGCCTGCTGTCGGCTGGCAGGAATAATGCCTTCGGCCAGCAAAGTGGTGTCGCGTTTCAGGTTTTCACGCGCCAGTTGCGCCTGGGCAGCGGCCTGTATCAGGCTGCCCTGCGCCTCTGCCAGCGCCAGACTGGACAAGCGTGCCAGCGGCTGACCGAGCTTGACGGTGTCATGGCTCGCGACCAGCACGCTGGTGAGCAAACCCGTCATGGGTGCCGCAACGATACGCAACTGGCTGGGGGGAACGATGACGGTGGCAGGATAAGCCAGGCCGGGTGCACTGGTCGCCAAACGCAATGGCGTGGTGCTGATGGACAGGTTTTTCACTTGTGTCGCACTGAGGACGACATCGCTGCTGGCGTGCGCAGTCAGCGTGCAGGCCAGGCACAGGGCGGCAGCCAGTACAGGCATATTCATGGTATTTCCCTGGATGAAAAGGTTCGACGCGGCTGGGCCGCACCCAACAATCAAAACAATACGGAACGACGCGAAAAAAATCGCGTTAAATCAGATTAGCTCAAGAATGCGCCGGGCGGCGCTTGGGAAGGCGGCAGAAAATGCGCGAGGAAGGCGACAAAGCAGGGTAATGCGGCAAAAAACAGTGCGGGGGGTGCCTGCGCGAACGGGCTGGAAAATGGCGCAGCCGTCAGGGCCTGCACGACATCGCCGAACACAGCATGGTCACGATCGTTTGTGCCTGCGCTGACAACACCGATCGCATCCGAGTCGGCCAAATGCGATTTGAGTTGAGTCAGGCCTGCATCAACAGGCGCTTGCGCGGCGTCAAACTCGAACGCGTGAAAATGCATCTTGCCGGGCTGCGAAATGTCGCGCACGTGGGCGTGCAGCAAGGGCGCAAAGCCTTGCAGCAGCGCCAGCAATATAACCAGCGCGAAATTGTTCCACGATTTAGACATGGTCTGAATTTTAAACAGCTCGCTGGTCATTGACAAGCATCGATTAAAAATCGAAAACATGCCCCTGCAACAATGCTTGCGGCTGCTGGCTGTGGCCGGACAGACACGCGATCTCATCCATAATGGTCTGTTCACGACCGGGCTTGAGGTGGGTGATGTATACGTCGGCGCGTCGTTTGAGTTGCGTCAGCTCAGTTCTCAAGGTATCAGGAGAAAGATGTTTTGAGACCTCGGCGATACCGTGTTCATCCTGCGGAAAAGCCGTTTCGATAATCAGCGTTTGCAGATTTTCAATCCGGTTGATCCAGTCCCACAACGCCGGATTCGGTCCGGTATCGCCGCTGAACACCAGACTGGCCGCGCCGCTGTCGAGCTGGTAGCCCACCGCCGGGACGGTGTGGCTGGCGGGCAGCGCGGTGATGCTGCGCTTGCCCAAACGGGTAGGCTCATAGACGTCGACCGCCTCGTAGCGCAAGTAGGGTCGCTCTGCCGGCACTTCGGTGAAATCCGGCCAGATGCGCCAGTTGAAGATATCCTGGCGCAGGATCTCGATCACGCTATCAATGGCGTACACCGTCACCGGGCGGTCGCGCATCGCCCCCACCGAATCAAGCATCAGCGGCAGCGCCAGGATATGGTCAAGATGCGTATGTGTGATAAACACATGGTCAATCGCGGCAAGCTGCTGCAGCGACAGCTGGGTCACGCCACTGCCGGCATCGATCAGAATGTCGTCGTCCACCAGCAGCGCGGTGGTGTGCCTGTCGCCGCCGATGCCGCCGCTGCAACCGAGGATGGTAACTTTCAACGTGTCCTGTCTTTCATTTCGATTCGTAGATCCATACGCCGTCCCAATCCGCACCGGGCGGATTGTCGCGCAGGTGGGTGAGGCGTTCGATATACAGGGCGTAGAGTTTCGAAGGATGCTCGTTTTGCAGCGCGTTCAGGATCGCTTCGGCTTCGTCCCAGCGCTGGGCGCGGTACGCGACCAGCGCACTGGCGAAGCGTTGCGCGGCAGCGAGGCTGGCCGCGTCCACCTGGCCTTGCAGTCCCAGCGGCTGGAAGATGGCGACCGGCTGTTCTTTGCCCTTGACGCGGACCAAATCAAGTTCGATGAACACCATCTCCGGCAGTGCGGCGCGCGTACCCTCGCCTACCGCCACCGGTGCCGCATAGAACTTGGTGATGCCTTCCAGGCGCGAAGCGAGGTTGACCACGTCGCCCATCACCGTGTAGGCCATGCGGAATTGCGAGCCCATGTTGCCCACGCTGACCCGGCCGGTATTGATGCCGACGCCGACATGCAGTTCCGGCCAGCCTTTGGCGACGAAAGTCTTATTCAGCTCGGTCAGCGCGGCCTGCATTTCCATCCCGGCCAGCACGGCGTCACGGGCATGGTGGGGATTGTCAATCGGCGCGCCCCAGAACGCCATGATGCAGTCGCCCATGTATTTGTCGATGGTACCCTGACGATGGTGAATTACCTGGGTCATGGCGCTCAGGAATTCGTTGAGCAGGTCGGATAGCTGCTGCGGGGTAAGGCTTTCGGAAATGGTGGTGAAGCCGCGCACGTCGGAGAACAGAATGGAAAGCTCCTTGCTTTCCGAACGCATGTTGAAGCGCGACGGATCCTGGCTCATCTCGTCCACCAGTTCGGGCGGCACGTATTGTCCGAACAGGCCGGTGATCTGGCGCTTGGCGCGTGTTTCGGCAAAAAAACCCCAAGCCATGTTGAGCAGCATCAGGCCCAGTATCAGCACCAGCGGCACGGCCAGCGGCAACACCAGCTTGTGCTGCCACGCCCAGTAATTGCCTGCCACCACAAGCGCAGCCAGCGTCAGCGACAATGCTGCACCGCGCACCGGGGTCAGGCGCGGCAGTATCAGTGCCAGCAGCACGCCGAGTACGCTCAGCACCGCCAGGGTCAGGTCATGCGCGTAGGCCGGGGTGTAGCGTATGGTGTCGTCGAGGATGCCGGAGATCAGGTTGGCGTGGATTTCCACACCGGGGTAGCTGCGTGCCACCGGGGTGACGCGCAGATCGAACAGGCCGGGAGCCGTGGTGCCGACCAGTACGATGGCATTTTCCAGCTCGTCAGCCGGGATGCGCTGCGCCAGTATGTCGGCGGCGGAATAATAGCGGTAGCCGGGGTAAGCGCGATACGGCACATACGCCGCACCCTGGCTGTCCAACGGTACGCGCAGGCCGTCGGCGACCAGCTCCAGATGGGTATAGTGCGGGCCGGCATCGGTTACGCGCCGATAACTCAGGGTCGAGCCAAACGTAGTAACCAGAGTGGCGAGCGACAGCGCTTCATAATCCGCTCCCTGGTATTTCTGCAGCATGGACATGCGCCGGGTTACGCCATCGAAATCCGCCAGCATGTTGAAAAACCCGCCGCCCGCTGCATTCGCCTGCAAGGCTGGCAGGTTGGCGCCATAACCTCGATTGTCGATGAAGCCTGCATCCTGCCCCGCCATCGCCCCGGGTGCGAACACCGGTTTGGGCAGCACGCCCGAAGTCCCCGCGTAAGGCGTGAAATAGTAGCCCAGCACCACCGGCCCGGTGCGCAGGGACTCGGCAAACTGGCCATCGAAATCCAGTAATGGCCGCGCATCTTTAAGTACGGAGGCAAAACCCGGATTACCCTTGAGCCGGGTGGCGGCGAGTTTTTCCAGCGCGGGCAGACCGGAACTGGTATCAGGCTCGGCAAACACCACGTCGAACCCGACCGAGGCGACGCTGTAGTGGTCAAACAGGCGCTGCACCAGTTCAGCCAGCTTGTCGCGTCCCCACGGCCAGTGTCCGACCTCCTTCAGGCTCTTTTCATCGATGTTCACGATCACCACACGCGGGTCAACCGTGTGCGGCATGGTGAGCAGGAGACGCGCGTCGTATGACCACGCTTCGAGGCGCTCCAGCAAACCGAGCCGCACGCTACCCTGGCTGGCGAGCACCAGCAACAGGGTAATCAGCAGGCTGACAATGGTGCGCGGTAGCGCGCGTTTGAACCTGGCGGTCTGCATGCCGGATGATTAACGAACCCGGTAGAACCGATCCTTGACTTCCTTGCCGGGGGCGAGACTGTCAAAGTGGGTGCCAATCGCCTCCCCCAGCATGGACAGGCGCTCCGCCGGTGCCGGGTGGGTTTTGAACAACAGCGCGACGCGGCTGTCGCCCGGCGCAGTATGGCCGATTTCTTCGAGCACGGCGGGCAGACCGTAGGGATCGTAACCGGCGCGTGCGGCGAGCACCACACCCATGCGATCAGCGGCAAACTCGGCGTTTTTGTCGAGTCTGCGCGCAGCGATTTCGGCACCGCTACCAATCAGTTTCTGTACTGCATCCTCACCCTTTGCCTGCTGGCCAAGGTATTGCGCACCGAGATTGAGCAACTTGGTTTGTTGCAGGATTTTGAGCTGATCCTTGTTCACCACATGGCTGATTTCATGCGCAAGTACACCGGCCAGTTCAGCCTCGCTATTGAGCTTCTGATACAAACCCTTGGTAACGAAAACATAGCCGCCGGGCGCGGCAAAGGCATTGATGTCGGTCGAATCAATCACGCCAAAATGCCAAGGCAGATCCGGACGATCGCTCTGCAGCGCGACCCAGCGCCCCACCTGGTTGACATAGCGCTGCAGGTTGGCGTCGGGCACGAGCGGCGCCGCGCCCAGCAGATCACCGGCAATCTGGCGTCCGATGAGGATTTCATCCTGGGTCGATGTCTTGGCGAACGCACCCAGCACGGTAGCCGCCGGATTGTCCTGCGTGCTCTGGGCATTGCCCGTTTCGCTCGGGGTTGTTTGCCTGGGCTGAACCTGTTTGAGCAGCTCGTCTTTCAACATATCCTGCAGATTGAGCGCATACGCGCCGCTGGTTGCAAATACCGCCCCCAGCGCAATGATCAAAATGGATTGCTTCATTGCTGCACCTCCCAGGTATTGCTACTGTTGGCGTCGCTTGATCTGGCCGGGTCGGGCAGATAGGCGACGTTTTGACGGACAAGTCCTGCCTTGCCGGCAAACTGGCGCGCCGCTGCCGCAGAAACCGAGTAGGACGCGAGATTCTGGATGCCGCGCGCGCTGTATTTTGCACTCTTGAGGTCTTCTTCGTTGAGACCGCGCACACCTGCCGTGGCCACAATATTGCCGGGCTGACGCTGCCCTGCCCGCGCCAGTCCCGCCAGTTCAGCCGCCGTATTACTGCCGCCACCGACGCTGCCGCGTACCGAGAACATGCGCACCCAGCCACGCGTACGGCCGCTGGTCACTTCCAGCCAGCCGCCCTGGCGCGTCACTACCGTGACCTGGGTGCCGCGCGCCACCCTGCCAACCGAGGCGCTGCGCACTGCGGGCTTGGCATGCAGTGT
This sequence comes from Sulfuriferula sp., assembly GCA_035530335.1. Lineage (GTDB taxonomy): Bacteria > Pseudomonadota > Gammaproteobacteria > Burkholderiales > Sulfuriferulaceae > Sulfuriferula. The sequence goes on along the minus strand of DATKUZ010000050.1, from coordinate 66,093 downwards.
TTCGTCCTTGATCAGCACGCCACCTGATGCCGCGAATGCCAGCGAGCTGCATAGCGCACTGATCAGCAATAACCATTTTGCCTGCCTGATTTTCATCTTCATGATCTCCTTTTAGCGGATCATTCTAACCGCATACCAGTGTACTTGCGCATGGTAACCTTGCAACACATACTTGCCCCGTCCAATAACCTTTTTTGACAATGAGCGTGCTGGTCATCTGGATCGAAACCATTGGCAATGCCGTGATTACGCGCCTGCGCTCGGCTGCTGCGCTGGCAGATTTTGGCTGGCGTTTGCTGATGGTGATGCTCAACCCGCGCACTTACGACAGCGCCACGCGCTGGATTATCACCAAGCAGATTTATTTTACTGCGGTGCAGGCGCTACCCGTATTCATTGCCTATTCGCTGGTCATCAGCGCGGTGATTATCCAGATCATGGTGAATGTGGCACGCAATTTCGGGTTGTCAGAATACGTTCCGGGGCTGATTGTGGGTTTCCTGGTGATGGAGCTGCTGCCGTTTTTATCCGTGCTGTTTGTGGCCCTGCGCTCGGGAGCAGCGATCAACACCGAAATCGCGCTGATGAATGTCAACAACGAGCTGGCGGCATTCGAACACGCGCGCATCGATCCCGTCCGCTATGAATTCATGCCGCGCGTGGTGGGCGGGGTGCTCTCGGTACTCGCGCTGACGGGGCTGTCGGGGCTAACGGCACTGGGGGTGGCGTTTTTAGTGATTTATGGCCTGCATCCGGAAAATTTCCCGGCTTATACCAGTACCATCGGCCAACTTCTGGCGTTTCCGCTGGTATTTTGGCTGGCGCTCAAGACCATGCTGTTCGGCCTGTGCGTGACGTTGATCCCGCTGAAAACCGGACTGGAAATTCCCAAGCGGCTGTTCCTGGTGCCGGTAGCCGTACTCAAGGGCATGATGCGGGTGTTTTTTGCCATTGTTCTGATCGAGGTTGCATCATTAGCTTTCAAATACATATAGATTGGTGCGCGGATGAGGCCGCACGGCGCATTCGCCTGGCGACGTTACTGGGCGATCAGGGTGACGCCTGCGCGCTGGTGTCGCCGGAGCTGCCGTTGCGCGTGAACCTGACTGCGCTGGAAAACATTGCGCTGATCAAGCAATTCCATCTCAACCTGACATGGACGCAGGCAAGCGTTGAAGCGCAGCAAGTGCTGGATCAATGTGGTCATGGCGATATCGCCATGAAACGCGATGAAGACCTGACGGCAACGCAACGCTTTGCCGTCAAAATGGTGCGCGCCATCATGCTTTCGCGGCCTCTGCTGGTAATAGACCGGCCCGCCGAACTGTTACCGGATGCGCCCTACCCGAGGTTGCTGGCCGTCATGCTGGATAGCTTGGCCGATAAACTTCCCGACCACCAGATACTCGATTACGATTGGAACAAACCCTTGTATCAGGGCGCGATATGAATACATCCATACAATTCAAAACAGGCCTGTTCCTGGTCATCTTTTCCATCCTGGGCGCGGCCGCGTTTCTCTACCTGCTGTACGCGCGCGGCACATTTGAAAGCGAATCGCACTTCACGCTCATCGCAGCCGATGCCACTGGTGTTGGCGCAGGCACACCCGTTGTTTATCGCGGCATTGCTGTTGGCAGGGTGTCAGCGGTGTCGCTCAGTGATCATGGTCTGGCACTGGTGGCGATAACCGTACCCGAACGCGAGCACCGCTGGTTACGTACCACCAGCGAGTTCACACTGGACAAACCGCTGGTGGGCGCTACCGTGATACGTCTTGATACATCCAGTCTGGATGACCCTCAGCTCGCCAATGGGGCGAGTGTTCCGCTCATACTGAATCCACCGCTCGATGTACCGGGGCTGGTGGCCAAGGTCAACGGGATTCTCGATCAGCTAGACGAGGTGAGCAAAAATGTGGCTTACATCACACGCAAGAATGGCGAAATCGATACCGCGCTGGTCAACGTCAAAACCATTACCACCCAGATGTCCGGCAAATACGGTGTAGCCCAGGGGCTATTGGGCAGCGAGCAGAACGCCCAGGTACTGATGGATGCGCTAAACAATACGCGCAAGCTGACCGCCGACCTCGACGCCCTGTCGCAAAAAGCGGACCACTGGGCGTTTTCCCCGGGCGGCGCAGCGGACAAGGCGGACCAGTCGCTGGCACACATTCAGGCCATGCTGGGCGACCTGCGCGTGAGCCTGAAAAAACTGGACGCAATCCTGATCAACGTCAACGGCCTGAGCGCCAATCTCAAGGACGGCACCGATGACCTGGGGCAACTGCGCGGGCAGGTGGACGAGGCGGTGAGCAAGGCCAGCCAGCTCATCACCAAAATCAACCGCATCCTGCCCTCCTCCAAACCCGGCGAGGTCAAGCTGCCATGAGAATCATCTTCAGCCTGATTTTGAGCCTGTTGCTCGGCGCCTGCGGCGGCCAGACTGCGCCAGACTGGCAGTTCGATGCGCAAACCGCCGCCGAGCGCTACACCCGTCACTACCTCGCGGGCGATGTGAAACTCGCCGCCACCAGCTTTGCCCAGGCGCGTGCCGCCGTCGCCGCAACCGGTGACGTGGCAGCGGTCGGGCATATCGAACTGGTGCGCTGCGGGCTGCATGCCGCCGCACTCGATTTTGCGCCGTGCAGCGGCTACACCGAACTCGCAGCCATCCGCACCACGCCCGCCGATCACGCTTATGCACGCTTCATCAACGGTGACTGGCACGGCCTGGAAACCAGCCTGCTGCCCCCGCAATACGCCGGGCTGGTGGGGGCGGCCAGCCAGCCCCAGGCCGTAATCAACCGTGCCATCGCCGCGATCAGCGACCCGGTCTCACGCCTCATCGCCAGCGGGTTGATGATCAAGCGCGGCACGTTCGATGCCGGCACACTGCAGAACGCAGTGGATACCGCATCCGCGCAGGGCTGGCGGCGCCCGCTGCTGACCTATCTGGGGTTGCAGGCAAAACAGGGCGGCGACGCCGCTGCACTTGCCGCGATCCAGGCACGCATCCGCCTGGTGGAACAATCCATGCAGCCCGCCGCCAAACCCGCGACTGTCACGGCAGAGTAAACACAACAGGCTATATTGAGGCAAAGAAACTCACTTCATTCCGGAGAATTCAACCATGAGCACGTTGCGCAAACTCAACCAGCTGGGCCAGTCAATCTGGCTCGATAACCTCTCGCGCACCCTGCTGCGCGAAGGCGGGCTGCAACAACTTATCGAAAATGACGGTATTTCCGGGGTTACCTCCAACCCCAGCATATTCCAGAAAGCCCTCGCCGGAAGCCCTTACTACCACGACGATCTGGCGCGCCTGAAGGCCGGCGAAGCGGATGCGGAAAAGCGTTATGAGGCACTGGTCATTCCCGACATCCAGGCGGCTTGTGACCTGCTGCTGCCTACCTACCAGCGCTGTCAGGGCGATGATGGCTATGTCAGTCTGGAAGTATCGCCGCATCTGGCGCATGACAGCGACGCCACGATCGCTGCTGCATATCGTCTGCGCGCCGCCGTAAACCGACCCAACCTGTTGATCAAGGTACCCGGCACAGCGGCAGGACTGGTCGCGTTTGAACAACTCATCAGCGCAGGCGTCAGCATCAATGTCACCCTGCTGTTTTCGCTGCGCCAGACAGTGCGCGTGATCGAAGCCTACATACGCGGACTCAAGCAGTGCCAGGCGCAGGGCGGCGATCTGCGCAGCGTCAAAGCCGTTGCCAGCCTGTTCCTGTCGCGCGTGGATACCCTGGTGGATAAACGCCTCGCCACCATCGATAGCGATGCCGCGCAAGCCCTGACCGGGCATGCGGCGCTGATTACCGCCAAACTCGCCTACCAGCGCTATCAGGACATTTTCCATGGCGCGATGTTTGCGGACCTGGCACACGCGGGGGCACGACCGCAATACCTGCTGTGGGCGAGCACCGGCACCAAAAATCCTGCCTATTCCGACGTGAAATACCTGGAAGCGCTGATCGGCCCGGAAACCATCAATACCGTGCCCGACGCCACACTGGCGGCGTTTCGCGATCACGGCCGAAACGAACTGACATTGAATGACGCAATCGCCGAGGCCGAGGCCGACTATATCGCGCTGGAAAATATCGGCATTGATTTGAATGCCGTGGGTGACATCCTGCAGACTGAGGGATTGAAGCTGTTTGCCGATTCCTATGACCAGGCCCTTGCATCCAGCTGAGCGGGATTTGGCTTCGCAAGCGTAGTGCCTGAGACGCGCCAAACCAGCGCATTGATCGTCGTGCAGGCAGGCACAGAGACAAGTTTGACAGGCATGGTTGAAGCAGGTAAGTTTTTGCCTTCGGTGGCAACCAATAACGACAACCCCGAAGCATTATTCCAATTATTCATACTTAAATTAAGGAGACGCACATGCATGCAGGATTGAAACAACTCGTCGCCCTGTCCGGTTTCGGTTTGGCCATGCTTGCAGGTCAGGTACACGCAGCACCGGTAATGATGTCCGCCGAATGGGCTGCCCAGGCCTGTGAAGCCTGGAACAAGGACGCCACCCTGACCAGCGGTCTGGCCGGAAAATGGATTAAGAATGACCACGGTCACGGCTACAAGGTCATCCAGATGTACCGCACCGACTGCGATAACAGCCCGCATGTGGAAATGCGCATCGCCGATAAGGGCGACAAGGCCATGTGCATTTACGGCGGCAAGCTGGAAACTGCAAAACTCGACCCCAGCGTGGATTACCTCATGCATGCAACGACTGACCGCTGGAAGGAAATGGGCGCCGGTGAATACGGTCCGATGAAGGCCATGATGTTTGGCCGCCTCAAGTTCGACGGCCCGAAACTGGAAGCCATGGGTGTGATGGGGCCGTTCGGCAGCTTCTTGATGCTGGTTGGAAAGGTTCCTTCCGACACCGCCAGCTGCCCAAAATAATAAATATTGAAGTGAAACGAAAAGCCCCCGGATTCGGGGGCTTTTTTTCGTGCGGATATGCAGGTGGATACTCCCTGTCTGATCGAACTTGACCCCGTTATATCGCAGAAGCCTGCAACCGCTCTCCAGCGGTATGCCCGCGTTCCGCTATACTGAATCGAGCGCCGCAAAAACAACGGATTCGTCCGAGGTTTTGTCGGGTTGCGGGCGGTCTTTCACGTGTAGCCAGTGACGGGCAGCGTGGTGGGCGATAGTCATGCGAGTTGTTCAACCGAGACAGTGGGAATAACCGCCTCGGACAGAGAAAACACAATTGATGCGTTCCTGGAGGATTCAGTGCAAATGGATGCCTATAAACACATTCTGGTAGCGGTAGATGGAAGCGACACTTCAAAGCGTGCGATCGAAGAAGCAATCAGGCTGGCGGCAGCGATGCAGGCTGAGCTGCGGATTGTGCATGGCGTCGACGAAATGGCACTGAATTGGGATGCCGGATACGCGGATTTTGGCGAAATTCGGGAAGCCTACCGCAAATCCGGCGAGGCAATTCTCGATCGAGCCGCGACAGCTGCGCACGAAGCCGGACTCAAGGCTGACGCGAAGCTGCTGGAGAGCGATAGCGCTAGCCGCCGCGTCAGTGAAATGATCGCGCAGGAGGCCACGGCCTGGCCGGCGGACCTGATCGTGGTCGGTACTCATGGACGCCGGGGTTTCAGCCATCTGCTGCTGGGGAGCGTAGCGGAAGGGGTCGTCCGCGTTGCCACCAAGCCGGTCCTGCTGGTTCGCGGAAAATAGGACAACGCATTCCGGACGCTTCATTTTGTTCCAAAGGAAAAAGACATGCCTCAGTCCGAAGGGGACGCGCCCAGGCCTGGTTCTTACCGCGGTTTGACAAGCGACGAAGCAACGCAGCGTTCAGCTCAATACGGCCCTAACACAGTCACGGAAGAACGCCCCCATCCGCTGCGAGCCTTGCTGCGCAAATTCTGGGCGCCGGTGCCGTGGATGCTGGAGGTCACCATTGGTCTGCAGATCGTTCTGGGAAAGCTGGACGAAGCCGCGATCATCGCAGTTCTACTGGTTTTCAACGCTGTATTGAGTTTTGTTCAGGAAAACCGCGCCAATCGGGCGCTGGCATTATTGAAGAGCCGCCTCGCGGTGCAGGCGCGGGTATTCAGGGATGGGCGCTGGCAACTCATCGCGGCCCAGGGACTGGTTCCGGGAGACATCGTGCATCTGCGCATGGGCGATCTCGCGCCGGCCGATATCCGCGTGCTGGAAGGGGAGACGCTGCTGGACCAGTCCGCCCTTACCGGGGAGTCCCTGCCAACGGAGGCGGGTGCCGGCGCCACCGCCTATGCGGGCGCAGTAGTCAAGCGGGGCGAGGCCACGGGCGAAGTGACGGCCACGGGAAGCCGCACCTATTTCGGCAAGACCGCCGAACTGGTCAGAACCGCAAAAACTGTCAGTCATCTCCAGCTTACCATCCTCACCATCGTCAAATACCTTGTGCTGCTGGACCTGTTTCTGGTGGCTGCACTGCTGGTTTATGCGCGCGTCACCGGCATGCCGCTCACGGATACGATCCCCTTTGCCTTGATCCTGCTAGTGGCTTCCGTCCCTGTGGCGTTGCCGGCGACTTTTACCCTGGCGACTGCCCTGGGCGCGCTGGAGCTGGCCAAGCGCGGCGTGCTGGTCACGCGCCTGTCCGCCATCGAAGAGGCCGCTGCCATGGACGTGCTGGCGAGCGACAAAACCGGCACCATTACCCAAAACCAGCTGGCCGTGGCGGCGCTGCATCCGTTTTCGCCCCACAGCGAGGAGGCATTGCTGCGCTTCGCGGCGTTGGCCTGCGACGATGCCACTCAGGACCCCATCGATCTGGCAATCCTCAACGCCGCCCGGGTGCGCGGCTTGCTGCAGAATGTGCCCCGCCGACTGCGCTTCATTCCCTTCGACACTGCCAGCAAGCGATCGGAAGCCCTGTTTGAACAGGATGGACAAAACCTTCGGGTGCTCAAGGGGGCGCCTGCGGCGATGGTCGCTCTCGATCCCGCAGCGCCCGACTTAAATACGCAAGTGGAGCGCCTGTCCGCGGGCGGCTACCGCGTGCTGGCCGTGGCCGCAGGGATCGGCGACGCGCTTCACCTGGCGGGATTAATCGCGCTGCAAGACCCACCCCGGAAAGATTCCCGCACCCTGGTACAGAGTCTGCGGGATCTGGGGGTGCGGGTCGTGATGGTTACCGGCGATGGCCTTGCCACTGCGCGCGCGGTTGCCGCCGAGGTCGGAATCGGAGACCGCGCGTGCGCACCGGAAACCCTGCGTGGCGAGATTGGCAATGCCATCCAGGCGTGTGATGTCTTTGCCGGGGTTTATCCCGAGGACAAATTCCACCTGGTGCAAGCCCTGCAGCGCTGCGGGCACGTCAGCGGCATGACCGGCGACGGCGTCAATGACGCGCCAGCGCTTAAACAGGCAGAGGTGGGCATCGCCGTTTCCAATGCCACCGATGTGGCCAAAGCCGCCGCCAGCATGGTGCTGACCAACCCCGGCCTGACCGATGTGCTGGCGGCGGTGGAGGTCAGCCGGCGCATTTATCAGCGCATGCTCACCTACACCCTGAACAAGATCATCAAGACCCTGGAAATCGCTGTTTTTCTAAGTGTCGGGGTGATGCTGACCGGTGTTTTTGTGATTACGCCGCTGCTCATCGTGCTACTGCTGTTCACCAACGACTTTGTCACCATGTCCATCGCCACCGACCGGGTGTCTTTTTCCCGGCGGCCGGAACGGTGGCACATTCCCACCCTGATTCTGACAGCGGGGCTATTGGCGGCGCTGATCCTCGTGCTGTCCTTCGGCGTATTTTTTGCCGGCCGCGACTGGCTCCACCTGCCCCTGGTACAATTGCAGACGCTGATCTTCGTCATGCTGGTGTTTACCGGGCAAGGTAATGTGTACCTGGTCCGGGAGCGTCGCCATTTCTGGCATTCCCGGCCAGGCCGCTGGCTGGTGCTGGCCTCCGTCCTGGACATTGCCCTGGTGAGCGTGCTGGCCACTCTGGGCATTCTGATGACGGCAATCAGCCCTGCGCTGGTTGGAGGGCTGCTGGTGGTGGTTGTGCTTTACCTGGTGGCGGTGGATTTCCTGAAGGTACGCATCTTCAGGTATTTTTCCGATGCCCACCCATCACCCGGCTGAATGCACGGTATTAGTTGGCCGAATATTATTGCGCTCAGTGCAACCTGGGCGCACTGGCATCTTCCGGCCTGCCGTTGGCAATTTCTTCTGCAGTCGCATCGCGTATATCCACGATATTGACGATGAAGCGCACGGTCTGTCCGGCCAGCGGGTGGTTTCCATCCACGGTGAGCTTGCCGTCCTCGATTTTGGTCACACGAAATTCCTTGCTTTCGCCTGCGTCGTTTTCAAAGCTCACGGCTGCGCCTACGTGGCGAAACTGGGGCGGTACATTGTCGATGCTGTCGGTAAAAGTGAGCTCAGGCTGATGATGTCCAAAGCCATCGGCAGGCGTGAGAACCACTTCCACCCGCTCGCCTTCCTCATGCCCCGCCAGCGTGGCCTCGATTTTTTCGAACAGGCCGCTATTGGCGCCGTGAACATAGCCGATGGGTACGTCGTACTGTTCGAATACCGCGCCATTCTGGTCAATGATGCTGTAGGTGAGATACACCACCTTGTTGTTTGCTACTGTCTTTTTAAGCATTAACGACTCCGGTTAAATAGCGATCAAACGGACGAGATTCGCAGGCTGAGCTCAAGCTGATTTTCGATAGCCGGCAGCAGCCAGTCCAGTTGCAGGGTCACTGCCTGCATGATTTTCTCAAATCCGGCTTCTGATTGCGATACCGTAAATAGCGGCTGCGCAGCAAACCGGGCCGGCGGATTCACGTCCAGCAACAAACTGCCACCCAGCACTGCGTCTTCCAGGCTGATTTGATCCAGCACCTCCACTTTCAGCGGCTGGCCAAATCCGCCGGGAATTTCACCCTTGAGCACAAAGCGCCCGGCCGGACCATCGCAACTGGGCATGGCCAGATTGATCTCGGTGATGAACTGACTGTGCAATTTTTGGGGAAACTGGTAAGTCACCTTAAGCTGCCCGTCCAGCAAGACAATGTGTTTGTGCAGCGTACCCGCACTGGTCTTGGCAACAAAACTCAGTTTGTCATGGGTGCTGGCCTGCAGTGCATAATCCAGCGCAGTCACACTGCCATCCGCGCCATGCAGCGCGTCCCTGAACAGCGTGCGTCCCGCCGCATCGTAGGCCAGGTCGTCCTGCGTCACAATATGTTTGAAACTGATGCGGTCGTGCGCTGAGCTGATGCCTTCGCCGTGCTGCGCTGCGGCAGGGTCATTGACCAGGGTTTTGTGGTGATAATGCTCCGGCTGACGGCGCAGGGTATCGCCAAAGTTGTGGCGCAGGCGGTAGGCATCGAGTTCGATCACGCTGGCGCTGCCGTCCAGCCGCACCACTGCCTGCAGGGCGCTGTTGTGAAGGAAAATCTCATCGTTACCGTCCATATCCGCATCCGCTCGCAGCATTGCCGGGCGCGGAACTGCGCCGTCCAGCAGTCCTTCCAGCTCGACGATGGCGTTGTACACGGCGCGGCGCAGGTGCGGCAGGTACAAGCCGCCAAACAGACCGTGCCAGTAGGCATCGTTGGCCTGGGCTTCATGCAACAGCGCGTGCATGCGCGCGCTTGCCTGTTCCGCTGGCAGCGCCTGGAGACGTTGCGACAGGCTTAGCATGCGCTTGTGCATCCAGTTGGATTCAGGGTAGAGGGAGAAAAAGTTTTTCCAGATCCCGCCACGCAGGAAGGCTTTTTCGGATTCAAAGCGCCCGCTCGCCTTGCTCGCATCAATCAGGCCGTCATAGCGCGCAGCGACATGCGCCGGCAGCGTCCATTCGTTCATTTCAATATAGGACGTGGTGGGTAAATACACGATGCCGCGAGTCCTGGCGCGCGCATGATGCTCGCTGAAGGTCTCGGTGCGGATGATCTGCGAGGCCAGCACACCTTCGATAAACTGGGTGAGCCAACCTTTTTCGAATACCCAGGTGTAGGTTTCCGGCCAGATACCGAATTTTTCAATGTCATCAAAATAAATCGCCGCCGCCTCGCCGGTTTTGGCCAGCGATTCGATATGGGCCACCGCCTCGTGCGCCGGCGCGAATGGCAGGCGATAACGCAAGGCTTCGGAAATGGGATAAAGATCCAGGCGCCGACCATCTTCCTCGGTAGTAAAAAAACCATCGAGTTTATCCGCATCCTGCCCGGCGCACAGAAAGTGATAGTCATCCACGGTGACATAACCAATACCGGCATCTGCCAGCGCCGGCACCACGGTCGCTTCCCATACCCGCTCGGTGAGCCAGGCACCCTGCGGGCGCTGGCCGAATGCCGCATGGAGGCGATCGGACAAGGCATTGAGCTGGCTCATGCGGTCGCGGTAGGGAATCACCGCCAGTACCGGTTCGGTGTCACCAGCACCGACCATTTCCAGCTGGCCGCGTGCCGCCATTTGTTTGAGCAATGCCATGTCTTCAGGGTAAACGCGCAACAGATAATCGAGCAGCCAGCCGGAAAAGTGCGCGGCAAAACGGAATCTGGGATAACGGTACAGGGTGCGGATGAACGGTCCGTAACAGCGCCGGTGAGCGTCATTGAGCACTTCGGTGAAGTTGCCCACCGGCTGGTGGGCGTGGACGCCAAAAAGCAGGGAAATGGTAGGATTCATTGAGTAAGTGTGTCCGGCGTCTTGAATCAAAATGAGGCTCTTGTCCGGGTCAGGATGCCCGGCGCATGGTGCCGCCCGCCTCGGCCTCGCTGCCGCCGTGGCTGATGGGGACGCTCAATGCATCCGGCACGGGCAGCTTGAGAAGGTGGTAGAGCTGAACCAGATTGGCGCGGTACAGTCGATCAAAGCTTTCCACGCTGTGACGCGGGTTGTAGCCGCCAAACCACCAGAACCAGTCCGAGCTCTCGCAGTCGCACAGTTGCGCCTCCGCGGCAGTCTTTTCTGCCGCGCTCAGCGTGTCAGTCGCCATGACCCGGTCATACTGCTGCTTGGCATGCGCCAGTAGATCCCAGGCACGGTTTTTTTCCGGTACGCCAATCCAGGTCGAAAACGTACCATAAACCCAGCTACCCGCTACCAGACGCGGCAACTCGCCAACTTTCGCGGCATGGGGCTGCGTGACGCGCTCCGCCAGGTAGCCGGCGAAGCTGTGGGTATGAATAGCGGGGTGATTTTCCAACGCGGCATACAGTTCATCGAGGAAGAAATAGCCGTTGTAAGGATAGTACTCCCAGGCGTTCTCGCCATCGAGAATCACGCTCACCACAGGTGTTTCGTGCTCCGGAGTCTGATGCAGGATGGCTTCCAGTTCGGCGACAAAATGGTTGACGGCATCATTGGCGTGCCACTTGGCATATTCAAAACCGATCATGTCGGACAGGCGATCGTCGCGGAAAAAACACAACGTCTTGTGCGCGGCCACGCGATAGGGGCGGTAACGCAACTGGCGCTGATCGGCATCCGGCACCGCAGCAGCATGCAGGCTATTGGCCAGTACCGCTTCGCCGCTCGCGCTCCACGCCATGCCGGCTTCATCGAACACGCCCAGCAATGCCGTCGAGATGCCGCCTTCGGCCGGCCAGATGCCCTGTGGCGCGGCGCCAAAACGCTGCTGGTGGGTGGACAGCGCGGTATCCAGGTGCCGCCGCACACGCGCCGTACCGCCAGGATAAGCCGCCTCGGCAGGCAGTTCGCACTGTGGCCAGGCTTCGCGTGCCGCAGCAAAATCCATCAGAATCGGGGCAATCGGGTGATAGTGCGGCGTACTGGAGATTTCCACCTGGCCGGAGGCGGCAAGCTTGCGGTAGCGCGGAATCAGACCGGCAGTCACTTCGCCGATCAGTTGGTACATGCTGCGCCGGTCTTCCAGGGTGAAGCCCCTGCCTTTTTTCATCAGATCCAGCAGCCATGGGTACTGGCGGCGCACGGTCTCGCCGGTCCAGGCGAGGTGGTACCAGGTCACCAGGTCGGCGAGGTATTGTCCGGAAAGATAATTCAACGCATCGCGCCCCTGACTCTCCGCCAGCTGGAACAGCTCGGCCAGCTGATGGTAGGCTGGATAAGGCCGCACCATGGTAGCGTGATTGCAGCGAAAGCAGTATTCCAGAATCAGGTCGCTTTGCGCTTGCGATATGTGTTCCAGCGCGGGCTCGATCAGCAAGGCCAGCAGCGGGTCGCGCAGCCTGCCTGCCTTGAACTGGCTGGTATAGTCCTCCAGTTGGTCAAGCAGCACCGGTACGAAATTACATACCGCGTGCATCTGCGGATGCGCCTCCAGATGCGCCGCCATGTCGCTGTAATCCTTGATGGCATGCAGATAGGTCCAGGGCAGGCGGTATTCGCCGCTGGCATAGTCGCGGTAATCTGGCTGGTGAAAATGCCAGCACAGGATGAGATCAAGACAACGCGTGGTCATAAGTAAACCTTGAAAAATACGTTAAATCGCCGTTTTGGTTTGATCCTAGCGGATTTGATGCGGATGCTGGCCGAGCATTTCCGGGGTGATCAGGGTAATGCCGTTTTCGGTCACATAAAAACGTCGTTCGTCCTCCTTGCGGTCTACCCCCACGACCATGCGCTCGGGGATCTTGCAGTCCTTGTCAATCACACAGCGGCGCAGATAAGCATGTCGACCAATGTCGACGTCCGGCAGTACCACGGCGTCTTCCACGGTGGCAAAACTGTTCACCTGCACATTGGAAAATAGCACCGAGCGGCGCACCGTGGCGCCGCTGATGATGCAACCGCCCGATACCATGGTATCCATCGCCACGCCACGCCGTTCCTCATCATCGAACACAAACTTGGCCGGCGGCAATTGCTCCTGGTGGGTCCAGATCGGCCATTGCTTATCGTACAAATTCAGCTCCGGGGTGATGTTCGCCAGATCCAGATTGGCCGCCCAATAGGCATCCACCGTACCCACATCGCGCCAGTAGGGTTCCCCACCAGGCAGGCTGCCGATGCAGCTGTCCTTGAAGCTGTGGGCGTAGACGCGATAGCGCGCGATTAAATGGGGAATGATGTTTTTGCCGAAATCGTGTTCGGAATTGGGGTCATCCGCGTCGCGAATCAGCTGTTCGTAGAGGAAGCTGGCATTGAACACATACACGCCCATGGAAACCAGCACGCGCTCCGGATTGTCTGAAATGGGCGTAGGGTGCTCGGGTTTCTCGGCAAAATCCACCACACGTTCGTCGCCGTCCACGGTCATCACGCCAAACGCACGCGCCTCCTCAATCGGCACCTCGATACACGCTACCGTCATGTCGGCCGCGTGGCGCACGTGACATGCCAGCATTTCTCCGTAGTCCATCTTGTAGATGTGATCGCCTGCCAGAATCAGCACGTAGTCGGGTTCGTAATTACGCACAATGTCCATGTTCTGGAACACGGCATCCGCGGTGCCCTTGTACCAGTCCAGTTCGGAAATACGCTGCTGCGCGGGCAACAGCTCAATGAACTCGTTGAACTCGCCGCGCAAGAACCCCCAGCCGCGCTGGATGTGTTTGATCATCGAGTGCGCCTTATACTGCGTCAGCACACCAATGCGGCGGATACCTGAATTAAGGCAATTGGATAGCGGAAAATCGATGATGCGAAACTTGCCGCCAAACGGCACGGCGGGCTTGGCACGCCAGTCAGTTAATTGTTTGAGTCGGGAACCGCGGCCCCCCGCAAGAATCAGCGCCACGGTGTTTTTGGTGAGACGGCTGACGAAGCGCGGAAAATCTTTTTGCAAGACAGGCTCCTTTTTTGCTTTACTAGCTTTATTAAATAATTGCGATACCCTCTTGGCTATAATAGCCCACACCAATAAACGCCGATACAGGCCCATCCATGACAGCCAAATCAACCGCGCCCATGCCGGCCGCCAACACCCTCCCCGAATTTGACGCACTTGCCGGCGGGCATGCACACGATCCGTGCGAACTGCTCGGATTGCACCAGCTCGGTGCCGAATGGCTGATCCGCATTTACGATCCTTACGCCACATCCATGACCCTGCTCGCGAACGGTGCCGAGGCTGCCCTGCGGCGCGTGGATGCGCGCGGGGTGTTTGAATGGCATGGAGCGGTTCCACCCGTACATCCTTATCGCATCCGCCGCGCCTATCCCAGCGGTGAGGTCGTAGGTCATGACTCTTACGCCTTTCCTTCCCAACTCACAGAGCACGATTTGTACCTGTTTAATGAAGGCCGTCTGCACCAGGCCTATCAAATGCTGGGAAGCCAGCCATGCCGTGTGGATGGCGTGGACGGCGTGCGCTTTGCGCTGTGGGCGCCCAACGCCGACCGGGTCTCGGTCGTGGGAGACTTCAACCACTGGGACGGGCGCAAACACCCAATGCGCGCGCATGGCAGCTCTGGGGTGTGGGAATTGTTCATTCCCGACATCATTGCAGGCGCACATTACAAATATGAGATACACAATCGCCGCAGCGGCCAGCTGCTGTTAAAAAGCGACCCTTACGCGCAGTTTGCCGAACTGCGCCCCGGCACCGCCTCGCGCGTGGCCCCGCTCTCTACCCACACCTGGAATGACGTTGCCTGGCTGACTACGCGCGCCAGTCGCAACTGGCTGCATGCGCCGATGAACGTCTACGAGATCCATGCCGGCTCGTGGCGGCGCCACCCCGACGGGCGCTTTTACACCTATCGCGAGCTGGCCGAACACCTCGTACCCTATGTCCTTGAAATGGGCTACACCCATATCGAGCTGATGCCGGTCAACGAGCATCCTCTCGACGAATCCTGGGGCTATCAGGCCACCGGCTATTTTGCGCCGACCAGCCGTTTTGGCAGTGCGGACGACCTGCGCCACTTCATCGACACCTGCCACCAGGCCGAACTCGGCGTGTTGCTGGACTGGGTGCCCGCGCACTTCCCGCAGGACAGCTTTGCCCTGGCGCGCTTTGACGGCACCGCCCTGTATGAACACGAAGACCCGCGCATGGGTTTCCACCAGGACTGGGGCACCTATATTTTCAATTACGGTCGCAACGAGGTGAAAAGCTTCCTGCTCTCCAGCGCACACTACTGGCTGGCCGAATTCCACTTCGACGGCTTGCGGGTGGATGCGGTAGCGTCGATGCTCTACCTCGACTATTCACGCGAAGCAGGCGAATGGCTGCCCAACCGGTTCGGCGGGCGTGAAAACCTGGATGCCATCGAATTTCTGCGCGAGCTCAATATCCTGGTGCACGATGCCTTCCCCGGCGCGCTGACACTGGCTGAGGAATCCACCTCGTGGCCGATGGTGTCACGACCGGTGTATCTGGGCGGCCTGGGTTTCTCGATGAAGTGGAACATGGGCTGGATGAACGACACCCTGTCGTATATCCGCCACGACCCGGTGCATCGCAAGTATCACCATGACATGCTTACCTTTGGCCAGCTCTATGCATATACCGAGAACTTCATGCTGCCGTTTTCGCACGATGAAGTGGTCCACGGCAAAGGCTCGCTGATCGGCAAAATGCCGGGGGACGCCTGGCAGCAGTTCGCCAACCTGCGTCTGCTGTTTGCCTACCAGATGACCACGCCGGGCAAGAAACTCAACTTCATGGGCAACGAGTTTGCCCAGGGGCGCGAGTGGAATTCGGCTTGGGAACTGGACTGGAGCCTGCTGCAAAACCACTGGCACGAGGGCATCCACAAGCTGGTACAAGACCTCAATCAGTTGTACCGCAACATCCCGGCGTTGCACCAGCTGGACTTCTCGACAGACGGCTTTGCCTGGATCGATTGCCACGACGCCGAGCAGTCCATTCTGAGCTACCAGCGCCGCGCCGTTGACGGATCGCACGTGATCGTGCTGATCAACTTCACCCCGGTCACGCGCACCGCTTACCGGATTGGCGTGCCTCAGACCGGTGCATATTCAGAAATCTTTAACAGTGATTCGACATACTATGGCGGCAGCAATACCGGCAACGGTGCGGGCCTGCTGGCCGAGGCCACGCCATGGATGGGATACCCGGCATCGCTCACCCTGACCGTACCGCCGCTGGCTGGCATTATCCTTGCCCCCAGCGGACCCTAATTCAACCAGACCGAAACCCCACAAAGCATGTCCGACCCTACCCTCTCCCCCGCCTGGCGAGCACTGAAAGCGCAGCGCAAAGCCCTGGCAAAAACCGCCATGCGCGACCTGTTTGCCGAGGATAAAAAACGCTTCGAGCGGTTTTCATTGAGCGCGGCAGGCATCCTGCTGGATTACTCGAAAAACCGCATCACGCCGGATACCATGAAACGGCTGGTCAAACTGGCGCGCACCAGCCAGCTGCAGACGGCGATTGAGGCCATGTTCGACGGCGTCGCCATCAACCTTACCGAGCACCGCGCGGTACTACACACCGCACTGCGCAACCCCTCCCGGCAGCCGGTTTTTGTGGAAGGCAAGGATGTCATGCCGGATGTGCGCAAGGTGCTGGCGCACATGAAAAAATTCACCCAGGCGGTGCGTAGCGGTAAATGGCGCGGCCACACCGGCAAGCGCATCACCGACCTCGTGAATATCGGCATCGGCGGCTCCGATCTGGGTCCGGTGATGGTCACCCAGGCGCTCACGCCGTACTGGCAAAAGGGCCTCGCGCCGCATTTCGTCTCCAATGTGGATCCCACCCATATCAGCGAAACCCTGCGCCGCCTGGATCCGGAAACCACGCTGTTTATTGTCGCCTCGAAATCTTTCGGCACGCCGGAAACCCTGCTCAACGCACAGGTGGCCAGACGCTGGCTGGTCGCCGCATTGAAGGACGAAGCCGCAGTTGCCCGGCACTTCGTTGCAGTCTCGACGCATGCCGAAAAAGTCCGTGCCTTTGGTATCGATACCGCCAATATGTTCGGTTTCTGGGACTGGGTGGGCGGACGCTACTCGGTGTGGTCGGCGGTGGGACTGTCGGTGGCGTTAATGATTGGCATGGACAACGTCGAGGCGCTACTCGACGGCGCATTCACCATGGACCAGCATTTCCGCACTGCGCCGCTGGCGCAAAACATGCCCGTGATCATGGGCCTGCTGGGCATCTGGTACAACAATTTCTGGGATGCGCACAGCCATGTGGTGCTGCCTTACGACCAGTATCTGGCGCGCTTTCCCGCCTATCTCCAGCAACTCGACATGGAGAGCAACGGCAAAAGCGTCACGCGCACCGGCAAACCCGTACATTACGCCACCGGTGCGATTATCTGGGGTGAGCCCGGCACCAACGGCCAGCATGCGTTTTACCAGCTCATCCATCAGGGCACCCGGCTGATTCCGGCGGACTTCCTGGCGGCTGCCGAATCTCACAATCCCATCGACCAGCAGCATCAAGTGCTGCTGTCCAACTGTTTTGCCCAGAGCAAGGCACTGATGCTGGGCAAAACTCGCGCCGAGGTACGTGCCGAACTCACCGCCGCCAATCTGGACAGAGCTGAACTCAAGGCGCTGCTGCCGCACAAGGTGTTTCCGGGCAACCGCCCCAGCAACACCCTGCTCTACCGCAAGCTTGACCCGCATACCCTGGGTGCACTCATTGCCCTGTATGAGCACAAGGTATTCGTGCAGGGCATGATCTGGGATGTGAACTCGTTCGACCAGTGGGGGGTGGAACTGGGCAAGCAGCTGGCAGGCGCCATCGAGCAGGGTCTGGTCAACCCCGGCGAAACCAGCAGCCATGACAGCTCGACTAACGGCTTGATCAACACCTGCAAGACGTTACGCGCGGGTTCGTAAGTCCGCGCGGGAAAACAAAAAACCGCAAGATCACAGCGTGATCTTGCGGTTTTTTGATTGTTGGCGGAGTGGACGGGACTCGAACCCGCGACCCCCGGCGTGACAGGCCGGTATTCTAACCAACTGAACTACCACTCCAATTTTCCGATGACATCGCACCGGAAAACAAACGGGCTGCATCGCTGCAGCCCGTCAAGACTGGCGTCCCCAACGAGATTCGAACTCGTGTTATCGCCGTGAAAGGGCGGTGTCCTAGGCCTCTAGACGATGGGGACCTGATACAACTCGACGCGAGCAGTTTTCTATTTTCTGGAAAACTGCGTTATTACCGTACCCAGCAGCAACAAGGCAAACCCTGTGGGTACCATGGCGATCCAGATACTGGCCTCGCCATATTCAACCAAATCCATGGCGCCGAAAATCAATCCAAGCAGGCTCATCAGGATACCTGCCCAGATCGTCACTATGCCAATTTTTTGCATTCGGCTCACACTTTTCTGGTGGAGGTAAGCGGGATCGAACCGCTGACCTCTTGCATGCCATGCAAGCGCTCTCCCAGCTGAGCTATACCCCCGAAAGACGCGCATTATATGGAGCTACGGCAATCTTGTAAACAGTAATTTTCACTGCGGCAAGAGCTTGCCGGGGTTGAGCAGGCCATGCGGATCGAATTGCGCCTTGATTAAACGCATCATTTCCAGGCTGGGTGCATCAATCTCCATGCTGACGTAATCGCGCTTTTCGCTGCCGATCCCATGCTCGCCGGACAGCGTGCCACCCAACTCCAGCACTTTGGCAAACAGCTGCCGCAAGGCCTGTCTGGCATTTGTCATCTGTTGCGGGTCGTCCGGATCCACCATGATATTGACATGCAGGTTGCCGTTGCCGGCATGACCAAAGCTGACGATGGGCAATGCAAAGCGCTCCCCCATCCGATCAATATGGCCCACCAGTTCGGCCAGGCGCGATACCGGCACCACCACATCCTCATTGATCTTTAACGGTGCGATGCGCTTGACCGCATGCGACAGCGATCTGCGTGCCTGCCACAGCTGGGCGACGTCTGCGGCATTGCTGGCTTCCACCAGTTCGAGCACGCCGTCGCCATGCAACGCAACTTTCAGTGCGCTGATCTGGCGCGGCAGGTCGGCGATGGCGCCATCGGCTTCCACCATCAGCAGCGCCTCGGTGCCCTCGGGCAAATCGGTTGCCGCACCCGCCGCCTGGATCGCCGCGAGGGAGCGCTGATCCATGAACTCCAGCGCACACGGCACCACCACCTGATTCATCACTCTTGCCACTGCCCTGCAGGCATCCAGATTGGTGGCATAGCACACGCGCAGAGTGGCGCGGGCTTCCGGTGCGGGCAACAGCTTGAGCGTGGCTTCGGTAATCAGCCCCAGCGTGCCTTCCGAGCCCACCAGCAGACGCGTGAGATCATAGCCGGTCACCCCCTTGGTGGTACGGCAGCCAGTGCGCAGTTCGGCACCAGTGCCGGTCACCGCACGCAGCCCCAGCACATAGTCGCGCGTCACGCCGTATTTCACCGCGCGCGGCCCGGCTGCATTCATCGCCAGATTGCCGCCAATTTGGCAGTAGGGCGAACTGCCCGGGTCGGGCGGGTAGAACAGGCCATGCGCGCGCGCGGCAAGTTCGATGTCTGCCGTCACCACCCCTGGCTGTACCACCATGTAGCGGTCGGCGGGGTTGAATTCAAGGATGGCGTCCATGCACTCGAAACTCACTACCGCACTGCCCGTGGCAGGCAGTGCACCACCCACATTGCCCGAGCCCGCACCGCGCGCCACCAGCGGGATACGCTGCGCCAGCGCCACGCGCATCAGTGCGACAACGTGTTCATGACTGGCGGGAAACAATACCGCATCGGGCAGGCAGGATCGCGGGGTTTCATCGTGGCTGTACAGCGCCAGCGTCGCGGCGTCGGTGAAGACGCGTTCGGCAGACAGGGCTGCGGTGAAATCCGCCAGGGCAGCAGGGGACAACATGTTAATTCTCGCTTTCGGCGGCTTCCGACAGCCATGCATCCTTGAGCATGGCGTCACTATCGGGGTAACGCGCATAGGCTTGCTGCACCAGCGCCTCGTAATCGAAGCGCGAGTACGGCAACCGGGTTTGCTCGTGCAGCGTATGACGCAGCGCCTGGGTCATGGCCGGCCCCATGCCCACCACACGCTTGGCCTGGATAATCCCGTTGCTGGCGTCCACCAGGGTCATTTGCACGCGCGCGCGGTCGCCGGGCGGATTGACCGGCACCGCCTGCTCATCGGGGCGCAACTGATGGACGTTATAGGCCACGTCCGACCACTCGCACACGCCTGCGATGCGATACAACAGAAACAGCACCGGCTGCTGAACATACAGCGCAAATTCGACCGGCTGGGTACGAAATCCGCTCACTTCGTCGGGCGTTGGATTGGTCCAGAACAGCACCAGATCATGCACGCCATCGCGATAGCAATACTGGGTTGCTTCCGGGTAGCTGGTGTGGTCGGGCGAGTACACTTCTCCCACTTGGCGTGTGCCCATCATGCCTCCGGGGGCAGGTTCGACATCAAATCCGCGACCATTTCCGGCTCCAGATCGAAACCCGCATCCAGTCCCGGATTCAGCGCGATGCCGGCAGGTGCGCCCATTTTGCGCAATACCCAGGCAAATTCGGTGAGCAGGCCGCCGCCGTAGCCGGGATGGTTTTCGACGAATGCCTTGGCGCGTTCCGGACTGGTGAACAGCACCAGCACCTGGGTGCCGGTCTCGTCCTCCAGCACCAAGGGCTGGGCGCGCGTGCTGCGCTGAAAGCCCTTGATCTGGTTCGCTTCGTCTTCGACCGGCATGAATACTTGCGCATCCATCAGGTAACGCATGAAATCATCACCCGAAACGCTGCCATCCAGGGCACACTGAAGCTGTTTCTCCAACTCGTTTTTGGGTTCAAAAGTGTCTTGATTCATCAGACTAGCTCAAAAAGTAACCGTTGAAGTGTAGCGCAATTCGGCCGCCGGGCGTATCCCGACTGGCATCACACGCGGATTTTTCTTAGAATAGCGGTCTTCATCGATTATTTGATTCAGAGGAACCAGTCATGTCCGGACATTTCCCTTTCAGCGGCAATACCAATCGCGTCAGCGTGTTCGGTTTTTACGAGCGCTATAACCTCAATCCTGCCATGCAGGAAAAATATTACAAGTGGTGGTATGACTGGGCGAAAAATCTTGTCATGACCGATGCCGATCTCAAGGCCGTAAAAGGGATGGAGTTCTCTCACTATCCGTTCGGCCAGCATTCGCATGTGGACTTCCATCTGCGCCAGGGCGCCTGGACCACTGCGCTGATTGACCTGGGCGGATTCATCAAGGGCACGATTCTCCCCAAGCTGTCCGACGAGCAGATGCACAAGCTCGACGAAGACCATCACCACATGCTGCACGCCCTGGAAGAAGAAGCCAAGGCAGCACCACGTCCGCCGCAGCCTGAGCTCGGCTGGTTCCGCCACACCTGATGCGTTCCGGCAACGCCGGATGAACGCAGCCAAGCGCCGCGAAATCTTTGCACGCTTCGCGGCGGCCAACCCCCATCCCGTCACCGAGCTGGAGTACACCACCCCGTTCGAACTGCTGGTGGCGGTGGTGTTGTCGGCGCAAGCCACCGACAAGAGCGTCAACCTCGCCACGCGCGTACTGTTTCCGCACGCCAATACCCCCGCTGCGCTGCTTGCGCTGGGCCAGGCCGGACTGGAAAAATACGTACAGCGCATTGGCTTGTACAAAAGCAAGGCCAAACACCTGATCGAAACCTGCCGTATCCTGCTCGACCAGCATGACGGTGAAGTGCCCACCACCCGTGAGGCGCTCGAAGCCCTGCCCGGCGTGGGGCGCAAAACCGCCAATGTGCTGCTCAATACCGCGTTTGGCGAATCGGTCATGGCAGTGGATACGCATATTTTCCGCGTCGCCAACCGGATCCCGCTTGCCCCCGGCAAAACCGTGCTCGAGGTGGAGCACAAGTTGATGAAAAACATCCCGCGCGAATACCTGCAGAATGCCCACCACTGGCTGATTCTGCATGGCCGCTATACCTGCAAGGCACGCAAACCCGATTGTCCGCATTGCCTGATTGCCGACCTGTGCGAATATCCGCTGAAAACAGCAGGCTGAGATGACCGTCGCCACCGGCCTCGCCATCGGCAGCACCCCCACCTCCGACCTCGCCGCCCGGGCCGTGGCACAGACCATGCAGCGTGCCGGCATCAGCCACGCCAACAGCGTGCTGCTGTTCCTGTCTGCCGATTTTGCCCACGATCCGCAGCCTGCCCTGCTCGCCGCCTCGCGCCAGAGCCAGTGCACACAAATTGTCGGATGCAGTGCAGCGGGTATCTTCACCGAGCAGGACTGGGTGCTGGATTCGCCCGCGGCGGCGGCCATGGTGTTCGGCGGCAAGCTGAGTTTGAGCGCGGTTCACACGCCCGTGGACGATGATCTGATTCTCGCCCTCACCGCGCCCAATGCGATTGATACCAACTGGATCAGCGCGCCTGGCCAGCGTCTCGGCGCCGTGTCGGGCGATGCGACCGGACGCGGTCCGTACAAGGTATGGAGCGGCGGGAAGGTCAGCGCCAGCGGACGCTGCGAGATGACCATCCAGGGCGTGCGCGGGGTGATGGGCGTATCGCAGGGCATCCGTGCGCTAACCGCGCCTACCGAGGTCACCCAGGTCAACGGCTTCGATCTGCTCAGCCTGGGGCGTCAGTCGGCGCTCAACCTGCTGGCGCGCGAACTGCCGCTGGAAGTGCGCGAACTCGACCACATCCCGCTGCACCTCATCATGGCGGCAGTCACCTTTGGCGAACCATCCACCGCATTTTTTGAAGGCCGCTACCGTCTGGTACAGGTCATTGCCACCAACCCGGACGACCGCTCGGTGACCTTGTCCGCGCGCCTCAAGGAAGGCGACAATCTGTTCTGGGCACTGCGCCAGCCGCTGGCCGCCGAGCGCAATATGCGCATCACCCTGGATCGTACCGAGCAACTGCTGGCGGCCACGCCCCAATTTGGCCTGCTGTTTTCCTCGATGGGACGCGGGCCGGCGTTCTATGGCGGCATGGATCGCGATTTGCAACTGCTGACCGCGCGCTATCCGGACATGCCGCTGATTGGCTTCTACGGCAATGGCGAAATCGGCTGGCTCAATTCCGCCAATCAGCTGCTGCAATATTCCACCGTACTCGGATTATTTACCGACCATGTTTAACCCCAGCCGCGACGACGCGCGCCGCTTCTTTTTCGATACCTGGCGCAAATACCGCGCACAGCAACCGCTAGAGGGACTGGAAACAACCGTGCTCGACACCCTGCTGGCGCACCCGGAATACCATGCCCTGCTCGATCAGCCCGGGCGCTATCTGGAACGCGACTACCCGCCCGAGTTCGGCGAAACCAACCCGTTCCTGCATCTGTCCATGCACCTTGCCATCGCCGAGCAACTGGGCATCGACCAGCCCCCCGGCATCCGCGCGCACTACCATGCGCTGCTGGAAAAAACCGGCGACGCAATGCACGCGCAGCATGAAATCATGGACTGCCTGGCCGAAATGATCTGGCAGGCACAGCGTCACGGTACGGCGTTTGATCCGCTGATTTACTTTGCGTGTCTGGATAAAAAACAGGGCAAATAAAAAGCTGAGGAGGTTGCTTAATCAGTCGAAAAAGTAAGCATGTCCATCCATCAGCCTAAATCAAAGTGTTGCTAGTCTAAGTCGCGTAGCGTTGCTGTTTAATTCAAAAAAGGCCGTTACCGACCCTCAGTCAGTCAAACCGACCTCATCTAACGTCCGCTTCTCGGCTTGAAGAGACGGTCGAGGCCACTTCTCCGAATGTCCGTTGATGCATCTAAAGCGGTCTATTCAAAACCCCATTCCAGACTTCTCTCCGATATTTGAGCGTCCTAAACAGGTGCATAATCCATCAGTCGCCCACCTCTATATATTAAATATTCGGACCCATAGGTCTCTTGAATAACTGCTGGCCAATCAAGAGAGGAATTCAGATACATGACGGACAATGTACTAATCAGAAGTGAAACGAGCGCCGATGTCAGCGCGATCGCCGAGGTCACGGTCGCAGCGTTCAAGACTCTGGCAATCAGCAATCACACGGAGCAATTCATCATTGCCGCACTGCGCGCCGCCAAGGCGCTCACCATCTCGCTCGTCGCAGAAGTAGATGGTCGTGTGATCGGGCATATTGCTTTCTCTCCTGTGACAATTTCGGATGGCACTCTGAACTGGTACGGCCTTGGCCCTGTGTCGGTACTGCCGGAATGCCAGCGTAAAGGGATTGGCAGCGCATTGATACAGGAAGGGATTTCACGTCTGAAGGCCCTTGGTGCTCAAGGATGCTGCCTCGTGGGGCATCCGAAGTACTATCAGCGCTTCGGGTTTCAGAACATCCCGGGGCTTGTCTGTGAGGGAGTACCGGAAGAGGTCTTCTTCGCCTTGTCTTTCGATGGCCATATTCCGCAGGGCATCGTTGAGTTTCACGCAGGATTCACAGCGGATGATCGACCGTGACGAAGTCGTCCAGGCGGCGTGGGGTGAACAAACCTTGGGTGAAGTGTCGGCTCCGCGCGCGGGCCTGATCTTATCGTGCGTTGATGGGGTCCTGCCTTCAACGCCAGGGGCCAGTTAACTTATTGGGGGATAAACTTCTGAGGTATTTCAGCAGCATGCTTGCAGATGATAGGAAGGGGAATTTTGTTTTGTCCTTCGAAAAATACATGACCGTTACCCCCTGCTGCCTTGACCCGATACATGGCATGATCGGCGTGTTTGAGCAGGTCGTGGCTCTCTATACCGTGCTCTGGATAGAATACAATGCCGATGCTGACCCGGATGGAGATATGCAAGCCTTCTAAGATGAGGGGATGGTGTAGCTGAGCAATCATTTTTTCCAGCACAGGCTGCACATCGTGGGGCGACGCTGCTTTTTCCAGGATCAGCGAGAACTCGTCCCCGCCCAGGCGGGCAACGGTATCTTCCTCACGCAGGCCTTGCTTGAGACGGTTTGCAGCCGTCTGCAGCACCGCATCCCCCAAGGCGTGGCCATATGTGTCGTTAATCGATTTGAAGTGGTCGAGATCCAGCAGCAGAAGAGCAAATCTGCTGTTGTGACGTGATGCGTGTGCTTGAGCCTGTTGCAGCCTATCCAGAAACAAATTACGGTTGGGCAGCCCGGTCAGACCATCGTGGTTGGCCAAATGCTCCAGCCGCCGCATGATCTGAACCCGTTCGCTGACATCCCGACTGGTGGCTATGAAATGCGTAATTGCGCCGTTGGCATTGCAGAACGGACGGATGACCTTGTCCTCATAAAACAAGCTCCCGTCCTTGCGCAGATTGACGAACTGGCCCCGATAAGTCTTGTTGGCGTGCAAAGTTTGCCACATCGTTGCAAAGAATTCCGGCTCGTGCACATTCGCTTTTATGAGCGCATGAGTGTGTCCCAGGAGTTCATCTCTGCTATAGCCGGTGAGTGCTTCAAACACCGGATTCACATATACGATTATGCCTTTCTTGTCGGTGATGACCACTGCGTCTCCACTCCACTCAGACACTTCCTGAAAGCGCTGCAATTTCTCGTCACTATCTGCCTGGGTATGCGGCGTACGCAATTCGAGTAAAAACAGGGGGTCCCTCTCTCCCTCCAATGCAATAAGCATCGCTTCCAAAGGCGATGTCCTGCCTTCGCTATCTTGTCTTGTAAAATCACACCAATGGCTGGTGGGGAAATGTGACGCGACATCTACCCGGCTATCGCCGGAGGCGAACTGCGTGATGGGAAGCTGTGGCAACAGGCTAGTCACGGATTGACCAATGAGTGCCTGTACGCTCATGCCAAGATAGCGCGCTGCGGCTGAACTGCAAAGCTGGATGGCACCATGCTCGGTCAGCAGTAGGAGCATGCGGCCCGGCTGCGCGGCGCAGTCCAGAAATACTGATCCAATACCCTGCACTGTTATCGCCATGGCTTGAAACCATATTCTGTCGGCCGCGTATTAAAAGGTGGAGATGGTTTATATGCCATGGGGTTATCCCTGATTGACAGCACTAGATAGGGTGTGCGTTTTCTTCTTTTGTGACATTTCACCTCCAGGGTCTGATGATCGCTTCGGCTATCGTATGGCTTGTGTGCAGAAATCCAACCAAACGAGACAAGTCATTAGCACCCGGGCTCAGGTAATACAGGAGATCACGGAGTACATTCAGATCTTCTACAACCGGCAGCGGAAACAGGCACGCTTAGGCTGCGAACACCTGCAGTCTTTACGCAGCAGTTCTATGCAAAATAGCTCTCTGCCTAAGCATCAATCAACACTGTTGCCAACCGGCCTCACATTGATACACGTTCATGTTGCCGTTATGACGGGAAGCTGAGTTAGCGATTTCTCGCTCTACCCAGCCCTTGGCATGTATCAAATTTCTGGTTGTGAGAGCAGTGGTGGCGCCTTTTCACTCAGGAACTCCATCACCAAGCCTTTTAAGTGATAAGCGATGGGAATGTACCATTCATATTGGGGTTTATACGGTTCGCACAGGGCGAGCCCTTTTTCCTGTTCCACCCATTTCAGGAAATCGCAAATGATGTGGGGAACGTCTGGCACTTCCATGTGGGGAGAAGCATTGATTGGGGAGGAGGGTTGTAGTTCTTCGCTCGGATAAGGCTTTTTTGTAGACATCTTTGGTACCCTCAAGTCATTAAATTTATTAATTTATAAAATATTAAATTTATCAATTTATAGAACAAGTTACGACGAAAGTTCATATTGAGGACATGGTAGTGGAATATGGCTGGCCAACCCATAGGGTGTTTACCCCATGGGTCTATGAAATTGGACTATATATAAGGTTGACAGAGTGTAAAACGTATGAGCGCCTTTTGATCACCGTCGGATCAACAGGCTGTGAAGTTACCGTATTCACCTAATATCGGTCCGTCATGATTTTTTGTATATGAAGGGCGCGAGAGGATGGTGGCGACGTTATGAAAATGCCTGAAGCGGATAATCGTAATTTGGCCCTGCTCAGGGCTATGAGCTCATTGACACAGATTGTCTCAAAGCAAGACTTCATCGTATGGACACGCGATGAATTGCAAATGGCATTCCCCCATGGGGCATTTATCGCATGTGTTGGAAAGATAGATTCCTTGGGTGCAGTACCGCTCAAACTCGTATCATCGAATTTCCCTGATGAATATCTCAACGCCGTCCGAGTGGGCAATAGGCACTACAAAACCCCCATTATGCAAAGGTGGCTGAAAACAGGTCACCCGCAATTATTCGAGCCGGAAATAAATGGTGCAGGAATCGATACTCAATGGCTAAGAAGCTTCAAGGCCAGTGGGTTACTGAATATTGCTGCTTATGGCATTTTCGATATCACTGGGCAATATGCCTCGTATTTCAGCTTCCATCAAATACCCGGACCGCTAGGCGAATGGCACCAGATCCAACTTAAAATACTCGTCCCGAATATGCACTCGGCACTGCTGAACATTATGCGCAGGGACAAAGTCGTCCTGGGTGATCTGACTTACCGTTCGCTAATTACCCCGCGTGAGCGCGAAGTACTGGTCTGGATTAGCGAAGGTAAAACTAGTGAAGAGATCGCATCCATCCTCGGCGTATCCTGTAAAACCATCGCACACCATGCCCAAAGCGTCCTGGAAAAACTAAAGGTTAGCAATCGTGCCCAAGCTGTAGCTATGGCTTATCGATTAAAGCTTGTCCGCTCCAGTCCGCGCTAATTTGGTAATCCCCCCACAAAAAAGAGACGTTTGAAAGTAGAATTTTCTTAAATGAGATTTGAGTGTTGAGTTGCATCCCTGATTGACCCATCTTGTGTATTTCTAAATGACCCACCAAACAGGGCATCGGTCTTGTTAGGCCATTAGCTTGCAATCACGGAGACGGGTCAATGTTAGGTGCAAATTTCAAAGCCAAATGGCTCAATCTAGGATGCATCTCACAGTCCCTTAATTCAGACGTTGAATGGCTGCTTAGGATCGAACACTGGACGTTCCGGCAATTTCTCAGACTGACAGTTCCTGGCACTTCTGAGACATTCAATCTCTGGTGAAATCTTGGTGCCTACCCGAGTTGTGAGGCAAAGGGAAACGTGGTACCCCAGTGAGTTTTTTGAAGACCATAAAATATCCAGTAACTCCGTAAGTTGCGGGATAGGGTATAGAATAAAAACTGTAGTAGTTCCGACAGGTTAAGCAACCGCCCAGATAAAAAGGCGATGGAACAACCATCGCCTTTTTCATTACACAGAACAATCGTTTTAGCGCTTCAGCGTCAGCCCCTTCTGGCTGCCGAAATACGCCGCCAGATCCGCCATGTCCTGTTCCGACAGATTGGTCACCTGTCCGGACATGATGGCGTTTTTGCGCTCGCCGGATTTGTATTCGGTCAACGCCTGGTACAAGTAATCCGGATGCTGCCCTGCCAGACGCGGGAACATCGCCGCCTGACTGTTGCCATCCGCGCCGTGGCAGGCTGCGCAGGTAGACGATTTCGCCTTGCCCTGCGCAGCATCTCCGCTCGGTACCGCCCATGCCTGTGCGCTCGCCACCATACCCAGCAGCGCCAAAATTGCCAGATGCTTCATCGTGTCATCCTCTCTCGTGTTTATTTGGCTTCTGAGTAATAGGCAGCCAGATCTTGCATATCCTGGTCCGACAGGCTCGCCGCAATTGCCCGCATGGTGGGGAAGCTGCGCTCTCCGCTTTTGTATTCCTTGAGCGCCGCGACGATGTAGTCGGCGTGCTGCCCGCCCAGATACGGTACGCTGTAGACAGTCGGATAAGCGGTACGCCAGCCGGCAATACCGTGGCAACCGATACACATGGAGTTCTTGTTTTTGCCGGCAACCGGATCACCGGCGGCATGGGCGACAGGTGTCAGACACACACTCAGCGCAACCAGGCTGAATAACAGACTTGTTTTCATGCTCTCCTCACTCTTGATGGATGTGAACTGCAGTCTTCCATACAGCCTTCGTATCTCTGACCGCTTTATTTATGGTTATGGCACCTCTGCGGACACCTTATCTTGCTTTTTTAGCCAAGCCATTGTATGCACACTGGGACTGGCTGGCAACATCGGCTTATAGTCGGCTGGACGGCGGTATCCGCATAACGGTAGCATGGCGCACACCCTTCACACCCGGATCAAGCCATCATGGGAAACCGCCTCTCGAAAATTACCACCCGTACCGGCGACGACGGTAGCACCGGTCTGGGCGACGGCTCGCGCACATCCAAAGACGCCGCCCGCGTGGAAGCGCTGGGCGACGTGGACGAACTCAACAGCCAGCTCGGCGTGGTGCTAGCCGAGGATCTGCCCGCTGATGTGAGTGATTTGCTGAGCGAGGTGCAACACGGCCTGTTTGATCTGGGCGGCGAGCTCTCCATCCCCGGCTACACCGCCATCACCGAGGGCCACCTCGCCGCGCTGGATGCTGCCATCTCCCGCTACAACGCCGCCCTGCCGCCGCTTGAGGAATTCATCCTGCCGGCCGGCTCGCGCGCTGCTTCCCTGTGCCACGTCGCGCGTACCGTATGCCGCCGTGCCGAGCGCCGCGTGGTGACGCTGGCGCGCGGCGAGCCGGTATCGCCGCTGGCGGTGCAATACCTGAACCGCCTGTCCGATCTGCTGTTCATCCTGTGCCGCATACTCAATCGCCATGCCGGCCTGGCGGATGTGTGCTGGCAGCCAAAACGCCATGCGCCCACTGAATAAGGAACACCGCCATGCAGTCCATGACTTTCTGGTTCATCCTCGCCAGCGCATGTATGGCTATCCGCTGGCCGCCATGACATCCGGGATAAGCTTGAATAATGTCATTAAAACTGCGTCCGACATTCTTGCGGGCAAGCTGCGCGGGCGGACTGTAGTCGATATCAACCGCTGAGCACACCCACAAGCGTATGACAACACCAGGTCGGGAATAAGGGCAAGCAAACCATATCTGTCACGGACGGAGCCAGCATTGCGAACCACACACATCCTTGCTATCTCGGGCAGCCTGCGCAGTGCATCGCTCAACACCACCCTGCTCCGCGCCGCCGCACGCCTGGCCCCTTCCGGTATGCGCATCGAACTGTTTGGCGAACTCGGTATGCTGCCGCTATTCAACCCGGATATCGAAGCGGCTGATCCACCGACAGTGGCAAATTTTCGGGCTCGTCTTCTGGCGGCGGACGGCGTTCTGATTGCCAGCCCCGAATACGCGCACGGCGTAACCGGTGCGATGAAAAATGCGCTGGACTGGATGGTGGGTTGCGAGACATTCGTAAACAAACCGGTTGCCCTGCTCAATGCTTCACCGCGCGCTGTCCATGCGCAGGCTTCGCTCAAGGAAACCATCACCACCATGTCTGCCCGGATCGTTGACGAAGCTTCAATAGCCGTACCCGTTCTTGGCGCCAAACTTGATGAAGCGGGGATCGTTTCCCATCCCGAAATTTCAGCGGCCCTGCGCGAGGCGTTAATAGCATTTCAGGCGGCGATAGCTGGCTATCAAACGGAAGATGCTGCCGGGGGCAGGATATAGCATGACGTACCGTCATTGATATGCACGTTACCGATCTTGCCATCAATAAAGTAATGGGGATGCGGTTTGCCGCACCCGGGGATAGCCACATCCTGGAGATGCCCGAATCACCGCTGCTTCTCAATCACCTGGGCAGCATTCACGCGGGGGCGCAGTTCGCCCTGGCCGAGGCATGCAGCGGCGCATTCCTGCAGCGCCATCTGGATGACGGGCAGAATCAGGTATTGGCTGTTCTACGCACGTCGGACGTGAAATTCCGCAACCCTGCACACGGCTGCCTGCGCGCCTCGGCCCAATTTGGCGGCGCATCAGCCGAGTCACTGTCCAGCCAACTGGCTGCGCGCGGCCGCACGCTGGCGTCCGTGCTGGTCGAGGTATCCGACGCGCAAGGCGTCGTCACCATGAACGGCCGTTATCACTGGTTTTTACGGTTAGGTTAACCCGACTGCAATGCGCCCTCTCATGACCGTCACTGCCGCAGGCTGAGGCTATCTGCCGCAGCCCGGCCCATTTCGTAGCGCAGCCGGGTCGGACCATCCTCCCCCTGTTTTTCCAGCCAGACCAGATGCAGGTTTCCCTGATTATCCATGGCGATGGCAGGGTCGGACTGGACGCCCGCACCCGCTGCCCCAGGTACGCTGACATTGTCACTCCACCCCGAGGCGGTCGGCCAGGCAAGCCAGATATCCGGGCTGCCGTCGCGATTGTCGTCCCAGACCACCGCGAGCTTGCCATTGCGGTCGCCGGCAATCGCCGGGTGCCATTGCGGCGTGTTGTCGCCAAAGCTGTCCTGAACCATCTGGTTGGCGCCGAAATGCGTTCCGCCGTCCGTGCTGAACGCCGCGTACACATCGTAGCCGGACAGGAAATCCCGCTTATCGGACCACACCGCCGCGACATTATTGTCTGCTTGTGCGGCCAGCGCCACCCGCATGGCACCGGTGCCCGGACCGACGCCGGCATTGCGCGCGTCGCGCCGGGTTTCGTTCATCTGTGCGGGCGCCGCGAATTTTCCGTCACTCGCGGCATGGCTGTACATGATGGTCGTATGTCCCTTGCGGCGATCCTCCCAGGCGATCACCACCCCGCCCGTTTGCAGGGCTGCGATACTGGGGTAGTTCTGATCCCCAGTCAACGGCATGCTGTCCACCGCCACTGCCCTACCCGCTGCCAGCCTGTCAGCACCGGGGGCGAAGCCAAGCTTTTCCGCATGAATCCCGGCGTAGTGCCCATCGCGCTGCGACCAGGCGGCCCATAGCCCGGCCTGGGGAGAAAATCCGACGCTCGCCGCGCTGCTGTCGTGGCCGGCCAGCTTGATCGGCGGCCCCATCTGTGTGGCACTCACAACCCGTGCCCAGACACCGCCATCCTCTTCCCACGCAACGGCGAAACGGCCATCGTGCAGGGAGACAATGCCGGGTTCGAACGCTTCCTTGGCGCCGCTCACCTGCCGGTCCGCAGCAAATCCGCTTTCTGTGGACCGTTTCACCGCAACGTAGCAGCGTGACACGCCATCCCGGTTGTCTTCCCACACCACCGCAACAGAATCTTTTGCAACAGCAATGCTCTTGCGGCCCGCGGCCTCCACATGGTGAAACACCTGTGCGCCATGGACCGGCGTGACATCGATGGGTTGATCGAATGTCCACGGCGCAGCCAATACCGTTGCCGGGAGCATAAAAATCGCAAGCGTCAGCGCACGCATCATGAAGGTTTCCCGCCCAGAAACTGCAACAGCGTCTGGGTCTTGTAATAGCCCCCGTTCACGTAGCGGTCGAAATCCTTGAAATCCTGAATGGTTTTGTAACCGGGAATTTTGACGATTTCCTTGCCTTGCGGGTCGAGAAATACAAACAAGGGCGTGGCGAAAGCATTGAAGCGCGCGCCGAGATCCGCTTCGGTGATCCGTTCCCCGGTAGGCAGGCGAAGGCGCTTGCCGCTTTCCGCATCGACGTAGACCAGTACGTAGTGCTCCGTATACAACCGGTGGATCTCGGGATCGGAAAAGCTTTCCTTGTTGGTCTTCGCGCACCAGCCGCACCCATAGCGGCCGAAATACAGGAATACCGGCTTGTTCTGCTGCTTGGCGAGGCGCAAACCGTCGCCGTAGGAAACGAAGGGATAGTGGTCGGGCGGATCGGCAAAGGCGGGCGTAGCGCAACACATGACGGCAAACAGTATACCCAGCAACAAACGTTTCATTTCATTCTCCTCATGTTTATCACTGTCTACGTGCATAGCGCATATTACATGCCCCGGTTAGCCGGAACATCCCGATGCCTGGCTGACCCGTGCCAGCGCCTCAGCAATGACATGCCTGGGTGAGGCCAGGTTCAGGCGCATGAAGCCGCTGCCGCCGGTACCGAAAACCGTGCCGGGATTCATGCCCAGTTTGGCCTGATGAATAAAAAAATCGCGCAGCGCCGGGTCACTCAATTGCATGTCGCGGCAGTCGAGCCAGGCAAGGTAAGTGCCCTCGGGCGCAATCGGCCGGATGCCGGGCAAATGCTGGCGCGCATAGTCGAGTACAAAATCGCGCGTATCCTGCAGGTAGGTCATCAGCGCATCAAGCCAGGCGCCGCCGTCACGATAGGCGACTTCAAAGGCGACGATGCTGAACGGGTTGCTGGCGCTGACGTGCAGGCTGGCGAACACTTTGCCAATCGCGGCGCGCAGCTCCGGGTCGGGAATGATGAGACAGGACAGTCCCAGACCGGGAATATTGAAAGTCTTGCTGGGCGCAACGGCGGTGATCAGGCTGTCGGCCTCGTCCGCCAGGGTGGCCAGCACGGTGTGATGCTGATCCGGATAGACGAGATCGGCGTGAATTTCATCGGACAGCACCACCAGCTTGTACCGGCGCGCGATGCGCAGCATCTCGACGAGCTCGTCACGCTGCCATACCCTTCCCACCGGGTTGTGGGGCGAACACAGCAGCAGGAGTTTGGCGCCATTGGCTGCGCAGTGTTCGAGGTGCTCGAAGTCGATCTGGTAACGGCCATCCGTCAGG
This sequence comes from Sulfuriferula sp., assembly GCA_035530335.1. Lineage (GTDB taxonomy): Bacteria > Pseudomonadota > Gammaproteobacteria > Burkholderiales > Sulfuriferulaceae > Sulfuriferula. Next base: position 32,696 of record DATKUZ010000050.1, on the reverse strand, counting down.
CGCAAGGGATTTTCAATAAGGCGTCGTGCGCTGCTGGTTACCGCGGAAAAAAACGGAAAATACACCGGCGGCTGCACGATGACGCCTTCGCCCGGCTGGGCAAAGGCCATCACCGCAGCGTGCAGGGACGGCACCACGCCTGGGCACATCACGATCCATTCGCGCTGGATCGACCAGCCATGGCGCTGCTGCATCCAGCCGACCAGCGCGTCGTAAAGGCTGTCCGGATAGTGCGTATAACCATAGATGGGATGCGCGGCGCGCGCGGCCAGCGCTGCGGTGACTGCCGGCGGGGCGGCGAAATCCATATCCGCCACCCACAACGGGGTCACGTCTGCGGTGCCGAAATACGCAGTGCGGCCATCGTGTTTGACGCTGGCGGTGCCTTCGCGCGAGATGATCTGATCGAAGTCGAAGCTCACACAATGCGTTCCCACAGGGTGACTTCGGCCAGGGTGTGCTGGAACTTGCGCCGCGTTTCGCGGATCACGAAAGGCACATCCTGCGGCGCCTGCATCAGGCGGAAATGCTTGCCCAGCAGGGCTTGCAAGCCGTCCAGGGTGGTGAAATTCTCGCCGTCCTTTTTGTAGCCGCCCACCCAATCCTCGCGTCGGGTGTGCTCTTCCAGCCAGGTGTAAGGCGAAGTCAGCATGAGGACTCCGCCCAGGTTGAGACGCTCAGGCACGCTGGCGAGGAATTTGGCCGGGCTGTACAGGCGGTCGATCAGATTGGCGGCAAGAATGAAATCAAAGCCGGTGAGGAAAGGTTTGAGGTTGCACGCATCGCCCTGCAGAAATGCCACCTTGTCGCGCAATCCATCCAGCCCCAGGTCAGCCAGACGCCGGGTTTTGTACGACACCAGCTCGCCTTCATCCACCAGGGTGTAGCGCATGCTGCCCTGCTCGGCCAGTTGCACGCCGAGATGGATAAAACGCGCCGAAAAATCCACGCCGGTGACATGTTCAAAGTGCCGTGCCAGCTCGAATGTGGCACGTCCGGTCGCGCAGCCCAGATCAAGCGCGGTGCGGGCAGGTTTGTCGCCTATTGCGCGGATGGCGATCTGCGCCAGCGTCCTGGGGAAATTGGGCACGCCGTAATATTCATCGCCATAGTGGAATTCGGCGTATTCGGAGAGCTGCTTGTCGCTCTCATAGAACACATTCGGCGCGCTGGCAGGCGCATCGCTCACCACGTAACGGAACCCAGCATGCTGAAAGAAGTGGCGGCGGAAGGCATAGCGCGCGCTGCGCAGCGACTCGTTGCCGCAGCTGATCCATGAGCCGCCCTTGATGAGGTTGTGGCGGCCATCGAAGGTAGGCGTGGTGAAGTCGTCATAAATCGGGTGGACTTCAAAGCCTTCCAGCGGATAGATCGGGGTTTCGGTCCATTGCCAGACGTTGCCGACCACATCGAACAAATCGCCGTAGCGATAGGTCGTGACCGGGCAGGCGGATGCCCAGTGGTCAAGGTGCAAATTGGCGCTGGCGGCCCGATCTGGCGGCACTTCTGCCACGCCGGCCATATCATACAGGCGATACCATTCGTCCTCGGTGGGCAGGCGCACGGGCTGGCCGGTTTGCCGGGCCTTCCAGTTACAGAATGCCTTGGCTTCGTGGTAATTGACTTCCACCGGCCAGTCCCACGGCATGGGCACCACTTCGGTCATCAAACGCAGGCGCCAGTCGCTGCCAACAACAAGCCAGAAGCTGGGGTGCTGCGCCTGACTGAAATTTTTCCAGCCGCGCCCTTCTTCTTCCCACCAGGCATCCGCCTGGTAGCCGCCCGCTTCGACGAACTCCAGAAATTCGCGATTGCTGACCAGGTACTGGCCGGCCTGGAATTCGCTCACGGCAACCTCGCGCAGGCCGTATTCGTTGTCCCAGCCGTAGTGCGGGTCGGATTTGTCCTTGCCCAGGCGCACCGTACCGGCGGCAATCGGCACCAGCGCGTTGCGCGGCGGCTCACCGGTTAGTTTGCACGCCGCCCACGCAGCATGAGGCTGGACATAGGCCAGCGCGTGCTGGCGAATCAGCACCGAGGAAGTCTCCAGGTGAATGCGCTCGTGCTCGATGCCCATCATGATGGCCCACCACGGATGGTTCCAGTCGATTGGCAGGGTCAGCGGCGCGCTGGCTATCACCTGGTCCACCAGGGCGCGCACCTGGTCACGATAGCTGCGCAATTCAGCTACGCGCGGCCAGTCGTAGTGCGTGTCGGAGAGATCATCCCAACTCATTTCGTCCACCCCTACCGAAAACATGGACTCGAATGGAGGATGGATGCGCTCGCTGATCAGCCCCACCAGCAATAACTTGTTGATGAAAAATGTAGCGGTGTGGCCGAGATAGAAAATCAGTGGATGACGCAGTGGAATGGGTTTTTTGTAATACGCTTCATCGCAGGCGAGCGTCTCGAACAGTTGCTCGTAACGGTCGAAAGTGGTGTGGAAATAGTCGCGGATTTCCGCGCGCACGCGTTCCGGATCCTGGCCGTCCAGGCATGGGCTGCGTGCAAACAGGCTGCGGTGCATTGGATCCAATTGTGTTGTCTCGTCAGGTAATTGTATAAGGTAACTCGCCAATGCATGACAGACAAGGTTGGCACGAAAAGAATCCTTTAATCCTTTGCTTACGCAACAACTCGGTCTAAAGTGTAAATGAAGGGGTTCAATTCAGTCCTAGGGGAAGAATAACGTCATTTACCTGATCTATCCTGATTTTCCCCGCTGAATAATGGATGCTTCGGCAGTATGGGTATCATTACCCTTGTATACCTTCGTATTATTCAAACTTGATGGAGAAACAATCGTGAATACAAATAAATCCGGCGTGGTAACCGATTTTTCTGACGTTACCAAAGAACAGTTGATTCGTGATTTCAAGGTGGTCATTGCCGATGCCGAGGCCCTGCTCAAAGCCACTGCCAATCAAGGGGGTGAAGCGATGGCTGCAGTCCGCGCCAAAGCCGAAGAATCCCTTGCCGTCGCCAAAGTAAAAATGGCAGAAGCTCAGGATGCGCTGTTGGAAAAAACACGCGCCGCTGCACGTGCCACCGATGATTATGTGCATGAAAATCCATGGCGGGCGGTGGGTGTTGCCGCGGGCGTAGGTCTGGTAGTCGGACTGCTGATTGGTCGCCGCTAAACTGCGATGACAGGGGAAAACGATCACGCCGACAAAGGACTGCTCGATTCGCTCAAGACCCTCACGGGCACGCTGATTGCCATCGTCTATACGCGTCTGGAGTTGCTCTCCACTGATCTGGAGGAAGAGCGCGAGCGCCTGGCAATCCTGTTGATGCTGATGCTGGTCGCGCTGTTCTGCATCGGTGTCGGGCTCATTCTTGCCGTGCTGCTGATTGTCGTGGCGTTCTGGGACACGCACCGGCTGCTGGTGCTGGCTGGACTCACCGCACTGTTTCTGGTCGGAGGACTGTCAGCGTCCTGGCTGGCGCTGCATAAACTGCATACCAAGCCCAGACTGTTTGCGGCAACCCTGGCCGAGCTGTACCAGGACAGCGCACAGCTGCCACCGCGTTGATGAAGCATAACCTCCATCAGATAGCGCAACGGCGCAGTCATCTGCAGGCACTGGCGGCTCTCCAACGGGTTCAGCTTGGACAGAGCATTGAAAGCCTGCGGACACCGCTGCTGCTGCTGGATCGCGGCGTGGATGCGATCCGTTTTGTGCGACGCAACCCATTGCTATTGGCTGGTGCAGGTGCGCTGTTTGTCGCATTGCGCCGGTACGGTGCTGGCAAATGGATGCGCCGAGGCTGGGTGGTATGGCAACTGGTACGCAGACTGCGCAGGAAATAAACAATAAAACCGGCTATTCTGCCGGTTGGGTTCGCGGGTCTGGCGTGCATGAATGACCAGATCACAACCAGGCTGTGAATCAAGTGAATTTTTTTATTCAGGGGATAATCATGAATGCAGTGAAAATAATGGCAATAGTGCTGATCGTCGCCGGTGCCCTGGGCCTGGCATACGGCAGTTTCAGCTACACCAAGGAGACGCAAGAAGTCAAACTGGGTTCCCTCGAGCTTTCGGTCAAGAATAAGGAAACGGTCAATATCCCGATCTGGGCAGGTGTGGGCGCGATAGCGGCTGGGCTACTCCTGCTCGTCGTCCGCAAATAACACCCATCTCGCATCCCTGTGGATGCAAGATGATTCGCCTGATTCTCGTCCCTGAAACCGCAGGCTGGTCTTAGGGACTTTTGCGGGTCTCAGCCGCCTTGACCTGGCTCAGCGATTACGCCCACCTGTACGGTGCAGCGCAGGCGCGCGTGCGGCGGGTTTTGCACCGCCGCTCCCGGCAGGCCGGCTGGCCGGTTTCCCCGGCGCACGTGCCCTGCCCTGTCCGCCGCCGCGCGGCTGGTTGCCGCGCTGGCTGCCGTTGAGTATCGGCTCCGCCTTGATGCGTGGATCGGGCTCGAAGCCAGGCACAATTTCAGCGGTTAAATCGCGCTTGGTGAGCCTGGCAATATCCGCCAGCAGTTTGAGTTCGTCCACACAGACCAGCGACAGGGCTTCGCCTTCGCTACCGGCACGGCCAGTGCGGCCGATGCGGTGTACATAATCCTCGGCAACGTTGGGCAACTCGAAGTTGACCACGTGCGGCAACTCGCTGATGTCGATGCCGCGCGCGGCAATGTCGGTGGCGACCAGTACCTGCAGGCTGCCGTCCTTGAACTCCTTCAAAGCACGTGTACGCGCCGCCTGGCTTTTGTTGCCGTGGATCGCCAAAGCCGGAATGCCATCCTTGTCGAGCTGTTCGGCGAGACGATTGGCGGCGTGTTTGGTACGGGTGAATACCAGCACCTGGAACCAGTTGTGCTCCTTGATGAGCTTGGTGAGCAGTTCACGCTTGCGCTCGCGATCCACTGCGTAGACTTTTTGCGAAATCAGCTCGGCAGTCGCGTTGCGGTGCGCCACTTCGATCATCGCCGGGTTGTTCAACAGGCTGTCTGCCAGCGTCTTGATCTCGTCCGAGAAAGTCGCGGAAAACAACAGTGTCTGGCGCTGTTTGGGAATCAGCGCCATGATTTTCTTGATATCGCGGATAAAGCCCATGTCCAGCATGCGGTCGGCTTCGTCCAACACCAGAATTTCGACCTTGGACAAGTCCACGGTCTTTTGCTGGGCATGATCGAGCAGGCGTCCCGGCGTTGCCACCAGGATATCCACGCGGCTACGCAGCTTCTGGATTTGCGGGTTGATGTTGACGCCACCGAACATCATCATCGAGTTCAGCTTCAGATATTTACCGTACTCGCGCACGCTTTCTTCCACCTGGGCTGCGAGCTCGCGCGTCGGGGTCAATATCAGGGCACGAATCGGGGGGCGGCCTTCGGACGGGCCTTTGACAGCCTTGTCGGCAAGCCGATGCAGAATCGGCAAGACAAAACCGGCGGTCTTGCCGGTGCCGGTCTGCGCGCCGGCCAGCAGGTCACTGCCGGAGAGCACGACGGGGATGGCTTGCAACTGGATCGGGGTGGGGTCGGTATAGCCGCGTTCGGTAACTGCACGGACGATTTCTTCGGATAAACCGAGGGATGCGAATGACATAAATTTCCTGAAAAACAGATCGGCCTGTCGCTGCGTATGCAGCGCCAGTCTTGGGCAGGCGGATGGGGTTTGAAAGCCAGATAGGCAGCGGGATTGAGACTGTAGCAAACACCGCAGGCGTGCATTCTAACAGAGCGCAGGCTTTAGATGTAGATATCCCAATCTGCAACACACACTTTGTTACGACTGATTGCCTTGGCTTGGTATAGGTGCCTGGTCAGCCAGATTGAACAAAGTATCAGGGCTCACAGCCTTCATCTTCAGCGTGGCTACGCCGATTGAAATCGTAAAATGCAGCGGCAATCCAGCTTCCAGTACGGTACCAGTGCGGGCGGCAATCTCTCGTAGCCTTTTAACCACTTCAGCGACTTCCCGTCAGCAGCCCACCCTGTAGGAATTACGTGCTGCTTGTGATCGATCTTTTATCAAGGCCAAGTTCCTCTTTCAGCTTAGCCCACCCAATAGGCGTGACCAGAATTGCACGAGATGATTTCGAACGGCGTAACCAGTCCATTGAGCACATAAGATTCATAAATTGAACGCCAAGTGGGCCTGCTAAATGGTGGGTTCGTTCAGTCCAATCGAGGCACTGTCTGGCAAGTCCATACTTTGTTGGTTTTATTGCTTGAACATCTAGTCCAATGCCGCCGAACCAATTGATACCGGCTGATGTCACTTCAAATTTTTTATCTGCGACAGGCCGGATGTAGCCTTGCTCCTGGAGGCTTTGCGTAATTGCGATCCCGACCTCCCCGGCTAAATGGTCATAGCAACGGCGACAAAATTGAAGTTGCCGACCTTGCGGGCTGAGTGCCTTTCGTTTGATTATCCCAGTAGGCCGAATCGCAGCGAGTTGCTCAAGCGCAAAAGCTACCTCAGAACCTGCAAGGCGGTAGTAGCGGTGCCGACCCTGTGTCTCAACCGTGATCAGCCCCCCTTCAAGTAGTTTGGCAAGATGGGCGCTTGCTGTCTGAGCAGTAACACCTGCCGCATAGGCAAGCTCGCCCGCAGGCAGCGCGCACCCATCCAATAGGATGGTCAACATTGCTGCGCGTGTTTGATCAGCAATCAAGAAAGCGGTAGTGGAAAAATTTGGCAAATGAGGCATCTACAATTCCTCTTAAGGTGAAGATTCTACCTCAACAGCGCCACCATACAGTTCGATAACCATCGAAGCATCTGAATTATTAATACCAATAAACTTGGTCATTCTAATAATTCCAGGGGCAGCTCAACATGGATAATTCTTCCCAACCGCGCTATGTTAGTGTGGCAGCCAAGTACCGCCGGGCCACATTGGTTGCGCTTTGCATGGCCGTGCTGGCCACCCAAGTCGATACGACGGTCGTTAATCTTGCCGCTCATTCCATCGGTGAATATTTCTTTGCAAGCGTGGGTGCGCTGCAATGGGTCTTGGATAGCTACAATCTGACCTATGCAGTGTTGCTACTCACAGGCGGACTGTTGGCCGATCTTTATGGTCGACGATTCGTGTTCATGGTCGGTGTGGCCGTTTTCACGGTTGCCTCTCTCCTCGGTGCGTTTGCTCCATCCATATCGATTCTGATTGGCGGCCGTGCACTTGCTGGTCTCGGAGCGGCTCTTATCTTGCCTGCTTCTTTGGCCATCATTCGGGTGGTATGGCATGAACCAGTCGAAAGGAGCCGGGTTTTAGGCATTTGGGCAGCATGCAACGGATTGGCGTTGGCTATTGGCCCGACCGTGGGAGGGCTTCTAGTCGGCAGTTTTGGTTGGCGAAGCATATTTCTTGTTGTGCTCCCCTTGAACCTTGTTGCTCTTGTCTTAGCAGCACTATTTGTTCCCGAATCTTCCGCACCAGATAACCGACACTTCGACATTCCAGGTCAGCTCTTGGGCGCCATTGCTCTTGGAGGCTTGGCCTTCTCAGTGATCTACTCGCACAACATGCCCGGCGTCGCAACCATTGCCTTTTTTGTGTCCTTGTTTGCACTTGGCATGTTTATTAAGACTGAGTCCAAAAGAGGGGCCGTGGCCCTGGTGCCTTTGGATATCTTCCGGGTACGTGAATTTAGTGGAGCAATGGTGGCAACTGCTGGAATGACATTCGGCATGTACGGCACGCTATTTCTGTTGCCTTTAACATGGCAGATCACCGGTAGATTCGGAGCCCTTGAAGCTGGTATCGCACTAATGCCGATGGCATTGGTTTTCGTGATGGTCTCGTCATTCTCAGGCTGGATGGCGAAAAAAATCGGGGCTCGTCTCATGACCTCTGGCGGTGTTGCCATCATTGGCTGCGGTCTTTTAACAATCGGCTTCAGTGCACATGATGGATCCATTATCCCGGCAGAAATAGGACTTGCACTAACCGGGCTCGGAATGGGATTGGCGACAGGGCAGCTAATGGGGCTAGCAGTTGGTGCCGCATCGGCGGATCGTGCAGGGACCGCTAGTGCTCTCATCAATGTCGCTCGCATGGCCGGTGCGACGATAGGTATTGCAATTCTTGGGGCGACATTCGCCATCGTTCATGACGCTCCCAGTGGCCTACGTCTATCGATGTTGCTCGGCGGCCTGATTCAAATCCTGTGCGCCACTGTTGCTTGGGCAGTGACACGCCCAGTTATCTGGGATAGTGCGCTGAAGATATAGCAAAATTACCCGCAAATTTTACCCAGTATTACTATTGGCGGCCTAACTGCCATTGTCACAAGCCGACGTGATTTACGTCTATGCATTGAGGCCCGTGACGCCAAGACGGGAAAAAACGTGAATTCATCGCCCGACATCTTCAACAGGTATCGCTCCAGACTCATCGGAATCGCCTACCGCATGCTCGGCTCGCGCGCCGATGCCGAAGATATTTTGCAGGATGCCTATGTCCGTTGGCTCCAGTCGGACGTATCCGAGCTGCGCAGCCCCGAAGCCTGGCTGGTTACGGTGGTGACCCGGCTGAGCATCGATCGGCTCCGCATTGCCAGGAAGGAACGGGAAAGCTATATCGGCCAATGGATCCCGGAACCATGGGTCATGGAGCATGCGCCCTCGGCCGAACAATCGATCGAACTGGCCGGCGATATTTCGACCGCATTCCTGATGGTGCTGGAGCGCCTCGCGCCAGATGAGCGGGCAGCCTTTCTGCTCCATGAGGTTTTTGACTTCGGGTATCCGGAAATCGCACAGATGCTCGGCAAAAACCTGGATGCGTGCCGGCAGATGATCCACCGAGCCAAACAGCGGGTACGCCAGGATCGTCCCCGCTTCGAGGTAAACCGCGAGGCCCATGTACGCCTGCTCGAAAAATTCATCAACGCCGCACGCACCGGGGATCGTGATCAATTGAAGGTGCTGTTCTCAGAAGATGTCAGCCTCACAGGAGACGGTGGCGGCAAGGTGCCTTCCGTCCTGAATGTTTTGAGAGGCCCGGAACGCGTGTCACGGCTCTATCTCGCGGTCAAACGGATCTTCGATGGGCGCATGACGTTCCGCATCGCGGAGGTCAACGGCATGCCCGGCATACTCCGTTATGTGGACGAGAAGCTTGAGTCGACAACTTCAGTCGTCACTGACGGCAGGCGCATTTTGGACATCTATGTCGTGCGCAATCCCGACAAGCTCAGGCTAATCGGGCGGCATGCCCTCCAACCGGTTTGAGAACGCCGGCTGTCACAAAGGAACTCCGTGCGCGTCTTATGGGTGGACGGAAGCATTTCGCTTGCCGTCATTCGCCATTCACGGAGGTTGATTTTGGAAAAGCACATCGATTACACAGTAATCGCGCCGGAAGGTTTCAAGGCCATGATCGGTCTGGAAACCTATGTTCGTCGTTCCGGGTTCGAGCACGGCCTTTTGGAGCTCATGAAGACACGAGTCTCCCAAATCAATGGATGCGCCTATTGCATCGACATGCATACCAAGGACGCAAGGGCGGGCGGGGAATCGGAGCAGCGCCTCTATGCGCTCCCGGCATGGCGCGAGACTCCGTTCTTCTCCGCCAGGGAGAGGGCGGCGCTGGCCTGGGCGGAAGCGCTCACCGGAATTTCGAATAAAGGGATTCCGGACGGTTTGCGTGAGGAGACATTGCGTTCATTCGGCGAAAAGGAACTGATCGATCTGACGCTCGCCATCGTGGTCATCAATGGATGGAACAGGCTGGCCATTTCCTTCCGCACGCCGGCAGGGAGCTACCAGCCGGGGCAGTGACGTGATTATTGGAACGATCAGCTAGCCCGGCTTCTGCTTGTCGCCTATGCCTATCTCTTCGTTCAGATAATGCTCGAGGTTGCGCCGGGGATGCACAGGATAGCGTTCCGGCAGCACCTCGATATTCAGTATCCGGTCGAAGCGGAAGTTGCGGTAAGCATCGCGTATCTCGCACCAGGCCAGCAAAGTCCAGTGGTCCCCCCAGCCCACCATGCCGAGCGGCCACAGGGTGCGAGCAGACTCCTGTCCATCCATGTCTCGATACGAAATGGAGATTTTCTGCCTGGCCTCGCAGGTCTTGCGCAGCAGGCCATGAACACCGCTCTCCGCGCGTTCAAAGGCAGGAATACGGTACGGCAGACGTGAAATGGATATCAGCATCTCGGGTGTGAGCGCGGCGAGTATCTTGGCTTCGCCCTGCTTTGCGGCCTGAGCCAGTTCCGGGTCGGTCCATGCCTGCACCATGCGGCTGCCGACCAGCAATGCGGTGACCTCGTCCGAGCTGAACATGAGCGGCGGCAGATCGAAGCCCGCGCGCAAGCGGTATCCCACGCCCGCCTCGCCATCTATCGGCACGCCCGAGAGGACGAGCGCCTGGATGTCGCGGTACACGGTGCGAACCGCGACGCCCAGCTCTCCCGCCAGGGACCGCGCGGTGATCGCGGTTCTCCGCCCCTGCAGCAGCGTCACCAGTTGGAAGAGTCGTTCCGATTTGCGCACCGCACCTCGCTACCGGCTGATGGCGACTTCGCTGAACTGGATGATCGGCTCGATGTCCGTGTAGTTCGGCATGTCGCCCTGCAGTTCGGCGGCATGGGGCAGGAATGCAGCCATGAAGTCTTCTGCAGTATCGAACAGGTAATGGCACATCGCGACGAAACCCGGCGCCGAGCCGGGCTCCGGCCCACCCAGGCCGCGCTCCACGGAAACGCCCTTGTAGCCTTTCCCCATGCCCAGCCGTGTGATGGAAAGCGGCATGTGCGTATCGAGGTAGTAGTCCATGTCGAACCTGCCGGTATTGGGATACAGGATGCTGATCTTAACCATTACGGCCCCTTTCATCCGCGTTGCATCGTGTGCGCCCTGCTTAGACTGACCTTTATGCTGTCGCGTGCGATCAGCGGTTCGCACATGTCCATCATCTCCTCGCCGAAACTTTTCTCGGCAGCGGCAGCCGCTTCCGGATTTTCCCAATAGGTGATGATAAGCCATTCGCCATCGTCTGTTTCCGACAGGCTGCGGAAACGGAAACCCGGCTGTCTCTTGGCCCATTCGTTGATCTTCCCGTTGGCCTTCAGCCAATCCGCCGCAGTCTTGCCTTCCTGCAAACGAAAGCGCACCAGCGTTATCGTATCCGACATGTCATTCTCCTTGATCGATTTGCCGGGACATCCGGCAGGAGAATCTTACGCACCTGCTGCTGACAGCGTGATGGCAGCAATTATTGTCCTTGCGCTTGGCCATCGCCGCTGCAATCAACCCGAAATCCGATCCTGTTATCTTCGGATGCCTGAGCGAAAAGCGTGGCCCCAGTCCGCCTTGTCCTTGATGAAGGATAGCCGTTCTGTCAGGGGCGAATGGCTCGTCGTCTGCATCGAGAAAAATATCCTTGCGAAACGGAACAAAGCCGGGAAACATTTCAGATACTCATGGCTGGTGCCACTACTCCCCTTCCCAATAACCCACAGCTTGATCCGCTCGCCCGGCATAGCGGAAGAAGCGCGGCCCGCCGTCCGCATCGGCCGGGGTCTCGGCAAGGACGGCAAATTTTCCGGTGGTAGAGTATTCGCAAATCTCGGGCGAGATGCGCGTACTGACCACAAGGCATTTCAGTTCGAAGCTACCAGTGTTGGTGAATTGATGTGCGGGCTCTTCGCCACCCGCGAGGCGGGCGACGATATCGCCCTGACGGATTGGATTTTAGAACTAGCCCTGTTTGTCGGCCACCGGCAGACGCACGATGTAGCCACCCTTCTCGGCACGGGTGAGCGCGAGCAGCTTGTGCTGCTGCGCGTCTTCCAGCAGATCGCTGAAAGTACGGTAACCGTAATAGGACTCGTTGAAATCGGGTTTGCGCCGCTTCATGGTCTGCTTGACCATCGAGGCCCACATTTTCTCTTCCTCGCCGCGCTCGGCCAGCAGGGCTTCGACGGTTTCGACCACGAGGTCGAACGCTTCCTGCTGCTTGTCGTTTTCGCTCCTGGGCGCCGTCTTCTTCGCCGCGCCGTTGGCAGCTTTGTCGGGGGCTTTCCGCACCGCTCGCTTCTTCTGCGCTTCCTGCTCGCGCACCAGATCGTCGTAGAAAATGAATTCGTCGCAGTTGGCGATGAGCAGGTCGGAGGTGGAATTTTTTACCCCGACACCAATCACCAGCTTGTTGTTCTCGCGCAGCTTGGATACCAGCGGCGAGAAATCCGAATCGCCGCTGATGATGACGAAGGTATCCACATGCGACTTGGTATAGCAGAGGTCCAGCGCGTCCACCACCATGCGGATGTCGGCGGAGTTTTTGCCGGACTGGCGCACATGCGGAATCTCGATCAGCTCGAACGCTGCCTCGTGCATCGGCGCCTTGAATTCCTTGTAGCGATCCCAGTCGCAATAGGCTTTCTTGACCACGATGCTGCCCTTGAGCAGCAGGCGCTCCAGTACCTTCTTGATGTCGAACTGTGCGTACTTGGCGTCGCGCACACCCAGCGCGATGTTCTCGAAATCGCAGAACAGGGCCATGTTGTTAATTTCATTGCGTTCCGACATCTCTCTCTCCTATTTTCCGCGCATGAACATTTTGTCCAGTTCCGCCAGACTGATCTGGAACCAGGTGGGCCGGCCGTGATTGCACTGGTTGGCACGCTCGGTGATTTCCATTTCGCGCAACAGCGCGTTCATTTCGGTAATGCTCAGTTGCCGGTTGGCACGCACCGCACCGTGACAGGCGAGCGTGCCGAGCAGTTCGTTACGGCGTTCGGTGAGTACGCGACTCGCACCCCATTCGCGCAATTCGTGCAGCACATCGCGGGCGAGCTGCGCAGGGTCGGCATTTTGCAGCAACCGCGGCACGGCGCGTACCGCCAGACTGGTGGGGGACAGCGGTGCAATCTCGAAGCCGATTTCGTGCAGGGCTGCCGCATGCTCTTCAGCAGCCGCCACGTCGAGTGCATCGGCCTGGAATGCGGCGGGGATAAGCAACGGCTGGCTCGCCACCACTTTTTGGTCAAGTGCGGTCTTGAGCTTTTCATACACCACGCGTTCGTGCGCGGCATGCATGTCCACCAGCACCAGGCCGGCTGAATTCTGGGCGAGGATATACACGCCGTGCAACTGGGCGATGGCGTAGCCCAGAGGGTGGGCGGCGGTTTCTTCCATCTGCGCGGCTGCGGTTTTGGGCAGCGGCATATCCCGCGTCATCAGGCCGTAAAAAGCTGCGGGTTGCGCCACACCCAACGGCATCGGCGCTTGATAAGGGGCGCCAGACGAAAACACCGGGCGGGCGGCATGGCTGGCAGGCTCGGGGCTGGCCAGTTGCGCCTGCGCCGCCGGGTTCTCGCCGCCGCGCCCGGCCAGCGTCTTGTTCAGTGCGTGGTAGAGAAACTGGTGCACAGCGCGGCCGTCGCGGAAGCGCACCTCGATCTTGGCCGGATGCACGTTCACGTCCACCAGCGCCGGGTCGAGCTCCAGAAACAGGCAGTACGCCGGGTGACGATCATGGTGCAGCACATCGCGGTAAGCCTGACGCAGCGCGTGAGCGATGAGCTTGTCGCGCACGAAACGGCCATTCACGAAAAAATACTGCGCATCGCGGCTGGCGCGTGAATAAGCAGGCAGCGCACTCATGCCGGTGAGGCGCAGTCCGGCAGCGGATTCGTCTATCTCCAGCGCGGAGGCAGCGAACTCTTCGCCCAGCAACGCGGCGATGCGGCGGCGTGCGTCCTCGCAGCGCAGATGATGCTGGGCGCGGCCATTATGCTGCAGGCTGAATGCCACGTCCGGCCGCGCCAGCGCAATGCGCCGGAATGCTTCCTCGCTATGACCGTATTCGGTGGCCTCGGATTTGAGAAATTTGCGCCGTGCCGGAGTATTGAAATACAGGTCGCGCACTTCAATGGTGGTGCCCGCTGCCAGCGCCGTGGGCTGGGGTTCTCCGGGCCGGCCGCCGTCTGTCTCTATCTGGTGGGCATGATCTGCGCCGACAGCACGGCTCGCCAGGCGCAGCCGCGCCACCGCGGCAATGCTGGCCAGCGCTTCGCCGCGAAACCCCAGACTGGCAACGCGCTCCAGGTCATCCAGGCTGGCGATCTTGCTGGTGGCATGGCGTGCCAGGGCGATTTGCAATTGCGCTGCAGCGATGCCTGCACCGTTATCGGCTACGCGCATCAGCTTGATGCCGCCCTGCTCCAGTTGCACGCGAATCTCCGTCGCACCCGCATCCAGGCTGTTTTCCAGCAGCTCTTTCAACGCCGATGCCGGACGTTCGACCACCTCGCCAGCGGCAATCTGGCTGATCAGCAAATCAGGGAGAAGTTGTATGGCGGACATGGGCTATCCAGAAATTTATCGCCCAATTATACCCGGCTGGCTCCTGGCCCACCCGGGGATGAAAAAAATCAGGAATTCACTGCCAGCTTAGAACGTATGGTGGCCGGATTGGTAGCGAAGTAACGCTTGATACCATCAACGATGGCCGTTGCCATTTTATCCTGATACGCGTCGTCAGACAGGCGCCGCTCTTCCTCGGGATTGGAAATGAATGCAGTTTCCACCAGGATGGACGGGATATCCGGTGCCTTGAGCACGGCAAAACCCGCTTGCTCGACGCGGCCTCTGTGCAGATGGTTGATGTCGGAGATCTCACTCAGCACCGCATGTCCCAGACGGCGACTGTCGTCGTTGGTTGCAGTTTGCGAAAGGTCGATCAAGGTGCGCGCCAGGTTTTTGTCTTTGACCCCGACGTTCACCCCGCCCACCAGGTCGGCATTGTTTTCACTCTTCGCCAGCCAGCGCGCAGCGGCGCTGGTGGCGCCATGCTCGGACAGGGTGAACACGCTGGAACCGCGCGCATCCCGGTTGACAAATGCGTCGGCGTGGATGGATACGAACAGGTCGGCATTGATCTGGCGTGCCTTGTCCACGCGCTCGCCCAGCGGAATGAAAGTGTCACCATTGCGGGTCAGTACGGCACGCATGTTGGGTATGGCGTCGATCTTGGCCTGGACGCGTTTGGCGATTGCCAGGGTGACATCTTTTTCGTTGGTGCCATTGGCGCCATGCGCACCGGGATCGATACCACCATGGCCGGGATCAATCATCACGGTGATCAGGCGCGTGATCTGGAATTGTGGTTTTTTGTCGGGTTTGCCGGCAATTTTTTCCGCTTTGCGAGGCTCGCTGGCTTGAGCCGGGAGTTCGGGTTGTGTGGCGTCCTCCGGCGTGATTTCCGGCTGCACATCGGCAGCGGCCTGCGAAGGAGCATCCGGAATCTTTGCCGTGGCCGGGTAAACATCCAGCACCAGTCGATTGCCATTCTCACCTTCCGGTTTGAGGCTGAACACATTGGGCTTCACCGCGCCGCGCAGATCCAGTACCAGCCGCATCACGCCAGGACGGTTGACCCCCGCGCGCAATCCCGCGATGCGCGGGTCGTCTGCGTCGATCTTTCCCGCGAGATCCTGCAATGCGGACGAAGGTTCCACACCTTCCAGATCTATCACCAGGCGCTCCGGATTGCTCAGCTTGAAGAACTTGTAACTGATCGGCCTGGACGATTCCAGCGTGATCCGGCTATAGTCGGCAGATGGCCAGTAACGCACTGCATTGACCGCGTTGGCTGCCCAACCTAGCATCGGCGCAAACAGCAGCGCCACCAGCAATGCCCAGCTGGTTATGGGTGTATTGTGTCTCGCAGTTGACTTAACCATCGCTTGCCCGCCTCCGTTTCCGCCTTCAGTTCGGCCGTTCTGCCACCATCCCGCATTCTCAGCAGCACCCGCACATCCGGCCTGGGGAGCCAGTCTCCGGCTTTTTCCGGCCACTCGACCAGGCAAATGCTGTCTGCATTGAAATATTCTCTGAACCCCGCTTCTTCCCATTCTATTGGATCAGCGAAGCGATATAAATCAAAGTGATATAACTTTAACCTAGAAATAGCATAAAGCTCAACCAAAGTATAGGTCGGGCTCTTAACTTTTCCCTCGTATCCGAGCCCGCGCAAGATGCCGCGTGCCAGCGTGGTTTTGCCCGCACCCAGATTGCCGTCAAGATAAAACACCAG
Organism: Sulfuriferula sp.; assembly: GCA_035530335.1. Classification (GTDB taxonomy): domain Bacteria; phylum Pseudomonadota; class Gammaproteobacteria; order Burkholderiales; family Sulfuriferulaceae; genus Sulfuriferula. Next base: position 16,672 of record DATKUZ010000050.1, on the reverse strand, counting down.
GCCAGGCACCAGTATCCGCGCCATGTCTGCGCCCAGGGCAAGGGTTGCAGCCTCGTCTGGCAGGTGAAGTGTCAGCGGCGGCGGGGTATCATCGGCAGGATGGATCATGGTGAACTCGATTTAGCGGGATTGGCACGGGATATCAAGGCGTGGGGGCGGAAACTCGGTTTTGGAGACGTGGGCATCACCGATTGCGCGCTGGACAACAGCGAGGCGGAACTGCTCGCCTGGCTGGATAAAGGCTACCACGGCGAGATGGATTATATGGCAAAACACGGCGTCAAACGCGCCCGTCCCGCCGAGCTGGTACCCGGCACGGTGCGCGTGATTTCGGCGCGCATGAACTACCTGCCGCCACAGGCCGCAGAAAGCTGGGCGGTGATTGGCGACGGCGATCTTGCCTTCATTTCCCGCTATGCGCTGGGACGCGACTACCACAAGGTGCTGCGCAGCCGCCTGCAACAACTGGCGACGCGTATCGAGGCAGTCGTGGGTGCATTCAGCTACCGGGTGTTCACCGATTCCGCCCCGGTGATGGAAGTGGCGCTGGCTGCCAACGCCGGACTGGGCTGGCGCGGCAAGCACACCCTGCTGCTGGATCGCGCCGCGGGCTCGTGGTTTTTTCTCGGCGAAATGTATACCGACCTGCCGCTGCCGGTAGATGCCCCCGAATCTGCGCACTGCGGCAGTTGCCAGGCCTGCCTCGACATCTGCCCCACGCAAGCCATCGTCGCACCCTACGAACTGGATGCGCGGCGCTGCATCTCCTACCTCACCATCGAGCACCCCGGCGGCATTCCCGTTGCGCTGCGCCCGCTGATGGGCAACCGTATCTACGGCTGCGACGATTGTCAGCTGGTGTGCCCGTGGAACCGCTTCGCCAAAACCAGCGAACTGGCGGATTTCGCGGTACGCAACGGCCTCGATGCCGCTGCGCTCGCAGCCCTGTTCGCCTGGAGCGAAGACGATTTCGACGCCCGCCTGCAAGGCAGCGCAATCCGCCGCATCGGCCATGAACGCTGGCTGCGCAATATCGCCGTGGCGCTGGGCAACGCGCCCACCAGCGACGCGACTATTCTTGCCCTGCACAGCCGCGCCGACCACCCCTCAGCGCTGGTGCGCGAGCATGTACAATGGGCGCTCTCGCAACATCGCAATGTCCAAACTCATGCAGATTGACCCCAGACAGCCCATTGGCGTATTCGACTCCGGCATCGGCGGGCTCACCGTGGTGCGCGCCCTGATGGAACGCCTGCCGTTCGAGAACATCGTCTACTTCGGCGACACCGCGCGCGTGCCCTATGGCGTCAAATCGGTGGAAACCATCGCCCACTACACCACGCAGATCGCCGAGTTTTTGCTGGAAAAACAGGTCAAGGTTCTCATCATCGCCTGCAACACCATGGCCGCCGTCGCCGCCCAGGTAGTGCGCGACTTATCCCCGGTGCCGGTGCTGGATGTGATCGAAGCCGGTGCCGTCGCCGCCGTGGAAGCCACCCGAACCCGCCAGATCGGCGTCATCGGCACCCCCACCACCGTCAACAGCAACGCCTACGCCCGCGCCATTCAGGCCATGGCGTCCGACGCGCGCATCTACTCCCAGGCCTGTCCGTTATTCGTGCCGCTGGTGGAAGAAGGCTGGCTCGACCACGAAGTCACCCGCCTCACCGCCCAGGAATATCTCAAACCGGTGCTGGCGGAACACATCGATACGCTGGTGCTGGGCTGCACCCACTATCCGTTGCTCAAGCCGCTATTGCAGAACGTGATGGGTAAGGACGTGAAACTGGTGGACTCCGCCGAAGCCATGGCCACCCGCACTGCGGCCTTATTGGCGGAACATGGCCTGGTCAACACCGACCCCGCCCCGCCCCACTACGAGTTTTACGTGACCGATGTGCCGGTAAAATTCCAGACCATCGGCGAACGCTTCCTGGGGCGCTCGCTGAATCATGTGCATGTGGTGAAATGGTAGAGATTGGCGGCAATCAAACCCGTGTATCCGGAAACAATCAACATGAAACTTAGCCCGCAGGATCTGGAAAAAATCACCGAACTCACGCTGCAGCACTATAACCAGCGTTCCGGGGATTTCTGGGAAGGCACGCGCCATCATGATGTGAGCCAGAACATCGCGGCACTCCTGCAATATATCGAGGGGGAACCACCCTGCACCCTGCTGGATTTTGGCTGCGGGCCGGGGCGCGATCTCAAGGTATTTTCCGAACTTGGCCACCGCGCCATAGGTCTGGACGGCGCCGCGCAGTTTGCGGAAATGGCGCGCACGCATAGCGGCTGCGAAATATGGCTGCAGGATTTCCTGAAACTGGACTTGCCGTCGAATCACTTCGACGGGGTATTTGCCAACGCCGTGCTATTCCACATTCCCAGCCAGGAATTGCCAGCGGTGCTACGCCAATTGCACGCGACGCTGAAACCGCGCGGTGTGCTGTTTAGCTCGAACCCGCGCGGCAACAACACGGAAGGCTGGAACGGTGGGCGCTACGGTGCCTATTACGATCTGCAAACCTGGCAGCGGTATATGTCGGATGCCGGATTTATTGAGCTCACCCACTATTACCGCCCAAGCGGTTTGCCGCAGGCAGAACAGCCGTGGCTGGCGAGCGTGTGGAGAAAACCATAATGACAAGAACCTCAGACAAAAACGACGGTCAATAGTATGTCGGCCGTGCGTTTGCACCGGCCTCGCAATCACATGCTGGAGAGTTGCATATGCCTTACTCGGAGCAAACGGTCACCGCGGTGCGTCCCTGGTCGGATCGAACCTTCAGCCTGACGCTCACGCGTCCGGCCGACTTTGCGTTCACCAACGGCGAGTTCGTGACCATCGGTCTGAAACAGGAAGGCAAGCTCATCGCCCGCGCCTATTCCATTGTCTCGACCCGGGATGACGACCATCTGGAATTTCTCAGCATCCATGTGCCGGAGGGTCCGCTGACCAGCCGCCTGGTCAAGGTGCAGCCCGGCGATTCGGTTTGGGTGAACAGCAAGACCACCGGTTCGCTGACGCTGGCGCATGTGTTACCCGGGCGCAATCTCTATCTGCTGGCCACCGGCACCGGCCTCGCACCCTTTATGAGCATGATCCGCGATCCGGCCACTTATGCTGCCTACGAAAAAGTCATTCTGGTTCACACCGTGCGCAACGAGGCCGAACTGGCCTATCGGGACGAATTGGAAAGCAGTGCGGGGGACAAACTGCGCTATGTGCCAACCGTCACCCGCGAGCCTTTCGTACACAGCGGGCGCTGCTCGGATTTATTCATCTCCGGCGAGTTGTTCAAGGAACTCGACCTGCCGCATGCCGATCCTGAACTGGATCGGGTATTGATCTGCGGCAATCCTGATATGAATCGCCAGATGACTGCGCATCTGCGCGACACTGGCTGGACCATGACCAATCACCGGGGTATCGGCAATTTCAGTGTGGAAGCCGCCTTCGTCATTCAGCATACTTGAACAAGGAAACGGCGCGCGAACCGGGCTTGTATCCAAATTCCCCCTGTCCCATTCGGTCAACCGCTGTTCAGGGGTAACCGCCCCCCACCCATATTTGAAGCGAGTGGGCTGGGCCTGCTACCATACGACGACTTATGGAACGGCACTTGCTCTGCTCAGGAACCTGCAGCCGGATAGCGCGGGCTACGTGCGCGGCAGTCTTTTTGATGCTCGCGGGTTCATGGTTGCCGTTTCTCCCCATTTCCGGAGCCCACGCATCCGATCTTCCACCCTACCGCTTCGGTGTACTGCCCCTGCAAAGCCCGAACAAGCTCGCATCCATGTTTTTGCCGCTGACCAAGGTGCTGGAACATCGCCTGCACCGCCCGGTACAATTTGTAACTGCGCCGAGCTTCTCTGTTTTTATGCAACGCGTCGCTCGGCGGGAATACGACATTGTGTACCTCAACCCTTTGCTGTGCGCCGAGGCGCAAAAATCCGGTTATCACGTTATCGCCAAAATAGCGGGAGAACCCTTCACCGGCATCCTGGTAGTACGCCGCGACAGCAATATCACCAAACTTGCCCCCCCGCTACGACCAGGATTGCGCCTGGGTTTTCCCGACCCTGGCGCTTTCGCAGCGACCGTGATGACACGCCGCTACATGGAAAGCCTGGGCATCCCAGTAGACAGGGATTTCGAGGTGAAATATTTCGGCTCCCAAGACTCCGTACTGATGGCACTGTATTCTGGACTGGTGGATGTTGCCGGCACCTGGAAGCCTTCCCTGCGTTCCATGCCGAAACATATTCAGCAAGCATTGCGGATTATCGCTGAGACGCCGCCGGAACCGCAGATGCCCATCGCCGTACGCGACGACATGCCGGCTGCCGACATGAAAACGGTTGCCAAAGTCTTGGTGGATATGGGCAGCACCAGCACTGGCCGGCAGATTCTTAACGGCATGGAACTACCCCAAGGCTTCGTGCTCACGGATGATAGCGAGTATGCCAAGGTGGTTAAATGAGCCAGCCCGAGTCCGGCAACCTAGCCATCTTGTTACCAAAAACCGCTAACAAAAGCTCTGGATTCACCCATACATTGCGTTTTCGCCTGATGCTATCTGTGGCACTGGTGCATGTAGTACTGATGGGCATATTCGTTGCGGACGCGGTACGGGAACAATCGGATAAAATCCAGGCCGAGTTGTACAGTCGCGGCCGTTCGCTGGTTGCCCTGACCGCCGTGGCTTCCACCAATGCCCTGCTTACAGAGGATCTGGGTGCGCTTGCGGAAATCATTCACCGGGTCAAGAGCCAGCCCGAAGTGGTGTATTGTGAAATACTGGATTCGCGCGGACGCGTGCTGGGGACGACTTATCCGGAACGCCTGGGCAAAGTCTTGCCATTGCTGGCTACCCAATCTGAACATTTCCCGCTACCTGCAGGTGATCACGTACTTGATCTGCAAGAGCGGATTCGTATAGCCGATCAGACTATCGGAATCGTGACGATTGGATTGTCCACTGTTCGTATGGATTCCGCCTTAGCCAAGACCTGGCGCGATGGATTGTTTTTTATCCTCACCGCCTTGATTGTGGGCAGCAGTGCTGCGTGGGTTCTTTCTCTGGTCACTACGCGCGGATTGCGCAACATGATGGAGGCAGCGAGCAAAATCAGCCGCGGCAACCTTGACGTAAGGGTTCCTGCAAACTCGCAGGATGAGGTGGGCATGCTGGCTGCAGCCTTCAATCACATGGTGGCTTCGCTCAAACAGGCCTCGGAAGACGCCGCACAGGAACACGAACGGCGTACCCAGGCAGAACGGCTCGCTTGCGTGGGTGAAATGTCGGCTACGATTGCCCACGAAATACGCAATCCGCTATCCGCCATCATTAATTCAGTTAATTTGTTAGGCGGAGACACCCTGAATCGGGAAGATCGTAGTCAGGTGATCTCTATCCTGAACAATGAATCCGGGCGCTTGAGTCGTATCCTTGGCGATTTCCTGGAGTTTGCCAAAATGCGCGAGTCACAATTGACCCGCGCCAACCTGAAAATGCTCATCGAAGAAATCGCCAACATGTTGTACCAGGATCATCAGGCAGGAAAACGTCTTCGCCTTACCATTCATTGCGCACCGGATGCTCAAATGGCCGTTTTTGATCACGACCAGATGCGCCAGGTATTATGGAACCTCATGCTTAACGCACTGCAATCCATGCCTGAAGGTGGCGAGCTGTCAGTCATGACGCGACGTGCAGGAGAAAAAATAATAGTGCATATTGCGGACACCGGCTGCGGTATCGCACCGGATTTCCAGAAAGAAATCATCAAGCCCTTCGTCACCAGCCGCAAGGGGGGTACGGGGCTGGGACTTGCTATCGTGCAGCGCATCCTGGTGCAACATGGCACTCAATTGAGTATCAAAAGCACACAGCATGTTGGAACAGAAGTCAGTTTTCAACTAAACGGTATTCACTAGTCATGGCTACTATCCTGATCGTGGACGATGAGTTTTCCATCCGAAAAACGCTTGGATTGCTATTGAAGGCAGACCAGCATCTCGCCCTGGAGGCAAACAATCTGACAAATGCCAAGGCCTGTCTGGACAAGCATATCGTGGATCTGGTGATTACCGACCTGCGCATTGGTGAGGAAAGCGGTCTGGATCTATTGACCTACCTGAAGGACACCGGTTACGCAGCGGAAAGCATCATGATGACTGCCTATGCTTCCATCGAAACCGCGGTGGAAGCCATGCGTCTGGGCGCTTACGATTACCTCACCAAACCCATTAACCCGGACGAGTTGTTATTGCGGGTACACAAAGTACTGGAAAAAAAATCCCTGTACGAAGAAGTCACCCGCTTGCGTGGCGAATTGTCCAGACGCGACAAGCTCGGTCACATCACTGCACGCAGTCCACGTATGGCGGAGATTCGGAAAATTGTCGAACGTATCCGGGATCGCGACCTGCCGGTGTTGATCACCGGAGAAACGGGTACCGGCAAGGAAGTTCTGGCAAACGTCATCCATAGCGTGAGCGCCCGCAGTAACGGCCATTTTGTCGCGATCAATTGCTGCACGCTGCCTGAAGAGTTGCTGGATTCCGAACTGTTCGGCCACATCAAGGGTTCGTTTACCAGCGCCACTTCGAACCGCAAAGGGCTGTTCCAGCAAGCGCATGGCGGCACGCTTTTTCTGGATGAAATCGGCGACGTCAGTCCGCGCCTGCAGGCCAAGCTGCTACGCGTCCTGCAGGAAGGAGAGGTGCGCCCGGTCGGCACCGAAACCTCCATCAAGGTAGACGTGCGCATCATCGCGGCAACCAACTGCGATCTGGAGGAAATGGCGAACCAGGGAAGTTTCCGTCGCGACTTGCTGTTTCGTCTGAACGTGCTTCCCATCCATATCCCGCCACTACGGGAAAGACGCGAAGACATTCTGCCGCTGATTGATTACTTCCTGGATATGGAGCGTAAACAACTTGGGCGTCACGATCTCAATCTGAGTCCGGCAGCCCGGCAAAAACTGATCGAGTACGACTGGCCGGGGAATATTCGGGAATTAAAAAATGTAGTGGAACGCAGTTTTGCACTCCATGGTGGACCGGTCCTGAATGCTCATGAAATCGCATTGACGATGAGGCCGAATACACCAGAAATAGCAGAAAAAAACAAAACCCTGGCCGAAGCAGAAGCCGAACATATCCGGAACACATTAGCCGAAAATCACGGCAACCAGGTCGCGGCCGCGCGTGTTTTGGGCATCAGTCGCTCTACCTTGCGCAGAAAACTGGACGAGATGAGTCAGTCACCCCTGTCTCATTCTGACTCACCCCCTGTCGCATTTTAAATCACCTCGCAGCATATCTCCGTTATCCATCCCCAATCAACATACTGAATTAACACAACAATATTCTGATGGCATAACCATTGCTCATGGCATCTCAACACGCTTCAAATAGCGTGGCCATAAGACCCAATGGAGAGCCGGATGGACCTATTCAAAAAAACCCTAAATCCCGTCGCGGCACTCGCGATCATCGCAGTGCTCGACATCTTTCTATTTCTGGTTGTCGGCGCATGGACAGTCGGCGGCGGCGAAACCATGATGACCGGACTAATCGCCAAATTCTTCATGGGCAGCGCCATTGATCGCATTCCGTTCTGGAGTGTCGCGTTCCCGCCCGACCCTTACTACTGGAAAATTTACATCAGCCTGGGAATGGTGTTCGGCGCCTTTGTGGGTGCCGTGTTCAGCAAGGAGTTCTGCTGGCGTATGCCGCATCGCCTGACCGAATGGGTAATGATCACCATCGGCGGCCTACTCATGGGGATCGGCATCCGGCTTGCCTTTGTGTGCAATGTAAGTACTTTTTTCGGGCTGACGCCGGAAATGAACCTGGGGGGCTACCTGGCGGTGAGCGGCATTCTGGCAGGCACCTGGGTCGGCACCTTGATTTACAAAAAGAATCTGGAGGGATGACATGACACCTGTGGCGGAATGCCTGTCGGCATTTATTTTTGGCACCACCGTGGGACTGCTGGTGCAGCGCTCGCGTTACTGCAATGTAGCAGCCTTGCGCGACGCCATGCTGTTCAAGACCTATCGCAATACCAAAGCCATGCTGGTGGCGATGATGATCATGACGCTGGGGTTTACCGCGTTCATTACCATCGGTGCGGGTAAACCCATGCAATTCGACGTGGGGTTGAACACCTTTATTGGATTGTTTCTATTCGGCCTTGGCATGGTGCTGGCCGGTGCCTGTACGGTGTCCACCTGGGTCAAGGCCGGTGAAGGCAATATCGGCGCAATCTGGGCGCTGTTGTTTACCTTTATCGGCATGTTCCTGTTTTCACTGTTCTGGTCCTTCGATTTCTGGCCACCTGCGCCGCAGACCATGACCGGCACACCCAACCTGGCCGGGCTGCAGTTCGGATTCGCCAATGCGGCAACTCTGCAAAGCAGTACCGGTATTCCAGCCATCGTATTCGGCGCGTTGCAGACGCTGGTCCTGTTCGGCATCTATCGCGCGATTTTGAAGCGGGAACGGGCGGAGGCTCCGGTACCTGAGCCCCAGGCCGCGTCCATAGAATCGTCAGCATGTGATGCCTGGGCTGAGTCTCCCACCGAACCTGCCGTGCAAGGCGCCTTGGCGAGAGCCGAAGCAAGCCAGCCGGCATAACCAAATCACAAAGCATAAAGGAGCGAATGATGGGATTTTTCAGCAAAAAAACCGAGGCAGTGCCCAATGCAGGCCAAATGACGCAGGCGGTATTGCCGGACGGCACCCAACACCTTATCAAGCAGCAAATCAACTGCCTGGGTGACTCCTGCCCGCGCCCCCAACTGATGACAAAAAAGGCGCTCTCCACGGCGATGCCAGGCGATGTCATCGAAGTCCTGATTGACAACGCCACCTCCATGGAAGCCATTCCTCCCATGATGAAAGATCTGCGTAGCTCGCACCTTGCCACCGTGAGAGCGGACAGGTGCTGGCATGTCTATGTGCGTAAAGATTGAGGAGACGACAATGCGTTTCGCAAAATTACAAATGGTCGTGTTCTCGATATTGTCGGCGGCGATCAGCATCGGTGGCTTGGCATATATCTTCATGGATCCACCCGCTTATCTTCATGCTACCCGGCAAGGTGTGCCCTATTTCACCCCCCCGGTCATCAACCCCGCCGACGGCAAAGCGCTGGATTTGAATATGCTGGTCAGGCATTACCAGGGAAAGGACAAATCATGACTCTGGATTTTGCAACCATTCTGCAAATCATCATGTTCGTGGTGGCTTTCTATATCACCTATGTCTGCCTTACCAAGGATGTTTTCTGAGAGGCTCGCGATGAAGAAAGAAATCCTGATTTTCTGGCTGGCGGCCCTGGCTCTCGCCTTCGGTCTGTCGGCATTGCTGTTCCACTATGCCGCACTGGCGCCTGGCGCGCTCGCCAGATCGCGTACGCCGCAGCCAATGGAAAGCATGCCGGACGTCAATTTGGGCAATGCCTATGGCACGGTATCGGTTACCGATCTGGTCGGCTACTACATCGAACATCCGCCCGCGCCGAAAGGCACCACTGCCGCAGACGACGGCGGGCACCGGTTTGGGGGGTGCTGAATAGCTGGTCATGCGCGAATTTTTCCCGATCCTTCTCACTATGCTGTGGATGGTGCTGGCCGGGAATAGCCAGGCGTCGGAGGTTGCATTCGGCTATACCAATCATGCGTCGAATCTGATCGGCAGCGTGACGGTCGTGGATGCGCGCGCCGAGGATGCCTGCCTGCATTACACCGTGCGCGGCGCCCACTGCCTTCCCGCTGCCGATTTTCTGGGTCCGCACGGGCGCCTCGCGAGTTTTCGCGAAATCTATTGGCTTTTGGGAACCGCCGGGCTGTCGGAGCAAGCCCATGTATTGGTCGTGGGCGATGACCCAACCGAACGTGATTTCGTGGCAGGCATGCTGTATCTGTGTGGCCAAAGAAAAGTATCCATTCTGACTACCCCCATCGCGCGCGGCGCCGGTCTGGAACAGGCTCAAATGGGACAGGGCACAGGCCGCGGAATGACGCGCAATCCGATTTATCTAGGCGTCGTACGCGAAGGCCGGATCGTGTTGCGCGACGAACTTGCGCAAGCATTAACCACAAATCATCCACCGCTTTTACTGGACGGGCGCAGCGAGGGCGAATACTGGGGAGCGCGTATTAGGGCCATGCGCGGCGGACATCTACCGGGGGCTCAATCCTTGCCGATGCTCAAAGCACGGCAGCAAATGGCCAAAAATACTTTGCAGCTGCCGCTTCGAGACGAATTGGTCGTATATGCCAACGACCCCTTTGAATCAGTTGCGTACTTTACCTTACTACGCGCAGGCGCGGGCGCGGAAGTGCGGGTGTTTCAGGATGGCTGGGTGGATTGGGCGAACCATCCCGCATTGCCGATGGACTCCGTCACCTATCCAGACGCTGTACTGGGTGTCACCCCTACCAGGCAGCCGGAGGAGCAAACGAATCCCGGTCAAATTGGGCTGATACTTGGAGGAATTTCCATGTTAACCGCATTTTCAGCAGGATTTTTTTACCTTGGAAAAAGGAGAAGCTAGTTGGAAATGCTGTTTGTAATATCAACCGACCGGGGAGGCCGGATTCTGGCACCGCTCGCACATGCCTGCATCAGAAAAGGCATCGCATGGAGCTGCTTTTTTACCAATGACGGCGTTCGCCTGCTCGCCGACAGCAGCATTAAAAACCTGATGGGCGTGGCAAATCAGGCAATCGCCTGCGAACACTCCTGGCAACGCTTCATGGCTGAGAAACACTGCCCTGTGGAGCTCGGCAGCCAAACCAACCATAGCGCCATGCTCGCCAGGGTAGCTCGAGTCATTACCCTCTAAGGCAAAAAAATGATCAATTCCATCAAGACAATCCTGCTCCTCGGGCGGCGTGATCACGCTGAAGCAATGCGCGTAGCCGCGGGCCTGACGATTTTTGGGCACCAAGTGCGTTTAGTGTTTATGCACATGCCAGTCGCCGACACTCCCGAAAATGCGGAGCAGTTCGACCTGCTGGATTTGGCCGACATTGCTCCGGAAACCACCGTGCCAGAGGAACAATTGCCAGTTCTTGACAAGGCGGCCCTGGCCGAAGCGATGCTCGAGGCCGATTTCATCATGAGCGTTTAGGATGGAACAGAAAATGGATGAAATCAATGTAGTAGTACTGCAAACGGACATTTTTCCAGACCAGGAAACGCTGGCTGAAGCAATCGAGCAACTTCAAAAGACCCATCGCGTGTGGCGTTTCAACGCTACACAAACGGGCAATACCGAGCGGGATTGGGATCAGGCGCTACTGCGCCTGCTTGATGCCGACCGGATCATCGTTGTTTAACGAAGGAGGAGAAATCATGAAACGGATATTGCTTTTAACTGTAGTTTGGCTGGCGACTGCAAGCGCAACCGCATTCGCCGTAGCCGATAGCCCGCTTGTAGACACCAACTGGATTAAACAGAATTCTTGCAAGCCTGGCATCGTGGTATTGGATATTCGCAACCAGCTCGACGGTCACTCCAAAATAGATTATTTGCGCGGCCATATTCCGTGCGCCATATATAGCGATTATATGAAGGATGGCTGGCGCGCCAAAGTGAACAATATACCCGGCATGCTTCCGCCGATTCCGCAGATCGAGAAACTGATCGGCAGCCTTGGCATCGACGATAATTCCCACGTGGTGATCTATTCGGCGGGTAGCAACGCCCTGGACATGGGCAGTGCCACGCGCGTTTATTGGACGTTCAAAGTGCTGGGGCACGACGACGTTTCCATTCTGAATGGCGGATATGCCGCTTATGAGGCGGACAAGACCAACAAGATCGAAACCGGCATGAATCAGCCTAAACCGAAAGCCTTTGTAGCGAAATTCCGCAAGGACATGTATCCCACGGAAGCCGACGTGGAAAAAGCCAGAAAATCCGGCGTTTTGCTGGTCGACAATCGTCCCAACGACCAGTATCTGGGGGTCAACCGGACGCCCGCAGCGGTCAAACGTAACGGCACTATTCCTGGTGCGAAGAATCTGCCGGAGAGCTGGCTCACCGACAACAACGGTGGCAAATTCCGCAGCGTAGCTGAACTGGAAAAGCTCTATAAAGATGCAGGCGTTCCCCTCAAAGGAGAAGAGATCAACTTCTGCAATACCGGCCACTGGGCGTCGCTGGGCTGGTTCGTTTCCAGTGAAGTGCTCGGCAACAAACTGGCCAAGGTTTACGATGGTTCGATGGCTGAGTGGAGCGCAGATCCGAAGGCGCCTATAGAGCAGAAAATCAAGGTGGAATAACGGCCTGTGCGCTTGGGCCGAGTTCTGGTCGTCCTCGTATTGTTCGCTGCTGCCCTGCCTGCATGGGCGAGCGGCGAGCATGAGCGGCGCCTGCGGGTGGAGATCGCCGTCTTGTATGGCGACGCTCAACTGCTGCTTAATCCGGCAACGCCTCCATTGCGACGCGATGGTTTGCGCCTACGCATCCGCAGCAGTCTCGGAACACTGGGAATGCTGGCACGTTACGCCGCTCAGGAGGACCCGGCATTGCAACCCGTTACAAGCAAGCAAATTACTGATTTACGCGCTCAGTTTGCTGCCCATAACATCCAGACATTCGCCAGACAACTGAAGCTGCTTGAATCGAGACAACCTTTAGACATATCTGATTTTTTGCCCCTCACGGCAACTCCTTTGCGTTTGCATACTGGACAGGATATTTATCAAAACCTGTGTATCGGCTGCCATCTGAATTCCGCCTTGACTCAACCCAATCCGGCACCCAATCTTTTCTTAATGGCCGCGACCATTCCGCGGGATGAATTCATCGCCCGTATGCTGGGCGGCATCCATGGCGTGCATCTGACGACACTGCAAAATCCATTTACAGACGAAGAAATTGCGAGCATGACAGTGTTTTTCGGACAGGTTCAGCCCAGCAGATAGGCAATCAACGGATTCAAAATTGTATTGTTCTCGTCGCCCTGCCATCACTGGATTTATTGCACTTTTTATTGTGGCTTGGCATTAGCCGGACGCATCGAGCGATCATTGACATTCTACTTGCGCCTGACCCTTAACGGAGCGCATGATCAAGCCTGAAAATATCAAAACCATGCATCCCTTGCCGGCGCCAAAGCCAGTCTGTTTCATGTGAGAAGGAGAGCACGCATTGTGCCTGAAACCGCTTACTCCACTCTCGAGACGTTGCTAACTGCAGTACGTGATTGTCGCGTGTGTGAATCCCATCTCCCGCTTGGCCCGCGTCCTGTGCTGCGTGCCGGTAGCACGGCCCGCATCCTGATTGTGGGACAGGCGCCCGGCATCCGCGTGCATACATCCGGCATTCCATGGGACGACCCGAGCGGGGCACGGCTGCGGGCATGGATGGGCGTGGACGAAGATGTTTTTTATGATGCCTCGCGCATCGCAATCATTCCCATGGGCTATTGCTATCCGGGACGAGGCAATCACGGCGATATGCCGCCGCGCCGTGAATGCGCAGCACTGTGGCTAGACCAGTTGCTGGCCCAGTTGCCGCAGATCGAGTTGACCTTGCTTATCGGTCAATACGCGCAACACCACTTTCTCGGTCCTCGCCGCAAATCGACACTGGCTGAAACGGTCAAGGCCTGGCCGGAATATGTGCCGCAATACCTTCCACTGCCTCACCCATCGCCACGCAATCAGCCATGGCTCAAGCGCCATCCCTGGTTTGAGCAGCAACTCGTACCGGTGCTGCGCGCACGAGTCGAAACCCTGACCACCCCAAGTTAAATCATGACGAATCAGGACACCCGTTCTGTCGTTTTGACCGTAGGCCATTCAACGCGGTCTCTGGAAGCGTTTATTGCGCTGCTCAAGGCCCACTCGGTGATCAGCCTGCTTGACGTGCGTACAGTGCCGCGTTCACGCCATAACCCGCAGTTCAACCGCGAGACATTGCCGGACGCGCTGCTGACAGCCGGGATCAGCTATACACACGTTGCTGGCCTGGGAGGCTTCCGCCATGCCGATCCGGCGTCACCGAACGGCGGTTGGCGAAACGCTTCGTTTCGTGGCTATGCCGACTACATGCAGACCCCGGAATTTGCGAAGAATCTGGCAAACCTCATTGAGCTGGCAAGTAAACAGCGAATTGCGTTGATGTGCGCCGAGGCCGTGCCGTGGCGCTGCCATCGTTCGCTGATCGCCGATGCACTGGTAGTACACGGCATCCGCGCCGAAGAAATCATCAATGAGACGCACCGCCAGGTGCATGTATTGACACCTTTTGCCAAGGTGGCCGGCACGACCATCACTTACCCGCCACAAGAAGCACCATCTCCGGACCCATCGTCAGGAACATAGATTGGAGGGCACTTGCGCTATTGCCTTGGTAGACAATGCTGCCGTTAAGCAGCGTTTTTAGCGCGAGGCTTTCCTGGCATTTTCTGTAAGGTTACAAAGACGGGTAATGCAGACTTGTTTACCAAAAAATCGGACAAACGGTAAAAATCGAGCGTCACCAGAAAGCTTTGACGCGCCTCGACGAGGACGGATTTGAGAATACAGGACGGGAGCAAGGAACAGCTTTGCTTGCTGGGATCAAAGCATTCTGCAATATCCATATTTTCCTCGGTATCGCGCACCACGTCGCCAATGTTAATCAATTCCGGCCGGCGTGCCAGTCGCATCCCGCCGCCTTTGCCGCGGACCGTTTCAATATAGCCATGGGTGCCCAGTTGATGCACCACCTTCACCAGATGATTCTGCGAAATGCCGTAGTTTTTAGCAATCTCGCTGATCGTCACCAATCTGTCCTGGTGCAGGCCGATATAAATCAGAACCCGCAATGAATAATCGGTAAAGCGCGTAAGTTGCATTCGGCACCTCTGTAGATTCAATAATTCAGGAAACGCTGACAAATCAGACCGTTGATATCCTCGTTCGTTCCGCGCTACCCGCATGCCTTGGCATTCCCAATGCATTGAAACCAGTTGAATCGGCTGCTTGCGAAATAGTGGCACACAAGCCACGTTGCGGCTACCCACCCTGGCGCTACATCAGACGGTACATTAGGCGCGCCTAGCACTATCTGGCTTCAGTCCCTGCTGATATTCAATGTAGAAGCCGGGCATCTTTCAATATTGTGTCCAGGTTAAGGCCCCTCACAAAAAGTTGTTGACAATCGTTTCTCCTAGAAGATATATTTTATATACATCTTTTAAAAAGGGGCCGAAGTCATGACAAAAGAAGATTCACAGCTACTGCATCACATTACGCGTCACTTCCATAATTTTTTTGTATTGTGTTTGCTGATAATGATTCCAGCAGCAAGCTGGGCAGAAAAGCGCACCTTTGACATGACCATTGAAGACACCAAGATCACATTGGTGGACAAGCAACAATTCCATACATTCGCATTTAACGGCCAGGTTCCGGGTCCGCTAATCCATGTCAAGGAAGGCGACGAGGTCACGGTCAACGTCAACAACCTCACCACCCTGCCGCACACTATCCACTGGCATGGATTGTTGCAAAAGGGAACTTGGCGGATGGACGGCGTGCCGGATACCACGCAAGCAGCAATCAAGCCTGGCGACTCCTTCACTTACAAATGGGTGGCCGAACCCTCCGGCACCATGTGGTATCACTGCCATGTCAACGTGAATGAGCACGCGGCGATGCGCGGCATGTTTGGACCATTGATCATCGACCCCAAAAAGCCCGTGCCGATCGAGAAAAAGGTAACCAAAGATTACATCCTGATGCTGTCCGACTGGTCGTCCAAATGGGCTTTCAAACCGGGTTACGGGGGCGTTCCTGGCGACGTGTGGGATTACTTCACCATCAACGGCAAGGCTTTTCCAGATACTCAGCCGATACGCATTTCGAAAGGAGACATTGTTCGCATTCGCCTGATAGGTGCGGGTGAATTAACCCATTCGATCCATATCCATGGACATGTTTTCCTGGTGGCATTCAAGGACGGGCGGCCCTTAAGCAGCCCTTACTATGCTGACACTATCGCGGTCAATCCGGGCGAACGCTACGATGTCATTCTTACTGCGGACAACCCGGGACGCTGGATGGTGCACGACCATGTCGACTCCCACACGATGAACGGCGACAAACCCATGGGCGGTTTAATGACGGTCATCGAATACAACGAGATCAGCCGCAACGACCCGTTCTATACCTGGAAAGACAAGCAGTTCGTTCCCGATTTCTACTATGAAGAATCCCTGAAAAAGCCTTACGGCGGGCACAATTCGGCCGCGTTCAAGGGCCAGGCCATTCAATAACAGGAGAGGATCAATGATGAAATTGCATATATTCGCAGCCCTGAGCCTTGGCTTTATTGCTGCACCGTTAGCTGCCTGGGCTGGCAACGGCGCCGACATCCTGAAATCGCAATGCATAAGCTGCCATGCGACCGTCAAACCGGAAAAGCCAGGCCTGGATCATATCTGGGAGCGCAAGGGACCGGATCTCTACTATGCCGGCAGCAAATTCAACAAGCCCTGGCTGGTGAAATGGCTGCAGGATCCAGTACGCATCCGGCCGGCTGGCGAGTTTTACAGGAAACATGTCAAGCCCGGCGACAAGGAAGACGTGGTCGATGAATCCACCCTGACGCCACACATGAAATTGTCAAAAACCGATGCCGAAGCGGTT
>DATKUZ010000049.1:0-15902 GCA_035530335.1 Sulfuriferula sp. | reverse complement strand
CATTTCGCCTTTTTCCACTTGGTCTACTACGCTCAATTTAAAAGCCAGTGTGTAATCCCGTTGACTCCTTCTTTCCCTCGATTCCATTTGACACTCCTTTCGTCATCGCAAAAAGTGTCAACTTATTTCAGGACGGGTCATGCCCAATAAAAAAGGCAGCCTGAGCTGCCTTTTTTATTGGGCGGTACGTAGGATTATTTGATAATCGCGGCCAGTTCGCCTTTGGCGTATTTTGCAGCCATTTTTTCCAGATCAACCGGTTTGATCTTGGCCGCCTGACCTGCGCTTCCGAAGGCTTCATAGCGCGCTTTACAGATCGACTGCATGGCCTTGGTGGAGGCAATCAGGAATTTACGTGGGTCAAACTCCTTCTTGTTTTCCGCCAGGAACTTGCGCACTGCGCCAGTGGATGCCATGCGCAGGTCGGTGTCGATATTGACTTTGCGCACGCCATGCTTGATGCCCTCAATGATTTCTTCCACCGGCACACCGTAGGTTTCGCCCATGTCGCCGCCGAAGTCATTGATGATTTTCAGCCATTCCTGCGGCACCGAGGAAGAGCCGTGCATCACCAGGTGCGTGTTCGGAATGCGCGCGTGGATCTCCTTGATACGGCCGATAGCGAGGATGTCGCCGGTGGGCGGACGGGTAAATTTGTATGCGCCGTGGGAAGTGCCAATAGCGATAGCCAGCGCATCCACGCCGGTTTTCTTGACGAAATCAGCGGCTTCTTCCGGATCGGTCAACAGCTGGGAATGATCCAGCACACCCTCCGCGCCTACACCGTCTTCCTCACCAGCCATGCCGGTTTCCAGCGAACCCAGACAGCCCAGTTCACCTTCCACGGAAACACCTACGGCATGCGCGATATCGACCACCTTGCGGGTGATCTCCACGTTGTATTCGTAGCTGGCCGGGGTCTTGGCATCTTCCTGCAGAGAGCCATCCATCATCACCGAAGAGAAACCATCGGTAATCGAACGGATACACACCGAGGCGCTGGCGCCGTGATCCTGGTGCATGACGATGGGGATGTGCGGGTAGGCTTCAACCGCAGCAGTGATCAGGTGGCGCAGAAAGCTGGCGCCGGCGTATTTGCGCGCGCCGGCAGAGGCCTGCATGATGACCGGGCTGCCGCATTCATCGGCGGCCTGCATAATGGCCTGGACTTGCTCCAGGTTGTTGACGTTGAACGCGGGCAGACCGTAGCCGTTTTCGGCGGCATGGTCCAGCAGTTGACGCAGGGATACAATTGCCATGATTTTCTCCTTGGTTAATAATAAATAGACTTCAAATCCTGGAATGCCTTAAGCTTTTTTGTGCTCGCCGACCGTTACAATTTTCATGGTGTTGGTGCCACCGGATTCGCCGATCGGTTCGCCGATGGTAAGCACGATCAAATCACCGTCCCGCACCGCACCGCGGCGACGCAATTCATTCTCGGCCTCGATCAGCAACTGATCGCGATCCTTGGAATCGGTCTTGAAATTTACCGGGTAGACGCCGCGATACAAGGTAACTTTTCTACGGGTTTCCACTTCTGGTGTCAAGGCGTAGATAGGCACGCCGGTGCTCATGCGCGACATCCACAGGCAGGTGTTTCCGGACTGGGTAAGTGCGGCAATGGCGCGCACATTGGGCAAGTGAGTGGCAGTAAAAATGGCAGCCATCGCTACCGACTCATCTTTCCGGTTGAAATTTTTGTCGAGACGGAACTTGTTGAAATCACGTTCGATTTCCTTTTCTGCCTCGCAGCACACGCGATCCATGGCAGCAATCGCCTCCACCGGATACATGCCTGCAGCAGTCTCGGCTGACAGCATCACCGCATCGGTACCGTCCAGCACCGCATTGGCCACATCGGAAACCTCGGCGCGCGTCGGTATCGGGCTGGAAATCATGGACTCCATCATCTGGGTGGCAGTAATAACCACCTTGTTGCGCTGTCGTGCCATGCGGATCATTCTCTTTTGCAGTGCAGGTACCGCGGCATCGCCCACTTCCACGCCGAGATCGCCACGCGCCACCATGATGGCATCGGAAGCATCGAGTATTTCTTCCAGCGCGGTAATCGCCTCGGCACGCTCAATCTTGGCTACCAGCATGCCGTGGCCGCCGGCAGCGCGCAGCAGGTTGCGCGCCAGCTGCATATCGGCAGCGGAACGCGGGAAGGAAATCGCCACATAATCGGCCTTCAGTGCAGCCGCAGTTTTGATATCTTCAATGTCTTTTTCAGTCAGCGCGGCAGCGGACAGTCCCCCGCCCTTGCGGTTGATGCCCTTGTTATTGGACAGCACGCCTCCCTGTACCACCTTGCAGATGATTTCCGCACCCTTGACTTCTTCAACCCACATTTCGATACGGCCATCGTCCAGCAATAGCGTGGCGCCGCGTTCCAGATCCTTGGGCAGATCCTTGTAGTCAAGGCCGACGCGCTCCTGATTGCCCAGTTCGCAGGTGGCGTCGAGCACAAAACGGTCGCCGGATTTCAGGGTGACCTTGCCGTCGGCAAACTTGCCGACGCGAATTTTAGGGCCTTGCAGGTCAACCAGCACGCCCACGGCACGACCGCGGGTACGCGCCAGCGAACGCACCATCTCGGCACGATCAATATGATCCTGTGCGATGCCGTGCGAAAAGTTGAGACGCACCACGTCCACGCCCGCCTCCATCATCTTGTCCAGGACTTTCGGGTCGTTGGATGAAGGGCCAAGCGTGGCGACGATTTTTGTTCTGCGTATCATGAATTTATTTACTCTGAAAAAGGCCGGCCAGGGAAACGTCAACGGGCAGGTTGTCCTGCCGCATAGCGGCGCCCGCAGCTAGCCAGACACCGTTAATGGATTATTTGCCTGCCGCGCGTTGCTCAAGGATTTCGACCGCAGGCAATTTCTTGCCCTCGAGGAATTCCAGGAAAGCACCGCCAGCGGTGGAGATGTAAGATACCTTGTCGTAGATATCATATTTTTGTATCGCTGCGATGGTGTCGCCGCCGCCCGCCAGGGTAAAGGCTTTGGTAGTGGCAATCGCTTCCGCAATTTTTTTGGTGCCGGCGCCGAACTGGTCGAATTCAAACACGCCCACGGGTCCATTCCACACCACCGTGCCGGCTTTCATGATGATATCCACCAGCTCCTGGGCGGATTGCGGGCCGATGTCGAAAATCATGTCGTCATCCGCCACCGCGCCTGCATCCTTGAGCACGGCGGGTTCATTGGCGTCGAATTTTTTGCCGCACACCACATCTACCGCGATGGGGATGGTGGCGCCACGCGCGGTCATTTTCTGCATCAAAGCCTGCGCTACGGGAACCAGATCGTCCTCGCACAGTGACTTGCCGACGTTCTTGCCGGTGGCCTTGAGGAAGGTGTTGGCAATGCCGCCACCCACAACCATCTGATCCACTTTTTCGGACAGAGCTTCCAGCACGGTCAGTTTGGTGGACACCTTGGAGCCGCCCACGATGGCAACCATCGGGCGCGCCGGGCTGAGCAGCGCCTTGGTCAGCGCTTCCAGTTCTTCGGTAAGCAGAATGCCGGCAGCCGCCACCGCGGCGAACTTGGCGACGCCATGGGTGGACGCTTCGGCACGATGGGCAGTGCCGAAGGCATCCATCACGAACACGTCGCACAATTTGGCATACTTTTGCGCGGTTTCGTCCAGATTCTTTTTCTCACCTTTGTTGAAGCGCACATTTTCCAGCAATACCAGCTCACCTTCGGCGACATCGAAGCCGCCGTCGATCCAGTCCTTCACCAGTCGCACCGGCTTGCCCAGCTTGGCACCCAGCACATCAGCTACCGGCTTGAGTGAGTTTTCTTCGGAGTACTCGCCTTCGGTTGGACGCCCAAGATGAGACGTGACCATGACTTTTGCCCCGGCTTTGAGGCAATGTTCTATCGTGCGCATGGACGCGGTGATGCGGGCGTCCGAAGTGACCTTGCCGTCTTTGACCGGTACGTTCATGTCGGCGCGAATGAAAACACGTTTGCCTTTGAGATCAAGGTCGGTAACGCGGATAACTGCCATGGTGGTTCTCCAGATGAAGTAAGGTTTAAGGACTGGGAATACCCCAGACCTTAAAGCTCACATCGTTGCATGTACAAGGGCAAGCCAATAAAACGCGGTGATGCTTGCGCCTGTCATGGCTTGCCACCTGTTTACGATTATTTCGCCACGTGTTGCACAAAGCGCAGCATGTTGCAGGTATAACCGTATTCATTGTCATACCAGGCCACGACTTTGACGAAAGTGGAATCCAGCGCAATGCCGGCTTCGGCGTCGAACACCGAAGGTGCCGAGTGGCCACGGAAATCAGTGGAAACCACTTTCTCTGTGGTGTAACCCAGCACGCCTTTGAGCGCGCCTTCGGAAGCCGCTTTCATCGCCGCGCAGATGTCAGCGTAAGTGGTTTCCTTGTTGAGTTCCACGGTCAGATCGACCACCGATACGTCGGAAGTAGGCACACGGAACGCCATGCCCGTCAGCTTGCCTTTCAGTTCGGGCAACACCACACCCACGGCCTTGGCAGCACCGGTGGACGACGGAATGATGTTTTCCAGAATACCGCGACCACCGCGCCAGTCCTTGCTGGACGGGCCGTCAACGGTTTTTTGAGTGGCAGTAGCGGCATGCACGGTGGTCATCAGGCCGCGCTTGATGCCCCAATTGTCGTTCAGCACCTTGGCGACCGGAGCCAGGCAGTTGGTGGTGCAGGAAGCGGCGGAAACAATGGCTTCGCCGGCGTATTTGGCGTGGTTCACGCCATACACAAACATCGGCGTGTCGTCTTTCGATGGCGCGGACTGCACCACTTTCTTGGCGCCTGCGTTGATGTGCGCCTGGCAGCTTTCCTTGGTCAGGAAGAAGCCGGTCGATTCGATAATGATGTCGGCACCAACCTCACCCCACTTCAGGTTGCTCGGGTCGCGCTCGGCGGTCAAACGGATTTTTTTGCCATTGACCATCAGGTTATTGCCTTCGACGGCGACATCACCGTTGAAACGGCCATGCACGGAGTCGAACTTGAGCATGTACGCGAGGTATTCCGGGTCAAGCAGATCGTTGATCGCGACCACTTCGATACCCGGAAAATCTTTGGCGATTGCACGGAACGCCATGCGGCCAATGCGGCCAAAACCGTTAATACCAACCTTAATCGTCATAATTTACAGCCTCCATTTAAAAAACCAGAATGCGTTCGTCACTGCCGTGCGCCGCGTTCGGGCGCACCTTGCGGCGTATTATTTACAGCACGCCCTTGACGGTTTTCACCACGTTTTCCACGGTGAAGCCGAAATGCTTGAACAGATCGGGTGCCGGTGCCGATTCGCCGAAGCTATTCATGCCCAGCACTGCACCGTCCAGGCCAACATACTTGTACCAGCCATCGGTGGAGCCCGCTTCAACCGCCACACGCACCACGCCCTTGGGTAGTACGCTGGCTTTATAGGCAGCATCCTGGCGCTCGAACGCGCTGGTGCACGGCATCGACACCACGCGCGCAGCGATACCTTCAGCGGCCAGTGCTTCTTGCGCTTTAACAACCAGCTCGACTTCCGAGCCGGTGGCGATCAGCACCACTTTGGGATTTGCTGCGTCTTTCAGCACATAGCCGCCCTTGGCGACATTGGCGATGGTAGCGTCGTCGCGCTGCATGAACGCCAGATTCTGGCGGCTCAGGATCAGGCTGGTGGGGCCGTCATGTTTTTCAACACCCTGACCCCAGGCGACAATGGTTTCCACCGTATCGCACGGACGCCATACGTCCATATTGGGGATCATGCGCAGGGTGGCGGTCTGCTCCACCGGCTGGTGGGTCGGGCCGTCCTCGCCCAGGCCGATGGAATCGTGGGTGAACACCCAGATCACGCGCTGCTTCATCAGCGCAGCCATGCGCAAGGCATTGCGGGCGTATTCGGAGAACATCAGGAAGGTGCCGCCGAACGGCAGCATACCGCCGTGCAGCGCCATGCCGTTCATGATGGCGGACATGCCGAACTCGCGCACGCCGTAAGATATGTAGTTGCCGGTGCTATTGCCATGGACATGGTGGCAGCCGGTCCAGTTGGTCAGATTGGAACCGGTCAGATCTGCAGAACCGCCGAGGAATTCGGGCAACGCCGGCGCCAGCGCGTTGATGGCGATTTGCGAAGCCTTGCGCGTGGCAACGGTTTCGCCCTTGGCATTGATGGCAGCAACAGCCTGGGCCAGGTGCGCATTCCAGTTGGCGGGCAAATCGCCGGCCATGCGGCGCTTGAATTCGGCCGCTTGCGCCGGGAAGGCTGCTGCGTATTCGGCGAACTTGTTGTTCCACAGCTTCTCCAGCCCCTCACCCTTGGTCCTGGCATCCCAGCCTTCATACACATCGGCAGGAATTTCAAACGCCGGGTGATCCCAGCCGATATGCTTGCGCGTATCGATAATTTCCTGCGCACCGAGCGCGGCGCCGTGCACATCGTGGGTGCCTTCCTTATTGGGAGAGCCTTTGCCAATGATGGTTTTGCAGCAAATCATGGTGGGCTTGTCGGTCACCGCCTTGGCGGCCTCAACGGCGGCCTCGACAGCGACAGCGTCGTGCCCGTCCACACCGGCGATCACGTGCCAGCCGTAAGCTTCGAAACGCTTGGGAGTATCGTCGGTAAACCAGCCTTCGACGTGACCGTCGATCGAAATGCCGTTGTCATCCCAGAACGCGATCAGCTTGCCCAGACCCCAGGTTCCGGCCAGTGCGCAGGCCTCGTGGGAGATACCCTCCATCAGGCAGCCGTCGCCGAGGAACACATAGGTGTGGTGATTGACGATCTCGTGGCCGGGCTTGTTGAATTCAGCCGCCAGCAGCTTTTCCGTCATCGCCATGCCCACTGCATTGGTGATGCCCTGGCCCAACGGACCGGTAGTGGTTTCCACACCGGGGGTGTAGCCGTATTCGGGGTGGCCCGGGGTTTTCGAATGCAGTTGGCGGAAACGCTTCAACTCATCGATCGGCAAATCGTAGCCGGTCAGATGCAGCAGCGCATACAGCAGCATCGAACCGTGGCCATTGGACAGCACGAAGCGGTCGCGGTCGGGCCAATGGGGGTTGGCCGGGTTGTGGCGCAGGTGGTGATTCCACACCACTTCGGCGATTTCCGCCATGCCCATGGGCGCGCCGGGATGGCCGGACTTGGCCTTTTCCACTGCGTCCATGGCCAGTGCCCGGATAGCATTTGCGAGATCGGTACGAGTTGCCATTGCTTCTTCCTTGGTTGATAAAAATACGTTTAATGCTGCTAAAACGCCCCCCTCTGGCTTGCTACCGGCATACCCGGAGAGGGAGCGTTCGGAATGTTTGCAACCAGCGGTTTGCCCGCGGGCTCGACAATTCAAATGCTTAAGCTGCACATCCGTGCTGCATTCACATTACAAAATGCAGCGAAAGTCCTTGATTATGGCCGAGCCGGCCAGTTTGGGCAAGCGCGGCAAGCGCCTGAATTGGTAGGGAAAGCCATGGATTTATGGCGGGAAACGCCCGATTTTTAAGGCGCTGTGCATGGTTTTTCAAATCGGTCTGACGATAATCAAAGTTTTTAATTGGTGTGTCCGGTTGGTTTATCCGCCGCGCGTATCCAGGCTTTCCATTCCGCAAACAAATCGACACCCAGCGCCGCCACCACCGGGCGCTCCCACAGGTCATCGGCCCAGAAATCGTCGCAGGCCAGGGTGCACATTTGTCCGCCTGCCTCTTCCATAATCAGGCAGCCGGCGGCGTAGTCCCAGAGTTTTTGTCCGCCATGCAAATAAACATCGAAACGTCCCGCTGCGGTGTAACACCAATCCAGCGTACTGGCGCCAAAGTTGCGTTGCGAGCTGAAGGGTGGATGTAACGCCACCTGCATCGCGATGGCATCGCTAATGCGCTTTAATTCGACGCCGGCCAGACTGTGACGCAAATCGGGCGAGCGGGTTTTGATCGGTAGCCGCTCACCATTCAAAAAAGCGCCCCGGCCTGTTTCGGCGTAAAACATCTCGTCGGCTACCGGATCGTAAATCACGCCCATGACGCTACGCCCGGCCTTCATCAATGCCACGGATACCGCGAAATACGGCACCCCATTGACGAAATTGGAGGTGCCGTCGATGGGATCGATGCACCACAATCCGTCGGCACCCGCCAGCCACTGCTGGCGCTGTTCGGCCTCCGTCATTTCCTCTCCCAGCACCGGGTACGGAGCGATGCGGGTCAGCTCGCGCACCAGCGCCATCTGGCACAGCAGGTCTGCCTCGGTACACAAACTGCCGTCAGCCTTGCGGCTGTGGGCAACTTTCAGATAGCGCGGCATCACCTCGACCTGGGCAACGCGCCTGACAACTTCAATGACGGATTGCAGCACGGTCATTCCGGCCGCCATTTGATCGAGCAACCCATGCTGGGAATTTGCTCCAGCGGCCCTTTCTGTGTCCTGGCTACTTGCGCCATGGCTTCGAACAAGTCGCGATGCACGCTCTCCGGCGCGGTTTCCTTGCGCGAAGCATCGAAGCGGCCGCGATACTGCAACTCGAAGCCGCGATTGAATCCAAAGAAATCCGGCGTACACACTGCGTCGTAAGCGCGTGCTACAGCCTGGCTTGCGTCGAAAACATAGGAAAAGGGGAAGTCGAATTCGGCAGCGGCTTTTTGCATATTGTCGAAGCTGTCTTCCGCGTAATCCGCCGGATCGTTGGACATGATGGCGATACTATTGATGCCGTAGTGGTCGCGCAGTTCGCGGCAATCGCGCACGAGACGTGGCCGGATGGCCTGCACATAGGGGCAATGGTTGCAGATGAACATCACCAGCAGGCCGTTTTCGCCCATTACCGATTGCAGGGTGTAACGCTTGCCGTCCACACCGGGCAGGTCGAAGTCCGGTGCTTTCCAGCCAAAATTACAGACGGGGGTTTGCAGGCTGACCATTTGCTTCAACTCCAATTACGATGCGATGCGCATTATCATATCACGCACCTCAGCCCCATTTTAGCCGCCATGCCACGCTTTTACCTGCCCGATACCCTTGCCCGGGATACCTTCATCGCCTTGCCGGACGCCAGCGCACACCACGCTGCACGGGTATTGCGCCTGAGCGTCGGCGACGCAGTCACCTTGTTCAACGGCCGCGGCGGCGAATGGGCGGGCCACATCCACCACATCGGCAAGCGCGCGGTGGAGGTGCATGTGGCGGCGTGGCAAGACGTGGAACGCGAAACACCGCTGCGCATCACGCTGGCGCAAGGCATCTCCAGCGGCGAGCGCATGGACTATACGCTGCAAAAGGCGGTGGAGCTGGGTGTGCATGCAATCCAGCCGGTGGCCTGCGTGCGCAGCGTGGTAAAGCTGTCCGGCGAGCGCGCTGACAAGCGTCGCAACCACTGGCAAAACCTGGTGATTGCCGCCTGCGAACAATGCGGCCGCAACCGCGTGCCGGAGGTGGCCGATATTGCGGCTTTGCCGGCCTGGCTGGCGCAGCCCGTCACGGCGCCGCTCAAACTGATGTTCGCGCCGGATGCGCAACACACCCTGCATGCCCTGCCCCGGCCCGGCGGCGACGTCACCGTGCTGGCGGGGCCGGAAGGCGGGTTTGCCGCGGATGAGTACAGCGCGGCGTTTACTGCCGGATTTATTCCGGTCCGGCTCGGGCCGCGCGTACTGCGCACCGAAACTGCTGCGCTGGCAGCCCTGAGTGCGATGCAAACCTTGTGGGGAGACCTGTAACGCGTCTGCTGAATTTGTTATACACTTCAAGCACATCCAATTCAAAATCCAATAACAGGACCGTATGCCTGACTCTCCACCCTCCGCCTTCGTCCACTGGTTCCGCGCTGCCACGCCCTATATTCACGCCTTTCGCGGCAAAACTTTTGTTATCGCGTTTGGCGGCGAAGTGCTCAGCGACGGCCAGTTCACCCGCCTGGCGCATGATCTCAACCTGCTTAATAGCCTCGGCGTGCGCCTGGTGCTGGTGCACGGCGTGCGCCCGCAGGTGGAGGAGCACCTGACCCAGCGCAACGCGGTGATCCGCTATGCCGACGGCCTGCGCGTCACCGACGATGCGGCACTGGCCTGCGTCAAGGAGGCGGTGGGTGAAGTGCGGGTGGAAATCGAGGCGCTGCTGTCGATGGGGCTGCCCAACAGCCCGATGGCCAACGCCGACATCCGCGTGGCCAGCGGCAATTTCGTCACCGCCCGGCCGCTGGGCGTGCGCGGCGGGGTCGATCTGCTGCACACCGGCGAGGTGCGCAAGATCAACGCCGCCGCCATCCGCCAGCGTCTGGAAGACAACGATATCGTGCTGCTGTCGCCACTCGGTTATTCGCCCACCGGCGAAATATTCAACCTGTCGCTGGAAGATGTGGCCACCAACGCCGCGCTGGCGCTGGGCGCGGACAAACTGATTTTTCTGATGGAAACCGAAGGCGTACATAACGCCCGGGGCGGCCTGCTGCGCGTGCTTACCGTGCCGGAGGCGGAAAAGATCGTGGCCGGCAAACGTGCCTTGCCCGAGGACGAGGGCTTTTACCTGCCTTGCGCCATCACCGCCAGCAAGCAGGGCGTCAGCCGCGTTCATCTGATCAGTCGTCACGTCGACGGCGCGCTGCTGTCGGAGCTGTTCACCCACGCCGGCATCGGCACCATGCTCACCCCGGCACGACTGGAAACCCTGCGCCCGGCCGGCATTGACGATGTCGGCGGCATCCTGCAACTGATCCATCCACTGGAAGAGGACGGCATGCTGGTGCGGCGCTCGCGCGAACGGCTGGAAATGGAAATCGAACGCTTCATCGTGCTGGAACACGACGGCATACTGATTGGTTGCGCCGCGCTCTACCCGTTTGCCGACGAGCGCGCCGGCGAGTTGGCCTGCCTGGCGGTGCATGCCGATTACCGCGGCAGCGCCCGTGGCGACGCGCTGCTGGAAGCTGCCGAGAAAAAGGCCCGCACGCTGAAACTGAAACGCCTGTTCGTCCTCACCACGCGTACCGCGCACTGGTTCATCGAGCGCGGCTTCAAGGAAGCCGATATAAGTGAGCTGCCCACCCAGAAGCAGGCCCTGTATAACTACCAGCGCCGCTCCAAAGTGTTCGTCAAACCGCTATAATCTGGCGCGATGAACCCGACGCGACGCCAGCTTTGCGCTCTGATACTGTGTTGCAGCCTGCCGCTTGGCGCCCGCGCGGCGACCACGCCGCTCGTCATCGGGCTGTTTCCCAACCTGTCACCCCGGCGTCAGTTCCATCTGTATCAACTGCTCGCCGATTATCTGCAGCAGCAACTCGAACGGCCGGTGCAGCTCTACACGGCAAAAACCCCTCGCGCCTTTGTTGAAGCCACCCAACACGGCGATTTCGATATCGTACTGACCCCACCGCATCTGGCATGGCTGGCCGAACACGAGGCCGGCTATCGACCGCTGGCCACCTACGCCAGTACCATCCGGGGTTTGCTGGCGGTCGCCGCGTCGTCCGGGCTGCACACCACCGCCGAATTGAAGGGACGCAATATCGCGATACCTGATTCCCTGGCCATCGTGACCATCCTGGGAGTAGCCTATTTACAGCAAGCCGGCCTGCACCGTGATATAGACTACCGCTTTCTGAATCGGGGCAGCCACGGCAATGCAGCCCTGGCCGTGATCAACGGCGAGGCTCCGGCAGCCATTCTGGGGGCGCTGTCATTCGGCCAATTTCCGGAAACGATGCGCAGCAAACTGCGCATCATCGGGACAACCCCTGAGGTAAAAAGCTTTTTTTTCATGGCCAACCCCCGCCTCCCGCCAACCACAGTCCGAGCGGTACAGGATGCCTTGCTGGCCTTCGGTGCCACCCCGCAGGGACACCTGTTCCTTAACCTGAGCCACTTCGGACGCATTCTCCCCGCAGACTCCCACAGTCTGGCAGAGATGGCACCCTATGGGGCAGAAACACTGCGCCTGATGAAAGAATCGCGCCCATGAATCGCCGCACTATTATTTATCCCCTATGGGTCAAACTGCTGCTGGCGGCCATCCTGGTGCAGTTCACCATGCTGGGGTTGCTGGCGCTTGTCAGCCTGCATGACACCCGGCAACACCTGCTGGAAAGCGCCGAACAGCGCGTACAGGAACTGCGCGTGCCGCTCAATGCCGCGCTCGGCACCGCGCTGTTCGAGCGCGATCTGGCTGGAACCCAGGAATTACTCGACTCGATGCACCAGGAAAAAGGCATGCGCTATCTGCTTGTGGCCGACACCCAAGGCAAGCAGCTCGCGGCGGCAGGCCTGCATAACGGCAAACTCCCCCGCCAGGACCAAAGCTTTGCCGATACGGGAAGCGATGGCGTATTCGACACTGCCATGCCCGTCACGCTGGGAGATGAGCGTTATGGCACGCTGTATTTCGGCATCTCCACTGATTTTTTAACGCGCACCGACGCCAGCATGAAGCACGAAACCCTAATCATCGGGGGGGTGGCGCTAGCGGCATCATTTGTGCTGCTGTTCGGCCTCAGTCTATGGCTGACCCGCCATCTGCGTCGGCTGGTCGAGGCCAGTCAGGCCATGGCGGCGGGCAATCTCAATATCCATCTCCCGGTCACCAGCCGTGACGAAGTGGGCCAGCTGAATCACGCCTTCAACGCCATGGCGACCAGCTTGCGCGGCCGCATCGAGGCACTGCAGCAGGCCGAATCCATCCAGCGCCGCTATCTCGCGGAAACACGCGAAGAAAAAGCCCGTCTGCTGGCGCTGCTGTCGGCAATGAACCTGGGTATCCTGTTTGTCACCATCAACAACCGGGTTGCTTATACCAACCCGGCCTTTACCCAGATCTGGATGATCCGCAACACCGAAAACCTGGCCGGACGCGAAATTGCCGATCTGCTCAACGACTCAGGCTGCGTGCTGGCGCGTCCGGACCATTTCTCGCGCCACATCATGGGGGTGATGAGCACGCACGAGAGTTCGGAGAGTCTGGAAATAGAAATGACCGACGGCCGCATGATTACCCAGCTGTCCTACCCGGTGCGCGAGCAGGATGGGCGCATCATCGGGCGCATCCTGATTTTCGAGGACGTCACGCGCGAACGCCAGACCGCCGAACAGCTGATTTATCTGGCCGAGCGCGACTCGCTCACCGGCCTCTACAACCGGCGCCGCTTTGAGGACGAACTCGGGCGCATGCTGGGCGACATCGCGCGTCACGGCAATAGCGGCAGCCTGCTGTTTTTCGACCTGGACGAATTCAAATACATCAACGATACCTTTGGCCACCGCGCTGGTGACTCGATGCTGATTCGCGTGGCAGGCGCAGTGGGTGCACTGATCCGCAGCAACGAAGTCTTCTGCCGCCTGGGTGGCGATGAATTTGCCATACTCATGCCGGATGTGAGCGAGGCGGAGGCCCACTCGCTGGCTGAACGCATCGTGCGTGCGGTGGCGCAGATTCCATTCCGTTTCGAGGGTAAGAACCTGCGCCTGACCTGCAGCCTGGGTATTGCCGCCTACCCGCAACAGGCGGACAGCGCCGAGCAACTGGTCGCCCACGCCGATGCTGCCATGTATCAGGCCAAGGAAGCGGGCAAGAATGCCTGGCGCAGTTACCGTGCCGATCTCGACACCTCGCGTGAAATGATCCAGCGCATGAGCTGGAATGAGCGCATCGGACGGGCGCTGGAAGAAGACCGCTTCATACTGCACTTTCAGGGAATTTATCACACCCAAAGCGGCGCGCTGGCACACCTGGAAGTGCTGCTGCGAATGCGTGACGAGGCTGACCCGCAACAGCTCATCATGCCTGGCCATTTCATTCCGCTGGCGGAAAAAAACGGCCAGATTTTGCAGATAGACCGCTGGGTGCTGAAGCAGAGCATTGCGCTGCTTCAGGCCAAGCCGGAGATTCCGGCACTGGCAGTGAATATTTCCGGGCGCTCGCTGGATGACCCCGGCCTGGCACATTTCATTTCCGACGAATTACTGTCCGCCAGGGTTGAACCGCGCCGCCTGATGATCGAGATTACCGAAACTTCAGCACTGTCCGACCTGCAGGACGCACAGCGTTTCATCGAGGCATTACGTCACACCGGCTGCATTATCTGCCTGGATGATTTCGGCACCGGCTTTGCGTCATTCGCCTATCTCAAGCACATCAAGGCCGACATCCTCAAGATCGACGGCCTGTTCATCCGCGACATCATCTTCGAGCGCGACAACCAGATATTCGTCAAAGCGATTGTGGACGTGGCACGCGGACTGGGCAAAACCACTATTGCCGAGTTTGTGGAAAGCCGCGAAATCTATGCAAAGCTGAAAGAAATGGGCGTGGACATGGTACAGGGCTATTACCTCGACATTCCCAGCGGCGGCCACTGGCAAACCAAACTGGCAAGCCCCAGCCGGCTGTAACCAAATACGCCCACCGCAACGCACTTCAGCAAGCCTGGCGCCACACTGGTAAAATGACGCCTGTTCCGATTTATCTTTAGGTAGCACATCTTGATCTCCACCCAGGGCCTCACCATCCAGTTCGGCGCCAAGCCGCTATTTGAAAACGTCACCGTCAAATTCGGCGATGGCAACCGCTACGGCCTGATCGGCGCCAACGGCAGCGGCAAATCCACTTTCATGAAAATTCTTGCCGGCCAGCTCGCTCCGACTTCCGGCCACGTTGCGCTGGATAGCGGCGAAAAGCTGGGCTGGCTGCGCCAGGATCAGTTTGGCTTCGAAGACCAGATCGTGCTCGATGTCGTCATGCAGGGTGACGCCGAACTGTGGGCGGTAAAGCAGGAAAAGGACACCATCTACGCCAACCCCGACGCCACCGAGGAAGACTACATGCATGCCGCCGAACTGGAAGGCAAGTTCGCCGAGCTCGACGGCTACTCGGCTGAAGCGCGTGCGGGCGAACTGCTGCTGGGCGTGGGCATTCCCACCGACAAGCACAATGGCCCGATGAAGGAAGTCGCGCCGGGCTGGAAGCTGCGCGTACTGCTGGCGCAGGCGCTGTTCGGCAACCCCGACATCCTGCTGCTGGACGAGCCCACCAACAACCTCGACATCAACACCATCCGCTGGCTGGAAAACGTGCTGGACCAGCGCACCAGCACCATGATCATCATCTCGCACGATCGCCACTTCCTGAACTCGATCTGCACCCACATGGCCGATCTGGACTACGGCAAGATCCAGCTATTCCCCGGCAATTACGACGAGTACATGACCGCTGCCGCACAAGCACGCGAAGGCCAGGCCGCAGCCAATGCGCGCGCCAAGGAAAAAGTCGCCGAGTTGCAGAGCTTTGTATCGCGCTTCTCCGCCAACGCCTCCAAGGCGCGCCAGGCCACATCGCGCGTCAAGCAGATCGACAAGCTCAAGCAGGACATGGTGGTCATCAAGCCGTCTTCACGTCAGTATCCCTACATCCGCTTCGAGCAGGAAAAACCGCTGCACCGCAATGTGGTGGAAGTGACGGATCTCGCTATCGGCTATGACGCGCCGCTGTTTTCCAAATTGAGCTTTATGGTTGAAGCGGGCCAACGCCTGGCAATTCTGGGCGAAAACGGCATGGGAAAATCCACGCTGATCAAAACCCTGGTCGGCGAACTGCCCGCCAAGGCCGGAACCATCAAATGGTCGGAGAACGCCAAAATCGCCTATTACGCCCAGGATCACGCCGCCGAGTTCGACACCGACCTCACCCTGTTCGACTGGATGCAGCAGTGGACCCAGCCCGGTGACGACGACCAGATGGTGCGTGGCGTGCTGGGCAAACTGCTGTTCTCCGGCGACGATGCGAAAAAATCGGTGCGGGTGCTGTCCGGCGGCGAGCAGGGACGCATGCTGTTCGGCAAGCTGATCATGTCGCGCGCCAACGTGCTGGTACTGGACGAACCCACCAACCACCTCGATATGGAAT
>DATKUZ010000048.1:0-39518 GCA_035530335.1 Sulfuriferula sp. | reverse complement strand
CGAGGTGACGCTGGATGGCAAGCATAGCAAGGCCGTGATCCTGCATTGGGCTGGTGCGTCGCAGGAAGAGTCGCAGGAATAATTGTGCGGCATGAATCCAGCCCGGCTTGATCAAATGCCCGGGCCACGAGTCTGCGCGGCAGGAGATTTTGTGAGCGGCAATAGCGGCCGACCTCATCACGGGTAACGGATGGCCAGTCGGCTAGGCTCGGCGTTCCAGTGCAATTCCAACCAGTTCCACCACAACACCCAGACCAAGCAGCACCAGGCCGGGCAATATCTCGGGTGCCAGATACATGAGCACGCCGCCCAGCACCACCAGAAACAGGGACAGAACTCGCCGCGAACGCCGCTTCTTCAACATGCCGAATACTCCTTCGCCCAGGTAAGGACAGCCTTCGCCATTTTCCAGCCTTCCGTGCCTGGCATCGGCTACGGCATGCCGCACGCCAAAGCCAAACCGCTGTCCGCAAACGTCACCCAATAATGCATAAGCTACCCTCTCCAAGGGAGCGGGTTTACTACTCGTAGCGCAACAGTCCTTCGGCCGGTGTGTCTGTACCGAAATGTTCGATCAGCGTTTCTATCTCTGCCATCAGCGTATCGTCCTCGTCCTCATCCAGCACGCCTTCGCCCACCAAGCGAGCGCCCAGGCCGGCAACGATTTCATCCCTGACCGCAGCAAGCGTAGGCGGGTTTTCCCGGTTCTCGTCGTTAACCACCGCTTCAATCACACGAGACAACTGTTCGCTGACATTGATCTGTACAAAATCGATGGCAAGCGCGGATCTGCCGAACTCCTCGATGAGGGCATCCAGTTCGTCGAGGAGCGATTCGCTGACATCGAAGTGGTGCATCCGCTCAGCCTCCTTGAATTCGGCAGGCAGCAGGTCGGCCAAAAAGCGGCGTACCGCTGAGAGTGTGACGGGCTGCTCGCAATCCGGGTCGTTGACTCTGCTTTCGAGAAGCGCCGACAATCTTGGGCTGACACGGCTGGCAACATCTATTGGGTTACGAATCATGATTTTGTCCTGAGTATCTGATGCCACAATGGCGAATGGCGAATTTATTGATCTGCTATCTATATATAGCAGATGGACATGGAAGATTTGCACCAATGATCTTGCCCGCTGCTGATGGATTTTTATTGGTAGCGCAACGCTTCGATCGGTTCCATGCGAGCCGCCTTTCTGGCCGGATAAAAGCCAAAAAATACCCCCACCGCGGCCGCCACCATGAACGCCATGGCGACGGAGCTCAGCGTGATCACCATGGTGGTCTGGGTGAGCTGGTTCACCAGCACGGCACCGCCGATGCCGAGCCCCACGCCTACCAGGCAGCCGACAATGGAGATGATGATGGCTTCCAGCAGGAACTGCAGCAGGATGTCCCGCTGGCGGGCACCGATGGCGATGCGGATGCCGATTTCGCGGGTACGCTCGGTGACGGATACCAGCATGATGTTCATGATGCCGATGCCACCCACCAGCAGCGAGATGGAAGCGATGGCGCCAAGCATGAGGGACATGACACGGGCGGTTTCGGCAGCGGTATTGGCCAGGGCGGTGAGGTTGCGGATGGTGAAATCGTCATCCGCCTTTTCCTGCAGGTGATGGCGCTGGCGCAGCAGCTGGGTCATGGCGCGCTCGGCGGCGGGCATGGCCTCGGCCGAGGTGGCCTGGGCCATGATGAAGCGCACCGTGCCCTGAAACTGGGAGCCGAACAGCTTGCGCTGGGCGGTGGTGACCGGAATCAGTACGGTATCGTCCTGGTCGCGTCCGTCCATGCTTTGCCCCTTCGCGGCCAGCACGCCGACGACCTGATACGGGCTCTGCTTGATGCGGATGGTCTTGCCCACCGCTTCTTCGTCGCCGAACAGGTTCTTCACCACCGTCTGTCCGAGCAGGGCGACGCGGGTGGCGGAACGCACGTCCGAATCGGTGAAGGGGTAGCCGCTCGCCAGCGGCCAGTCGCGCACGTCGAGATAGGCCGGCGTGGTGCCGACGATCTGGGTGCTCCAGTTGTTGGGGCCGTAAACCATTTGCGCGGTGCCTGGCACATTGGGCGCCACCGCCGCGATGCTCGGCAGTTCGCCGATGGCCTGGGCATCCGCCACGGTGAGGGTCGGCGCCGCCCCGGCACCCATGCGCACGCCGCCGGAGGTCGAGGTGCCGGAAAGAATGATGAACAGATTGCTGCCCATGGAGGCGATGGACTGCTGAACCTGGTATTGCACGCCCTGGCCGATGGCCAGCATGAGGATGACCGCGCCGACACCGATCACCATTCCCAGCATGGTGAGGAAGGTGCGCAGGCGGTTCGCCGCCATGGCGCGCCAGGCTTCCATCAGCATCGCTCCGATCATGCGTTAGCCCCCAGAAGTTCGCGCTCCACCGCGCCATCGTGGGCCTTGTGCCCGTCGATGAAGCGCACCAGCCGGCTGGCGTAGGTCGCGATGTCGGCCTCGTGGGTGACCAGCACCACGGTGATGCCTTCGTCGCGATTGAGGGCTGTGAACAGGTTCATGATTTCCTGGCTGGTTTTGGTGTCCAGGTTGCCGGTCGGTTCGTCGGCGAGTATCAGGCGCGGCCGGTTGACGAGCGCGCGTGCGATGGCGACGCGCTGCTGCTGTCCGCCGGAAATCTGGCTGGGGCGCGAGGCGCCGTATTTGCCCAGACCCACCTTGTCGAGCATATCCTGTGCACGCCGGTCCCGTTCCGCCTTGCCCACTCTGGCATACACCAGCGGCAGGGCGACGTTGTCGATCAGGTTGGCGCGCGGCAGCAGGTTGAAACCCTGGAATACGAAACCGATGACATCGTTGCGCAGGCGGGCCAATTGGTCCTTGTCGAGCGATTTGACATCGGTTCCGTTGAGGAAATAGGTGCCGCTGCTGGGCACGTCCAGACACCCGAGGATATTCATGAAGGTCGATTTTCCGGACCCGGACGGCCCCATGATGGCGACGAACTCGCCTGCAAGAATTTCCAGGTCGATGTTTGCCAGCGCCGGCACGGAACCCGCGGCGGTGATGTAGTTCTTGCTCAGGCCGCTGATGCGGATGATCGCTTCGCCGCCCATCAGAACATTCTCATCCTCAAGCCCGAAGATTGCCCTGCGCTCTCGTTGCCGGCGGAGGTATCTTCCGTCACCACCTGGTCGCCAGCCTTGAGGTTCCCGGAAACCACCTCGGTGAAGCGGTTGTCGGTGATGCCGGTAACGATGCTGACCGGTTTGAGCTTGCCGTTTTCCAGAACATACACGGTTGCGCCCGCGGCTTTCTTGCGTCCTTCCCTGGTTTTCGGCGCAGCGTTATTTTTCGCCGTGGTATCGGCGGGTTTGAAGCGCAGGGCGGCGTTGGGAACCAGCAGCACGTCCTTGCGCTGGGCGACCACGATATTGACATAGGCAGTCATCCCCGGCATCAGGATCAATTCCGGATTGTCCACCGCCACCACCACGTCATAGGTCACCACGTTCTGCTGCGTGGTGGGGTTGAGGCGGCGCTGTTTGACCACGCCATTGAACATCCGGTTGGGGAAAGCGTCCACGGTGAAGTGCACCGGCTGTCCGACCTTGATGTTGCCGATGTCGGCCTCGGCGAAGCTGGAGTCGATCTGCATCTTGCTCAGATCCTGGGCGATGGTGAACAGGGTAGGGGTCTGGAAGCTGGCGGCGACAGTCTGGCCGACGTCCACCATGCGCGACACCACCACGCCGGAGACCGGCGAGTGGATGACGGTGTATCCCAGGCTGGTGCGGTCCTTTTGCGCCTGGGCCTGCGCCTGTGCGAGCTGGGCGCGTGCAGATTTCAGCGTCTGCACTGCCTGGTCGAGTTCCTGCCGCGAAACGTACTCCAGCCGGAACAGTTCGCGCGTTCTCGCCTCGTTGGCCTGCGCCAGCTCCAGCGAGGCCCGGGCATTGTTCACGCTGGCCGCACTCAGGTCGACCTGGGCCTGATATACGGCGGGATCGAGCTCCATCAGCACCTGCCCCTGTTTGACCTTGTCGTTGAAATCGACATACAGCTTCTTCACCGTCCCCGACACCTGGGTACCCACATTCACCAGCACCACGGGGTTGAGCGTGCCGTTGGCGGAAACCGTCTGCGTCACGTCTCCCGCCTCCAGCACTTCGGTCTTGTAGCGCTGTTCGGGCGACGGGGCATGAGCTTTCTGCCAATAGAAATACCCTCCCGCACCGAGGCCGATCAGGGCCAGGATCAAGGTCGCTTTGTTCAATAGCAGGTGGCGTAGATTCATGTGCATCATTCGTTAAGGAGAAGTTGTTTGCGACGCGGACGTTTCCAGGGTGGAAAAATCCAGCCTGCCCATGGCTTGGGCAAGCGTCGCCTTGGCAATGTGCCAGTTGTAGATGGCCTGGATATTCTGCATCCGGGCGCTGGCGAGCGCGCTCTGGGCGGTCAGCAAATCGAGCAGGTTGCCGACGCCCGCCTTGTAACGTCCAAGTGCGACGCGTTCAGACTGTACGGCGCTGGCCACCAGATCGTTGGCGCTTTTTACCGCCTGGGTCTCCGTGACGACGCCCTGATATGCCTTCCACACGTCCAGCGCCACCTGCTGGCTGAGGCGCTCGCGCTGGGCAAGGCTGGTGTCGATCTGCGCCTGGGCGGCTCGGATGCGATAGGTGGTGTTATAGCCGGTGAACAGCGGAAAGTTGACCAAAACGCCAAGGCTGGAACTGCTGAACGGATCGGTCAGGTTGGTGTAGGAACGGTTGACATTCGCCGCTACCGATATGGTCGGCATGCCGGCTGCCCTGGCCGCCTCCGCGCTGGCTCTGGCGGCATTGACCTGCGCCTCCGCCGCAGCGAGATCGGGGCGCAGCCGACGCGCTTCTTCGATCAGTTTGCCGATGTTCCGCACGAATTGCGCGTCCGGCACCGCAAGCGCCGGCGGGGTGACCGCGACGGGCTGGTTGGCATCCAGTCCCATGCTGTTCGCCAATTGCCCCTGGGCGTTGCTGAAGTCGCCTTGCGCCCTGATCCGATTCAGCACGGCCTGGGACAGCGCGGTCTGTGCCTGCAACTTATCTGCCGGCGTGCCGCTGCCCACGTTGTAGCGTGCGGCGGCAGCGTTGAAGCTTTCCTGCGCCGATTTTTCCGCTTCCCTGGCGGATGCGACAGCCGCCTGGGTGGCGAAGAGCTGATAATAGGCCTGCACCGCTGCCAGGAAAACCGACTGGATGGTGGCATCCTGGGTGTCATTGGCCGCGGCCAGAATCTGTTTCGCATTCTCCAGGGCGGCGTCGCGCGCGCCGAAATCGTACAGCAGGTAGCTCAATGAGGCGCTGAGGCTTTGCTGGCTATAGGTTGTCGTGCTGCCGGACGCGAATGAATTGCCGCCATCGGTGCGGTTCCGCGTTTCTGCGCCGCCGATGCTGATCGATGGCAGATAGGCGGATTTGCCAATGCCCACCTGGGCTGCCTGGAATCTCGCGTTCGCCCAGGCCTCGTGGGTTTGCGGGTTGTTGCACAACGCCCGTTCCACCACATCAGCCAGCGCAAGCGGAGCTTGGGAGGGCTGGATATTCTCGCACGGGATAGCGAGCAGGGGACGCTGAGTGCTCCCTGCCGCCGAGCTTGCAGCCAGTCCCTGTGTCGAAAAAGGGTCGGCTTGCCCCGCCATGGCAGGAATCGCCGCCCCGGCCAGGAAACCTGCTGCAACGACGGTTGCCGCAGCGCGCAACCGGGGATGCTCATTCACGAGCATAGAAACCGTTTTCGATTTTTTCTCGGGCAAGAAGGTATGCCTTGTATTCAAGGGGGGCTTTCTGGTCAAGACAACTACCATATTAGACGCCAAATGTAAGCCGAATAAGCTGAATATGTCGGGGAAAGGAAAAAACTCAATTTATGCGTTAACCGTTCCCGTACTTCTTTGTTGGTCGCTACACCCTGCGCATACCGATCTGTGACGCCGCGCACCTGCAGATAGGTGAGCACACTCAACTCGGTTGTCTGCAACAGTCATGAACTTTGCGATCGCATCTCGCGCGGCTCCTCGGTCTCTGGCGTTGTAAATTTTGTGTCAATTATTCTTTATCGGGCTGTCATGTTGAACCCCCAGGATGTATTTGCGTGGCCTAGTCCGCGCAGATACTTTGCAAAGCAAAGGGAGCCTACTTTCCCATGCGTGGGTACAACCAGGCTCGGCAACCATGAAATTCAACCATTGAACAACCGTAGGGGGTTTCAGATGAAAATGAATTACACGCCGAAATTGTCGGCATTGGCGCTAAGCATTGCCTTGATCTGGCAATTCGGAACAGCCCATGCCATGGATAATCGCGACGGAAGCGAGCATGCCCATGACCGCGTCAAGACCAGAACACCGATCGAACACGTGATTGTGATCATTGGCGAAAACCACACCTTCGATAATCTTTATGGCGGCTACAAGCCACGCCATGGGCAAACTGTGGAGAACCTGTTGGCCAAGGGGATTATCAACGCGGACGGCACGCCTGGCCCTAACTTCGCACTGGCAGCGCAGCAGCAGGCTTCCAATCTGAACAGCTACAGCATTGACCCGTTGTTGACCGGCCCGTATCCAGCCTTGCTGCAACCCGCCACCACTTATGCAACCGGCCAGCCTCCCGGCGTTCCCGATGCGCGTTTCCCGGCCAACCTGCCCAATGGCCCGTTCCAGATTACCAAGTATGTTCCTTACGACGCACACACCGGTGATCCGATGCACCGCTTTTTCCAGATGTGGCAACAGGCTGACAAGGGCAAAATGGACCTGTTCGTCTGGGCTGACCAGACTGTCGGCATCGGTCCGCAAAATGGTGCGCCCGCGCCTACGCCCGGCAACACTTTCCAGGGCGGCGAAGCGATGGGCTTTTATAACATGAGCACCGGGGATGCGCCTTTCTTCAAGGCCATGGCGGATCATTACGCAATCAGCGACAACTACCACCAGCCCATCATGGGAGGAACCGGAGCGAACTTCATCGCGATCGCCACCGGCGACGTGGCGTTTCACAATCTGAATGGTGTGCCGGATATGCCGCCTGCCAACCAGATCGAGAATCCCGACCCGCAACCCGGCACCAATAACTTTTACAAACAGGACGGTTATCGCGGTGGTTCCTACGTGAACTGCTCGGATGCCAGTCAGCCAGGCGTTGCCCAGATCATGGGCTACATTGATTCTCTGCCGGGCAAAACCTTCAATAACGGCAATTGCGCACCCAACACCTATTATCTGCTGAACAATTATGGGCTGGGCTATACCGCCACCGGTGAGGTGAAGCCGCTCGGTGCAGACAAGTTCACGCTGCCGCCGCAAACCATTCCTACCATTGCCGAAGCCTTGTCGGCCAAAGGTGTTTCCTGGAAATGGTATAGCGGCGGGCGCAATGACGGCATCACGCCGACCAACGAGTATTGCAGCATCTGCGATCCGTTTACCGGTTTCAAGGGCGTCATGACCACGCCATTGAAGAACAACCTGCAGGATGTAACGCAGTTCTACAAGGACGTGACCAAAGACGATACCTTGCCCGCAGTGTCCTTCATCAGGCCGTTCGAGAGCAAGGCCGGCCACCCGGCCAATGCCACCATGTCTGATTTCGAGAACTTCGTTGCTGATGTGATCAACCGCGTCAAAAGCGACAAGAAGGCGTGGGCGAAAACCGCGATTATCGTCACTACCGACGAGGGTGGCGGCTACTATGACTCAGGCTATATCCAGCCTGTCGATTTCTTCGGTGATGGCACACGGATTCCGTTGATCGTGGTTTCTCCGCTCGCCAGGAAAGGGCATGTTGACCATGTTTACAACGATCATGCCTCTATCCTGAAGTTCATTGAGAAGAACTGGGGGCTCAACCCGCTTTCAAAGCGTAGCCGCGATAACCTGCCTAACCCGATTGCCAGCAGAAACAATCCCTACGTGCCGCTCAACCGCCCTGCGATTGGCGATCTCATGAGCATGTTTGATTTCGATCATGCCCATGTTGAACAGCGTGATGCGGATGTGGAGGATCACCGTGCAGGTCACGATGACTAATGTTTAGCCGGATATCCGGGCATAGCATTTAGCTTATCAAGCAAGCGTAGTTTGAATGGCCAAGGGTAACCTCCAGCCATTCACTTGGCGTGTTGATGAAGGGGTAATAACTTCATAGAATGCCCTCATGAGTCAATGATTTATGGGGGCATTTTCTTGCGGTAAAAATTTCCGGCGCTTCCTGCGCCTTCTGGTGGCCCTGCCCCGCTGGTAGAAGAAGTATCCGGTTCTGGCCGCCGTGGAACTGATGAAGGCTGAAATGAAAGGTGCGGTTCCGATGGGGCGGTGGGGCGATAAATGGGTTGGCCACCCTATGCCTATCGCCTCTGAGCCGTTCAAACGGGTGTGCTGGCTGACCGACCTGGGAGATTATGACGAGGACCATCAAGCCAGGCTGCTGCTGCGGGCGACGCTGCACCCGATTGACCGGTTCTTCATGCAGACCCGGCGCCGGGTCTGCTTGGCAGAAAGACCGGTGGTAAGCGTCCGGCAGCAGCGCCTGATGTGGCATGGCTACGGCGCCTACAACCCGGCTGTGCTGGCGAAGTACCTGGAGATTTACCGGGTGTAATTCAACTACTGCCTGAAGGGGAAAGGCGGCAAGACTCCGGCGATGCGTTTGGGGCTGGCCAAAGCCGTCATCGACCCGCAGGATGTGTTGTACTTCTGTGGCAAGGCTTGATGCGCGATTCCTATACTCACTCCACGTATGCCATTGACCGAACCGGAAGAACAACATGAACAGTGAACATATGCCCAGTGACTCGCCTCCCCTCTGGGCCGAACATAAGTCTCGGCTACGCAGTTATATCGCCAGAAGAGTGCGAGACCCCAACGTGGTGGACGATATCTTGCAGGATGTGTTCCTGAAGGCCCACATCAGCCTTCATACGCTTAAATCCCGTGGAAGCATAACCGCTTGGTTATACAGAATTGCCGCTAATGCCATTGCCGACCACTACAGGGGACAACGCCCGTCGGAAGAGGTATCCGAGGAGTTGGCTGCCCCGGAACCCGAACCTGACTATATCGGGGAACTGGCATCATGCCTCCAACCGCTGATAGCTGATTTGCCCGAAACCTATCGACTCCCGCTCATGCTCTCGGAGATTGAAGGCCAGACACAGAAAGACGTGGCAACTAAACTTGGGCTATCACTTTCCGGTGCCAAATCCCGCGTACAGCGAGGAAGGGAGAAGCTACGAGAACGAATCATGGAGTGCTGCGACATCGAGACTGAGCGGGGGACTATCGTCGGGTATGAGGTTCGGGACAAGAAGCGAGGCTGCCGTTAGTCTGGCCCTACTTGTTTGCGTCCTTTTTGCATCACCTCCGTCTATAGAGGTACGGCGTAACAAACGCTGCATCCTTAACTTAACGGAGCATTCCCATGAACGATGTCAAACACGATGAAATCCGCCAAGCTGTACGCGAGCAGTATGGCCGAATCGCTGAAAGCGATGGCTGTGGCTGCGGTCCGGCCTGCTGCGGCTCAACCCCGACCGCAGCAGTCGTTCTTTCACAAGGGTTAGGCTATTCGGCGGCCGATACTCTGGATGTGCCTGAGGGGGCGAACATGGGGCTTGGCTGTGGAAATCCTCAAGCCATCGCCGATTTGAAGACTGGCGAAACAGTCCTTGACCTGGGGAGCGGGGGTGGATTTGATTGCTTCCTCGCCGCTAAGCAGGTTAATGAAACGGGGCATGTCATCGGCGTCGACATGACCCCCGCCATGATTTCCAAAGCGCGCGCCAATGCGGAAAAAGGGAATTACCGCAACGTGGAGTTTCGCCTTGGTGAAATCGAGAATCTCCCAGTGGCCGATGGGACAGCAGACGTCATCATCTCCAACTGCGTCATCAACCTATCACCAAACAAGCATCGGGTATTCACCGAAGCCTTTCGTGCCTTGAAGCCGGGCGGACGACTTGCCATCTCAGATGTGGTTGCATTCGCGGAGTTGCCCGAAGAAATCAAACATGATTTGGCGCTGTTCACGGGCTGTATGGCTGGGGCATCGTTGATTTCCGAGGTCGAAGCCATGCTGCAAGCCACCGGCTTCGAGCAGATTCGTATTGCTCCAAAGGACGAGAGCAAGACGTTTATTCGTGACTGGGCACCAAGGCAGCCTGTCACCGATTATGTTGTGTCAGCTACTATTGAGGCTATCAAACCTTCGGCCTGACCACCCTTAGGTGATTTGGGTTGAATTGAAAAAGGGCACCCGAGGGTGCCCTAAATTTTGATTTCACTGTTCAAATCCTCAGCACCTACGCCTGACAAATCAACACACCAAGTGAATGGCTGGAGGGTAACCTTGGCCATTTTTTTGTACTATTTCGTAGCAGCCGGCAGCTTGCCTGGCGCAACCGGCGCAGCCTGTGCCCCAGGCGGCGGCAGAGCGGCGGCAGCAGGAATGGGCTGTGTTGGCATATAGGTAAACCGCCAGTCCCGATAACTGCCGGTTCCCGCGAAATCCTTATCAGCCTTGTCGAAGTTACCGGTCTTGATCGGCGTCGCCTCAGAGCGGCTATACACCCCCATGATGGTGCCGCCCGGACCGGGCACCAGCCCCCACTTTTGGCTGGCCGTCAGCGGATCGATGTAGATTTTGCGCAAATAGCGCGCCAGGCTGATCTGACGTTTGTCTTCCAGCAGATCGTCCAGCTTCTTCGGATATTGTTTGACAGTGCCCGGGGTGCGCTCGTAGTAGAGCCCGATCGCGCGCCGGAATGCATGGCCCGCGTAGAGCAGTTCCTGCTCCTTGTCGCGTTGCGCCAGGGTGTGCCAGACCGTCGCGGTGGCGGCCAGCACCGCGCCCATGATCGCCACCATGAACAACAGCACCAGATATGTGAAGCCGCGCTGGCGCATCGGTTCACCAGCCGGAATACGGCGTGCCATCGCGGCCGTTGCCGGGCGCGCCGCTGTGCAGATCGTATACGCCGCCTTGGTCGGCGTCGCCTGGCGCCACCACCATCCAGGTGGTGGCGCTGTCGGTGATCGGATCGACCGGCAGCTGGCGCAGGTATTTTTTGCTGACCAGATCGTCGAGGGTGTCCGGATACTGCCCGGTATCGCCGTAATATTTGTCGATGGCGTCGCGCATCGTGGACAGGTCCTGCCTGAGCACCGCCTCTTTGGTCTTATCCACGCTGTTGAAATAGCGCGGCGTGGCGATGGACAACAGCAAGGCGATGATCGCCATCACCACCAGCAGTTCGATCAAGGTGAACCCGGATGCGCGAGTCCTGGCCATCACCATTCCCGGTAGGGTATGCCATTCAGGCCCACGCCCTTGCTCAGCGTATACACGTCATATACGTCATCGCCTTCCTGCGGGTCGTCGGGCGGGCTTTTGTACGAGCGCTTGCCCCAGGTATCCGCAGCGGGACTGGTCGTATCCCGGCTGAACGGATCGCGCGGGATACGGCGCAGGAAATATATTTTGCTGCGCTTGGGGCTTTTGATATCCTCCACGCCCTCTACCAATACATCCAGCGATTTGGGATAGCCGGAATCATCCAGGCCTTCTTTTTGGATGT
The DNA here is from genome assembly GCA_035530335.1 of Sulfuriferula sp. GTDB lineage: Bacteria > Pseudomonadota > Gammaproteobacteria > Burkholderiales > Sulfuriferulaceae > Sulfuriferula. Next base: position 27,937 of record DATKUZ010000048.1, on the reverse strand, counting down.
GACCATTGGGCTCGTCCCTCATCTTCTTGTAGGCATCGATGGCAGTGCGGATTTCGCGCAAGTCGTGACGCAACTCCTGCTCCCGGGCGCGCTGCACGACGAGTTCGGTCATCGGCAGGGCGATGGTGGCGAGCAAGGCGACGATGGCCACCGTGACCAGCAGCTCGATCAGCGTGAAGCCGCGTGCATGCATCATTGCGGATTGGCCGGATCGGGTGGCAACAGCGTAGGGGTCGGCACAAGCGCAGGATCGGGCGTTGAATCTGGCGTCGGCTCTGCAGCAGGGGTTGCCGGTACTGGCGCGGGGATGGGCGCCGGCAATGGGGCCGGCGTAGGCACAGCCGCGCCGGGCAACCCCAGGGGCGCTACCGGTGCTACAGGTACCCCGGGTCGCATGGCCGGTACCGGCGACACTGCCGGCGCCGCAGCCGCGGCAGGCTGGCGCAAGCTCAGCGGCGCCCCGCCAATATCGGCTTCGGTGCCCCCCGGAAACTCGCTCATGCGCGCATCCAGCCGGGTCAGGTTGCGGACGATATGCGGGGTGATCAGCAGGATGATTTCGGTCTTGTTGGCCTCGTTATGATGGGTGGAGAACAGCCGGCCAAACATCGGCAGGTCGCCCAAACCGGGAATCTTGCTGGCACTGCGCCGGTCCTCGTCGCTGATCAACCCCGCCAGAATCTGCGTTTCGCCATCCTTCAGGCGCAGCACGGTATCCGCATTGCGGGTGCCGATCTGATAGGTGAGCGTGCCGCTGGAACTGCGAATTTCGCGCACGATATTGGAGACTTCCAGACCGACTTTAATGCCCACCTCGTTATCCAGATACACGGTCGGCTCTACATCCAGCTTCAGTCCCACGTCCAGGTAACTCACCGATTCCGACACGCCCACATTGGCGGTGCTGGTGGTGGTGATCACCGGCACTTTGTCGCCGATATGGATTTTGGCTTTCTGTTTGTTCATCACGCGGATGCGCGGGTTGGCGAGAATCTGCACGTCGCCGTCCTCTTTCTTCAGATTCAATTGCGGATTGGGCGAGACGGCGATATTCCCCGCGCCAAGACTTTTCAGGGTATCGACGGTGAGGATGTTCTGGGTCTGCGACGGCGCGCTGACCACCGCGGTGCCGCCCTGGAAGGTCTGCGTTGTCTGATTGGCGATGTTCAGTGCGGTAAAGGTATTGGGGTATTGGATGCCCAGATCCATTAACCGGTTGCGCTTCACCTCCAGCACTTCCACTTCCAGCATCACTTCCGGCTCGGCGCGGTCCTGCGTCGCGATCAGTTTTTCGGCGAGGCGGATGGCCTCCGGCGTATCCCGCATCACCAGCAGATTCAATTTTTCGTCGATGAACACATCGCGGGTCTTGACCAGGGTCTTGATCATGTTGAGGGTCTGTTTCACATCGGCGTTGCCCAGATAAAACGCGTGTACCATCAGCTCCTGGTAATCGCGGGCCTTGACCGGCGTATTGGGATAGATCAGCACGGTGTTGGCGTTGAGCACGCGCATCTGCAACTGGTTGGTTACCATCAGCAGATTGATGACGTCCTCGATGGTGGTGTGTTTCACGAAGATCGTCGATTTGAGATCGGGCCGCACGTCATGGTCGAACACGAAATTGATGTTCGTGCTGTGTGAAATGACTTCGAAGATGGCTTGCAGGCTGGCGTTGCGAAACTCCAGCGAAATCGGCTTCCTGAACGCCGCGCCCAGCGCCGGCTCGGCGGATTTTTGCGTGGCCGCGCGTTGCTCCAGCTCGCGCGCAATCCTGCGCGCGGCTTCCTGCCGGGGGTCTTCCGCCAGCACCGCGCGCACGATGGCCTGGGCTTCCTCGGTTTTGCCGGCCTGCAACAGCTTGTCGGCATCGGCCACCATACCGTCATGGCGGCGGTCGTGACGGATGCCGGCAATCGCGTCGATGGCGTGCTGGTTGCCGGGGTCGTACTGGAATACGTGGTGATAGGTGGCGTCGGCATCCGCATATTTTTTCGCGGCGCGTTCGGCATCGCCCTGGCTCAGCAGTTGCCGGATATACAGCTCTTTCTGGCGCAGATAATTGCTTTTGTATTCGAGGTTGCCGGCATCCGCTTTCTGGGCTTTTTCCAGCGCGGCCAGACCCGCTTCAACGTTGCCGTGGTGAATCTTGTCCTGGCCGTCGTCGAAGGCGCGGCGACCGGCGCTGCATGCGCCCAGCAGCACCCCTAGCGCCAGACCCAAAGCGATTGTTCTCATCATCTTCATCAATTCACGTTCCCTATGGCGAGCGACTGCTGCATGTTGAGCGGCAAATAAGTGAACATCACGCGCTGCGCCTCGACGCTGTCCACGCGATACATGCCGTCGAGGGTATCCCCCGTTTTCACTGCGTAATTCTGGTCCTGCCGGGTCAGAAATACGGTCAGCCTGCCGTCCTCCAGAAGCTGGCCCAGGTAAGCGAAAGGCAGCGGCGGCGGTGCCGGAGGCGGCGGCGGGAGTGCGGGCGGCGGGGGCGGCGGCGGCACATACCAGGATTGCACCTGGAAGACGTCCTTGATGCCGGCGGCTTTGCTGTCGTCAGCCCGCCGCAGTTTATCGAGCGCCAGGTGCGCGGTGTCGCGCGCGGATGATTTATGCGCGGTTTTGCTGTTAACCGGCGCCACCACGCCATCCGCCGGTTCGCTCTGCGTTTGTTCGTGTTCCCACGCCACGGCGATCAGTGTCGCCGCCAGCGCAGCGCCCAGCAGGATTTGGCGCGTGCGTACCGTCAGCGCCATATCACTGCACCCCCGCGCGATCCGCGCTGAGGAACAGCGTCAGCTTGATGTGCGCCTCCAGTTGTGCGGCACCGATGGTTTCGCGCTTGAAACTGATGTCGTCCAGCGCTGCCACCGGTACATCCGTCAAGGTCTGCGCGACAAAGCGGCGGATCTGCACATAACTGCCTTTGACCGGCAGGCTGATCCGATAGCGTGCCAGCTTGCCGGTGCGGTCCGGCGTCATGCGGTATTCACCCTGCGCCAGCACCAGGTTTTGCGCGTCCGCTGCGGCATACACTTTGTCCAGCCACTGCGTCGTGCCCGGGCCATCAAAAAAGCCGTAGAAGCGGGCCAGATCGTCCTGGCTGCCGGTTTCAGGTATGCCGCTGCGTGCGGCTTGTTCGATGCGTGTTTTGAGGGACTGGTTGGCGCGTTTCAGCTCGGCGAGCTGCGCGCTCCTGGGCTGCACGATGGACACCGTCATGCCGGCCGCCAGCAGGACCAGAATGATGCCCGCCATGCCCGGCCAACCCAGGCTGTCGTACAGGCGGCGCAGCGCAGAGGAAAGCGCGTTCACGGCTGCACCACCCAGTTCGCGACCAGGGTGAAACGCACCGGTTGTTCGGCATCCTGGGTGCGCACTTCGTGGCTGGTCAGATAGACGTGGTTCAGCACGCGGCCTTGCTCCAGGCGTGCGATATAGGCCAGCAGGGTTTCCAGGCTTTTCGCTTCGCCGCCAATGCGCACGCGGTGCTTGGCGGCATCGGGCTGGATGGAAAGCAGCGCGATGTCTTTGTCGCGCGTCGCTTCCAGCGTCTGGAACAGGGCGTTCCAGGGCAGTGCCAGCTGTTGCAGAATCGCGTTGGCCTGCCGGATCTGCTGCTGCAATGCCTGGGGGTCGGGGGGCGGCAGGGCCGGTTTCATTTTGCCGTGGCGTGTCATGCTTGCCTGGCGCGCTTCGGCCAGGTCAATTTGACCGCTCAGCGCGCGTTCGGTATTCACCACCTGGACCAGCCATACTGCGCCGATGACCAGCAGCAACACGCCGATCCACGCCCAGGGCCGCGGCGTGCGTTTGAAATCAAGAGCGAGCACGGGCAAGCCCATGTCAGGCCCCCAGCGCCATGGCATACGGTGCATCGGTGCTGGCGGAGAAGCCAGGGCGTAGCAGCGGCGGCAGCCACTGAACGGCCCAATTGCCTGCGTCATCCAGCGCCGCCGGCTGCGCTTCCGGTGCGGAAATCACCAGCTTGCGCGGCATCGTGCCTTCTCCGTGCAAGTGCCACTCGCGTTCCAGCAGCAGGGGCAGTTGCGTCTGCCATGGAGTGCCACTGACCGGGTGGCTGCTGACGGCGTGCCAGCGGCCGCCGAGGATGAGCAGCAGCAACAGCCTGTGCGGTTCCACTTGCACGAACCACAGGTTCTTTTCCTTGAGCGCGCGCCGCGCACGGTTGAACGCCGGCATCAAATGCGGTGTCACCGAGCGCAGTTGCGATTGCGCCTGGCCCACGGCGTCCTCCAGTTGCGCCAGCAAGGCCTGGTCGACCGCGCTGGCGAACCACGCCGCGCCGCGCCGCGTGGCGCTCACTGCATACGTCCACTGCGCCGCACCGTCTCCGTACACCTGGGCAAAGCTCGCGCGCACATACGCGGCACGCTCTTCAGCGCTGGTGATCTGCGCGCTCCACGGGATCAGCTGGTAGCGCACGAAGTGATTCGACAGCACCGCGTTCACCGCCAGCCCCTGCCACCGGGCATCCGTCTGCAGGGTTTGGGCGAGTGTGTCCAGGGCGGGTTGCCAGCTGCCCTCATTGCCTGTGCCGGGCACCGCCACGATGCTTTTCGCCACCACTTGCGGGCGCAGCCTGCCGTGCGTGCGCACCAGCACGATGCGCTCCGGGGCGATGGCCAGCGCCAGGCGATCACGCCACAAAGGTGACACGGTTGATCTCCTGCAGGGTGGTTTCGCCGTTCGCCACCAGGTCCAGCGCACCTTCGCGCAAGTAGCGGGTGCCGTTGCGGCGCGCGGCATCCTTGATCTTGCGGATCGGTTCGCGCGCCACGATCAGCTCGCGGATCTCGTCGTTCAGGTTGAGTATTTCGGAAATCGCCTTGCGCCCCTTGAAGCCGGAACCGCGGCACTGGCCGCAGCCGTTGCTGGCGCGGAAGTCGAATGCCGCGGTGGCGGCGCGGGTCAGGCCGGAGTCCGCCAGAAGGGCGTCGGAGGGTACGCAGGGCGCGCTGCAATGCGGGCAGCTGACGCGCACCAGACGCTGCGCCAGCACGCCGTTCAGGGCCGATACGAAACTGTACGGGTCGACTCCCATGTGCATGAAACGGCCGATCACATCGAACACATTGTTGGCGTGCACCGTGGTAAACACCAGGTGGCCGGTCAGCGCCGCCTGCACCGCGATCTGTGCGGTTTCCGGGTCGCGGATCTCGCCCACCATGATCTTGTCCGGGTCGTGGCGCAACACCGAGCGCAGGCCGCGCGCGAAGCTCAGGCCTTTTTTCTCGTTCACCGGAATCTGCAGCACGCCGGACAGCTGGTACTCGACCGGGTCTTCGATGGTGATGATCTTGTCGTGGCCGTGATTGATCTCGGTAATCGCGGCATACAGCGTGGTGGTCTTGCCCGAGCCGGTGGGACCGGTCACCAGCACCATGCCGTAAGGCTCGTTGGACAGATGGCGCATCGCCTTCAGGGTGTGTTCATCGAAACCGAGAAAGTCCAGGCGCAAGCCTTTTACCTGATCGGACAGCGCCTGTTTGTCGAGGATGCGCAACACCGCGTCCTCGCCAAATATGGACGGCATGATGGACACGCGGAAGTCCACCTCGCGCCCGCGCATCGATACCTTGAAGCGGCCGTCCTGCGGCACGCGCCGTTCGGCGATATCCAGTTCGGACATGACCTTGATGCGCGACACCACTTGCTCGGCAAAGTCGGTGCGCGCCACCGTACTCACCTGGGACAGCACGCCGTCGATGCGGTATTTGATCACCAGGCCATTGGCGACGGTTTCCAGGTGAATGTCGCTGGCGCCGGTTTTCAGGGCATCGTAGAGCGTGGAATGCACCAGCCGCACCACCGGGCTGGTGTCCTCGCTGATGCTTTTCAGCGACAGGTCGGTGAGCTGCAACACGGCCGATTCGTCGATGTTTTCCAGGGTCAGCACGTTCTCCATGGCGCGCATCGATTCCTCGAAGCGCGCCAGGAACGCCGCCACATCGGCGTGATGCGCCAAATGCCAGACGAAGGGGCCGGGCAGGCGCTCCTCGGCCCAGGCATTCAGGCCGTGCACAAACGGGTCGCCGGTCACCAGCAGCAGGCGCGCGGCTTCGTCGCGAAAGGCAATGCAGGTTTTTTGCTGGGCGAGCTGGAACGGCAGCACGTCGAATGCGGGCGTCAGGCCGTGCAATTGATCCATGCCCAGCACCGGGTAGTGCAGCGTGGCGCCGAGGCTGGCGCTGAACGCCGGCGCCGCCAGGTCGAGTTGTTCTTCCAGCACTTCGACCAGACGGCGGCGCAGGCGCACTGCCTCGGCGCGCGCCGCTTGCAGCAGGTCGCCGGGAATGGCCGCGGCTGCGGGTTCGTCAGCCGGGTGCACAATGCTCAGGGTGGGATTGGCGCTCATTGGATGCTGCCGGCCAGATCGAAGATCGGCATGTACATCAACACCACGATGCCGCCGATGATCACGCCGATCACCGCCATCAGGATCGGCTCGAACAGGCGCGTGAACCAGTCCACCCAGCGCGCCATTTCCTCATCGTAAAAACCGGCGACGCGCTCCATCATTTCGCCCATGCGCCCGGTACGTTCGCCCACGCGCAGCATGCGCAGGCTGACCGGCGTGGTGAGCTGGTGCACTTCCATCGCCTGCGAAGTCGGCTTGCCCTCGCGGATTTCGTTGGTGGCGCGCTGCAGCAGACCGCGCAGCGTCGGATGCAGCAGGCCTTCCACCATCTCCAGTGCGGTAACCACCGGGATGCCGCCGTTCAGCAGCATGCCCACGGTGCGATAAAAACGCGCCAGCTGATACACGCGCATGCGCTCGCCCAGCGCCGGAATGCTCCATAGCTTCAGCCCCACCCAGCGCCGGGTGGCGGGCAGCCGCGCCAGATAAATGCTCAGCGCCAGCATGGCCAGCACACCCATGCCGATTTGCAGCGCATGGCCTTCCATGAACACGCCCCACTGGATCAGCAGCCGCGACATCAGCGGAATGTGTCCGCCGATATCGTCGAAGATGCGGCTGAATTTGGGCACCACATAGCCCATCAGGAACAGCGTTACCAGCCCGCCCACACTGACCAGCAGGACCGGGTAGATCAGCGCCGAGACCAGTTTCTTTTTGACGATATCCAGCTGGGTCTGATAGGCGATGTAGCGCGTCAGCGCTTCCGACAGGTTGCCGGTGCGCTCGGCGGCGCGCACCGAGGCAATGTAGAGCGCGGGAAAGGACAGCGGAAATTGCTCCAGCGCCTGCGACAGGGTCTTGCCCTCGTACAGCAGCGCAATCACCTGGCCAATCGCGCGCTTCACTTCCGGGCGGTGTTCTTTTTCTGCGAGGGTCTCGACCGCTTCGACCAGGGGCAGGCCGGCGTCGAGCAGGGCGAGCAGTTCCTGGCTGAACAGTACCAGCGGGAAGCGTGCATTACTGCGCGAGAACTGCGCCAGGCTGGTGTGCGCAGCCACTGCGAGCACGGTATAGCCTTGCAGTTCGGCCTGGCGGGTGGCGTCGACCGGGTTCGCTGCATCGAAGGACAAGGCCGTCAGGCCTTCACCGGCGCGCATGGCCTTTACGCTGAAACGCATCTTGAGTTACCAGTTGGTGAGGTCGGCGTTTTCGCCGGTGCCGCCGGCCTGTCCATCCTTGCCCAATGACAGTAAATCGTAGTCGCCGTGCTCGCCGGGATTTTTGTATATATACAGTCGTCCCCATGGGTCGGGCGGCACGGCTTTGGCGAGATACGGGCCGTCCCATTTCAGTTCGTTGGCGGGTTTGGTCACCAGTGCAGCCAGGCCTTGCTCGGTGGTGGGGTAGTGGCCGGTGTCGAGGCGGTATTGGTCCAGCGCCTTGCCCAGCGCGTCGATTTGATCCTTGGTGGCTTTCACTTCCGATTTGCCGATCTGCGCGAAATATTTGGGGGCGACATAGCCCACCAGCAAGCCGATGATGACCATGACTACCAGCAATTCCAGCAGCGTGAAGCCGTGCTGCGCGGGCTGGTTCTGTTTTACGTGTGGCATTGCTTTCCTTTTAACAACAGTCCTCAGTGCTTAATAAGTCTGGTTATCTTGTCTATTTTTTGTGACGCGGATATTACCGTTATCATTCTTACAGCTTTGGCATGTGTTTGTTATTCGACATAAATAATACGTCTTTACTGCCTGCCTTTCCATGCCTAGTTTTAAACTTGCCACCGACAGCAAAGAAAGCAGTATGCCTCCATTATGAGTGCTTGCGTTCAAACGAATGAGGAACGTGGCCAAAGACAGTGTAGGCTGGAATTCAGTCCTTGACAGGGTTCAAATGTCTCAGCAAGATAGCCGCCATACAAAAAAGATTTACGGCCCTGATTCAGAATCAGGCGTTGAATGCCAACGTGGCATACATAAGAACAAAAATAATGTTGCAATGACAAGGGGAGAGTACTAATGGCTCAAAAACCGTGGACGCTGGACGCGCAGCATCAAACCCATCACGCGTATCTGTCCGGCGAACCCATTCAAACCCTGGCAAACCTGTTTCATCAATCTGTCATGTTCATATATCAAGCTGATTCGGCCCATCGGGTTGACGCTGCTGTACCGTTCTTGGATTCAGAAAGAATAATTCAGGGCATTTACCTCGCCATGAGGCGGGGGAGGGATGCGGTTGTTGATGGTTGAACTGGGAGAAAACAATGAAACACGTGTTAGCCATTCCGCTTCATAAGCTGCTCCGACAAATAGTGCGCGCCCAGAAATCAACGAAAACGCAGGTGACACTATCCAAGCTGATGGCTGGTTCAGTATTGGCCATATTAGTATTCACCTATTCTGCAAGAATTTTTGCCCAAGTATCAGCGGAATTGCCAGGTTTTATAAATAGCTACGACCCTAACTTTACAATATATACAACCTCTGAAGCGGCATGTGTTGCGGCTATCCCAGCGCTTCAAATATACATAAACACGATAAATCCGGGCTTTAAATGGAATTACTTAATAAGAACGCTTCTAGATCGTGGAATTCCTTATTGCGTATATAACATTACCGAACCCCCAACCTTTGTTTGTCAAGCATCACAAGGTTGTTCTAATGAGTACACTGTATCTCCTACCATTTTTATACACTATTGTCCCCAAGGCACCGATTACGCATGGGGAACTCTCAATGGGCAATTCCAGCAGGTTTGTGAAACCAGCAGTACTCCGTTACCAAAGCAGCTTCCTTGTGGCTTAGCTAACCCTATTAATCCCGGATCTGCAATGAAACTGGCTTTCGAGACAGATTTTCCCGGGTCTGCCGATGGCGTTGAGTTTGTCCGGGCATATCGTTCGACCCCAAATCAAACCAGTTCTCAATCTCCCACGACTTATAATCGTCTTGGAAAAAACTGGAACGATACCTATCTACGTTCACTTGTGTATGTTCCTTCTGGCTCGTCAAGTGTGGTTTATGCACAGCGACCTGATGGGAGGGTATACACTTTTACCCTTTCCACTAGCGTGTGGGTATCTGATGCCGACGTCAACGGCCGCCTGGTCGAGCAGACCGACAGTTCCGGCAATCCCACTGCCTGGCAGTACACCAACAGCGACGACCAGGTGGAAGCTTATGGCAGTACCGGCCAGCTGCAATCCGTCACCGACCGCTCCGGTCTCACCCAGGCGTTGACCTATAGCGACGGTACTGCGGGAAATAATGGTGGTTATGCACTGGACGCGAGCGGTAACCCCACCACCATCATACTTCCTGCAGGCTTGCTGATCCGCGTCGTTGATGCTTCCAGTCGCCGTTTGCAGTTCGGCTACGATACCGATAGCCGCATCGTTAAAATGACCGACCCTCAGGGCGGCATTTACACCTACACCTACGACGCCAGCAACAACCTGTCCTCTGTCACCTACCCGGACGGCAAGATTCGCACCTACCTCTACAACGAACCCGCCTATACCGCCAGCACCAACCTGCCCAACGCCCTGACCGGCATCGTTGACGAGAACGGCGTGCGCTATGCCACCTACAGCTACGACACCAGCGGCCGGGCGATATCCACCGGCCACGCGGGTGGTGCCGAGCTGTATACCCTAAGTTATGGAACCAATAGCACACTCGTCACCGACCCCCTGGGCACCACCCGTACCTACAACTTCCAGACCATCCTCGGGGTCGTGAAGAGTACCGGCGTTAATCAACCCGGCGGCTCCGGCTGCGCTGCTGCGGGTACCAACCTGACCTACGACGCCAACGGCAACGTCGCGTCGCGCACCGACTTCAACGGTATTGTGACCACCTACACCTACGACCTCACCCGCAACCTCGAGACCAGCCGCACCGAAGCCAGCGGCACCGCGCAGGCGCGCACCCTCCGCACCGTCTGGGATACCAACTTCCGCCTGCCCACCCAAATCACCGAACCCGGCCGCGTCACCGGCTACGTCTACGACAGCCACGGCAACCTCACCCAACAATCGGTTCAAGACACCGCCGCTGGCACCACCCGCACCACGACCACCACCTACACCTACTCCAGCAGCGTCCCCGGCGCCGTCCTCAGCCAAGTCATCGACGGCCCCCGAACCGACGTCAGTGACCAGACCAGCATCGCCTACTACGACCCCGCGGCCGCCTGCAGCGGCGCCGCCGCCGGCTGCCGCGGCCAGATCCAGAGCGTCACCAACGCGCTCGGCCAGATCACCAGCATTCCCAGCTACGACGCCAACGGCCGGCCGCTGAGTATCACCGACCCCAACGGCCTCACCACCACGTTGAGCTACACCCCGCGCGGCTGGCTCACCAGCAAAAGCGTGGGCAGCCAGACCACCACCTACACCTACGACAACGTCGGCCAGCTCACCCAGATCAGCACCCCCGACGGCCAGCTGATCACCTACACCTACGACCCCGCCCACCGCCTCACCGACATCCAGGACGGGTTCGGCAACCACATCCACTACACCCTCGACGCCATGGGCAACCGCACCCGGCAAGACACCTACGACGCCACCGGCACGCTGAGCGCCACCCACAGCCGCCGCTTCGACGCCTTGAACCGGCTCTACCAGGACCTCGGCGCCCTCAACCAGACCGCCACCTACAGCTACGACGCCAACGGCAACCTGACCGGCGCCACCGACCCCTTGAACCACAGCACCACCTACCAGTACGACGCCCTGAACCGCCTGACCCAGAGCACCGACGCCAGCCTGGGCAAGACCGCCTACACCTACAACCCGCTCGACCAGCTCACCCAGGTCAGCGACCCCAGAGCGCTGCATACCACCTACACCGTCAACGCCTTCGGCGAACACCTCACCGAACACAGCCCCGACACCGGCACCACCACCATCACCTACGACCCGGCCGGCAACCTCACCGCCAAGACCGACGCCCGCAACCAGACCACCGCCTACCAGTACGACGCCTTGAACCGCCTCACCGCCATCACCTACCAGGACGGCACCCAGGCCCACTATAGCTACGACCAGGGCCCCAACGGCATCGGCCGCCTCACCCAACTGCAAGACAGCAGCGGCACCACCACCTACCAATACGATCCATACGGCCACGTCACCAGCAAGACCCAGGGCACCGACACCCTGCAATACAGCTACGACCCCGGCACCGGCAACCTCACCCAGATCACCTACCCGAACAACCAGGTAGTGAGCTACACCTACACCCAGGGCCGCATCAACAGCATCAACGTCAATTCCACCCCGCTGCTCACCCACATCCAGTACCAACCGTTCGGCGCCGTCAAATCCTGGACCTTCGGCAACGGCCAGCCCTATAACCGCAGCTTCGACACCGACAACCGCCTCGCCAGCTACCCGCTCGGCACCACCGTCAAGACCTTGAGCTACGACCCCGCCAGCCGCCTCACCGGCATCAGCGACCCGGTCACCCCGCAGACCCTCGGCTACGACGCCCTCAACCGCCTGACCAGCTACGCCACCGCCAATGCCAACCAGGGCTACCAGTACGACGCCAACGGCAACCGTACCCAACTCACCATCGGCAGCAGCGCCTACGCCTACACCCTCAACCCGGCCAGCAACCAGCTGCAATCGAGCGCCGGCCCGACCGCGCAAACCTTCCAGTACGACGCCACCGGTAATATGACTAACGACACACTGAGTAACCTCAGTTACGACGCGCGTGGGCGGCTGGTGCAGGCCAGCAACACGCGTGGGCCTTTATTGCGAGGCCGCAACACGCGCGGATCCGTGGTACGAGGTCGTACCACGACCTACAGCCTGAATGCCTTAGGCCAGCGCACCGCCAAGACCAATGCCGGGACCAGCACCCGCTATCTCTATGACGAAGCCGGCCACCTGCTGTATGAAGTCAGTGGCAACGGCAACAAAGACTATATCTACCTTGGCGACATTCCGGTGGCGGTGTTGCAGTAGGGCAGCGCGGACAAAGAACAAGAGACAATACCCAAAAATGAACCGCCTCAGCGGAACACCGGAACACAAGGCTGAGTGCGGCCAGAGCAGAAGAGATACGGAAAGGGGAGACATGAAAACATCACCGCGCTGGCAGTCCGGACTGCTGTATCTGTTGGCCTGGCTTGCACTCGGCCTGGCCAACGCGTCTATCGCGCAGGCGGCGACCATTGCCACTCCCGTCCCCACGGTCACGCTGACTGCCCCGACCGATGGCGCGACCTACATCGCCCCGGCCAGCATCACGCTCAGCGCCACCGCCTCGGAGACCGGCGGCACGATTGCCAAGGTCGAGTTCTACAGCGGCACCACCTTGCTCGGAACATCGACCAGTTCACCATATACCCTGACCCTCACCAACGTCGCGGCAGGCAGCTACACTTACAGCGCCACAGCTTATGACAGTCTGGGCGTCAGTGCCACCTCGACCAGTGCAAGCGTCACGGTCAATCCAGTCAGCACCGTCCCCACGGTCACGCTGACTGCCCCGACCGATGGCGCGACCTACATCGCCCCGGCCAGCATCACGCTCAGCGCCACCGCCTCGGAGACCGGCGGCACGATTGCCAAGGTCGAGTTCTACAACGGCACCACCTTGCTCGGCACTTCAACCACCACGCCCTATACCCTGACCGTCACCAACATCGCGGCAGGCAGCTACACTTACAGCGCCACAGCCTATGACAGTCTGGGCGTCAGCGCCACCTCGACCAGTGCGAGCGTCACGGTCAATCCAGTCAGCACCGCCCCCACGGTCACGCTGACCGCCCCGACCGATGGCGCAACCTACATCGCCCCGGCCAGCGTCACGCTCAGTGCCACGGCAGCAGAGAGCGGCGGCACCATTTCCCGGGTCGACTTCTACAGCGGCCCCATCCTGCTGGCGGCAGCCACCGCGGTGCCCTACAGCTACACCTGGAGCAATATCCCGGTAGGCAGTTACACCTTCACTGCCGTGGCCACCGACATCCGCAATGTCAGCGCCACCTCCAGCCCCGTGAGCGTCACCATCGGCGCGGCTCCTGCAACCCCGATCTACTATATCTACACCGACCAGCTCAACACCCCGCGGCTGATTACCGACACCGCCAACAGCGTGGTGTGGCGCAATGACCAGGCCGACCCGTTCAATGCCAGCGCCCCCTATGACGACCCGGGCAACACCGGCCATCACTTCGTTTTCAACCTGAGATTCCCGGGACAGTATTACGATCAGGAGACGGGACTGGCCTACAATTACTACCGCGACTACGATGCCAACACCGGAAGATATGTGCAGAGTGATCCGATTGGGTTGAATGGCGGCTTGAATACCTATGGATACGCAAATCAGAATCCGCTGAAGTACACTGATCCGGACGGACTTGATCCTGATCCGCTTAGCTCGCCGAGTGGCTCAGGAGGGTTCTCGCCTGCCCCGACGCCGTTCGATGTGTTCATTCCGGGCACACCGGCGAATAACTCATTCGTCAAGAGCACGACGGGGGCGATCAACGCGATTTCTCAGATGTGCAAGGACGGTAAGCAGGAGTGCCTAGACAACTGCTATGCCGCGTACTTGAATCAAGTGCGGATTTGCAAGATGGCCCCGACAGCAAAGGGGCGCGCGCAGTGCTACGCGAGAGCTAATGATTTGCATGGTCAATGCCGTGCCGGATGCAAATGAGGGGAGGTGTTTAGCATGGATTTCGACAAAATCGTTGAGCGTAAATTGAGTCTCGCTGATGCAGCTACTGGCGTGCAGACGGAATTGCGTATCGAGATTGGACGCCCGCGGTGGACTGAAATCAATGTCGAGGCAGCATGTCCAGTGTTCATTTATGGCCTGATGGATACGACGCTGACCATCTACGGATCGGATCTGCTGAGCGCTTTAGAGTGTGCCCTCGGTTTCGTCAATTCAGAACTATCCAATCTGCCGTCTACCAAAAAGATTCTGTGGCCTGATGGTGAGCCGTACTTTGATTAGCCATTGCTTAATAAAGCATGGATAAAGGTCGTCTCGATCAGTAACACGCGCAGCCGTGACGGTACCAGGTCTTGACTTTTGCTACAGCGGCGCCAGCCTGCTCGGGGCTGCGACCAATGCTCTTTACACCTACACCTGGAGCAACGTCCCGGCCGGCAGTTACACCTTCACCGCGGTGGCCACCGACATCAGCAACGTCAGTACCACCTCCAGCCCGGCCAGCGTCAGCGTCGGGGCGGCCGCTGTAACGCAGATTTACTATATCTACACCGACCAGCTCAACACCCCGCGGCTGATCACCGACACCGCCAACACCCCGGTGTGGCGCAATGACCAGGCCGACCCGTTCAATGCCGGTGCCCCCTATGACGACCCGGGCAACACGGGTCAGCACTTCGTCTTCAACCTCAGATTCCCGGGGCAGTACTATGATCAGGAGACCGGGCTGGCCTACAACTACTTCCGCGACTACGATGCCACGACCGGGCGGTATGTGCAGAGTGATCCGATTGGGTTGATGGGGGGGATCAATACCTATACTTATGTGGGGGGGGATCCTGTTTCCTATGCTGACCCACTTGGGCTAAGCCCATTACCTTCGCAGACCCCGCCCACGAACCCGAATCCTATTTCAGGGCCTTACAACGCCCCCGATACGTGGAAAGATTGGGTAACGGACAAGATTGGGGATGCCGTCTTTAAGCAACTAACCGGTCTAGGAGGGTTGGTTACTAAGAGCCCTCTGGCAATTGCTATCCCGTTCGTAATACATAGCGATGGCTTAGGTGGTTGTGACAATCAGGGGCATTGTGCTGACATGATGCCGCCGTCTAAGCCGTCTAAGATATGCCAATGAAGCGAGGAGCTGAAAGCAGGCCGATTTAATGTTTTTTCCATGTGATATGGTCTTCGTGGCCCTGAGGATACATAACTCAACTCTCCGAGCGATGGCTTAAATGAAGATGAAAAATGAAGTTTGAGACTGGCAAAGAAGGTCCGATAAGCAGTGCAAATAAATGGATTAAAGAAATTGTTGGGCTTCCAACGTATCTAGGAGCTACATTATTGGGGATGAGGGTAACCGATGGTCAGATTTTATTGGTCATTTTAATTCTTCTGCCATTTATTAAAATTTATCACCTCGTTTACGAACAAGCATTTCCTGAATATCAGGTTAAGGGAAAAGCCTGGAAATTGCTTGCCTTCTTTGTTGCTCAGATAGTTTTATGGGCTGCAGCTATGCTGATAGTACGGTCAGTAATAAATTAAACACACGCCGAGTAAAGCCATGCGCGCATGCAGCCATCGGGGATGCCAGACATAACCATCCCTTATGCGAACCCGAGCAGGCGCGCGGCGGTGGGGGGATTACCATCCAGCACGGCAATAATCGCACGGCCACGAGGATTGCCGGCTTTATCTAGAGCATTTGGCGGAGCTATCCAACAAATTTGGCTGTGCTGTCCACGCCTATGAATTGGTGACCAACCACGTTCACCTGTTGCTGACGCCGGAGAAAGCGGAGAGCGCCGCCTTACTGATGAAGCATTTAGGCCAACGCTTTGTGCAATACGTGAATCGCACTTACCGGCGCAGCGGCACCTTATGGGAAGTGGGAAGGCCGCTTCCGTTCCTGTCTGGCGCAGGCCGTAGACTATGTACTGGCCTGCTATCGATACATTGAGCTAAACCCGGTGCGCGCGGACATGGTGCGGCATCCTCGCGAATACCGCTGGTTAAGCTATCGCGCGAATGCAGCAGGAAAGAATAACGAGGTGAGTCAGCCGCATGACTTGTACAAACGGTTGGGGCGGAGTGATGAGAGTCGGCGCGAAGCGTATTGTGGTCTTATATCTTCAAAAAAGCGTAGCGTAGGTGTTGCAGGCACGGCAGCCTGATTGGTCTGTAGGTGCAGTTTAAGCCTGTGGGACAGCCTATGGCGTCGTGCCTGATTCTCTTTTAACCCGAACAAATGACCAGGCCGACCCGTTCAATGCCAGCGCGCCCTATGACGACCCGGGCAACACCGGCCATCACTTCGTCTTCAACCTGAGATTCCCGGGACAGTACTATGATCAGGAGACGGGGCTCGCCTACAATTACTTCAGGGACTACGATCCGAGCACAGGTAGGTATATGGAGGCGGATCCGATTGGGCTGGGGGGCGGGGTTAACCAGTACACCTATGCATTAGGCAATCCGATTAGATACATTGACCCGCAGGGTTTGGATGTAACAATCATGATTGGCAATCGAACGTATTCCCCCACTGGAAACAGTGTGGCGGGAACAATCAACGTCACGAGTGACCAATCCTCAAGTAGTTTCTCTGGCTACACAATGGAGAATTCCCACGCGGGTGACGGCGGAAACAAGGGCCCGATTCCAGCGGGAACGTATGACGCTTCTGTAAGGACAGACCACACTCCCAATCGGGTTGAGCTTCAAAATGTTCCGGGTTACCAAAACATACAGATTCACAATGGGAGTTATCCACGAAACTTCAAAGGATGTTTCGGCGCAGGGACATCGCATTCCACTGATTTTCTTGGGGGAACCGTAAATGGGATGAATCAAATTAACAATATTATCAACTCTGATGGAACGGGAAACATCACGGTGATCGTTGGCCCAATTCAATAAGTTGTCTGTCAACGAAAGGGCGAACTGCGGCCAGCTTGAGTTTCTGGGGAAGATGTTTTCTAGGTCAATTGGAATGCGGTGAACTGTGGTCATGAAAAAGCCGATATTTAGATTTTTGATTGTGCTATCGATGCTTGTAAGTTTGGGGGTGCAGGCTTCAGGAAGCGCTATTTCGCCTGGTTGCCAAGAGGCAGTTAGTGCGTTTCTAGCTACCCCAGACAAACGTACTCTTATTGAATTGTCGGGATCAGACGACGCGAACTGTTGGGCTGTCATTGGATCATCGAACGCTAACCTCAATCAGTTGATTCATTCGGTGGAACAAGGAAATCGATGGGCTGCCCAGTATTTGGCGAAACACTTGAGGAACCTTGATGGCGGAAACTTAGAAGACTCGCTAATAGCCTTGGGTCAATTTTCTGACCACAACATGGAACGCTTATTGATTTTCGCGAATAAAGGACAGCTCTCGAAACATGAACTCGCCGACGCCTTAACGATGCTTCCGCTTTCATTGAGTGATAATCCACAGGCCCAATTGGATTTTCTGAAGGCGAGGAGAAATAGGGTGATGCGTGTGACTCGAAAGGATCTATTGGAGCAGAGAACGCAGGCATTCAAGGCAATCGATGACTTTGTGTCCGAGATTAGGTCGAAGAACCCGGCAACGACTAGAGATATCCCCCATTAGGTGATCGTCCACGCAGACCCAATACAGCTACAGCCCCTACGGCGAGACCCAACTGACGGGCACCAACGACGGCAACCCGGTGCAGTACACCGGGCGCGAGAACGACAGCACCGGGCTGTACTACTACCGGGCGAGATACTATGATCCGCAGTTGAAGCGGTTCATCAGCGAGGATCCGATTGGGCTGGGGGGCGGGGTTAACCAGTATGGGTATGTGGGCGGGAATCCGATACGTTGGACTGATCCGCTAGGGCTGTGGTCAATAACCGTTGAATTTTACGATGGCCTCGGAGGTGGAATTGTATTTGGCCGTGATCCTAATACTGGTGGTGGATTCTTGTCGCTAAGAGGTGGCGTGGGAATTGGAGGTGGAGCCAGTTGGGACCCGAACGGTGGACGTCCCGGTGGGGAAGGTGGTTCCTCTTGTCACGGTGGAGTTGGTGCTGGTGTGTTCGGTGAGGTTGGTGGAAATATAGGCCCGGTGCAGGCGGGAATCAATGCCAATGCTGGAGTCAATTTTAATTCTGGCACATCGAATCAAGGTTATGCAGGTATTGGACCTAGTGGAAGCCTCGGAACCAGTTGGGGGATACAAGCTGGTGCAGCCGCTGGTGGCGAAGTCACAATTTTCGATACGAGACACTAATGCACTATTTGAAGATAAAGTGGGTTGTCGTCATTGTCGTTATTGCGCTGCTCGCATGCATCGGTGGTTATGTGCTTGCATTAAAGAGCGGTGCTTATGAGCGGGCCAACGTGTTCGTGATGACATCTCCGTTCATCAGACAGCAGTTGGGTGATGTTCGTAAAATGAGATTGCATCCCTTCGGATACTCGATACGTATTTCGGGTGTGAGTGGACATGCCGCATTTTCATGCTCACTTGAGGGTACGCAAGGAAATGGCGAGTTAGCTGTGACTTTGCTCAAAGAGGTTGGAGTTTGGAGGGTTTCCTCTGCGACACTTAACGGGCAGTCTGTTCCTGTTTTGAAGGACGATAAGGAGCAGATTTAGCTAAACGTAAATGGGGTCGTACTCGATTGATCAGGGAAACACCAGACACTGATGCCTAGCCCGCTCCAGCCCTTTCCCCGACATCACCAGCGTGATCCGTGGCGGCCCGCCGACTGTCCGCGTCAAACCGGCCGCACCCTCCTGGAGACCCTGCCGGAGGGGGTGACCAACAGCTACCAGTACACCGTCACCGCCAATACCGTGACCGAGACGCGGATGACCGACGGCAACGGCAACGTCACCACCTACCGCTTCAACGGCCTGGGTTTCCCGGTCAAGACCATCGACGCCCTAGGCCGCAGAATAGAAAAGACCGTCAACGGCCAGACCGTGCAGTACCTGTACGACGGCGACCAGGCCATCGCCGAACTGCAAGGCAGCGCCATTGGCGCCACCTACCTCACCGGGTTGCAGATCGACGAAGTGCTGGCGCGCTACGGCGCATCGGGCGACCGCACCATGATCGCGGACGCGCTGGGCAGCGTGCTGGCGCAAACCGACGGGGCAGGGGCGGTGCAGACCCAGTACAGCTACAGCCCTTACGGCGAGACCCAGACCAGCGGCAGCGCCGACGGCAACCCGGTGCAGTATACCGGGCGCGAGAACGACAGCACCGGGCTGTACTACTACCGGGCAAGATACTATGATCCGCAGTTGAAGCGGTTCCTCAGCGAGGTGAATTGCCCCAGCTTCACTAGAAACTTTTGAGCCGCTCGAAATGCTGCCGTTTGTACCCTACTTTGTGGCGAGATTGCTTTTTTAACTTTAACTGAGAGCCCGATTAACGCGGTAATCGATGGCGCAGGGAAAGATAAAGGACAGGCAACAGGAAGAGCGAGATCAGGGGTGTGCTCAGCATGCCGCCCACCAGCGGCGCGGCGATGCGCTTCATCATGTCGGCGCCATCGCCCTGGCTGAGCATAATTGGCAGTAGCCCGGCGACGATTACCGCGACGGTCATCATTTTTGGCCGGATACGAGTAAGCGCACCTTCGATCACCGCATCGCGGATGGTCACCACTGTGACTGGTGCAGGGAGTGCGGCAAGCGCCTGGTCGATATAAAGCAGCATGACCACACCGAATTCGGTGGCCACGCCGGCGAGCGCGATGAAACCTACCGCCACCGCCACCGACAACTGATAGCCCAAGGCATACACCAGCCAAAATCCGCCTACCAAAGCGAACGGCAGCACGCTCAAAATCAACAGTGGCTTAGCAAGTTGGCGGAAATACCCATAGAGCAACACCAGCACTAAACCCAGGGTGGCGGGAATGACCCACGTCAGCTTTTGTTTGGCACGTGCCAGCTCGGAAAATTGGCCGGACCAGGCAAACGCATAGCCAGGCGCAAGCTTGACCCGCTGTGCGATGGCCGCATTGGCACGCTTCACATAACCGCCGATATCGCGCGTAGCGAGATCGACGAACACATACCCGATCAGCCGCCCGTTCTCGCTCTTGATTTCCGCCGGGCCGTCATGCACGGAAAGTCTGGCGAGCGTACCCAGCGGAATATGCGCGCCATTGGGCGCCACCACGCGCGCTTGCGCGATGGCTTGCAGCGAAGCGCGAAACGCGCGTGGATAGCGCAAGTTGATCGAGTAACGGCTGCGCCCATCGATCACCGTCGTCACCGTTTCGCCGCCGATTGCGCTCTCGACCCAACTCTTGACATCTCCCGGATTTATCCCGTAGCGCGCGGCCTGAAAACGATCGATGTCGATATCGATATAGCGCCCGCTGGCCACGCGCTCGGCAAACACCGAGCGCGTGCCGGGCACATCCTTGAGTGCCGCTTCGATGTTCTGCGCGGCCTCGCTGATGCCGGTGAGATCGGGTCCGGTGACTTTAACGCCCAGCACGGTACGGATGCCGGTGGAGAGCATGTCGATACGGGTACGGATGGGATAACCCCAGGCATTGGTGAGGCCGGGCAGATGCACGGCGGAATCGAGCTTGCGGATCACATCCTTGATGCTTACGCCGGGTGCCCACTGCGCACGCGGCTTGAGCAGAATCGTCGTTTCCAGCATCGACAGCGGCGCCGGATCGGTGGCGGTGTCGGCGCGCCCGGCCTTGCCGAATACGCGCTCGACTTCCGGCACCGTGCGAATCAGGCGATCGGTAATTTGCAACAGGTTCGCTGCTTCGTCGATAGATATTCCCGGCACGGTAGTGGGCATGTAGAGAATATCGCCTTCATTCAGGGGCGGCATGAATTCGCTGCCCAGATGCACCAAAGGCCACGCACTGCTCAATAGGCACAGGAGTGCGATCAGCAGCGTTTCGCGGCGATGCGCCAATGCCCATAACAGCAGCGGCCGGTACGCGGCCAGCAGCCAGCGGTTAAGCGGATTTTCCGTTTCGCGCCGAATGCGGCCACGAATGAAATAGCCCATCAATATCGGCGTCAAGGTGATCGCCAGGCCGGCCGCGGCCGCCATGGCGTAGGTCTTGGTATAGGCCAGTGGTGCAAACAGTTTGCCTTCCTGGCCGCTCAGGGCAAACACCGGCAAGAATGAAACCATAATCACCAGCAGCGAAAAGAACAGTGCCGGGCCGACTTCCACCGAGGCGGTGCGCGCGACTTCCCAATAATCAGGATGGGGGGCGGCGCGTTCCAGATGCTTGTGCATGTTTTCGATCATCACCATCGCTGCATCCACCATCGCCCCGACCGCGATCGCGATACCACCGAGCGACATGATGTTGGCGTTAATGCCTTGCATTTGCATCACCCAGAATGCGGCGAGGATGCCCAGGGGCAGCGTCACTACCGCCACCAGCGCGGAACGCCAATGAAATAGAAATGCCAGGCACACCAAGGCTACCGCGAGGCATTCCACAATCAATTTTTCGCGCAGGTTGTGAATGGCGCGCCGAATGAGCTTGGAACGATCGTAAGTGACGACCACTTCGACGCCCGGCGGCAGGCCCGCGCGCAGCGAGTTCAAGCGCGCTTTCACCGCTGCCACGGTATCAAGTGCATTTTGCCCATAGCGCATCACCACAATGCCGCCCACCACTTCGCCTTTGCCATCAAGATCAGTGACGCCGCGCCGTGCTTCGGGTCCCAAGTGGATATGGGCCACCTGGTCCAAACGCAGGGGATAACCTTGCGCATCCTGTCCCACCACCACTTGCCGCAAATCGGCGAGGGTTTTCACATAGCCTTGTGCTCGCACCATGTATTCGGCATGTGCCATTTCCACCACCGAACCGCCACCGGATTGATTGGCATTGCGCAAGGCTTGTGCCACACGCTCGAAGCTCAGGCCATAAGCGGCAATTCGATTGGGATCGAGTTCAATCTGGAATTGCTTGGCGGCGCCGCCCACAGTCGCTACTTCGGCCACGCCCGGTACGCTTTGCAATTCGTATTTGAGAAAAAAATCCTGTAGCGCGCGTAGCTCGAAGGTATTGCGCTTTCCGGTCCGGTCCACCAGCGCGTACTGGAACACCCAGCCCACGCTCGATGCATCCGGACCGAGGGTGGGTGTGACGCCGGCGGGCAAGCGCGAAGCCGCTTGCGACAGATATTCCAGCACCCGCGAGCGTGCCCAATAAGGATCGGTACCGTCGTGGAAAATGATGTAGATGAAAGATTTCCCGAACATGGAAACCCCGCGCACCGCGCGCGCACCCGGTACCGACAGCAGCGCGCTGGTCAGTGGATATGTGACCTGATCTTCCACATCTTGTGGCGACTGGCCCGGATAGGGCGTTGTGACGATTACCTGGACGTCGGAAAGATCAGGAATCGCGTCCAGCGCCACGTGGCGCGCGCTGAATATTCCGCCGATGGCGATGATGATACTGGCGAGCAGCACCAGCCAGCGGTGGCGTAGAGACCAGTCGATAACGCGCGCGATCATTATGAATGCCTTATAAGATGCTCAGTGCGCATGCGCGGGCTGATCGCCGCCGCTGAAACGCTGTGCGGCGTCGGCGATCGATGCTGCAGCATCAAGCAAAAACTGGCCGTTCACCACAACCGTATCACCCGCTTGCAGGCCTGTCCGGATTTCGACCTGATCTTCTGTCTCGATCCCGGTTGTCACTTTGGCTGGCATGAAGTGGCCTGCCTGCATCGCGCGCATAACGAAATCGCCATGTCCGGTATGCATCACGGCGCTGCGCGGCACGGCAAGCGCCCGGCGTGGTGCGGTCTGTATCATCACGCTGGCATACTCGCCAATGCGCAAACCGTGACCGGCGACCGGAAAGCGCGCGCGCACCGTGCGCGTGGCCGGATCGACGATGGTGCTGATATTGGCGAGGGTTGTTTTGATTTGAGTGCCGTCTTCCAGGCGAACACTGACCGCATCGCCGGTCCGGACAAAGGGCGTTTGATCGGGATACAACGCTACTTCCAGCCACAAGCGCGCATCATTGACACAAGTCACGATGGGCGTCATCGCCGTGACCATCATGCCGGGGCGTGCGCCGATTTCTTTCACCAGGCATGACTGTTGCGTCTTGACCGGAACAACGGTGAACGCGTTTCCTGTCCTGGCGACGATGCGAAGCATGGCATCCGTCACGCCTGCGTATTTAAGTTGCGTGGTTAAAAGTACGCCATCCCGCTCCATCGGTTGCAACATCGCTCTTATTTGCTCCTTGCTCTGACGGATATTGCGCGCCATCTGCTCGCGTCCCGCGGCATCAAGATTGTGGGTGTTTTGTTGCATGCGCCGATTTTGTTCGCGTTGCTGTTGCGCCGCATTCAGGGTTTGCGCACGGCGAATCAGAAAATCGACGTATTCGTGTTGGAGTCGTATCAGTTCAGGCGATTCAATTTCATAGAGTACCTGGCCGCGCCCGATCTGCTGTCCGGTTTGCGCCACGTTGAGTTTGACGAGCACGCCATCCACGGTGGGCGCGATAGGGTGAAGCGCACTTTCGTCCGCTATCACGGTGGCATAAGTATGAATCTCGCGCGCGAGCGTTTTCACGCGCGCGGCAGCCAATGTAATGCCGAGCTTTTGCTGCGTCGCGGTATCTACGTGTATCAGCGCAGCCTCAGCGTGATCAGCCGTTTCCGATTCAACCAGGGTCATACCGCAGATGGGACAGGTTCCGGGATGATCTTGCACGATTTGTGGGTGCATAGGGCAAACATACACTTTATGCGCCGGCATGCCGGTCTGCGGCACGGACGATATGGTCTCCAGCGCCTGCGGTTTGGCCGCTTGTTTCTGCCCAATCCAATAACCTGCAACACTGGCAGCGATTATCACGGCTATAACAACAGCGGTTTTACTCATGACTGATTTCCATATCGGCATTACGAATAACCATCCAGGCCATATAAAAAAGGGGAGAGCATTACTCCCCCCCTTTAACGGATGACAGCCGATCGTTAACTTACATTGATCCGCGTCTGTGCAGTGCCGAGCAAAGCACCGGTAACCCAGTGGAAGAACTGGATGCTTACCGTATAAGTTCCAGTCGCGGTCGGCTTGAGGATGCAGTCGTAACGTTCCGCCGAGGCTGCTTCAATGAAAGTGGTATTCCATGCAGCGGGCAATGGTCGGCCATCGGATGCCACCACGGAGGCGGTCAGGCCACCGAAGGTGATTTTCTGTGGGAAGAAGCCCGCAACGATATAGCGCACCAACAAGGTCTGGCCGAGCGTCATATTTACTGCCACGGCCGGATTGGTGAGGGCGGAACTAGCGCCGTCCACACCGGTGATGATGAAATATTGCGGATGAAAATTATTCAGGCCGACATCGCCGCCGCAGGTCCCCGCATACCAAGGCAAGGTATGCAGATTCGGATCAATTTCATCGCATGCCCAAATCGCTTCCACATCGTACGTCGGTCCACCTGCAAACGCCCGCTTGGTGCCCGGAGGGTCATTTGGATCAGGCGCAGGATCAATAATCAACGCGCCGTACATTCCCATCTCCGCATGCAACGGTGTATTGACGTGGCAATGGTAGAAATACGTCCCGGGATGCGTGGCTTTCCATTGATACGTATATGTACCGTTTGTCACATCCCAAGAAATATGTCCCACGCCATCGTTCTCCCAACTCGGCTCGATGCCATGATGATGAATCGTATGCATGAACATCTGCGGCACGAACAGGCTGGTGTGAACAATCTGCCCTTCGGTTACACGTATCGCCGGCGAAGGGAATGATCCGCCACCCATCCCGTCCGACTGACCCTGGCCCGCCGCGAGATCGGTGAAACCCCAGATCGTGACCGAATTGCCATTATCGAAACGCATCGATCCATTCATGTAAATTCCGCGAGAGAAAGAAATGTCCGCGGTCACCAAGCCCGGGGTCGCCGGTGCGCCCGGGTAAACGTAGCATGCTTGTCCCATACTCATGGTTATTCTCCTTATACGAAAACGATTTCGGTCATGGCGCCGAACAGGTAAAGGCCCCCGCCTGCAGTCTGCGACATCTCATCGTGACAATGCATCGGGAAATGCCCGCTGGTTGCGGGAGGATAAGCATCCGGCGGCGCCTCAAACGGATAAATTGCGTCATTCTTTCCCAAATTATTGCGCAGATAGATGATGTCTTTTTTCCATACCGACGATCGCACCACGCCATTGTTGGTGAGCCATTCCATGTGATTGGCGTGGGTGTGCGGGGCATGAGAAGCCATGCCGGCGTTCAGCATCCGGATCAGGGTGCGATCGCCGATACTGCCGTACAGCATTGTTTTCGGGTTGGCCATCGCGTCTTTGGTGGGATCGCCATTCCCTGTTGCGCCGGGCGGCAGCGACGTCTGGCCATTGATGGTGAAATAGCGTGGCGTAAAACTTGTGGGAATGGTCGTATTGGTTTGTACGGCGCTGTTCAAATTGGGGTCGATGTCATTGAAAACCCAGAACAGTTGTTTCACAAACGTGGGGCTGCCGGAATACAGTTGGTTCGAGATGCCCGCCGGCATGATGGCGAGGCCGCCGTGCAACCCAAGAAAGCGGTTATAGCTGGTTACGTTATCGTAGAACAGATACGAGCCCGCTGCGCCACTCGGGATAGTGTAAGAAATTGTGCCGGTGTTGCCGCTTGCGATGTTGCCGGTACTCGCCAGCGGCGGATCGCCTGCCTTGAGTCCGGCTATGACGAAGTTGTGCGTTTTAGTCAGCGTATTCACCACGGTGATGCTCAGCGTATCGCCTTCCTGACATACGATGGAACTACCGGGAATGGTCAATGTTCCTGTCGCATCGCTAAAACTCTGAAAATAGACAGCTACGCCATCCGGCATGGTGATCGTGCCGTCCGTGATGTAATACGTTTTGCTGATGGTCGCCGCCTCGGAACGCGGCACCCATGTCAACAGTCCCGAGCCCATGAGGGTGCTCGCCAGACTTGCACCGCCGATCTTCTTAAGAAAACTTCGTCTTTCCATATATAAACCTCCTCTAGCCGCAGTTAGGGAACAACAAAGCGGGGTGAATACCCCATAAAAAATGGGCGCGAATCCGGGTTTAAGCCGGATTTGCGCCCAAATTGTTGAACGTCGAATATCGACAACTAACGAGAATGGAGAGGTTTTTCAGGAAGGGGACAGGAACGGAAAATGCTCTGCTGATTGCTTCACGAGTGGTCGCGTATGTTGCCACGCGAACCGCCTCCTTTTGGTTACCCAACTTCTTCTCCTCCAGCCATTAATTATTAATTGAATTATTAATTAGTCTGTTCTTATTTTTTGTTCTTATTTTTTGTTTGGCGCTGCGGATATTTTTCCGTGGCCAAACTCGAATTTTTAAAAATTGTACATAAAAATGTAACAAAAAGTAAACAAAAGTTTAATCAAGTGAATAAATCGAAAATAAGCAAAATCTTATGAAACAATCGCAAATCCATTGCAGCGCGACGCTCAAAAATGTTTACCTTGGCGCTGGCTGTCTTGTCTGGACTGAAGTGTGGCGATCTCGGTATTTTGTTAAATAAAGCAATTGTATCAATAGAGTACGATATATTTAAGGGGTTTAATTAGGGCGGCAAGGCGGATCGCTCAGAATAAACAAATGGCTATGTATTTTTGCTGCTCCCCCCATCCGTGCATAGGTTTTGATGGTCGATAATTTACTTGTTGCGAAGCCTGATTATTCGAGCTTGATGGGTAATTAACGCGTAAGAAAATAGTAAGGTTGTTGTAAGTTATTTCATGAAGTTGCAATATGTTTGTCAGTTTCGGAAGTTGGATTGTTCGCGCTTGACTGGTAATTCGTGCGTAAGTTAATAGTAAGGTTTACGCAAGTTATCATTAATAAACCTGCAGTATGAGGCGCGCAAACTGGAAATGCAGCACCCACCGCTGGCTCAAATAAACCGAGCCATTTCTGAAACTCAATGAAAAGGGAGAAATACCATGGCCTCCAGCCGAAAGCCTCGTGTCATGCCCCGCCAGACAGTACTTGCGCTTGCGTTGTGCGCAGCGTTTCAAACAGCCGTAGTGCCATTTGCAGCTGCCGCGGACGATAGCAATACCGCTACCCCCATCAAGCATGTGGTGGTGATTTACCAGGAAAACGTTTCTTTTGATCACTATTTCGCAACCTATCCGCATGCAGCAAACGTGGCTGGATCGCCTGTTTTTATGGCGCGTCATGGCACACCGTCGGTAAACGGTTTGACACCTGAATTTATCAACAACAACCCGAATGCCACCAAGCCGTTCAGGCTTGACCGTACCCAGGCGATGACCTGCGATATGGATCACCGCTATACCCAGGAACAGCAGGCAGCGAACGCCGGTCTGATGGACAAGTTCGTGGAGAGTACCGGTGCGCATTACGGTAGCTGTAATCCCACGCAAGTGATGGGTTATTACGATGGCAACACGGTTACGGCAATGTGGAACTACGCGCAGCATTTTGCGATGAGCGACAATTCCTTCAGCACGACTTACGGGCCTTCCACGCCGGGTGCGTTGAATCTGGTTGCAGGGCAGACGCATGGCGTCACACCCACCGACCTTGCCGGTGTTACCGCCAACGGCACGGTGATCAGCGATGCCGATCCTGCTTATGACGATTGCGCCAATCACACCAAGCCGGTGTTGGCGATGAGCGGCACCAACGTGGGCGACCTGTTGAATTCCAAAGGCGTTACCTGGGGTTGGTTCCAGGGCGGTTTCCGTCCTACCGCGATGAGCAACGGCAAGTCGGTGTGCGGCGCGACCAGTCAGAACATCGCCGGCAATAACGTGTCCGATTACAGCCCGC
>DATKUZ010000047.1:0-97405 GCA_035530335.1 Sulfuriferula sp. | reverse complement strand
GCCATCCAGCGTCACCTCGCTTGACTGGGGGACGCCTTTGTACACCGCTTTTACAACATATTTACCCTTGGGCAGGCGCACATACAGCAGCGGGCCCGCATCGGGCAGTTCAAACGCCGCCTTGCCGTGTTTATCTGTGATCGTCACCTGGACTTCAGCGATGAATGCGCCCTCCGTACCTTCAGAAAAAGTGATGTGCAGCGGATATTCCCTGGCGACGCTGTGCATCATCGTCAGCTGCTCCTCGCCAATGCCGCCGTTCACGTAATTTGATGAAGTATCCTGGGCATGGGCCAATGGCAAAACCATGAGCAATGCTGCAGCCAGTACGAAGGATTTTTGCAGTTTCATGATATTTTTCCTTTCTATCGATGCATATTTATGGGGAAGCCACTCGCGTGAATGCCGTCTCCAATTGGCTAAATGCCAGATCCAGTATAGATCGCAAGCAGGAATCCACAAGATAGCGCTTACTTAGCCCAAGACATGCTCGTACATGGACCGCTCTGCGCTGTAACACTCGCATGAAGCCGCCTCCAGACCGTTACGGTCAAGAATCGTAATATCGCCGCGGCTATAGCTGATCAGACCTTGCCTGTGCAGCGCAGTTGCCGCCTTGGTAATACCCACACGGCGCACACCCAGCATGTAGGCCATGGCTTCATGGGTCAAATGGAAATGATCGGCGCGTGCGCGATCCTGCGTCATCAGCAGCAACCGTGCAAGCCGCTGTTTCACCACATGGAAGCGGGTACAGGCGGCCATGCGCGCAAACTGGTTCTTCAACACATAGGCATAGCCCTGCAGCCGTATATGCAACGCAGTGCTATGTTCGAGTTCACGGGCGAAGGTCACGGTATTCATGCGCAGCGCGGAGCCGGCGCCTTGCACTACAGCATAGAACGACGCCACCTGGATGCCGAACATGAGGGGGGTTCCCAGCATGCCTTCGCAACCGATCAAGCCAACCTCCAGGCGCGAATGATCATCGATCACCATCACCAGGGAAATGAAGCTGCCGGTCGGGAAATAAACATGCTCGATAGGCATCCCCGGCGCACCCAGTTCCTCCGCAAAAGCCAGGTCAACCTGTTCACAGCGGGCCAGAAAATGTTCGAGATCCTTGCGCGGCAACTTGGCGAGCAGGCGGTTTTCTGATGTGATGGCTTGCATGGTTGGCATCGAAACGCTCCGGTGACGTTGGGGAAACCTGGCCCACGGCACTAGGTGCGTTGATCGCGCAATCCTGATGTCGAATGGTGGCGTGCGGTAACCGGCAACACGTCAGTATCAACTGCCACGTTTCCCGCACAGGCAACCACCCAGCATCAGGATCAACGCTTGATCCGCTTGGGTGGGCACGCGTCCAACAGCATGGCCCCCTCCCGGAAGCCATGCCTCACTCCGTGAGGATTAATTACTCCCGGCTGGGGCGGGAGGCGGAACAATCACCGTGGTGTTGCCGCCTGTCGCGCCGGTATCGCCGGTTGCACCGGTAGCGCCTGAATCACCGGTGGCACCTTGAGAGCCGGTGGCACCTGACTCACCGGTGGCGCCCTGAGGACCGGCAGGACCAGGAACGACAACGGTTGGCCCGGGGGTTTCAGCGGGCGGAGTGTTAACGACTACGGGCTGTTTTTCGCAAGCGCTCAGTGCGAAGGCTGCAACGAGTGCGGTAGCTAACAGTGAATATTTCATGATTTTCTTCCCTTCGTGTGTGGAACAACCTGATGTTCCCTGTGCCCATTAAGAATTGAAATCAGTGTTGATAACAATTGCGGCAAGCCAACCAGGCGGCCGACTCCTGGATCAGAACAGCCGTGCATCGAACAACAGCTAAAATAATCAGCGGGGATGCGCCGTTCACTGAAATCGATACGCCTGAATTTGCATTGCCTGATGACAGAATAGGCTCAAACACGGGCGAGTTCTGTGCGTTAGCGAACGTAGCGCAAAATTTTTGCTGTTTCGATAGCGTAGCTGGATTCAGGCAGCGTGCCGGGCTGAGAGGGTGAAAGCCTTTGTACGATATCGCACAGACCGTCCTGGCGGGTTGGCTTAAATTGAACGAGCGCTGTAGTGCGAAGTGGACAGCGGCATCCCGCAATATTGGCAGGGCATGTTTATCATCAGGCCCTATCATTCCCGATTGACGACCAACCTCAGATGAAGAGAATACTGATCGAATCACTGAAAGCCTGGATTGACCATCGCGCCGCCAGCAAAGGCGCGGCGCTGGCCTTTTACACGTTGTTTTCCATGACCCCCATCCTGATACTGGCCATCGCGGTCGCCGGTTATTTCTTCGGCGAGCAAGCGGCTCAGGGCGAGATTATTGGCCAGATCCGGGACCTGGTCGGCCCCAACGGTGCGCAGGCGATCCAGGCATTGCTGGCAGCCGCGCGCAATCCCTTCTCCGGGCTGGTTGCAACCATCGCCGCCAGCGTCCTGTTGCTGGTCGGCGCGACCAGCGTATTTGCCGAGTTAAAAGCCAGCCTTGATGAAATGTGGGGCGTAGCGCAGCCTCGGCATTCAGCTTTTCTTGGCCTGCTGAGAACCCGTTTTCTGTCATTCGGCCTGGTACTGGTTCTCGCTTTCCTGCTGCTCATTTCCCTTGTGGTCAGCGCCGCACTTGCCGTGCTCGAACGTTATGTCGGCGCAATGTGGGGCAGTTCAGTCGCTGTTCTCGCCAGCGTCACCTCGATCATTTCGTTTAGCGTCATCGCCAGTCTGTTCGCAGTCATCTACAAGATGCTGCCGGATGCGCCGCTGTCATGGCGCGATGTCTGGATCGGTGCCGTGTTCACGGCAATATTATTCAGTCTGGGCAAATATGCGATCGGCCTGTATCTGGGCAACAGCGGCGTGGCATCCAGCTTTGGCGCCGCCGGGTCGATGATTGCATTGCAGCTGTGGGTCTATTATTCGGCGCAAATTTTCTTCCTCGGAGCCCTGTTCACGCGCCAGTATGCACTGTGGTACGGCAGCCTTAAGGACCAGAGGGAACGCCTGCTGGAGCGCGCGTAATAAAATCTTGCACTGATGCAATCAGACGCACCAGCCCAATGGCTTGAGCGTAACGAGGCGCCCCTCCAAGTCTGAAGGCATAAGCCTCCGGGCAGCGTATGTGCGATAGTGCACTGACTGCGCCTGATTTTGCGACTATCCTTCGTGGATAAGCGTAAATCCTGTTTTGGATGCTGCTGCAAAAAATGAAGGGTATGCCAAAATTGAAAATAAGCAGTAGCGTTCTCTCCGGTTTCCTGTTTCAACTAAAGACGCTTCTGGGCGCACGTGACACGCCACGAACCTATCTCAACGAAGAACCCCCGCTGCGCTCGGAGTTGTTCAGCGCCGATCAGCTGGAGCAGCATGGCAAGAGACTGGCTGCCACGCACAAGCTGACTTCGGCACGTGCCCCGAACCCATTGCTGGCACGACTCGCTGCAAATGAAGAAGTTCTGGTCAGCGTGTGCAATCTGCTGACCGCGGCGGTCGCTGCGAAACACCGCATTACGCCGGCCGGGGAATGGCTGCTGGATAACTTCTATTTGATCGAAGAACAGATCCGCACGGCCAAGCGACATTTGCCCAAGGCTTACAGTCGGGAACTGCCGCGCCTGGCTCAAGGTATGGCAAGCGGGTTCCCGCGCGTATACGCCATCGCGCTGGAGGCGATTGCGCACGGCGATGGCCGGGTGGATAAGGCCGGCTTCAGCCGTTTTGTAGCCGCCTACCAGACGGTCGCGCCACTTGACCTGGGTGAGCTATGGGCAATTCCGATCATGCTGAGGCTGGCGTTGATCGAGAATCTGCGGCGCGTCGCCGTGCGCATCGCCGCCGGCAGGGTCGAGCGCAATCTGGCCGATGCCTGGGTAGACCAGATGATCGTGATTGCGGAAACCGACCCAAAAAGCCTCATTCTGCTGACCGCCGACATGGCGCGATCCGATCCGCCCATGACCACGCCGTTCGTTTCGGAATTTGCACGCCGTCTGCAGGGCCAGGGTGCCGCGCTGGCGTTGCCGCTGACCTGGATCGAGCAGCGGCTGGCTGAATCGAATCAGACCATAGAACAGCTCATCCAGTCGGGAAACCAGCAACAAGCCGCTGACCAGGTATCGATCAGCAACAGCATCGGCAGTCTGCGCTTCCTCGGCGCAGCGGACTGGCGCACGTTTGTCGAATCGATGAGCCTGGTTGAACAGACGCTTTGCACCGATCCGGGCGCGGCGTACGCCGGGATGGATTTTGCAACGCGCGATCGTTATCGCCATCAGGTCGAGAAAATCGCCCGGCACTGCACCTTGTCCGAGGGCGAGGTGGCCAGGCAGGCGATCCAGCTGGCCGCAGCGGCAGCAGGCAAAGGCGGCGATGAGCGTGCCGCGCATGTGGGGTTTTACCTGATCGACCAGGGTTGTGCAGAACTCGATGAGAAGGTGGCTCTGCGCCCTTCCACATTCAACTCCCTGCACAAAATCGGACGACGTTTCCCGTTGCCGCTGTATCTCGGGGCAATCGCACTGATCTCGCTGCTGTTCACCGGGAGTCTGGCGCTGGTCGCCTACGCCAGCGGCCTGCCCACCTGGCTGCTGGTGCTGGTTAATATCGCGGCGCTGATATCCGCCAGCCAGATGGCGGTGGCGCTGGTGAACTGGCTGGCGACCTTGCTGGCGTCGCCCAATCCATTGCCCAGAATGGATTTTTCCACGGGTATTCCCGCTGCATTCCGCACGCTGGTCATCGTCCCCACCATGCTCACCGGCGAGCACCATATCGAAGCTTTAATCGAGGCGCTTGAGGTCCGCTTCCTGGCCAATCGGGACGATAACCTGCGCTTCGGTCTGCTCACCGATTTTCGCGATGCGCCGCAGGAAACGCTGCCGGAAGATACACCGCTGCTGCAGTTGGCGCAGGCAAGAATTGACGAGCTGAATCAGAAGTACGGCAGCGCAGCGGATGAATCGGGTGCCGACACATTCTTCCTGTTCCACCGCCCGCGCCGCTGGAATCCACAAGAGCGGCTGTGGATGGGTTATGAGCGCAAGCGCGGCAAACTGGCGGACCTGAATTCGCTGCTGCGCGGGGGGGCTGCGGATTGTTTCGCGCTTGTCGTCGGTCGGCTTGCAGCCCTGTCTGATGTGCGTTACGTCATCACCCTGGACACCGACACGGAGTTGCCGCGCGATGCCGCGCGCCAGCTGGTGGGTGCCATGGCGCACCCGCTGAATCGTCCGCGCTACGATGAACGCAAACAGCGCGTCACAACGGGATACGGCATCATGCAGCCGCGTGTGAGCGTGAGCCTGCCGGGTGCGAACCGCTCGCACTATGCCCGATTGCACGGCGCTGAGGCAGGTATCGACCCTTATACGCGCGCCGTCTCCGACGTTTACCAGGATGTGTTCCGCGAGGGATCTTTCATCGGCAAGGGAATCTACGATGTGGATGCCTTCGAGCGCTCGCTGAGTGGTCGTTTCCCGGAAAACAGGATACTCAGCCACGACCTGCTGGAAGGATGCTACGCGCGTTCCGGGCTGCTGAGCGATGTGCAGTTGTATGAAGATTACCCGGCGCGCTACAGCGCGGATATGGCGCGTCGTCACCGCTGGATTCGCGGTGACTGGCAGCTGCTTGAGTGGCTGTTGCCGAGCGTGCCGGGGTCGGGCGCACGCCGCCAGAAAAATCCGCTGTCGTGGTTATCGCAATGGAAATTGTTCGACAACCTGCGGCGCAGTCTCGTGCCTGGCGCATTGACCCTGTTGCTGCTGCTCGGCTGGACACTTGTTGCACCCGCCTGGTTGTGGACCGTGGCGGTGATCGGCATCCTTCTTGTTCCTTCCCTGAGCGCTGCCATGGTGGAGTTGTTTCGCAAGCCGACGGACGTTTTGCTGGAGCAGCATCTGAGGAGCGCAAGGCGCTCCACTGGGGAGCATCTGGTGCAGGCGCTGTTTACCCTCGCCTGGCTGCCGTATGAGGCATTTGTTAGTCTTGATGCGATCCTGCGCACGCTCTGGCGCATGCTGGTAACGCACCGGCAGCGCCTTGAATGGACACCCTCCGGCGATCCGGTATACGCCAGTCGCACAGATATGGCGAGCCAGTATCGAGCGATGTGGATTGCGCCACTGATTGCCATTGCGACCGCGGCCTATCTGACGCTGACGTCACCAGCCGTGCTGATTGTTGCAGGGCCCATCCTGCTGCTGTGGTTTGCTTCGCCAGCGATCGCCTGGTGGGTCAGCACGCCCCTCGCACGCCGCGAAGCCAGACTGACGGCCGAGCAGACGCGCTTTCTCAAGAAAATAGCGCGCAAGACCTGGGCGTTTTTCGAGACCTTTGTCGGGCCGGAAGACCATTGGCTGCCGCCGGATAACTTTCAGGAATATCGCGGTGCCGCGCTGGCGCATCGCACGTCGCCGACCAACATGGGGCTGGCACTGCTGGCGAATCTGACCGCGTACGACTTCGGCTACATCCCGGCCGGAACGCTCATCGAGCGTAGCGCAAACACGCTGCATACCATGCAGGGCATGAAACGACACCGCGGGCATTTCTACAACTGGTACGACACGCTGTCGTTGCACCCCCTGCACCCCATCTACATTTCGACAGTGGACAGCGGCAATCTCGCCGGCCATCTCATGACCTTGCGACCGGGACTGCTCGCGCTTCCTGACGACAAGATCGTGGGGGCGCGCTGGTTTGACGGTCTCCACGACACGCTGGGGATTCTGATGGATGCAGCGCACGGCGTTGATTCGCATGCGCTCGCCCGGTTGCAGGCAGATCTCGAATCGGCATGCGCTTCCCGGCCAGCCACGCTGGCAGCAGTGCAGACTAGCCTTGAGCAACTGGCGACAGATGCCGAGTCGGTTGTCGCCAGCCTCGATGCCGACTTGTCCCGGAATAATCGCCAGGAGGCGCCGGACGCAGCACGCTGGCGCGCAGGGATGGGCGTGAACCTGGAAGCACAGGAGAATTCCGTGCACCCGCCTGCCCTGGATCACATCAGTGCGGTTATTTCCGAACTGGCTTCCGAGACGGATGCAAATTGGTGGGCACATACGCTTGCCCGGCAATGCCGCGCCGCTCTCGATGAATTGACGTTTCTCGCTCCCTGGCTATTGTTGCCCGCTGCGCCGGACAGGTTCAGCGACTTGTCCGGCATCAGCGGGATTCCAACGCTGCGTGAGCTGAACGGACTCAATGATCGATTACAGCCGGTCATAGAGCAACGGCTGAGTGCCGCTGCAACGGCCGAGGAACGTGACTGGCTTGAAGCGCTGCGGCGCAGCATCACGGAAGCCGGTCAGCGCGCCAATCAGCGGATTGCAGCCATCGAGCAGCTGGCATTGCAATCCGGCGCGCTCGCGCACATGGAGTATGACTTCCTGTATGACAAGTCGCGCCGTTTGCTGGCTATCGGTTACAACGTGGATGATCTGCGCCGCGACCTGAGTTACTACGATCTGCTGGCTTCGGAAGCGCGCCTGAGTAATTTCGTCGCGATTGCGCAGGGACAACTGCCGCAGGAAAGCTGGTTTGCACTGGGGCGCCTGCTCACCTCTGCCGGTGGCGAACCGATTCTGCTGTCGTGGAGCGGCTCGATGTTCGAGTACCTGATGCCGTTGCTGGTCATGCCCACCTTTGAGAACACGCTGATCGATCAGACCTGTAAGGCTGCGGTGGACAGACAGATCAACTACGGCAAGCAGCGCGGCGTGCCGTGGGGCATGTCGGAATCCGGTTACAACACGGTCGATGTTCATTTCAATTACCAGTACCGCGTATTCGGAGTACCCGGACTGGGGCTCAAACGCGGGCTCGCCACGGATCTGGTGGTGGCACCCTATGCCTCGGTGCTCGCGTTGATGGTGACGCCGGAAGCGGCGTGCCAGAATCTGCAGCGGCTCGCCGCTGACGGGCTGGAAGGAAAATTCGGCTTTTATGAAGCCATCGATTACACCGCATCGCGTCAACGGCGCGGCGAATCGAGCGCCATAATTCGGTCGTTCATGGCGCATCACCAGGGCATGAGCTTTTTGTCCCTGGCCTATCTGCTGCTGAACCGCCCGATGCAGCGCCGTTTCGAATCAGACCCCCTGTTTCAGGCGACCATGCTGTTACTGCAGGAGCGCATTCCAAGGGAAACGACCTTCTTCGCCCACGCCGGCCAGCTATCCGACATTCCCACGGCGGCCAAGGAGCTGGAGCTGCCGATGCGCATTCTCAACACCCCGGATACGCCGATACCGGAAGTACAGCTGTTGTCCAATGGCCGCTACCACGTCATGGTCACCAATGCCGGTGCGGGTTCCAGCCGCTGGAAG
Organism: Sulfuriferula sp.; assembly: GCA_035530335.1. GTDB lineage: Bacteria > Pseudomonadota > Gammaproteobacteria > Burkholderiales > Sulfuriferulaceae > Sulfuriferula. The sequence goes on along the minus strand of DATKUZ010000047.1, from coordinate 89,072 downwards.
GACCTCGCGGTCACGCGCTGGCGCGAAGACAGTACGCGCGATAACTGGGGCAGCTTCTGCTACATCCGCGATGCGGAAAGCGGTGATTTATGGTCGGCCACCCATCACCCGACTCTGGCGGCTGCGCAAAAATACGAAGCCATTTTCTCCGAGGGGCGCGCCGAATTTCGCCGCCGCGATCAGGGTATCGATACGCATACGGAAATCGTGGTCTCGCCGGAGGATGACATCGAACTGCGCCGGGTCAGCATTACCAACCGCACGCGCATCCGCAGAATCATCGACGTGACCAGCTATGCCGAGGTGGTGCTGGCCGCGCCCGCTGCGGACGCGACGCATCCGGCGTTCAGCAATCTGTTTGTGCAGACCGAAATACTCGCCGAGCGCAGGGCAATCCTGTGCACGCGCCGCGCCCGTTCGCGCGATGAAGCGGTGCCCTGGATGTTGCATTTGATGAAAGTGCACGGCGCCGTCAGCGGAGCTGTTTCTTACGAAACGGATCGCATGCGTTTCATCGGTCGCTGCAATACGGTGGCCGATCCCCAATCCTTGAGCAGCGCAGATGCAACGTCAGGGCGGGCGGCGGAGCTGTCGGGCAGCTGCGGCTCCGTGCTGGATCCGATTGTTGCCATCCGCTGTCGTATCACGCTCGAGCCGAATCAGACGGCGACCATCGATATCGTGTCCGGCGTCGGTGAAAGCCGTGAAGCGGCCGTCGATCTGATCGAGAAATACCAGGATCGGCGGCTCGCCAGTCGCGCTTTCAATCTGGCCTGGATCCATAGTCAGGTGGTGCTGCGGCAGATCAATGCCAGCGAGGCGGACGCGCAACTGTATGGCCGTCTTGCCAGCTCGGTGATCTACGCCAATGCCGCGCTGCGCGCCGACGCGACAGTGTTGCTGAGGAACCACCGCGGCCAATCCGGCCTGTGGGGCTATGCCATTTCCGGCGATTTCCCCATCGTCCTGCTGCAGATCGGCGATGCGGCCAATATCGATCTGGTCCGGCAACTGGTGCAGGCGCATGCATACTGGCGCCTGAAGGGACTGGTGGTGGATCTGGTGATCTGGAACGAAGACCGCGCCGGTTACCGGCAATTGCTGCAGGAACAGATCATGGGGCTGGTGGCTGCGGGCATCGAAGCCCACCACGTGATGGATCGACCGGGCGGCATTTTTGTGCGCTCCGCAGACCAGATATCGGACGAGGATCGCATCCTGTTCCAGTCGGTTGCGCGGGCCATCATCAGCGATGGCCGGGGAACGCTGGAGGATCAGCTCAATCGCCTGAGCCTCAAGGAGGCCCTGGTTTCACGCCACGTCCCCAGCAGAATTCATCGACCGCAAGCACCGCCGGCAGTCGTGCCGCGGGATTTGATCCTGTTCAACGGACTGGGCGGGTTCACCCCCGATGGCAAGGAATATGTCATCACCACAACGCGCGAGCGCGTGACGCCGGCGCCATGGGTAAACGTGCTGGCGAATCCCGGTTTCGGCACGGTCGTTTCCGAAAACGGCATGGCTTATACCTGGGGCGAGAATGCCCACGAGTTTCGTCTCACGCCCTGGCAGAATGATCCGGTGAGCGATGCCGGCGGCGAAGCCTGCTATCTGCGCGACGAGGAAAGCGGCCACTTCTGGTCGCCCACACCGCTGCCCGCCCGCGGGACGGGCACCTACGTCAGCCGCCACGGATTCGGTTACAGCATCTTCGAGTATGCCGAGGACGGCATTTCCTCGGAGCTCACGGTTTATGTGGCGCTGGATGCGTCGGTCAAGTTCTCCGTGCTGAAACTGCGCAACCAGTCGGGGCGACCACGCCGGCTGTCGGCGACGGGCTATGCGGAGTGGGTGCTGGGCGACCTGCGGGCGAAGTCGGCAATGCACGTCACCACTGAAATTTCCCGCAATAACGGTGCGCTATACGCCCGAAACTCATACAACACGGAGTTCCCCGATCGGGTCGCGTTTTTCGATGTGGATGCGGACGACGCGAGCCTGACGCTGAGCGGCGATCGTGCCGAGTTCCTCGGGCGCAACGGCACGCTGGCCAGCCCGGCCGCGATGGTGCGCGCGCGCCTGTCCGGCAAGGTCGGCGCTGCCCTCGACCCGTGCGCAGCCATTCAGGTTCAGTTCGAACTGGGCGACGGCGAAACGCGCGAGATCGTGTTCAGGCTGGGGCTGGGCCTCAATACCGATGATGCCAATGCGCTGGTATCCCGCCTCCGTGGCGCCAGCGTAGCGCAGACAGCCCTTGAAGCCGTGCAACAGCACTGGCAGCATACCCTCGGCGCGGTGCAGATCGAGACGCCGGATAAATCTCTCGACGTACTCACCAACGGCTGGCTTGTGTATCAAACCATTGCCTGTCGCCTGTGGGCACGCACCGGCTACTACCAGTCCGGCGGTGCCTTTGGCTTCCGCGACCAGTTGCAGGACGTGATGGCGCTGATCCACACCCAGCCGCAACTGATGCGCGAGCAGTTGCTGCTGTGCGGATCACGCCAGTTTGCGGAAGGCGATGTGCAGCATTGGTGGCATCCGCCCCTGGGCCGCGGCGTGCGCACGCATTGTTCGGACGATTATCTGTGGTTGCCGCTGGTTGCAAGTCGTTATGTTCTGGGTACCGGCGATGCTGCGGTGCTGGATGAGCCGCTGCGATTCCTCGAAGGCCGTCTGGTTCCTCCCGGCGAAGATTCCTACTACGATTTGCCAGGCCAATCCGTGGACGCCGCCAGCCTGTACCAGCATTGCGTACGCGCCATTCAGCACGGCCTCAGATTCGGCGATCGCGGCCTGCCGCTGATGGGCTCCGGCGACTGGAACGACGGCATGAACCTGGTCGGGCTGCAAGGCAAGGGCCAAAGCGTCTGGCTGGGATTTTTCCTGTGCGATGTGCTGAAACAGTTTGCCAAAGTCGCGCGCCTGTACGGCGACACCGACTTTGCCGCGTTGTGCGATACAGAAGCCGGCAAGCTCGGCCAGAACATCGAGCAAAATGCCTGGGATGGCGCGTGGTATCGCCGCGCCTACTTCGACGATGGCACGCCGCTGGGTTCGGCCAGCAATACCGAGTGCCAGATTGATTCCATCTCGCAAAGCTGGGCCGTGCTGTCCGGTACAGGCGATGCCCAGCGCTCGCGCAGCGCCATGGATGCGGTGTACAAGCGCCTGGTGCGGCCCGACGCAGGGCTGATCCAGCTGCTCGATCCGCCCTTCGACAATTCCGAGCTGGACCCCGGCTATATCCGCGGCTACGTGCCGGGCGTGCGCGAAAACGGCGGCCAGTACACCCATAGCGCGATCTGGACTGCAATGGCGTTTGCCGCGCTGGGCGACAGCAGTCGGGCGTGGACGCTGGCGAGCATGATCAACCCGCTCAACCACGCCCAGGATGCGGCCGGGGTCGCGACCTACAAGGTTGAACCCTATGTCATCGCAGCCGATGTTTACTCGGTATCGCCCCATGTCGGCCGCGGCGGATGGAGCTGGTACACAGGATCGGCAGGATGGATGTACCGGCTGATCGTGGAATCGCTGCTGGGCCTGAGACTAGCCGTGGACAAACTGCATTTTGTCCCGTGCCTGCCTGCAACATGGCAGAAGTTCAGGATGCACTACCGCTATCGTGAAACGGTCTACCACATCGAGGTCTTGCAAACGCGTGACGGGATGGGTGCAACCAGCGTGACGCTGGACGGCGCCGTGCAACACGGCAACAGCATCCCGTTGATTGACGATCACCAGGATCACCGGGTCGAAGTGAACGTATATGCCGCGTAACCCAGGAAAAAAACAAAGAAAGTCAGAATATACGCTAACTTTTTGTTTTATTTGGTGCCGGCAAGAGGAGTCGAACCCCTGACCTGATGATTACAAATCAACTGCTCTACCAACTGAGCTATGCCGGCGTAGGCGCGAATTATAGGGGGTATGGCGTCTTTGGTAAACGCCAAATTGTCTGCGCTAGTGTTTGCCTGAGCGCCAGATCGAGAATACTACCCAGATGCTGTTTAAAAACGCCAGCAGAAAACCGACTATGCCGAGGAAGCGCCAGCCCGGAACAGTCATGACAATGGATGAGCCGATGATCAGGGCAGCGGTGAGGATGCCCATGGTGATGCGGCTGCTGGCACGGTCGAGCTGATGCCCAAACTGGTCGAGACGTTTCAGATCGAGGTCAATGCGCAGGTGTCCGCGGCGTGCCTCGCGCAATAATTTTGCCAGATCCCGCGGCAGACCGGAGACAACTTCCAAAGCTTCTTTCAGGCTTTTGCGGCCGCGCTTGATGAGTGCTTCGGGCTTGTAGCGTTCGGCGATTACCCCACGCACGAAGGGAGCGAGATGATCCACCATATGAAAATTGGGATCGAGCTGCTGGCCCAGCCCTTCCAATGTGATGAGCGCCTTGAACAGCAACGCCAGGTCAGCAGGAAGCACGAGGCCATTCTCGCGGATGATGGCGGTGATGTCTGTCAGCAGAGAACCTATTTTTACGTCCTTGAGCTGCAGGTTGTCGTAGCTGAATACCAGCTCCGCCAAATCGTAACCGAGCTTGGCCTCGTCCACCTCGCCATCGCCGGTCCAATCCAGCAATACGCCCAGCATCCCCTCTTCGTCCTTGTGCACCAGTGCATCGAGCAAATTCACAATCTGGTTGCGGCGATATTCGGTGAGTCGTCCCACCATGCCGAAATCGATCATGCCGACACGATTGCCGGGCAGGTAGATGACGTTGCCGGGATGCGGGTCGGCATGAAAATAGCCGTGCACCAGGATCATTTTCAGCACCGCATCGGCACCGCGCGCGGCCAGTACCGACAAATCCAGCCCGGCGGCGCGCACCTCGCCCAGACGCGTGCCGGGGATACCGATCAGCTCTTCCTGCACATTGAGGATTTCGCTGGTGTAATCCCAGTACACCGTGGGGATATGCACGGTTTCATCATCTGCAAAATTGGTGCGGAAACGCTCGATGTTGTGGGCTTCCATCAACAGGTCGAGCTCGCGCCGCAACGAGCGCCGAAACTGCGCCAGCATCATCACCGGTTGATAACGGTGGGCGTCGGGTATCTCGTGTTCGGCCAGACGGGCGATGTGCTGCATGATGCGCAGATCGGCTTCGATTTTTTTCTCGATGCCGGGACGCCGGATCTTGAGGATGACCGGTGTGCCGTCCTGCAATTTTGCCCGGTGCACCTGCGCTATCGACGCGGCGGCAAAAGCATCGATATCCAGCTCAAGAAAGATTTCAGTGGCAGGCAGGCCCAGTGCAGTTTCGAGTTGTGGCGCCAGCTCAGCGAACGGCACCGGCGGCACTTTCGATTGCAGTTTTTCGAATTCCACAATCCATGCCGGCGGGAATACATCGACACGCGTGGCAAACAGCTGCCCGAGCTTGACGAAGGTGGGGCCCAGTGCCTCCATCGCCAGTCGAATGCGTACTGCGGGTTCAAGCTGGTCAATTTCGGAAGTGGTCTGCCAGTGCAGGATACGCCCGGCACGCTCCAGTACGGTGCCGATACCCAGCGCGCGCACTATGTCGCCTCCGCCGTAGCGGATCATGATGGTGGCAATTTCGTGCAAGCGCGGCAGGTCGCGAACGACGCCGATAGTCTCCCAAAGCATAATTTATCGTTATTGATCCGGGGTTGATTTACTTTGCCTTGTTGCGTAGCGCCTCGCCTGCGCCCGTCAACAGGCCGCTGGCAAACAGCGCCGCGCGACTGGCTATTTCGCGGGCGCCCAGCTCGGCGCTGATTTTACCCGAATGCGCAGCGGCACGCAGTCCGCCGACAAGCTGTGTGAGGCTATCCAGCGCCTGTCCGCCAGCGTCTGATCCACTGGTTTTGAGATGGGACACGACGCGATTCGTTTCCGCCTTGAGCGTGCCTGCGCTGGTGTCGGCAGTCTGGCGAATCGCATCGATCAGCAACTGTTCCAGATCGCGCAGTGTTTGCAGCGATTGCTTCAATTCACCCTCGCGGAATTCCCTGCCATTCGCAAGCATTTCCTCGATCATCAGCTGTACCGACTGGGCAGACTTGACCAGCGCCTGATCCATGCCGCTCACCGCTGCGCGCAGGGATTGTGCGATATCGTCGCCGCGTTCAGCCAGTCCGAGATTGACACCGGCAGTTACTGCTGCCAGCACCGCCTTGATCTCGGTTGCGTTCAGGCTTCTTTGCTCAATCGCTCGCAGCGTAATTGCGTGTATGCGTTCGCCGATATCCATTCCATCCGCACCCGCCTGCCTGGCTTCCTGTTTGATGGTTTCCAGTGTCGCTGCAGGGATAGTGTGTTCATCCATGACTCGCTCCTTCAACATGCTCAATACGATTCGATATTAGCCGTTAATCTATCGGGTTGACGATTTTTTCTTTACCAACGAGCAAAAATTCATTAAATTTCATGTCCATGCGCATCATGTTTTTCTTGTTGGTCAATTTGTATCTCGCCGCGTTCCATCCGGTGTATGCGGATGACGCCGCCAATGACACCGCCTCTGCTCGCGCAGCCGTGAACGGCGAGCGCGCCGATTTGCTGTTCTACGCCGTAAGCCTGATCGGTACTGCTTACAAGTATGGTGGAAACTCACCGCAAACCGGCATGGACTGCAGCGGTTTTGTGCGCTACGTGTTCAGCAACGTGGCGGGTTTGCAGTTACCTCGAAGCGCGAGCGAAATCAGCAAGACGGGTGAAAGGATAGACGAACAAGACCTGCGTCCAGGCGATCTGGTATTTTTCGACACCATGAAGCACGCGTTTTCGCATGTAGGCATTTATCTGGGTGAGCACCGCTTCATCCATGCCCCCAGCAGTCAAAGCGGCAACATCATGATTTCCGACATGAATGAAAAATACTGGTCACAGCGCTTTGAAGGGGCACGCCGACTGCTCAATCTGCCACTGCCAGGCAATCCCTGACTGCATCTACCCGCTTTAATGCACACGCTCTCACCCGCTTTCCCTGTATCAGCCAGCCCTGGCGTTGCCGCGTGAATTTGCGCGGCATCAAGTTCGGATTAGGTCTGGGCTTCGCCCTGATATTGGGCCTGATGCTGGGCATTACCCTGCTCGGGTTGAATCAGATGGCGTCGATCAATAATCGCCTGGTAGCGATTGTCACCGTCAACGACTACAAAACCGAACTTGCCAACATCATGCGCGACGCATTACGCGATCGCACCATCACCATGCATTCGCTGGTGCTCAATACCGCGCCGTTTGATCAGAACGACGAACTCTACGATTTCCACAACTACGGCGCACGCTTTACCCAAGCCATGCAGGCGCTGATGATAAGCAGCCTGAATCCGGAAGAAAAAACCATTTTGGCGCGCGTGCGCAAGTCGGCGGCCATCGCACAACCCATTGTGATGCATACGGTTGATCTGGCGCTGGACAGGAAAAACAGGGCCGCACTAAAACTGCTACAGAACGAGGCCATACCCGCCCAAAAAGCGCTCGTTGGCGAACTCGATGCCTTGCTCAAACTGCAGCGTGAAGCCAATGCAAATGCAGTAGTGGCTGCCTTCGACGCCTATCGCGAAACACGCGCGCTGATGATCGCCATGGGTACGCTGGCCGGGCTGATTGGCGCCCTGATCGCCTTCGTTGCCGTGCGCCGCACAGCTTACCAAACCAGCGAACTGCAAAAACAGAAGCTCAAGTATCAGACCTTGTTTGAAACCAACTCGGATGCCATTGTGATTATGGACGAGGAAGGTTTTACCGATTGCAATCCGGCCGCACTGAAAATGTTCGGCATGCATTCCGTACAGGATTTCATCGCACGCCAGCCCTATCAATTAGGTGCGCCGATTCAGGCGGATGGACGCACGGCCGCACAATTCGCCAATGATTGCGTAGCGCGTGCGCGTGCCGAAGGCTATTGCTTCCTGGAATGGATAGGCGTGCGGAATGACGGCAGCGAATTCCCGGCTGAAATCGCACTGCATGCCATGACGCTGGACGGCAAACGTGTGATACAAGCCATCATGCGCGATATCACCGAGCGCAAACTGGCCGAACAAAGCCTGAAGGAAGCACACGATGCCGCCGTGGAGGCCGCGCGTCTCAAAGCCGAATTCGTCGCCAATGTCAGTCACGAAATCCGCACGCCGATGAACGGTGTCATCGGCATGGCCAATCTCATGCTTAAAACCACTCTGAGCCCCCAGCAGCGTGAGTATGCGCAGGCCATACACAGCTCCGGGAAAAGCCTGCTGACCATCATCAACGACATCCTGGATTTCTCCAAAATCGATGCCGGCAAACTCAATCTCGAATCCATCGACTTCAATCTGCACGAAACCGTGCTGGAAATCGCCAGCCTGTTTGCCAATCGTGCTGAAGAAATGGGGCTAGGCTTCGATTGCAACATCACCGCTGGCGTCCCCGAACGGGTACGCGGCGATCCCAACAGATTGCGCCAGATACTCACCAACCTGGTGGACAACGCACTTAAATTCACCCATGCCGGATCGGTGAATATTTCGGTCGCCGTAGTGCCGGACCTTGCCTGCACTGCGACTTGCTGGATCATGTTTACGGTTGAAGACAGCGGCATCGGCATGTCAGCCGAAACGCAGAGCCGTCTGTTCCGCTCGTTTTCCCAGGCGGATGGCTCCACCACACGCAAATACGGCGGTACCGGGCTCGGGTTGGCGATTTGCAAGCAACTGGCGGAATTGATGGGTGGCCACATCAGCGTGGACAGCAGCGCAGGCCAGGGCAGCCGCTTTCATTTGACCTTGCCACTGATACGCGTCGAATCTGCGGTTCCGGAAAATACCGGGCGCTCGCCGGCACGTCCTGACACCACCCAATTCATGGGCAGGCGGATACTGGTTGCGGAAGACAACGTAGTCAACCAGAAAGTCATACAGCACTTGCTGCGCCACCTGGGAGCACAGGTAGACATCGCCGCGAATGGCAGCGATGCAGCAGCGCTCGCGCAAACCGGAGGCCACGACCTGATCCTGATGGATTGCCAGATGCCGGTAATGGACGGCTACCAGGCAACTGCGCTGATCCGCAGAACCAACGCCAGCAGCGCCCCGATCATCGCCATGACAGCCAATGCCATGCAAGGTGCGCGCGAGCAATGCCTGGCTGCGGGGATGAATGATTACCTGGCCAAGCCGGTGCAGGAAGAAGAACTGGTCAACATGCTGGCGCGCTGGCTCAATCATGCGCCGGTCCGGCAAGCCATCGCCATCGGGATTGAACCGGCTGGCACTGGCAATCCGATTGACATGCCGGCCCTGGAAAAAAACTGCCAGCAGGACGCGTCCCTGGTTACGGAGCTGCTGAATCTGTATTGCACCAGCACCGCGGCGCTGCTCGTTGAATTGGGCGCCGGGATACAGGCACAATCAGTTGCCAGTGCCCGTCCCGCACACGAAATCAAGGGCGCATCCGCCTATATCGCCGCCAATGATGTACAACGCCTGGCCGGCGCGCTCGAACAGGCCATAAAGGCCGGGCACTGGGACGAAGCCGGCAATCTGTTTGAGGATCTGGAAGCCGCTTTTATCAGGGTGCAGCTATTTGTGGGCTACCGCGAAGCAGCCGATCAGTAGCTGATGGACTTCCATTCATCGTCCATCACCCGGCAGATGTAGGCTGCGCCACCCGCGACACCCGTGCATTCCGGAATCAATAATTCGGGCGTAATGGCATAGGCATCCAGCGCACCGCCGCAGGCAAAAAACTTTACCCCGAGCTGCGCCGCATCCTGCATGAAGCCGTATACGGATTTCGCCTTGTTGTCGGAAGGGTGGATTCTCTCCGCAATTCCCTTTACCAGTAATCGAGTAGCCTGGCTGGCGAAATATATCTCGACCTCGGCATCCATCGCCGCCGCTGCCGCCGCCTGAAAAAACGGCGTACCACATAGATGAGGCTGATCGGGGCTGACCGTCAACAGCATCATTACAAGCTTGTCGGACACGATTATTACTCCGGAAGGACAGGGGCCGCAGATTACCCCCATGTTCGCCGCACGTCAAAGCTGCATTGACTCTCACAAGCTGCATTGGTTAGGATGAGGCGCCAGCAACACCAGAACGTATCATTCAGCACTGCGCAGCATTGCGACGGCCATTCTCGCAAAAAGGAAAAAACATGCACGCAGAAACAACCAGCGACTTGCAATGCCAATGCTGACCAGCCACCTGAAACGATGGACAGAACGGCTCAATGTGCACCATCGAGTGGCGTTGGCCGGCCTGTCAGGCGCCGTCGTGTTTTTCCTGCTCCCCATTGCGCTTCTTGATACCCGCGCCATCGTCAGTTGGGACGTGGCCTCGGGAATGTACCTGTTATTGGCCTGGATAACCATGGCCGGCACGGATGCCGAAGCCACCCGCATCAGCACCAGCAATGGGCAAAGCAGCTTGGCGATATTATTGCTGGTGCTGGGTGCGGCTTGCATCAGTGTCGCGGCGCTGGCATTCATGTACAAAAGCGGTCAGGGTTTGCCGGTGTGGAAGAAGATGCTGCATGTCGCGCTTTCGTTTCTGGCGCTGGGATTTTCCTGGTTGCTGGTGCATACCCGCTTCGCCTTCCACTATGCGCATCGCTACTACGTTGGCGGCAGGGGCGCGCGCGCCGCACAGACCGGCGGGCTGAATTTCCCCGGCGAGCGCAAACCGGATTATCTCGATTTCGCCTATTTCTCCTTCGTCATCGGCATGACTTCCCAGGTGTCAGACGTGGCAGTGACCTCCCGTGCCATGCGTCGGCTGACGCTGGCGCATGGTCTACTTTCGTTCGGTTTCAACGTCGCCGTGCTGGCATTGAGCGTGAACATCTTCGCCAGCCTGATCTGATGGATTACGCCAGTCTCATCCACGAATACGGTTATTACGCCGTACTGCTTGGTACCGTGCTGGAGGGAGAATCCATCCTCGTCATGGCCGCGATTGCCGCGAATCAGGGCTATTTGCATCTGCCGATATTGATGCCAGTTGCGGTCATCGGGGCAATTATCGGCGACCAGTTCTTCTACTACATGGGACGCCTCTACGGCAATACGCTGCTGGCGCGCTTTCCGTCTCTGTCAAAACGCGCCGCCAGGGTGGAAACCCTGATTGCGCGCCATCAAGCGCCAGTGATTGTGGTGCTGCGTTTTGCCTATGGGCTGCGTATCGTCGGCCCCATGATGGTGGGAATGAGCGCAGTAACTCCATTGCAGTTCACCTTATGGAACAGCCTGGGTTCGGTGCTGTGGGCGGCGCTGATCATCAGCGTGGGCTATGCGTTTGGCGATGCGCTGCATTGGCTAATGGGCGGCATCCAGAAACTGGAACTTCTGGTGTTGGCCGTGATGGCCTTGATCGGCGCGACAGTCTGGCTCATTGCAGGTTACCGCGCCCGGCATCAGCAAAAAAAATAGCCCCGCTCCTTGCCAGCCAGGGAAGCGGGGCAGTTTGCAAACAGGCGGATCAGGCCTTCTCGAACACCATCGCTCCAGCGCGGAAATCCACCCGGATGGTGTCTTTCTCGGCAAAGTGACCGGACAGAATCTCTTTCGCCAGCGGATTCTCCAGCTGCGATTGAATCGCCCGCTTCAATGGCCGTGCGCCGAATATCGGGTCGAAGCCGACCGTCGCCAGTTCCGCCAGCGCCGCATCGGTGATGTCAAAGCCCATGCCCATGGCCGCCAGCCGCTTCGCCAGATACTGCACCTGAATGCGTGCGATGGAGAGGATGTGTGCCTCGCCCAGCGCGTGGAACACGACCACCTCGTCAATGCGGTTGATGAACTCGGGACGGAAATAGGTTTTTACCTCGCCCATCACCGCCAGCTTGATGACCTGGTAATCGTCGCCCGCCATTTGCTGGATCATCTGCGAACCGAGGTTGGAGGTCATCACAATGACGGTGTTCTTGAAGTCCACAGTGCGTCCCTGACCGTCGGTGAGGCGGCCGTCGTCCAGCACCTGCAGCAACACGTTGAACACGTCCGGATGGGCCTTTTCCACCTCGTCCAGCAGGATCACGCTGTAAGGCTTGCGCCGCACCGCTTCGGTAAGCGTGCCGCCTTCCTCATAGCCGACATAACCCGGCGGCGCTCCGATCAACCGCGCCACGCTATGCTTTTCCATGAACTCGCTCATGTCGACGCGGATCAGGTGATCCTCAGAATCGAACAGGAAACCCGCCAGCGCCTTGCACAGCTCGGTCTTGCCCACGCCGGTGGGGCCGAGGAACAGGAACGAGCCATAGGGCCGATTCGGATCGGACAAACCCGACCTTGAACGGCGGATGGCGTCGGACACTAGGCGTACCGCCTCGTCCTGACCCACCACGCGCTGGTGCAGCGCATCTTCCATATGCATTAATTTATCGCGCTCACCCGAGAGCATTTTGGATACCGGAATGCCGGTCGCGCGCGACACCACCTCGGCGATTTCCTCTGCGCCAACCTGTGTGCGCAGCAGTTTATGCTTCTCCTGCGGCTCAGCGGCCATTTCGGCCTGTTTCAGCTGGGCCTCCAACTGCGGCAGTTTGCCGTACTGGATCTCCGCCACCTTGTCGAGCTTGCCTTCGCGCTGCAGCTTGACGATCTCCGCCTTCAACCGGTCGATCTCTTCCTTGATGTGGGCGCTGCCCTGCGCCTGCGCCTTCTCGGCTTTCCAGATTTCCTCCAGGTCGGCATATTCGCGTTCGGCTTTCTTGATCTCGTCCTCGAGCAGGCCCAGGCGTTTCTGCGAAGCTTCGTCCTTCTCGCGCTTCACCGCTTCGCGCTCGATCTTGAGCTGGATCATGCGTCGATCCAGCTTGTCCATGACTTCCGGCTTGGAGTCGATCTCCATCTTGACGCGGGACGCAGCCTCATCGATCAGATCGATCGCCTTGTCCGGCAAAAAGCGGTCGGTGATGTAGCGGTGCGACAGTTCCGCCGCCGCGACAATGGCCGGATCGGTAATCTGCACGCCATGGTGCACTTCGTATTTTTCCTGCAGGCCGCGCAAAATGGCGATGGTGTCCTCCACCGATGGCTCGTCCACCAGTACTTTCTGGAAACGCCGTTCCAGCGCGGCATCCTTCTCGATGTATTTGCGGTATTCGTCCAGGGTAGTCGCGCCGACGCAGTGCAACTCGCCGCGCGCCAGCGCCGGTTTCAGCATATTGCCCGCATCCATTGCGCCTTCCGCCTTGCCGGCACCGACCATGGTGTGCAGCTCGTCGATGAACAGGATGATGCGGCCCTCGTCCTGGGCGACCTCCTTCAGCACTGCCTTGAGCCGCTCCTCGAACTCGCCCCGGTATTTGGCGCCGGCCAGCAGTCCGGCCATGTCCAGCACCAGCACGCGCTTGCCTTTCAGTGTTTCCGGCACCTCGCCATTCACAATGCGCTGCGCCAGACCCTCAACAATCGCGGTCTTGCCCACACCCGGCTCGCCGATCAGCACCGGGTTGTTCTTGGTGCGGCGCTGCAACACCTGGATGGCACGGCGAATCTCGTCGTCGCGGCCGATCACCGGGTCGAGCTTGCCCAGACGCGCGCGCTCGGTGAGGTCCAGCGTGTATTTGTTGAGCGCCTCGCGCTGGCCTTCGGCATCTGCACTCGCCACGTTCTCGCCGCCGCGCACCTGGCTGATGGCTGCATCCAGCGCCTGGCGGGCGACGCCATGCTGCTTGAGCAGCCGCCCCACTTCGCCCTTGTCGTCGCAGGCCGCCAGCAGGAACAGTTCGCTGGCGATGAACTGGTCGCCGCGCTTTTGCGCTTCCTTGTCGGTGAGATTGAATAAATTGTTGAGATCGCGCGAGAGTTGCACCTCGCCGCCGTGCCCTTCCACCTTGGGAAGACGCCCGATGGCTTCCTGCAAAGCAGTGCGTAGCGCGCGCACATTACCGCCGGCACGCGCCAGCAGCGAAGTGGTGCCACCTTCGGTCTGGTCGATCAATGCCGCCAGCAGATGCAGCGGCTCGATAAACTGGTTATCCTGGCCCACAGCCATACTCTGGGCATCGGAAAGCGCTTGCTGGAACTGCGTGGTAAGTTTGTCAAAACGCATGGCTTATTATCCTTGAATGGCTAAACTATCCATAAGATGGTGAGACAGTTCATAATTTCAACCAGGCGCTAGCCACAAAGAGGAGAAAAATCATGATGAGCGACCAATCTGCCGACGCCCGCAGCCACCTCGAAAACCAGTTCCCGCACATTGCCCGGGCGCTGACGGAGAAATGGGGTACACCCGAGGTGCAGACCTATCTCGTTGATCTCATGATGGATAATCGTGGTACGCGCAAAGGCTTTCCGCCCGAAGTGCTGGAAGAACTGATGCTGATCGATACGATCCTGTGGGAACTGTCGGACACACGCAAACGCTTTCTGTCCGCACCGGATGATTCCGATTTTGCGTTTGGCGGATCGTGATATTTATATTTGCTCCAGACCGCATCACCCATGCAAAATGTCACGCTGCCTATTTACCCTGACGCGCCCGCCATGTCCTCACACGTCGTTTCCCTGTCCGCCGAACTGGCTGATGCCGTCCATGCCAATGTCGCCGCCGCACTTGCCGAGGATATCGGCAGCGGCGATCTCACCGCTCGCCTCATTCCAGCGCATGCCACCGCACGCGCTGCGGTAGTCTGCCGGGAAAAAGCCATTCTGTGCGGCCAGGCATGGTTTGAAGCGTGCTTTCATCAGCTTGACCCGTCAGTCGAAATCCACTGGTACACGCGCGATGGCAGCTGCATAGGTGTCGATCAGATGCTGTGCGAAATTCACGGCAATGCGCGTGCACTGCTGACCGCCGAGCGCCCGGCGCTTAACTTTTTGCAGATGCTGTCCGCCACCGCCACCATCACACGACGCTATGTCGATGCGATTGCAGGCACCGGCGCGATGGTCATGGATACGCGTAAAACACTGCCCGGGCTGCGTCTGGCGCAGAAATATGCGGTGTTGACCGGCGGTGGGGAAAATCAGCGCATCGGGCTATATGACGGCATTCTGATCAAGGAAAACCATATCGCGGCAGCCGGTGGCATAGCCCAGGCATTGGCCGCTGCCGCCCAGGTGGCAGGTGGCGTGCCGGTGCAGATTGAAGTGGAAAATATGGACGAGTTGCAACAGGCGCTGGACGCCGGCGCACAGCTGATTCTGCTGGATAATTTTGCACTCGACAGGCTATCCGAAGCGGTCAGACTCACCGCCGGCCGCGCGGTGCTGGAAGCCTCCGGCAATATCAGCCTCGATACCATCCGCAGCGTTGCCGAAACCGGTGTGCAGCGCATCTCGGTAGGCGGCCTGACCAAACACATTCAGGCGGTGGATCTGTCCATGCGCTTCAAGTGGGCTGTTTGATTATTGAGCGCGCCCTGGGTATCCGTAATGCGTGGTTGAATTCAGTCAGGAACTGGATGACACAAAAATTTGCACTTGTGTTGAATTGCAAATACGCGAATGTCTCAGTTGTACCAGAAGGAGACACTCAACATGGCGTTCTGATTGGGCTTTCGGTAATCCGTGAGCCAAATACTGTTTTATATTCGCGCAGCCAGCAGGGGAATATCCCAAAATGGTGGTCTTGCCAAAAAATACGCCGAAACTGGGTAATTTTAGCCAAACCACCTGCGTCGAATTAGGATAATATTATCGAATCATCATAGGGTTGCTCAAAACATCTGGCAATGACAATTATGTTGCCAACAGGATTGGCCCACTTGGATTTGTTGTCTGAATATCGCACAGGGATATGTGACCCAATTTCCGAGTTTTACGTTCCCTGCCTGCGTAATTCCAACCTCTACAAGCGGGCTGTCGGATATTTCAGGTCAAGCATATATCTAATAACCGGCCCTGCAATCGTTGATTTCGCACGTCGCGGTGGAAAAATTCAACTAATCTGCTCGCCCGAACTCAATGCTCGTGATTTTGACACAATCAGCGCAAGCTATCTTGAGCGAGGGAATGTTGTCAAGGCGCGACTGGTCGAGGAGATGGACCGGCTTCTTGCGGATTCATCCACCGAATACCCCTTTCGTGTACTGGCAACGCTTGTTGCTGTAGGTGCCCTGGAAATCAAGATTGCCATCCGTGCGCCTTCTCAGGGCCTGTACCATGAAAAAATCGGCATATTTATCGATGAAGCGCTTAACCGCGTAAGCTTCATTGGCTCCGCCAACGAATCATGGAGTGGTTGGCATCCACACGGCAATTTTGAGTCTGTTGAGGTTTTTTGCAGTTGGCGACATAGACTGGAAGATGAAAGGTCTGCGCGCCACGAGGCAAACTTTGATCGGCTCTGGGCAGGTAAAACGCCAGAGGTGCAAATAATTCCTTTCCCAGAAGCCGCGCTCCATTATCTTTGCAAGCAGGCTCTGAAAGGTCTTGATGAAGCTGAACAGGGCCTTTCATCTCTTCTCTTACTGCGATCAGTCAAACGCACACCATTGCCACATCAAACCAGCGCAATTAATGCGTGGAAAAAGCAAGGTTGCCGTGGAATTTTTGAACATGCCACCGGCAGTGGAAAAACCTTCACTGCACTTGAGGCAGCACGAGGCCATTTGGATAAAGGTCTACCAGTGCTGATTCTTGTGCCAAGTCGGCTTCTACTTGAGCAATGGGTGGGTGAAATCAAGGCCGAATTGCCCGATGCAACCATTACCCTTGCTGGCGCAGGCAATGATCGCTGGAAAGAGGCGGGACGGCTGCGACGCCTTAGCGCCCCAGACGCCATTGGCCCGCGCGTTATCCTCGCAACTATGCAAACGGCCGCCACCGAAGTTTTTCGGTTTGGCATCGCTCAGGGGCCTCACCTAATGATTATTGCTGATGAGGTCCATCAGATCGGCAGCCCTCACAACGCGCAGTGTTTGCAAATTGATTCGGGGCCACGCCTGGGGCTTTCGGCAACACCGAAACGGTTTGGTGACCCGGAGGGAACGGCTAAGATATTTGATTATTTCGGCCCCATTGTAGTACCACCCATCACATTGGCTGATGCAGTCAAATCAGGTCGCTTGGTCGAATATGAATACCATCCACATCCTATCCACCTCAGTGTTGAAGAATCTGACAACTGGAAAGCGCTCACTCGCCAAATCGGCATCGAAATAATCAGAACGAAAGATGCGGAAGGCGGTGGTCGCTTATCTGACCGAGCCAAGATGTTACTTATACGGCGTTCGCGTATTGCTAAAAAAGCATCCGGGAAACCCCGTCTGGCGGCACGTATTCTCAAAGAACATTATGCAGCTGGTCAAAGCTGGCTGATTTACTGCGAGGATGGAGATCAATTGCGCGAGACGATGCGGCAAATCAAGGTTGAGGGGATAAATCCAATTGAATACCATACTGGCATGGAAGGCAATCGGGATGCGACACTCGACTGGTTCCGCGAATTCGGGGGCGTCCTTGTTTCCATAAAATGCTTGGACGAAGGTGTTGATATACCAGCGGTTACTCACGCACTGATCCTGGCATCTTCGCAAAATCCTCGCCAGTTCATCCAGCGCCGTGGCAGGGTACTCCGAAAAGCACCTGGCAAACATTTGGCGGATA
Source organism: Sulfuriferula sp. (assembly GCA_035530335.1). Classification (GTDB taxonomy): domain Bacteria; phylum Pseudomonadota; class Gammaproteobacteria; order Burkholderiales; family Sulfuriferulaceae; genus Sulfuriferula. The sequence continues at coordinate 71,536 of DATKUZ010000047.1, read as the reverse complement.
TTCACGATGCAATTGTCGTTCCTGTCGGTGTGGATGACGAGCCAGAGCAATTGTCACTTTTGAAATCGGAGCTTTTGCGTGCCATTGAGTTTTCAAACTCGGCGCTAAACAAATCAGCCGGTGCTGAACTACGTGAGATCGCTCGTAAAATGGGATTTGATCCAGAGGAATCTGGAAATGACGGGATGGAAGAAGAGGAATAATGAACGACAACCCAAAAGACATGGCCTTGGAGGCATTACTTGCTGCCGCGCGCGAAGCCGCTCCGGATTTGTCCCCCGATTTATTGAAGGCTGTTTATCAGCTAGAGAAAACTTACCAGTTCGACCAAGACCGGGAGGCGCCATCCAAATCTATGCAAAAGCTCATTGATGAAGAAATCAATACTAAGTCATGGAGTGGACAATGAAGCTCAAGCGCCTGTCCATACGGAATTTCATGCCCTATAAGGGAGATGTGGTTCTTGATTTTCCACAAGACGCATCGCGTAATACACTGATTGTTTTTGGCGATAACATGAGGGGGAAGACCAGCCTGCTCAATGCCATTCGTTGGACTTTTTATGGAAATGCCATGGGGCGGCATCTGCGGCCAATCCTATTACACCAAATGCCTAATCGTGAGGCGGCCAGCGCTGGTGACTGGACAATGGAAACCCGCATTGAATTTGAAGCCGATGGCTGTCAATACGATTTGCGGCGGGTGGCAGAGAAAAAATCTTTGGTGGCAAAACCTGAGCGCCCCGAGGATTTCCTCGTCTCCATTTACATGCAAAAGAATGGGGCAGCCCTTCCGGGCGATGAAATTGATGCCGAAATAAATCAATTTTCACCAGAGCAAGTTTCGCGCTTTTTCCTCTTTGATGGCGAATTGCTCCAGGAATATGAAGAACTACTAATTGAAGGGAGTGAACAGGGGAAGAAGATCAAGGAGGCAATCGAGCAAGCCTTGGGTGTTCCCGCCCTTATTAATGGACGCGACGACATCTCAGCCATCTTGAAAAAAGCTCAAAAACTACAAGCTCAAGAGGCATCCCAAATTAAGGGGATGGAAGGGGTAAGCGAGGGTTATCTGCAATGGACAACAAAGCGCGAACGCTTTGAAGCTGATACAACCAATTTGCAAACCCGTTATGGCTCTGTTCGCGATGAACGGCTGGCTCTTGATGATGAGTTGGAAAAAGTGGATGGGGTTTATCGTCAGAAGAATGAACTGGATTTTAATAAATCCAGATGCGTTGAAATCGAAGAGGAAATCAAGCAGAAAACCCTTATGCGCCTGCAATTGGCAGGGCAGGCCTGGTGCGATTTATTAGCACCACGGCTCATCGCCAAGCGTGAAGCCCTATCTCTAGAGCAAAAGCGCGTGACGGATTTAATCGGCAAGCGCATCCGTATTCAGGCGCTCATAGGCCAGACGACGCAATATCTGGCTAACTCGGTTTGTCCTACCTGCAATCAGCCAACGGCGGAGGAGAAGCGAGTGCCCAAGGAACGGGAGTTGGAGAATCTTCGTGCCGAGTTGCACAACCTTGGTGGTGACGATCAAAACCTTGCCGATGTTACTGTGCAATTGCAGACCTTAAGCAAGCTTATCGGACAAGGGGTAGGCGAAAGGCTTTCTGATACAGATAAAGATTTGGCCCGCTTAGAGCGCGATCTCGCCAAGATCGAAAACAAGATTGAGGATTTGCGCGAGAAGACCAAAGGCTTTGACACCGATGAAATCATGAAGAAACGCTCCCTCCGTGATCACTTGTATAAGGATGAGGCGCGCATTTCTCTCGACATCGAAGACAGGAAGGTAAAAATTAATGAGGCTGACAAGGAGCTTCGCATTCTCTCTCAGCGTATGACGATGTCCAATGATTCACAGCGGGGGGCGCGTGGCGCGCAAATGGTCGATCTGTGCGAAAAACTTTATGCTTCTTTTTCTCTGAGCATCGAAAGATTGCGGGAAGCTTTGCGCCAAACTGTGCAGACCAAGGCGAGTGAAGCCTTCCGCGAGATGAGCACGCAAAAGGCATATCAGGGTTTGCAGATTAACGAAAATTACGGTTTGACAATACTCGACCAAAATGGACAAGAAGTACCGTTGCGCAGTGCTGGGGCGGAGCAGATTGTAGCGCTCTCGCTTATTGATGGTTTGAGCCACGCCGGTCGCACCGCTGGCCCCGTAGTCATGGACACGCCTTTCGGGCGGTTGGATACTAAGCATCGCAAGAATATCCTGGCTTACTTGCCCAACTCGGCAAGCCAATTGATATTGTTCGTGCATGATGGGGAAATTCGCGGCACGGACGATTTAGACGTACTGGCCCATCGGATCGGCGGGCGATATGAAATCAAGGAAATTTCCCCAAGCCATTCAGTCTTGGAGCGCCGTTGATGAATATGCAAACAAATGATGACGTAAGTAAGCTTCACCTTAGTGAGCGTACTCATGCCAAGCTTAAACGTCTCCAAGAGGAAAAACACTTCTTGGAAATGAAAGACGCCTACCGCTTCGGGATCGCCTTGGCGCTCTCCCGTGGTATTCGCCCGCCAGAAATCGTTCCGCCAAGAACCAGTGCTATTTACAGTATTTCACAGATTGACCCCGATCACTCAATAGCCCTTGCTATTAACCTATTGATGGATACGGAAGATGTGTCACCCTATCGCTGGGCAGAACGCTTAGCAGAGTGGGGTGTCGAAGAATTGGCTAGAGAAAGTCAAAAGGGCCAGATTGATTTTGTAAGACTCTTGGCCGAAGCTAAGGGAAAAGCAGAGAATCTTTAATAGATGCAGCCTCTACGCGCATATTTGCTGGTTCATTCAGAACTAGGGTGGGTATCTTCTGTCCACCGTGACCTAGAAAGCTTGCGTGAAGCATGGAACCCGTATTTGGGTCGTGGTGACACCACCGGCATTATTCATGTTGGCCTTGACCGCCCAGAAACAGAGACTTTTGAATCGTGTGCCATGCGTCATCGTGGCCAAATGCTTTTATCGGCCAGCGCCCGTTGGGCACTAATGTCTGTATGCAAATGCGCTGCGCGCGCCGTGGGTGAAGCGGCCGGCATTCCACTTTATGTAGCCGTGAATGGTTGGGGTTACGAAACAAGCGCTGAAGCAATGGGACTGGCCGATTCCGTGCTGGCTGTATCAACAAAATCAGAGTCATTTACGCCAGAGCAATTGGGAGGGATTCCTCACCCATTCCCAAATGTGGAAGACATTACATCCAATAACTGGCTGGCTAATCTTTCTTGCGACGATGCCGATTTGGCTATGGCTGCCAGCAAGGCCCAGGTTGTAGATGAATACAGTTACTGGGAAGGTGAAGTTCATCTGCCCGTTCCATTGCGCCATGCTTTGGGGCTCTACCGCTACCGTGTTCTCTCAATGAATGACGAACCTGACGATCCTATGGCCGTTATTCGTCATGCACCACCATGGCTTTTAAGTGTAAATTTACATAACCTGAATCTTTCAGTGCGGGCATTTAACGTTTTTGGGGCTGCGGCGCTTTCGGTAGTCGGCGATCTTACTGAAATTTCTCTAGAGAAATTGCAGAAACTTCCCAATTTTGGGCGCACATCGCAACAACATTTTGCAGAACGATTACGGGCTGCTATTGAACGTGGCCCCAGCATTATCGCGCCAAGCTCATCAACTCCAACGGCAACGGAGGCATTGAATGTTGTTGCTTCAAATTCATTGAGTGCTGAAAAGCTTGGTTCACAGTTTCAAAATCATAACACCCTACCTTCAGTCATTTTCGCGGCCATTTCTTCGCTTGACTCCAATCTCGAAAAGGCGGTTCGCGGCCGCATGGGGTTAGGCGTTGACCACATGACATTGGAAGAACTGGGTGGTCGGATGGGAGTCACCCGCGAACGAATTCGGCAGCGTGAAGCTAAAGGTATGCACCTGATAGGCCTCGACCCGATATGGAAAGGCGTCCTGGAGGCCAAGCTCTCCAATTTACTTGATGAGCGCGATGATCCTTTGCCATTCTCAGGATTGGCAATTCTCGACCCTTGGTTTCAAGGGGTCGAACAAATGCAGCACTCTTTCAGCTATTTGCTTGAGCACAAGAATATTCTCGATCAGCGCCTATCGCTTTTACAGGCCAATGGCCAATGGTTTGTCTCTCGCTTGTCTCAGCGTGGATGGAACTTGGCGGCGAAACAGGCCATGCATCTGTTGGAAGGCGGCGTTGCCCAAGGCTGGCACCAGGCCGAAGCACGGCAATACGTTGAGGATTTGCTCAGTGGGGCTGGACACGAATTGCGCTCAGAATTATGGATTGCCGCCAAGCGTTTTGCGCATTTCAGCTCAGCCGACAATGGGGGCGAGTCTGTTCTGATTGGCTATGGCAAAAGCGTCGATGTATTAGTCGAGGCAATCCTCGCTGATTCTGACCGTCCACTGCATTTTCAGGAAATTGCCCGCGTTCTATATGAGCGTTATGGCAGGAATGTAGATGTGCGCCGAGCCCATAATAGTGCTGGAGATTGTGCATTTCTCTATGGTCGAGGAACATTCGGCTTACTCAAGCATTGCCCCCTGAGTACTAATGAGTTGGAGTTAGTTCGCGAGGAAACCCAAGAAATAATCGCCCAAGGTACCAGCGGTCGGCAATGGACTTGTGCTGAACTGGTTAACGTTTTGAGTGAGCAAGGGTTGGATCTTGATGGCCGGCTTAACCATTTTGTTCTGAATATTGCGCTTCGTGACTCGCGGGAGCTTGCATATCTTGGCCGATTTGTGTGGACCCTATCCACGAACGCCTCTTTGGGAACAGCTCATCGCATCAATATGCGGCAAGCAGTCACCTCACTTTTGATGCAAGCGGGCGGTCCAATGACAACTTCAGAAATTAAAGAGGCGTTGATGCATGATCGCGGACTTGGAGACACTTTTCAGCTGCATCCCGGCGGCTCGCTTATTCGCGTCAACTCTAGTCAATGGGGGTTAATTGAACGTGACTTTCCGCTAGATAGTCGCGAGCAGGCACAATTAATTGAGGTGCTCCAGAGCCTTTTGCGCGAACAAAACAAGGGAATCCATGTGAGCGAAATTGCTGCTTGTCTTGATGGGATTTTTGAACCCATATCGCGTATCAAATACCCAACCGCAATTCTCGCTCTGGCCCAACGTAGTGGCCGCTTGCGCGTATCTGTTGGAGAGTACCTGTTTTTGCCAGAATGGGGTGAGCCACGGAGAATACAGAAATCACAAGCTGTTATCGAAGCATTAAAACAAGCGGACTCCGCTGGCCTAAGAGCCAGCGAAATCGTAAATTCTGCTTCTGCTATATTGGGTCGCCCAGTTGAGAGGGATGGCATCTATGCTACGCTTTATGATGCTGGCGCTCGGTTCGATGAAACAACGCAACGCTGGAGATTGCCGAATACAAAAGAAAGTGAGGATGAAGAAACCTTAGCATAACGGATGGTCTGCTTCGTGCCCTGAGGTACTCCGTCAAGTCATATTTGAAGATTCCGAGACGTTAGTCAGCAGTGGCGAGTCCTCGACTTTGTTTAATGTCTGCATTGGGTCGATTGGGGACACTGGTCGCAAAGTCAAAATAACCACGAAATGCGATTTTGCTATCGAGTGAATGTCCAGCCAAAAATCCTGAATCAACCACGCATTACGAATACCCATTATAAAAACGGCATTAACATACAAGGTCACGGAGAAAACCATGAAAGCACGAATCCAACACACCTCCCTGAGCTTTATTTTCACCTTCCATTTTTGGTTTTTGCCTTCTTGTTTTCTCCGTGCGCTCCGTGGTTAATCGGTGGTTAATCACTTTTTCCAAATCGACTCAGCGGAAGCTGAAGGTATAGAACACATCCACTGCACTCTGGCTGCCGGTTTGCGCACGCACTGACACGCGCCTGGATAGGGTGTAGTTGATCTTGACCAGGCTGGTGGTGCCCGCCAGCCCTTGTTCATAGCTCAGATAGACTTTTTTCGACAAGCGTTTTCCCAGCACCAGGATGCTGTTCTCCAGCGAGCCGCCACCGGTCAGATTGACCTCGCTCAGGCCGGTGGCCTCGGCCAGCCTGGCCTGCAGGCTGACCGAATCACCCATCCCGAGCAGTACGCCCGCCGCAGTCTGCAGCGCGCTGAAATCAGCAGCGCTGCTGTTTTCCGTGCCGTGCCCGAGCACCAGCCACGACAGCTTTTCGGTGTCCGGCACATCCGGGGTGGACACCAGTTTGACCACGGGTGCCTGCGCACTACCAGTAATTGCCACGCCGGCTTCGACGGACTGAACCGTAGATGTCAGCGCGCTGCCGGTAATCGCCCCGCCCGCGTCGACGGTCTGATTTTTGCGCACGGCAAGAATATTCAGTCCGGGGTTATCCACCGGCCCGGAAAAATTCACCACGCCGCGCTCGATGCTCAGGCGCTGGCCGTAGGCGCTGTATGTGCCCTCGGCGACTTGCACGCTGCCGATAGCGGTGGGCAGGCTGCCATCGCGGGCATGCAGTTTGACCAGCCCGGTCAGACGCGCGTCCACGCCGCGTCCTTTCAGGTAAAACTGGTCGCCCAGATCAAAATCCAGGTCGAAGTCGAGCGCAGTGGACAGGCGCTGGTTGGACACCGGTTTTTGCCGTCCCAGCACGATCACGTCCGAACTCAGGGTCGGCGCATCATCGCGCGGCAGCGTGATGAGCGCGTGATCGGCACTGATTTTGCCAGTGACGCGGACCAGGCGCGGCGCCAGGCTGACATCGGCATGGCCGCTCACCGTCAACTGCCGATCCGGGCGCTGCAACAGCGCGAGTTTGTCCGCCGCCAAGGCAATCTGCATGGTGGGTTTGCCGTCCCGCAACAGCGCCGTGCCGGTACCTGTCAGGCTGCCACTGCCCGCAGCCAGGCGCAGGCTATCCAGCGTCAGAGTGTCGCCATGCAGACTGGCACGCAGGCTGCCGTCGGTGAACGCGATGCCCTGCTCGGGGTAGGTGATATGCAACTTGTCGGCACTCACCGAGCCACTCAGCAGCGGCGCATTGACCGTGCCGCTGCCGCTGATTTGCGCCTGCACTGCGCCGTCCAGCGTGACCGGCTTGCCCAGCAGCGGGCTCACCCAGGCCAGCGACGGCATGTTCACCTGGGCGGCGATGCTTAACGGGGCGTTGCCCGACAAACCCCATTGGCCGTTGCGCTGCGCCAGGGTGGTATCGGCATGCGCGTTGACTGCCCCGAGTTTGTTGCCTTGCGCGTCGAGCTCGACGTGGACGCGGCTATCGGCAGCCTGCAATGTGAACATGAGGCGCTGGATGCCTAGTGCGGTTCTGGGCTGGCTCGGCAGCGTAACGTCGCCGCGCTCGCGCCATAGCTGGATGCTGCCATTGACCTGGCTGGCGGCTGCGAACTGCCATTTGCCGCCCACGATCAGCGTGCTCTCCATACCGGGATCGATATTGGCCAGATGCAGCAAATACGCGCTATCCAGCCCGTTCATGCTGCCCCGGCTGGAAATACCCCCGCTTTGCAGCGCGAATTCGTCCACGCGCACACGGCCGCGTGCCAGAGCGAATTCAGCCTGGCTCAGGCTGGCATGCCCCGCACCGAAAGCGAGCCGGGCTGGCGCGTTGAGCACCACCGGATAGCGGCCGGAATTTTCCAGACGCAGGATGCGCCCGTTCCAGCCCTGACCCTCGCGCCAGCCCCCGCTCAGCGTGGCGCGCGCGTCAATCTGCGGATTGCGCGCGGCAAGATTGATGGTGTGCGCAGCACGTGCGCCGTGCACATCCAGTGCGGCGCTGGCGAGCGCGAAATCCGCGCTGCGATAGCCGCGCAGGCGCGCAGACAGATTCAATGCGCCATTGAGTCCGTGTTGCAGCTGACCCGTTGCCGACACGCTATCGAGACGGCTGCCCTGCCACACCAGCGCCTGCCCTTCCAGTTTCAGGCTGGCCGAGGGCTGCGCCAGACTGCCGCCGAGGCTGCCATCTGCCGTCACGCGCCCGCCGAAGCCCTGGCCGAATGCCGCCACGTCGGGCGCATCCAGACGCCAGTCCAGGCGGTCATTGACGGCGCCAAACGCGCCTTTGACAACGAGCTGGTTGGCTCCCAGGCGCAATGCGATGTCGCTGTCCCAGATGCGCTTTGCGGCCAGTTTGAACGCGCCTTTGCCGGACAGCGGCTGGCCGCGATAGCGGCTGTTTGCCACATTCAGCGCAACGCTGGCGCTGATTTTCGGACCGAGCTGACCTTGCGCTGTGGCAGTAGCGTTGATGGTTGCCGCCGGGTAGCCGCCAAAGCGCGACGGGTCGAAGCGCCGCAATTGCCCCTGGGTGCTGAACGCGCGGTTGCCGGCCAGCGCCAGCTTGCCGCTGAAATTGAACTCGCCGCCGCCAGCTGCCAGCTGAGCACTATTGATCAGCAATTGCTCGTCCGTACGCCGGGCATTGAGCGCGATGCGGTAGCCCGCCTGGGTCAGCTCGGCGAGCAGCGTTTGCGCGCCCTGCTCCGCGCCCAATGCGAGCTTGCCCGCCAGGTGCGTGGGGCGCAGCGGGTTGTACAGACCATGCAAATTCAGATTGGCCGTGCTCAGGTTCAATGCCAGCAGGCCGTGTTGCAAACCGCCCTCCCCGCTGAACTGCCCGGCGTCACCCAAATCGAGCGCCAACGCCTGCAAGGCAAGCTGATCCAGACTGCCACTGAACCGGGTATGCGCGGACTTGAGCGGGATGCGCCCGGCATCCAGCGCGCCGGGCAGGCGGTTGGCGAGACGCAACTCGCCGCTGAATGTGGTCGCGGTACGCGCCTGCAGCGCAAGGCCGGCATCCATGTCGGTCTGCGGCAACCCGGCGCCCAGACGGCGCAGGTCGAGCTGGCGCACGTTCACACTCGCCTGTTGCAGCGGCACCGGCTGGAATGGCGTCAAACGCGCCTGCCAGCGACCGCTGGCCGCGCCCGAACTACCCGTTCCCTGCACCTCCATTTGCCCCAGCGTGCCGCTCACCGCGGTGTGCGCGGTGTAGTCATGCAGACCGTCGTTGCGGGCGAAATCCAGCGTGGCGTTGAGGGCAAACGGCGCATCCGCCGCGAGACGCGCGCTGGCCTGCCCCGCACCCCACGGACTGTGCAGGCTGAGTCTGGCGTGGTAGGCGTCACCCGCATTGGTCAACGCCAGCCGCAGCTGCGACAGCGGCCAGCTGCGCGCGCCCTGGTGCACCGTCAGGCGCTCGATGCGCGCGTCCGGGATATTGAGCGCGTAGGGCAACCGTAACGTAATCGGCAGCTTGAGCGGCTCGGGGCTGGGTTTGATCAGGGTGATGTCGAGACTGGCCAGCGTCAGCTGCCGGATAAGCAACTGATGGTCATACAGCAGTGCGCGCGGCGACCAGTCGAGCACGACATCGCGCGCTTCGATGCGCCGCTCCGGGGTATCGAGACGTACGTGGGCGAATTTGAGCGGCCCGTACAACGAGCCACTCACGCCTTCGAAGCTGAGTTGTCCGCCGGCCAGGCGCGTGGCAATCTGTGTGCCGATATGCAGTGTCGGCTCGCGCCCAGCCAGCCAGATCAGTCCAGCGATCAGCGCCAGCAGCAGGCCCAGCCACAACACCAGCTTGCCTGCCCAGCGCAGCGCCAGCTGGCGGCCGCGCATCAGAACGACACCCCGATGCTGAAATGCAGGCGCAACGCGTGCACTGCCTGACCATAGGCCAGATCCAGGTTGAGCGGGCCGACCGGACTCTTCCAGCGTGCGCCCACGCCGTAGCCCTGCACCAGATGCAGATTGGGCAGGGTATCGGCGGCGTCACCAACGTCATAAAACACTGCCGCGCCCCAGCGCTCGGTCAGCCAGTGGTCGTACTCCACGCTGCCCACGGCGAGATAACGACCGCCGACAATCGCATCCGCCTGTTTCACGCCCAGGCTCAGATAGGGGTAACCGCGCACCGACTGGTCGCCCCCGGTGCGAAACAGGAAATCCGAGGGGATCCCGTTGCTGCTGGTAGCCAGCACGCCGCCCAGTTCGCCACGCAGAATCAAACCGTCGCGCTGGCCCAGCGGCAGGTAATACGCCGCACGGGTGTAGCCGCGCACAAAATCCTGATCCGACAGCAGCGCGCGCGTTGCACCGCCCAGCTGGGCGCTGAACACGTAGCCGCGCGTCGGAAACAGCGGATTGTTCACATTATGGTAGGTCCAGATGTAGTTGAGGGTGAGCGCCTGGAGGTTATTCCCGGCGGCACCCGCGATGGACTGGTGCTCGGTCTGGAACTGTGCCGCCAGCGTGGTTTCAATCCGCCCCTTGATGCGCGTGCGCTTGACGCCGGTGCCGGTGCGCACGCTGGTCTCGCCCTTGATATCGGTGCGTTCGCGAAAGGCGTTGATGCTGTCGAGGTAACCCAGTTCATTGCGCGGCAGCTGCAACTCGGTGTGCAGGGATTGCAGGCTGGTTTCGAGTTTGAGCAGGCTCTTGAAACGCCAGCCGCGCCGCATCACGTTCAGATCCTGATACTCGACCTGCCCGCGCACCCCGCTATCGGTGCTGACACCGATACCAAAGCCGAGCTTGCTGGACGGGTTTTCCACCACATTGACCTGTACCGGCACCTGGTCCGGGTGTGCCGGATCGGTGTCGGCGGACACGCTCACCGAGCGGAAATAAGTCGTGTCCTGCAAACGCGCCTGAAACTCCAGCAGCTTGGCCTGCGTGTAGGGTGCGCCGGGCTGGATCGGATTGAGCCGTTCGACGACGCTGGCCGGGTAACGCTGCAGACCGCTGATATGCAGCGCGCCAAAGCTGAACGCAGGGCCGCTGTCCAGCGCCAGGCTCAGCATCGCCTGGCGCGTTTGCGGATTCACCACGGCCTGGCTGGAGGCAATGCGGGCGGCGGGAAAACGCCCGGTCAGCAAGGCTTTCAACGCATTGCGTTTGGCTGACTCCCAGGCCGGCTGGCGAAACACGCTGCCGGCTGGCAATAGCCACGTCTGGCGCAGCTGGGCCAGCAGTTTGTCACGCACCTCGGGGGTCTGCTGCACCGCTCCCTGCAAGGACAGATCAAATTGCGCCACTTGTGTTGGCGCACCTGGAGCGATGACAAAGCGTATCTGGATCGGCCTGTCCTGCAATGCAATCGAAGCGCTGATTTCGGGGGAATAGAACCCCTCGGTGGCAAGCAGGGTGCGGATATTCTCCGGCGCAGCCTGATACAGGCTTTGCAACTGCGCAGTGTCCAGCACTGGGTTATTGTGCCAGCGGTTGATGTCCAGATTTTTTTCCAGCAGATCGCGATAGGCCTGAGGCACATCCAGTTCGACCCGGTAGTCCAGCCCCTCCGCGTATGCTGGCAACATCACGCTCATCAACAGGCAAGCCAGCACCAGCAAGGCGCGCTGGATTCTACCGGCGCACCCACGCGAAAGCGGTTTAACTGGCTGCCTTTGTTCCATCGCGATGCAACCAGATCAGACTGGCCATGCGCCCCGTCGCGCCATCACGCCGATACGAATAAAAACGCGCGGCCTCGCTGTATGTGCAGGCGCCGCCGCCGTATATCCGGGTGACGCCAATACCCTGCAGCCGCAGTCGGGCCAGGGCATAAATATCTGCAAGCCATTTGCCGCGCCTATGCGCAACAAACGCCGCAGAGGCTTGCGGCTGCACGGCGACAAACGCCTCACGCACCTCGTCGCCGACTTCAAACGCCTGCGCGCCGATAGCCGGGCCCAGCCACGCCATCACGCCAGCTGCGGGCACCTGCATGGCGGCGACCGTGGCCTCCAGCATCCCGCCCGCCAGCCCGCGCCAGCCCGCATGGGCGGCCGCCACCACGCGGCCCTGATGGTCGCAAAACAGCACCGGCAGACAATCGGCGGTGAGTACGGCGCACACCCGGCCCGCCTGGCGCGTCACGCAGGCATCGGCCTCTGTTGAGGCGATGCCGCTATCGGCGTCAAGCACCGCAATGCCATGCACCTGTTTGAGCCAGACCGGTTCGGCAGGCAGCGCGGTGCGCAAAATGGCACGGTTTTGGGCCACGCTGACGCGATCATCTCCCACATGGTCGCCCAGATTCAGCCCGGCGTAGGGCGCCACGCTCACGCCTCCGGCACGTGTTGTCACCAGCGTCCTGACCTGCGCTGGCGCCGGCCAGTCCGGGACGATCCAGTCCGGGTTCATGCCGCTGCCGCCCGCAAATGATCAAGCAAGGCCTGAAAATCCGCAGGCGGTTCCACTTGCCATTCCTGATACACACCGCTTACCGGGTGCAGCAGCCCAAGCCGGGCGGCGTGCAATGCCTGGCGTTTGAAATCGGGCAGCGCCGCTACCTGGTTGGCGCGGCCATATACCGGGTCGCCCACCAGCGCATGGCCGATGGACAGCAAGTGCACGCGAATCTGGTGGGTGCGGCCGGTTTCCAGCACACAGCGAATCAGGGTATAGCGGCCAAGCTGTTCGAGCACGGTGTAATGCGTGACGGCCTCGCGACCGGAGTGCACCACCGCCATTTTGGTGCGCTGGCTGGGGTGGCGCCCAATGCGCGCGTCGACCTTGCCGTCTTGCATGATCAACCCGTGCACCACAGCCAGGTACTCGCGCTTGACGCTGCGCGCCTGCAGCTGGCGCACCAGATTGGTTTGCGCGGTGAGGGTTTTGGCCACCACCAGCAGGCCGCTGGTGTCCTTGTCGAGCCGGTGCACGATGCCAGCGCGCGGCACCCCGGCCAGTTGTGGCGCATGGTGCAGCAGTGCATTGAGCATGGTTCCCTGCCAGTTGCCGCTGCCCGGATGCACCACCAGCCCGGCTGGCTTGTTGACCACCAGCAAGGCATCATCCTCGTACACAATCTCCAGCGCGATGTCCTCGGGCGCCGCCGGCACTTCGGCGGGATGCGTTTCAGGGATGACCCGGACCTGCTCTCCTCCCCACACCTTGTCCTTGACCCCCAGCAAGCGGCCATTGACCGTCACCCGTTCATGCCGGATCCAGTCCTGGATGCGACTGCGCGAATATTCGGGGAGCAACGCGGCCAGCGCCTGATCCAGCCGCTGGCCGGCACTGGCGATGGGGATTTCCGCCACGATAGCGGCTTCGGCAGAAGTGTTTGGAGTATAATCTGGCAACTGTTTTACGGACGATGTCATGAAACGAAGTTTACTTGTTTTGTTGGTGGTACTGCTGGCCGGATGTGGGTTGTTACCCAAGACGGTTGATGAAACTCAGGGCTGGTCAGCACAAAGACTCTACGCGGAAGCCAAGGATCAGCTCAATTCGGGCGGCTACGAAAAAGCCATCAAATACTTCGAGACGCTGGAAGCGCGCTACCCCTATGGACGCTACGCGCAGCAGGCGCAACTGGAAGTGGCCTACGCCTATTACAAGGACAATGAGCCGGTTTCCGCCATCGCCGCCTGCGACCGCTTCATCAAGCTGCACCCCGAACATCCCAATGTGGATTATGCCTACTACCTGAGGGGGCTGGCCAACTTTACCGAAGACCAGGGGCTGCTCGGCAGTATTGGGGATCAGGACATGACCGAGCGCGATCCCAAGGCCGCGAGCGAGTCGTTTGATTCTTTTCAGCAACTGGTCACACGTTTTCCGAACAGCAAGTATGCCCCGGATTCGCTGGCGCGCATGAAGTACCTGGTGGATGCGCTGGCCTTGCACGAAGTCCACGTCGCCCTGTATTACTACAAGCGCGGCGCCTATGTCGCAGCCAGCAAGCGCGCCCAGTACGCGATTGAGCATTACCCCAATGCGCCCGCCATCGAGCAGGCTCTGGCGGTACTGGTAAAATCCTACGATAAAATGGGTATCAACGACTTGCGCGATGACGCCTTGCGCGTGTTGCAGAAAAATTTTCCGAACAGCAAATATGTCTCAGGCAACTTCGATAAAAGCAAACCCTGGTGGCGTTTCTGGCAACTCTGAATCAGCTTGTGTCTGAAGCTGGTAGACAGGCCTGACAACACAGACCGCTACCAGCCGGATCAAATCGCTGTATCCCCGGTCTCGCCGGTACGAATCCGCACCACCTGCTCCACACTGGTCACGAAAATCTTGCCGTCACCGATCTTGCCGGTGCGTGCGGCATTCACAATCGCCTCAACCGCCTGATCGACGAGATTGTCCGACACCACAATCTCGATTTTCACCTTGGGCAAAAAATCCACCACGTATTCCGCGCCACGATAGAGTTCGGTGTGGCCTTTCTGGCGGCCAAAACCCTTGACTTCGGTGACGGTCAGGCCGGTGACGCCGATTTCCGATAACGCCTCGCGTACCTCATCGAGTTTGAACGGCTTGATGATGGCTTCGATTTTTTTCATTTCATTCCCCTTGCATAAAATAAATCAGCCCGGCTTGAACCGGGAGGTAATTGGATAGCGGCGGTCCTTGCCAAATGCACGCGGCGTAATGCGGATGCCGACCGGCGCCTGGCGGCGTTTGTATTCACTGCGGTCGATCATGCGAATCACGCGTATAACCTCAGCCTCATTGTAGCCTGCAGCGACGATTTCGGCAGGCGTCTGATCATGTTCGACATAGCGCTCGATGATCGCATCGAGCATTTCGTAGGGGGGAAGCGTATCCTGGTCGACCTGGTTGGCGCGCAATTCTGCGGAGGGCGCGCGCTCAATGATGCGTTGCGGGATCACCGGCGCAATGCCATTGCGGTAGTTGGACAGCCGGTACACCAGCGTTTTCGGCACGTCGCGCAGCACCGCAAAGCCGCCCGCCATATCACCGTACAGCGTGGCATAGCCCACCGCCATTTCTGACTTGTTGCCGGTGGTCAGCACGATCTGGCCGAATTTGTTGGAAAGCGCCATCAGCAGCGTGCCGCGTATCCGCGCCTGGATGTTTTCCTCGGCCACGTCGAACGGCAAATTGTTGAACTCGCCGGCGAGGCCGCTGAGGAAGCTGTCGAATACACCCTTGATTGGCAATTCGCTGTATTTCACGCCCAGCGTTGCCACCATGGCGCGCGCGTCTTCCACGCTGATATTGGCGGTGAATTCGGACGGCATCATCACCGCGTGGACCTTGTCGGCGCCCAGTGCGTCTACCGCCACAGCGAGCGTCAACGCCGAATCAATACCGCCGGACAAGCCCAGCAGTACACCGGAAAAACCATTTTTGCCAATATAGTCACGCACGCCCAGCTTGAGCGCCTCGTACACACACGCCTCGGTGCTCAAGGCCGGCGCGATCTCGCCTGGCAGCGGGGAAACGCCATCGGTTTCGACCAGATAAACGTCTTCCACCAGCACCGGGAACTGACTGGTGATCTCGCCATTCGCATTCATCGCGAATGAGCCGCCGTCGAAGATCAGTTCATCCTGCCCGCCCAGCAAATTGCAATACACCATGGGCAGGCCGCTTTCGCGGATGCGTTCGCGCACTACGTGGTAGCGCTCCTGCTGCTTGCCGATGTGAAACGGCGAAGCGTTGAGCACCAGCAGCACTTCCGCCCCGGCTTGAGCGGCGCCACAGGCCGCGCCTTGTTCCCACACGTCGGCGCAGATATTCACGCCAAAGCGCACATTATCCTGCTCGAACACGCAGGCCTGGGTGCCGGGCGTAAAGTAGCGCACTTCGTCGAATACCGTGTCATTGGGCAGGCGCTGCTTGCGGTAAACCGCTTCGATTTTGCCATCGCGCAGCACCGAGGCCGCGTTGTAGCGGTGCGTCCCTTCCTTGAGCGGATGCCCGACCACCAGTGTGATGCCCTGCGCCGCATCCAGCAGGCTGTTTAACGCAGCAGCGCACTGGGCATACAAATCCTCGCGCAACAATAAATCTTCCGGCGGATAGCCGGACAACGCCAGTTCGGGCGTGAGCAGGATAGTCGCGCCTGCCGCCTTGGCACGCATGGCTGCAGCGCGAATCCTGGCCGCGTTGCCAGCCAGATCGCCCACCGTGCAATTGATCTGCGCCAGCGCAATTTTCATCGCTGCATGGCCATCTGCACCGCCGCACCCATTTCCGCCGGGGATTGTGCCACCACCACACCGGCAGCTTCCAGCGCGCGCATCTTGGCTTCCGCGGTACCGCTGCCGCCGGCGATGATCGCCCCGGCATGCCCCATGCGCTTGCCTTTGGGCGCGGTACGCCCGGCAATATAGGCGGCCACCGGTTTGGTGATGTGCTGCCGGATATAGTCGGCGGCGGCTTCCTCGCGGGTGCCGCCGATCTCGCCCACCAGAATGATGGCTTCGGTTTCCGGGTCGGCCTGGAACATTGCCAGGCAATCGATGAAATCCAGCCCCTTGATGGGGTCGCCGCCGATGCCCACGCAGGTGGTCTGCCCCAGCCCGAGCCGGGTGGTCTGGTGCACCGCCTCATAGGTGAGCGTACCGGAGCGCGAGACGATGCCCACCTTGCCGCGCTGGTGGATGAAACCGGGCATGATGCCGATCTTGCATTCGTCCGGGGTGATGATGCCGGGGCAGTTGGGGCCGATCAATTTGGCACCATTGGCGCGCAGCGCGGCTTTCACGTTGAGCATGTCCAGCACCGGGATGCCCTCGGTGATGCAGACGATGACCGCAATTCCCGCATCCGCGGCTTCCATGATGGAATCCGCCGCATAATTTGCCGGCACGTAAATCACGCTGGCATCGGCGCCGGTTTGCCGCACTGCCTCGCGCATGGTGTTGAATACCGGCAGGTTGAGGTGCGTCTGTCCGCCCTTGCCCGGCGTCACGCCACCCACCATCTGCGTGCCATAAGCCAGCGCCTGCTCGGAATGGAATGTGCCCTGCTTGCCGGTGAAACCCTGGCACAGGACTTTGGTGTTCTTGTTAATCAGTATGCTCATGTCAGGAACCCTGTACTGCGGCAACCGCGCGCTGCGCCGCATCGGTCAAGCCGTCGGCGGTGATGATGGATAAGCCGCTCTCGGCCAGCTTCTGTCTGCCCAGCTCGACGTTGGTGCCTTCCAGCCGCACCACCACCGGCACTTGCACGCCCACTTCCTTCACCGCCTGGATAATGCCGTCGGCGATGATGTCGCAGCGCATGATGCCGCCGAAAATATTCACCAGCACCGCGCGTACCTTGCTGTCGGAGAGGATGATCTTGAACGCCTTGGCGACCGTTTCGGCCGTTGCGCCACCACCCACATCGAGGAAATTGGCCGGTTCGCCGCCATGCAGCTGGATCAGATCCATGGTCGCCATCGCCAGCCCGGCGCCGTTCACCATGCAGCCGATGTTGCCCGCCAGCGCGATGTAATTGAGTCCGGCTTCCTGCGCGGCGACTTCCCTGGCGTCGATTTGCGTGTCGTCGCGCAGGTCGGCGAATTTTTTCTGCCGGCCCAGCGCGTTGTCGTCCACCCCCATCTTGCAGTCCAGCGCGACGATGCGCCCGTCTTCGGTAATCACCAGCGGGTTGATTTCCAGCAGGCTCAGATCGGATTCGGTGAACAGCTTGTACAAGGCGCGCAACATGCGCGTCAGGTCGCCGATATGGCTGCCGGTGAGTCCCAGACCAAACGCCAGATTACGGCACTGGAACTCCTGCAGGCCCAGCAGCGGGTCGCATAACTCACGCAGAATCTTGTCCGGCTGGGTTTGCGCGACTTCCTCGATCTCCATGCCGCCCGCCACCGAGGCCACCACCGCGATGCGCTCGGTTTCCCTGTCCACAAGCAGGCTCAGGTACATTTCGCGCGCAATCGGCAGGGTTTCTTCCACCAGCAGCTTGCTCACGAATTGTCCGTCGGGGGCATTCTGGTAGGTCACCAAAGGCGTGCCCAGCAGCGCGTGCGCCGCTTCCAGCAATGCGTCGATGGACTTCACCAGACGCACGCCGCCGGCCTTGCCGCGGCCGCCGGCGTGGATTTGCGCCTTCACCACCCAGGCGTCGCCGCCCAGATAGCCGGTCGCGGCCAGCTCGGCGTGGGTCGGATCTTCCACCACAATCCCGCGCGGGGTATTGATGTTGAATTCGCGCAATAACTGCTTGGCCTGATATTCGTGTAAATTCATGCTCGAAATGTTTTTTAGCAAAAACCGAATTGTGTCGGAAAACCCATGAACACGCCACAACCACCGCAGTTGCGCGTACTGGCAGGCATGCACGAAGTTACGCCCGCAGCCTGGAACCGGCTCGCCGGAAACCAGCCCTTCCTCTCGCATGCCTTCCTGCATGCGC
The DNA here is from genome assembly GCA_035530335.1 of Sulfuriferula sp. Lineage (GTDB taxonomy): Bacteria > Pseudomonadota > Gammaproteobacteria > Burkholderiales > Sulfuriferulaceae > Sulfuriferula. The sequence goes on along the minus strand of DATKUZ010000047.1, from coordinate 53,398 downwards.
TGGAAGCCAGCGGCAGCGTGAGCGATGAAACCGGCTGGCTGCCGCAACACCTCACGCTATGGGACGGCGAACGCCTGGTCGCCGCGCTGCCGCTCTACGCCAAAAACCATTCCTACGGCGAATATGTGTTCGACTGGGCATGGGCTGACGCCTACCAGCGCAACGGTCTGGCCTACTATCCCAAGTTGCTGTCAGCGATCCCGTTCACCCCGGTCACCGGGCCGCGCCTGCTGGCGGAGAACGACGCCCAGCGCACGCTGCTGGTTCACGCCGCCATCGAACACGCACAGGCGCTCGGTGCGTCATCCTTTCATTGCCTGTTTCCCAGCGCAGCCGACAGCGCGGTTTTGCAGGAGGCCGGGCTGATGATCCGCCACGGCGTACAGTTCCATTGGCTCAACCATGGCTTTGCCAGTTTCGACGACTACCTCGCCGCGATGAGCCACGACAAGCGCAAGAAAATCAAACAGGAGCGGCGCCGTGTGAGCGAGGCAGGCATCCGCTTCCGCCAGCTGACCGGCACCGCCATCCGTACCGAGGACTGGGCGTTTTTCACCGGTTGCTACGACAACACCTACCGCCAGCACCGCTCCACCCCCTACCTCAATCTGGATTTTTTTCAGCGCCTGGGCCACGCACTGCCGGACAATGTGCTGATGATCGTCGCCAGCCAGGAAGGACACGACATTGCCGCCGCACTCAACCTTTACGACGGCACCGCACTATACGGCCGCTATTGGGGCACGCACGCCTACTCTCCGGCCCTGCATTTCGAGACCTGCTACTACCAGGCCATCGAATTCTGCATCGCACGCGGCATCCGGCTATTCGAAGGCGGCGCGCAAGGCGAACACAAACTGGCGCGCGGATTTTTGCCGGTGGCAACCACCTCCGCCCACTGGCTGGCGCACCCGCGCTTTGCCCGGGCGGTGGAAACCTTCCTGGAGCGCGAAGCGCTGGGCGTGGCGCATTACATCGGCGAATTGAACGAGCACACCCCGTTCAAAACTGCTTGCGTGCCCAATCCACTTGGCAATACGAGCGGTGGCTGACCGGCAGGTTTCGCCTGTATCAGCCGAACAGACCGGTTAATCCGCCCCACACACCCAGCCCGGCAGTAAGCGCAATCGTCAACGCCACGATCACCGCATAGGCGCCCCGCAGTTGGTTGCCGCGCGGCAGGGCGCGCCGCGCCAGGGCGTAGAGCAAGCCGAGCACCACCGGCAGCAACAGGGCGTTCATCACCTCTACGCCGACGCTGAGATCGACCAGATTGACGCCGGAACTCACCAGCAGGCCGCTTGCCACCAGTACCGCCACGAACACCAGATAGAACCACGGTGCCTCGCGTGGGTGATGTTCCAGCGAGTGTTTGTAACCGGTGACTTCACCCAGCCCCCAGGCGGCCGTGAGCGACACGACTATCGCCGCCACCAGCGACGCGCCGAGCATGCCCAGGGCGAACATCAGGCGGCCATTTTCCACGCCCAGGTAAGGGGTCAGCGCATGGGAAATCTGCTGCACCGTGTCGAGCCGGGAATTCCCGCCGCTGCGCCCGAAGGTGGCAGCCACGGCGATCAGAATAGCCGCCATGATGGCCTGGGTGACGACCGCACCGATGGCCGTGTCCCAGCGCGCGGCGGGCAGATGATGCGGTTTCAGACCCTTGTCCACCACGGCCGACTGCTGGTAGAAAACCATCCACGGCATGATCACCGCACCAATGTTGGCCGCCACCAGATAGAGATAGCCGTGGTCGGCCAGCGGCATGCTGGTAAGTCCATGGAGCACTGCTGCCGGGTCCGGGCGGGACACCACAGCAACGTAGACAAAGGCCAGTTCAAACAGTCCAATGGCCACCGCGACGCGTTCCACCGAGCGGTACGATCCGGAAATCACCACCGTCAGCAGAAATCCCAGCGTGGCCAGCACGCTGGCCCAGATGGGAATGCCGTAGAGCGCGCCGACGCCGGCGATGCCGCTCATTTCGGTAATCAGCGCACCGAGGCAGGACACCAGCAGCGTGGACACCGACAGCCAGGCCCAACCCTGGCCGAAGTGCTGCTTGATGAGTTCACCGTGGCCGCGACCGGTGAGCAGGCCCAGACGCAGAGTGAGTTCCTGCACCAGATACAGAATCGGGATCAACAGCAATTGCAGGGCCAGCAGTTTGTATCCCCATTGGGCACCACTCTGGGCCGCAGTGATGACGCTACCGGCATCCGTATCGGCCAGCATGACAACCAGTCCAGGCCCGGCCACGGCAAAGAAGGCAGTCAGGCGTGCGCGAGACGGTGTGACAAGGGTATTCATCATGGTGGGCCAGTCAGCTAATTAATGAGAATGGTTTTCATTTGTTACCATTCGACAGACCAGCCTACCCGGCATATGGTTCCATGCGGGTAAAAATCGTGTCCTTGACCCCTCCCATGACTTGCAGAATTTAACCTGTATTCGGAGAAGGCCGTGCCTGGCTCGGGCGAAGCCATCTCGCAAGCGCGGCTCAATGGGGATGCCCTGCTCTTTGCCAGCTTTTTCCGGTCGGCTTGTAATGCGGGCAGGGTTGCTTAATCGGGCGGCTATATCTCGCGCACCACCCTGAACCCCAGATTGACGTCCAGTTCATCCCGGAGCCGTGAACGCCGTGCCGCGCTACGGGCAGCGGTGGCGGGATCGAACCAGGAGCCGCCCTTGACCACGATACGGCTATTGCTGCCGCGCCCAGGCAGGCTGTGACCATCGGACGGCGCCTGTTGGTAATCGGGTTGCCAGGGACTGGCGGTCATTTCCCAGACGTTGCCGTGCATATCGTGCAGCCCCCACAGGTTGGCGGGTTTGGTGCCGACATCCATCGCCCACATCATGGGACCACATTGGGGAAAGAAGCTGCGGCGTTTTTTGATGTTTTCCGGGAACGGAAACATCGGTTTGAACAGCACGTCGCGGCAACTGGCGTAATCGCCATAATGAAACGGGGTATGGGTGCCGGCGCGCGCCGCATATTCCCACTCGGCTTCGCTGGGCAGACGATAGAGCTGGCCGGTTTCACTGTTCAGCCAGGCGATGAACAACAGTGCATCCGCCATACGTATGTTCACCACCGGCTCGCGGCCATGTGCCTGGATCAATTCGCGTACCTGGCTCCAGCCGGTAGCGCTACGGAAACGCAACCACTCCTCGGCGGTGACGGTGTAGCGACCCATCGCAAAAGCGCGACTGAGTTGCACGTAGTGTTGCGGCGCCTCGCTCGGCTCATGACCTGGCTCGTGGCTGGGCGAACCCATCTCGAACCAGCCGGCCGGGATCACTGCCATTTCCGGACCCGCCGAGCCATCGCTGCGCAGGATGTCGCTGAAATACGCGTTCAGCCCCAACTGCTGGGCGGTGACTTGCTGGGCATGACGTAAAGCGGTTTCGTCCATGTCATGAACAAAACCATTGGGGTGGGCCTGGGTTTGATTGAGCTGCATGAGCAATCCTGTATTCGATAGATAGGAGAATATTCTATCGAATAGGACGCCTATGCGCGAAACCCGTTCCGGTGTGCCTGATTAATTGCCAATAAAAGCGGCTTGAACGGAATATCGCGTCCCCATCTTTGCACCAGTGGCATGAAATCCAGATCGGTTTGCGCGGGGCATGTGTAGCGGCCGGCGGTCATGTCATCGAACAGCTTGCGCAATTGCACGTCAAGCTGGTCAATAAACGGCGTGTAGCGTTCCATTTCTTCGGGATCATCCTCGACGCAGGCGCGCAGTTCGTCCACTTCATAGACGGCCTGGTGGACGAGATCGATCAGCTCGTCCATGGTTTTAGGTTGGTGCATATCAATCCTGTCCTATAAACAAAAACAGGGGCAAACGCCCCTGTGTCAATTGGCCCGAACAGCTTAACGCTTGGCGGCGATTTCTTCCAGCCTGGTGGCGCGGATCATCTGGCCGTCGAGGCCGGCATCCTTGGCCGAGCCGCCATAGGCGACGGTCATCAACTGGCTGTAATACATCACCGGGATGTTGAATTTTTTGCCGTATTTCTTGTTGATGGCGCCCTGGTAGATTTCCACGTTGGCCTGGCACAGCGGGCACGGCGTGACGATCATATCAGCGCCGTGGTCGTAGGCGGACTCGACTATGTCCTTGATCTGCGCCTGGGCTTTTTCCGGCTCGGAAAAGGCCAGCGCGCCGCCGCAACAGGTGACTTTCTGGTCGTAGCTGGTGAGCGCTTCGCCGCCAACCATTTCCACCAGCTTGTCCAGGTACATGGGGTTTTCGAAGGATTCGCCGTCGATACCGAACGGGCGGTTGGTCTGGCAGCCGACATAGCCGGCGAACTTGATGCCTTCCAGCGATTTAACCACCGGTTTTTTCATTTCGTCGTAACCAAAGTCCTCAATCAGGACTTCCACCATGTGGCGGATCTCTGACTCGCCCTTGTAGTGGAGGCCGGCTTCCTTGAGCGCTTCGTTGGTGTCGGCCATCAGTTGCGATGAAGCGTCAAGACGCTCCTTGGTCTCGCGCGCGCCCAGCCAGCAGGCGGCGCAGGTCGCGACGATCTCCTGGCCCGGCAGATTTTGCTCGGCCAGCGCGAAATTGCGCGCGTTCAACACATGGCGCGGCAGCTCGCCGCCTTCAGCGTAGCCGATGGACGCGCTGCAGCAATTCCAGTCAGGGATTTCTGTGAGCTTGATATCGAGGGTTTTGCACATCGAGTCCACGGACTTGAGGTAATTGGACGCCGAAGCACCGCGCTGCGACGAGCAGCCGGGGTAAAATGCGTATTCTTTCTTGGCCATTTTCAATACTCCTTAAGCCGTTTTGATCGCCTTGCGGCGCTCTTCGATTTCGTGCGCCTTTTTCAGCATGGCGTGGATGCCTTTCTGATCCTTGCAGCCGTGCGGCTTGAACAGCTCGAACGGATTGAGCCGCTTGGCTTTCATCAAGCCCAGCGCGACATTCTTCATCGCCAGCCCGTTGATAATCCCCTGCTTGAAACCGTCTCTGAAGTACAAGCCCATCGAGAGTTTCAGCTCATTCACCCGGCCGGTCTGGATGCAATTGTTCCAGAACAACTTGGCAAAATGCCGGGTGGGCTGGTTCTTTGGGGCAATGCCCAGGCGGTGCGCGTAGTTGGCGAGTCCGTGCATGATGTGGGTAATCGGCAGCTTGCGCGGGCAACGCACGATGCAGTTGTAGCAAGAGGTACACATCCACATGGATTGCGAGGCCAGCACTTCTTCGCGCTTGCCGGCACGGATCATCATGAAGATTTCCTGCGGCGGATGATCCCACCCCGCCTGGAAATTGGTGGGGCAGGAACCGGAGCACACGCCGCACTGCATGCACATCTTGACCCAGTTGCCCTCCTCCACCATGGACTCGACTTCCTTGAGGAAGTTATTGTTGTACTGGGCTGCGGCCTGACTGCTTAAATTACTCATCGCGCTGTTCTCCTAGAAGCCCTTGAACGGGCTCATGCCGATTTCGAACATGCGTTTCTCGAAGTCGTTGATCAGCTTCGGTACGCGGTCAATGTCGGTAATCGCCACTTCGTAGGTCTGCACCCGGTCGGTTTCCAGGTTGAAGCCCTTGAGGGTGTCGTCGATCTTGCTCATGCGGTAGTTGGCAAGTTCGGAGCCTTTCACGAAATGGCACTGGTACTCGTCGCCGTGCTTGCAGCCCATCAGCATCACGCCGTCATAGCCGGAGTTGAGCGCATCGGTAATCCAGATGGTATTGACCGAACCTAGGCAGCGCACCGGTACCACGCGCACGAAGGAACTGGTTTCAGTGCGGTTCATCGCCGCCATGTCCATCGCCGGGTAGGCGTCGTTCTCGCACGCCAGCACCAGGATGCGCGGCTTTTCCGAAAACTCGTCGGGGATGCTGACCGCCTTGATCTGGCTGCCCACCGTGTCCACCGAGTAGTTCTCGAACGAGATCACCCGCACCGGGCAGGCTCCCATGCAGGTGCCGCAGCGGCGGCAGCGCGATTCGTTGAACAGCGGGTAGCGTTTTTCGTCTTCGTCGATGGCACCGAACGGGCATTCCACCGTGCAGCGCTTGCACTGGGTGCAGCCTTCCAGCCGCACCGACGGGTAGGACAAATCGCCCGAGCGCGGGTGCGCGGCGCTGCCGATGGCGGCATTTTCCAGTGCCTGGATGGCTTTCAGCGTGGCACCGGTGGCGTCTTCCCGAGCCTGGGCGATATCCATCGGACGCCGTACCGGGCCGGCAGTGTAAATGCCGGTGCGGCGTGTTTCGTAAGGGAAACAAATGAAGTGCGAATCGGTGAAGCCGTATTTCAGCTGCGGCACGTCCTTGCCCTGACGGTAGTCCAGGTTGAGGATGGAGATGGTTTTTTTCTCCATCTCGGCTGCCGCCTCTTCGCCTTCCACCGCCTTGAAATCGATATTCACACCCGAGTTCGGTACCTGGCCGGTGGCGAGCACCACCAGGTCTGCGTTTTCAATGCTGGCGTTCTGATCGTCCAGGATCAGGTCGTGGAAATTCACCTTGCAGGTATTGCCGGCGGGTTCCACCGAAGACACTTTGCCCTTGGTGAACGTCACGCCTTTTTCCTGCGCGCTGCGATAGAAATCCTCGCCGTTGCCGGGCGTGCGCAGATCGGTGTAGAGCACGGTGGTATCGATGTCGGCGTTGGCGTCCTTGAAGTACATCGCCTGCTTGATGCTGGTATTGCAGCAATGGCCGGAGCAGTAGGCCAGGTGCGTGCCGCTGGCGTCGCGCTGACCGGCGCATTGCACGAACACCACCGACTTCACCGGCTGGCCATCGGACGGGCGCAGAATCGGGCCGCCGCGCTCGGCGGCTTCCCGTGCCAGTTGTTCCAGGCCGCCCTGATCCACCACATTGGGCGATTTTCCATAACCGAACTCGGGCAGATTGTTGGCATCGTAAAGCGTAAAGCCGGTGGCCTGCACAATCGCGCCTACGTCTTCGGTGGCGGTGCTGCCGGATTCCGTGGCGATTTCCGCCTGGAAACGCCCCGGCGCACCGCTGGTTTTGGCGATCGTCGCGTTCAGGTAAACCTTGATGTTAGGGTCGGCTTCAATAGCGGAAACCATGTCCGCGACGCCGTTATCTACTGGCGCCTTGTAGGGTTCGTGGGAAGGTACGCGCATATGTAACTTGGCCGCCCAGCCACCGAGCTGGCCGGATTTTTCCACCAGCACCACGGGATAACCTGCTTTGGCAGCTTCCAGCGCCGCAGTCATGCCGGTAATGCCGCCGCCCACCACCAGCAGTGTCCGGCTGGTGCCAGTATTGGGGTTGCCTTCCGGCTGGCGCATGGCCTTGATTTCGGCACAACCCATGCGCAGGTAATCTTCCGCCATCTCCTGCGTGGTTTCACGCGCTTCCTCGGTATCGGGACGGATCCAGATCACACCCTCACGCAGGTTGGCGCGGGACATGGCGACGCTGGGGAAGCTGAACGCATCGGTCTTGGCGCGGCGCGAACAGGCGCCGATCATGATGTGACTCACGCCATCGTTATCAATGTCGTTCCGGATCATCGCCACGCCTTCGCTGCTGCACAGGAAGGGATGGGGTTTGACTTGCTGGATTTTGCCTTCTTTTTTGACCACATCAACCAGCGCAGCAGTATCCAGGCGTTCGCCCAGACCACAGCCCTGACAGATATACGCGGCGACTTTTTTCTCTACGGCCATGGTTTAAACCTCCGCCTTTGCTACTCTGTTGACCACTTGAATCGCCCGCAGCGCAGCCGCCGTGGCGGATTGCACCGAGCGATTCACGTCCAGCGCGTTGGATGCGCAACCGGCGCCGAAGAAGGCACCGTTGGCTGGGTCCGCCTCGATAAAACCGCTGGAATCGGCAAGAATTTCTGCCGGAATATTGGCGCCCTTCACCGACGGCTCCATGCCCACCGCCAGCACGCACAGGTCGTGTTTGCTGGCATAGCGGTGATAGCCCTCGGTATTCACACCGTGCAGGATCACATCGCCGCTGGCGTCGTCCTGAGTGACCTTGGCCACTTTGGACTTGATGAAGCTGACATTTGGATTGGCCTGCACCTTGGCGTAGAAATCCTCGAAACGGTCAATGGCGCGGATATCGATGTAGTAAATGGTCGACTTGCCCTCATCGCCATAGCGTTCCTGCACGTAGTTGGTCTGCTTGAGCGAGGCCATGCAGCAAATACGCGAGCAGTGGCGCAGGTGATTTTCGTCACGCGAACCGGCGCACTGGATGAAGGCGACATTCTTCGCTTCCTTGCCATCCGACGGGCGCAGAATCTTGCCGCCGGTGGGGCCGTGCGGATCGGCCAGGCGCTCGAACTCGACGCTGGTAATGACATTCTTGAAACGATCGTAACCGTAAGGCTGAATCTTGTTGGCGTCGTAGGGCTGCCAGCCGGTCGCCCATACCACAGCCCCCGCCTTGATCTGCACGGTTTCTTCCTGCATGTCGAGATCGATGGCGTCATATTTGCATGCTGCCTTGGCCTTGTCCGCGTCCGCCGTGCCGATAATGGATTTATCCAGTACGTAGCGCATCGGATAGGCCATCTTGTTGGGCAGATAGGCCGCCTTCATCTTGTCCAGCCCGTAGTTGAACGGGTTGGCAATCTCGGCGTCCACCGCCTTGGCGCAATCGCCGCAGGCAGTGCAGTTGCTGTTGACGTAACGCGGCGTAATCCTGATCGTGGCGGTGTAGTCGCCCTTGGCGCCGGTGATGCCGGTTACCTCCGCCATCGTCAGCAGACGGATACGCGGATTGGACTTCAGCCGGCGCAGGTTGATTTCCAGCCCGCAAATCGGGTGGCATAGCTTGGGAAAATAGCGGTACAGCTGAGAGGTACGCCCGCCTATGGCCGGGTTTTTCTCCACCAACACCACATTCTTGCCGGTTTCCGCCGCTTCCAATGCGGCAGTCATGCCGGATATGCCGCCACCGACGACCAGGATGGTCTCGTTTGTTGCCACGACTTCCGTCATCAGGTCTCCTCCATTCAAACGGATAAGGCGCCCGTCTAATGACGACGAACGCTAAAAATTTTCTGGGATGCCGCTCAGGCGGTCTATTTATCGGTAAAAGAAACCTGCTTCGCACACTCCCGAATTGCGGTGAATGTTACTCCCAACCACGCAGCCTATCCACAGCACGCCGGGGTAAATTCAATTGAAAATTCTTATCCCGAAATAGAGGGGTTGAATGCGGCAAACGCTTTTGATGGCGGGCATTCGAAGGTACGCCCCAAAACGGCAATTGATATGAAGTACCCGCCGCATCTGTCCCGGCTGATTGAGGAATAAAATTCCTTGACACATCCATACCAGTTGGTATGCTTGCAACTATGGATACCCGGCAACCTGATCTGACACGCGAAAAAATTCTGCACGCCGCTTTCGGCGAAATACACCGCAACGGTTACCAGGCGGCGAGCATCGCCAATATTTTGGCCGACACCGGATTGACCAAGGGCGCGCTGTACCATTATTTCCCGGCCAAGCATGCGCTCGGCCTGGCGGTGATTGATGAGGTGATCCAGGAGGGGCTGGAAGAAATGGTGTTCCGTCCGCTGCGCGAGGCCGAGCATCCAGTAACTGAGTTGCTGGATATCATGCAGCGCAAAGCCGAGTATATGAACGAGGACACCATCAGGCTGGGCTGCCCACTGAACAACCTGATGCAGGAAATGAGCCCGCTTGACGACACTTTCAAGGCGCGCCTGACGCTGATACTCAAGGCCTGGCAAAAGGGAATACGCAACGCGCTGGTAACCGGGCAGCGCCAGCGGCAGATCAGGGCCGATGTCGATTGCGAGGCCGCTGCGCTGTTTATTGTGTCTGCCTGGGAAGGCTGCTGGGGCGTGGCCAAGAACCTGCAATCGGCAAAAACCTTTCGATTATGCATGACCCAATTGCAAGATTACGTTCTGAGCCTGGGTCCCAGATCCAGGCCCAGAAATAAACAGACTCAGTAAAATCATGGTCCGCAGTGCGATTTTATTTGGGCATCAACATACCGCATGGTCGGTATGTATTCGTGAGTTGTTCATTCTTCAAGGAGAAGCAATATGCCTATCATTCAAACCGTAGCCAGCGATCAAGCCAGCGGCAAAGTAGCTGCAATTTACCGCCAGATTGAACAAGCCTTCGGCCATGTTCCAAACGCCTTGCAGATGTACAGCAGCAGCCCGGCGATGCTCGAACAGCAATGGCAATCGATTGGCTATTACATGAATCACCCCGCCCTGAGTTTCCCCCTGTTGACGATGGTGCGCATGCTGGTGTCGCAGGAAAACCATTGCGATTACTGTGTCGGATTCAATACCGCCATGCTGATCAACAAGTGCGGCCTGACGCCCGAGCAAGTAAACCTGACCAAGCAGAATCCGGAACAGGCGCCTTTGAATGACAAGGACAAAGCAATGTTGCTGCTGGTGCTGAAAGCCATATCCACACCCAATGCGGTCAGCGCAGACGATTTGCAGAAATTGCGCAGCCTGGGCTGGAGCGATGGCGACATGCTGGATGCGGTATCGCATGGCGCGAGAAATATGGCTGTGGATGTCATCTTCAACACATTCAAAGTCGAAAATGACTTTCAGGAGGCTTGATATGAACTTCGATAAAGAACTGGATGCACGCGGTCTGAATTGCCCGTTGCCGATACTGCGCACCAAAAAATCGCTGGCTGAGTTGAGTACGGGGCAAATACTGAAAATCTCGGCCACCGATCCGGGCGCGGTGAAGGATTTCCAGGCATTCGCCAAGCAGACCGGCAACGAGCTGTTGTCTTCGGCGCAGAACGACGCCGAATTCGTGTTTTTCATGAAGAAGAAATAATTCTGCCCGCATAATCCACCAGGCGCAATGAGGATGACGCCCGCGCAAACTCAAAGAACCGCCTGATGGATTATCTCAAAGAACCGCCTGATGGATTATTCTGGTTTAACTCAGGAGAATGAAATATGAATGTCGCAACTGCCATTGAAACCCGCCGCTCGTTCAAGACGTATGACCCCGACCACCGCATGACCGAAGCGGAAATCGATAAGCTGATGTCGCTGGCCATGCTCGCCCCCACCGCATTCAATATCCAGAACTGGCGCTTCGTGCTGGTGCGCGATCCCCATCTGCGCAGCGAAATCCGCAAGGTAGCCTGGGATCAGGCGCAAGTGACCGATGCCTCCCTCCTGATCGTGCTGTGCGCCGACACCAAATCCTGGGAAAAGGATACCGCGCGCTATTGGCGCAATGCAGCGCAGCCGATACAGGAGTTTATGGTTCCCGCCATCGTCCAGTATTACGCTGGCCGGGAACAGGTACAGCGCGACGAGGCCATGCGCTCCTGCGGCATCGCGGCCATGACGCTGATGCTGGCGGCCAGAGAGATGGGCTACGACTCATGCCCGATGGACGGCTTCGACTTCGACGCAGTGGGCAAACTCATCAACTTGCCGCAGGATCATGTGATCACCATGATGACGGCAATCGGCAAGGCTACCAATGAAGCGTGGCCGCGCGGCGGACAATTGCCCATGAACGAAGTGGTGATCAACAACCATTTCTGATGCTGCTCAGCGCATGCGGCATGGCTTGATTACCCGCCATTCTCCGAAGCATGCTTCGCAACCCGCGTCAGGTTGGTCATTTCATTTGGCGCGGCCGGCACGTCGTGCACTTCGAATTCCATGGTGGCAAGATCGCCCATGATATAGGTGGGCGGCGCGCCTACCCCGCCTACGGTGCCGGGGTTTAAAACCAGGGTGCGCGTGCCCTTGACGTTGTCCACGTGCATGATTTCCACGCGGTGATCGTGGCCGCAGCACACCATGTCGTAGTCGCCGGTGCAGGCCATGGCGTGGGCGTAGTGAGGATAGTGAACGAGGAAGATGTTGCGCCCGCCCAGCTCGATGGCGGCGTCCTGGCCGTAATAGCGGATGACGCTGCCCTCTTCCGCCCCCAGACGGGACAGGTTGAACATGTCGCCGGTATTATTGCCGTGAATGACGTGCACCGGCAGGCCGAATTTTTGCAGCGCGCGCAGGGTGGTGGGCGCGACCACGTCGCCGCAGTGCAGCACCGCCTCGGCACCGTGGGATAGCGCATCCTCCACCGCCAGCGCCATCAGGCGGCGGTTGTCATGACTGTCGGAAATGATGCAGATTTTCATGCTTGCACGCCCCAAAAAAGAGCCGCCGGTGGGCGGCTCTGGCGATTAAAATGCGGGCTTGTCCTTGGCGGCGTTATAGCGTTCCACACCGGCCATGATTTCGGCCTTGGCTGCGCCGGCATCGACCCAGCCTTCCACTTTCACCCACTTGCCGACTTCCAGATCTTTGTAGTGTTCAAAGAAATGGGAAATCTGAGCCAGGGACATTGCAGGCAAATCCTGGGGTTTTTGCACGTTTTTGTACATTCCGCATAATTTATCTACCGGCACGGCCAGCAGTTTGGCGTCTATACCGGCTTCGTCGCTCATTTTGAGCATGCCGATGGTACGACAGCGCACCACCACGCCGGTAATCAGCGGCACCGGGGTCATGACCAGCACATCCACCGGGTCGCCGTCTTCGGACAGGGTGTGGGGGATATAGCCGTAGTTGCAGGGATAATGCATGGCGGTGGACATGAAGCGGTCCACGAACATCGCACCGCTTTCCTTGTCTACTTCATACTTGATTGGATCGCCGTGCATCGGGATTTCGATGATGACGTTAAAATCGTTGGGAACGTCCTTGCCAACGGGAACCAGATTCAGACTCATGCGTTAAACCTTTACTTTCAGTGCAATACAAAAGCCGCGATTATACCGTATGCTCCGTTCACTCTACGTTGATTTCAATTCCTATTTTGCCTCGGTGGAACAGCAGGCCGAGCCGGCCCTGCGCGGCAAACCCGTGTGTGTGGCACCTGTGGTGGCGGAAACCACCTGCTGCATCGCGGCAAGTTATGAAGCCAAGGCGTTCGGCGTCAGAACCGGCACGCCGATTCATGAAGCGCGCAAATTGTGCAAGGGTATTCGCATCGTGCAGGCGCGCCCCGCAATGTATGTGGACTATCACCACAAACTGGTCGCTGCGGTGGAATCCTGCACCCATGTGGAAGCCGTCTATTCGATCGACGAAATGCACTGCGAGCTAACCGGCAGTCAGCGCGTGCGCGTCAACGCCGAGACCCTGGCGCACAAGATCAAGCACATCATTTATAACACCGTGGGTACAGAATTGCGCTGTTCGATCGGTATTGCGCCCAACCTGTTTCTGGCGAAAACGGCTTCCAACATGCGCAAACCGGACGGCCTGACGGTGATCGAACTGAACGACCTGCCCGATTGCCTGTATCCACTGGCACTGCGCGATATCAATGGCGTCGGGAGGCAGATGGAAAAGCGCCTGAATCAGGCCGGGATTCACACCCTGCGCGATTTGTGGGCGGCGGACAAGACCCGGCTGACACGCGCGTGGGGCAGTATCGAAGGCGAACGCATGCATGCCAAATTGCGCGGTGAATGGCAGCTGCCCGCGCCCAGCGCACGCGCCAGCATCGGACACTCGCACGTACTGGCGCCGGCAATGCGCAGCGACCATGCCGCGCATTCGGTACTGCACAAGCTGTTGCAAAAAACCGCCGTGCGCCTGCGCAGCCATGAACTGCTGGCGGGCGCGATGCAGGTCAAGGTGAAATACCTGCGCTACCCGTCCTGGAGCGAGAAAATCAGCTTCGATCCAAGCTCGGATACACTCACCCTGACCGACGTGCTCGACCGGCTGTGGCAGAAGAAACCGGCCGTGCGCGACGATCCGCTGGCGGTCGGGGTAACGCTCACGCGCCTGGTGGAAGCAGCGCACCACACGCCGTCACTGTTCGATACCGGCATTGCACGCAGCAAACTCAACGCCACGGTGGACAAACTCAATGCACGTTTCGGTAAAAACGCGGTGTATTTCGGCGCGGCGCACGACGCACTCCAGTCCGCGCCGATGCGCATCGCGTTCAGTCATATTCCTAATCTGGATACCGAAAGCGACGAATAAATCGCGTCATGGGAGGACGCCATTGCGCCGCGCCGGATCTGGCAGATAATTCACCGAACGGCTGCTCAGTCCGCCTTGCGCGGCAAAGCTGCGTGCTGCACCGGCGCTGACCGCATGCGATTCCAATTGGTTGACTTGCGCCGCATCAAAATGCGCGGTTCTGAGTTTTTCCTCGTCCAGCCCGCGTATCCCTGCGGTAGCGACGATCTGGCCGGTACCCAGGTCACGGCCCGATTGCGGCCGTGTGCCCATGGCATGAGCCGCAGACATCGACAGCAGGCCAGCCGTTGCACAAATGGCCATGAAACCCATCAAGCAATGTGTACGCATGATTTCTCTCCCCCGTACGATTTGACTGTCTGAGGTGAGTACAACTCGACTTGGCTGCCCAGTCAAGCTAATCTCTTGGAAAATTCCGCACGTCTGAAAATCATGCATACAAAAACCGCCCTGCTCGCCTTGACCCTGCTTGCCTGCTGCCAGTCCGTCCAGGCCTTTGAGGTCGGTGAATTCAAAAGCGGCATGACGCGCAACCAGCTCAAGACCGCGCTCAAATCGTGGAATTTTGAAAACAACATCGAAACCGGCGATACCATGATGGTGTATGACGCGCCGGATAGCCCGGCAGGCCGGCGCTATGTGTTCATTTTCTGCAACGACAAACTGGTCGGCTTCGATCAGGAACTGGCCGCTTCTTTCAGCAATTTCGTTACCGTCACCAGCAATTTCAGCACGCAGTACGGCAACCCGCTGAAGCTCGTGGCGCTCCACAACGTGGTCGGCCCGGGCGAGAAAAATACCATGGCGGTTTACTGGCGCAAGATGAGTGACGTCATCGGCGTGCGTTATATCCTGCAGCCCAACAGCGAGCAGCTCACCACCACCTACCAGGTCAGCAACAACTGCTGGGAGGCGCCAAGATAAACCTGATGACGATGTAGTGAAAGGCTGGGCGAGAGCACGCCTAAGCAACTTAATTGCATGGATACAATGACCCACAAGCGGCCATTGTCCAGCCGTCATCAACACCGCAAGAATCGGGTGGCAAGGCGCTCCACACTCAGCGATACTGCACCTGCGCCAACTTCCTGGATTCATCGTGAACCTCGCCAGCACTATCAGACTGATTACCCTCGCCGCCATCTGGGGCGGCTCGTTCCTGTTCATACGCATCGGCGCGCCGGTACTGGGGCCGGTGATACTGATCGAATATCGCGTTGGCCTGGCTGCGGTGTTTCTGGCGATCATGGCCGCATTTCTGCACAAGCCGCTCAACGCCAGACAGCACTGGCGGCACTACCTGATGCTGGGGATATTCAACGGCGCCTTGCCTTTCCTGCTGTTCGGCTTTGCCGGGCAGACGCTTTCGGCATCGGCAATGTCCATTTTGAATGCCACATCGCCCATATGGGGCGCGGTGATCGGCGCAGTGTGGTCGCGCCATGCGCTGAATGGGCGCACCGTTCTGGGACTGGGCCTGGGTATCATCGGCGTTGGCCTGGTGGTCGGTGTTGACCATTTAAGCGCGCAACGGGATGCCGGAATCGCCATCGCAGCAGCGCTGCTGGCCGCATTCTCCTATGGCATAGCCACGACCTATGCGAAGACCGCAAAGTCGGTGGACAGCTTTTCCAACGCGCATGGCAGCATGTGGGCGGCAATGCTGGTCATCGCGCCCGCCGTTCCCTTTGCACCGGTTTCGGCATCACCGGGCGCGGGCGTCATGCTGGCGGTCGTTGCGCTGGGTATCGTCTGTAGCGGAATTGCGTTTCTGCTCTATTTCCGGCTGATCCGGGACATCGGGGCGACCTCCGCACTCACGGTCACCTTCCTGATTCCGGTTTTCGGCATGCTGTGGGGCAACCTGTTTCTGGGGGAAGTCATTACCTGGGGCATGATTGCCGGTTCGGGCATCGTCATTGCCGGCACGGCCTTGGTCACCGGCTTCAATCCGGTAGCGTTGTTGCCGCGCAGGGCAGCCGGCAATGCGTAACCCCGTTGCAGATCAGGCAAGGCAATATGAGATGGTTGCGCGCGCCATTGCCTTTATCCGCAGCCATGCGCGGCGCCAGCCCACGCTCAAGGAAATTTCCGACAGTCTCGGGCTGAGCGAATTTCACTTGCAAAGAATCTTCTCGGAATGGGCAGGCGTCTCGCCCAAACGGTTTTTGCAGTATGTAACGAAAGAGTATGCCAGGCAGGCATTGCGCAGCTCGGAAGACCTGTTGTCGGTTACGCTGGAAGCGGGGTTGTCGAGCCCCGGTCGGCTGCATGATTTGATGGTGACCTGCGAAGCCATGTCGCCGGGAGAAATAAAAACCCTGGGAGCCGGCCTGGAGATCCGGTTCGGCGAAGCGCCCACCCCGTTTGGCAACGCCCTTATCGCCTGGACAGCGCGCGGTATCTGCCATCTCGGGTTTGTGGAAGACACCGCCTCGGCAAACGCGGTGGCTTGCCTGCAGCAGGACTGGCCGGCTGCGACCCTGGTGCAGGACCGGCAACGCGCGTTACAACTGGCAACTGAAATTTTCAACGCGAGGCCGCCTGCGCAACCCTTGCATTTGATGTTGCGCGGTACAAACTTTCAGATCAAGGTTTGGGAGGCCTTGATATCAGTGGCGCCGGGCGAGGTCGTGTCCTACACCCAGCTTGCGCACAGGGCAGGGGCGCCCAAAGCACGCCGCAGCGTCGGTACGGCCATTGGCAAAAACGATATCGCCCTGCTCATTCCCTGTCATCGCGTCATCCGCGAAACCGGGGAAATCGGCAGCTATCGCTGGGGGTCGGCTAGAAAAGCCGCGCTACTCGCGTGGGAGGCGGCACAGGCCGCAAGATAGGGCATTTACCCTACCCGTTTAGCGTCCAATACGAATCCCCGAGAGTGAACCCAGCACCCCGAAAACGCTCAACAGCCAAAAGATCACCACGATGATCACCACCACATTCAGGATTTTCTTGATGGTGGCTTGCATTGGTATGTAGGTATTGATCAGCCAGAGAACCACCCCTACGACGACCAATACAATCACTAATTGAATCAACGGCATCATTATTCTCCTTGGTATCGCCTTGAATGGATTGCACACCGCGAGCCGGTGCAATTGTGTTTGCTACTGCTTACAAACTGAGGACGCACTCGCACGCCACGCTTGGACAACATCCAGCCGTGGCGTGTAATCAGCCGCCCTTATTTGAGGTGCATGTCATTCTTGACGGAGCGCACACCCTCGACCTTGCGTGTTACTTCAATGGCCTTGTTGATGTCAGCCTGTGAACTCACGAAACCGCTCAACTGAACCGCGCCCTTGAATGTTTCAACATTGATTTCAGTTGATTTGAGCGTGGGTTCATTGAAGATGGCAGCCTTGACCTTGGTCGTGATGACGCTGTCGTCGATATAGCCGCCGGTGCTCTCCTTCGTCTGGGTAGCCGCGCAACCCATGAAAGACACCAGCACAACACTCAGGAAAAATGCGGAAAAGAATTTAACTAGTTTCATGATTAGACGCTCCAAATAAATATTAAAAAATTCACTCACGGGCAAGCAACGTGTCCCCTGTGAGCGTTTATTTGCCTACAGGCAAATTCGATCCAGCGCGTTATATTCGTCCCAGCAGCAGCAGGATGATCAGGATGATCAATATCAGCCCCAATCCTCCGCTCGGACCGTACCCCCAGCCCCTGCTGTGCGGCCAGCTTGGGAATGCACCAATCAGCATCAGGATGACCACAATCAGCAGTATTGTTCCCAGCATTTTTTCTCTCCTCTCAGCGTTAATTAAAATCTGTATCCAGCCCTATCGTTTTCATAACGGAGCATGAATCTTCACTATAGAACACTCAGCGTGGCGCGATATTGCCGCGCGTGCCGCTACGGTCATTACTGGCACCCATGTCGATCAATGTGGCGCATGCAGCTTGGCGCACCAACCTGACTGACTGGTTTGAATTTAGGCGCAGAGCCTGACGCGGTCTGTGCGGTGTCGCACATAGCGGGCATAAGTCCCGCCAACGTGGTGGGCGGCTGTTGTTCCGGCTGTATCGGGCTGGTTGAAAGCGTGCGTGCTATCCTGCACATCATGGAATTTATCGATCTGTGGAATCCTTCCCACCCCGGCGTTGCTGCCGCACTGGTCACCGCATTACTGCTGGGCCTTGTCCACGGCATGGTGCCGGACGAGCACACCTGGCCCATCACTTTCAGCTATGCGGTCGGCAGCTACTCCACCCGCAAAGGCTTGCGGGCCGGGCTGCTGTTCTCGCTGACTTTCACTTTGCAACGCGCGATCGCCAGCGAACTGGCCTGGCTGGGACTGTCGCACTGGATGCAGTCAGACTGGCTGAACCAGGCCCTGTTCGTGCCCATCGGTCTGTTGATGGCAGGCGGCGGCTGGATGATGCTGCGCCAGCGTCGTGCCATGCATCTGCACCTGATCGGCGAGTGCCAGGAAGATCGTTTGGAAGACACCGCCGAAGCCGCTCACTGGACGCGCATGACCGGCTGGATGCCGGCGCTGCATGGCTTTGTCGCCGGCTGGGGTTTCGGTGCCTTTGCCCTCATTCTCTACACCACGCTGGCACCTGCAATGCCCAGCGCCGCCTGGGGCTGGTTTCCCGGCGCCCTGTTCGGACTGGGTACCCTGATCGTGCAGGCAGTGGCAGGCGCCCTGTTCGGTCGCATGGCGGCCAGCCGCAAGCTTTCTCCCCAGGCTATCCGTGCGGTGGCGCTGACAACGGCCGCGCGCACCCTGCTGTGGGGCGGCGCCGCCTATACTGCGGCGGGGGTATTCGGCCTGCTGTTCCCCAGCCTGGCGGACTGGAGCATCAACACCGGCCTCCACGTGTATGGCCTGTCCCACATCGACCTGCCGCTGGTGCTGGCGGTGGTGTGCGTGGCGGGCGTGGGGCTGGGCACTTTTTTTACCCAGACCCGTGCCTTGCGCGCGGCAAACTCCGGCGGCTGAGGGCAGCCGCGCCATCGAACATTTCGCCAAGGCCAGCTTCTGTTTCCGGGAAGCGCAGGCCTTTGCTGCAATGTTGCCGACGGTTAGAATGGCGGCGTGAAATCAGCCGGCATTCCGCTTGTTTAAATCCTTCTGCCCTGTTCATACTAACTAAACCAATCGGATAACAGAATGACGCACCCGCGCAAGCATGAAACCACTCAGCTCAATTCCGACGCCCTCGGTACGGCTGAGTCCGTCGTCATGGGCGTGGCCGGCACCGCACCCGCATTCAGCATCGCCGCCACCACCGCCACCCTGATCGCCGCTGTCGGTGCGCTCGCACCCGCGAGTCTGCTGTACTGCGGGCTGATCATGTTCGGGGTTTCTTTTGCCTATATGCACCTCAATCGCAGCAACCCGAATGCGGGGGCGTCCTACGCCTGGGTTGGCGCGGCGTTCAATCCGGTGCTCGGCTTTTTCGCCGGCTGGGCCTTGCTGGTCGCCTCGGCCGTATTCATGGTGTCCGGCACCATCCCGGCGGCCACTGCGACATTGATTCTGATCAAACCGGCACTGGCCAACGATCCGGCCATGGTGACTTTTGTCGCCGCCGGCTGGCTGCTGGCAGTGGGCGCCGTGATCGTCAAAGGCATCAAGCCGACCAGCTATACCCAGATCATCATGACCGGCATGGAAATCGGCGTGCTGGTCGCCATCATCATCGCTGCGATCATCCAGTTTGCCGCACACCCGGCGCATGGTTTCTCGCTGGGCTGGTTCTCCATCGCGCAATTCACCCCGCAGCTATTCGCCACCGGTGCGCTCACCGCGCTGTTCTTTTTCTGGGGCTGGGATGTCACCGTCAACCTCAACGAGGAAACGCGTGATGCCGCGCATGCACCCGGGCGCGGCGCAGTGATGGCAATGGTGATCGTGCTGCTGCTGTTCATGGCTTTTGCAGCAGTCACGCTGCTGGTGCTGACCGATCAGGAGATTGAGCGATCAAGCACCAATGTCGTATTCGCCGTTGCCGAAAAACTGTTTCCCAAACCCTGGAGCTACCTGGCCATCGTTGCCGTGATGTTAAGTTCCATCGGCACGCTGGAAACCTCGATCCTGCAATTCACGCGCACCATGTATGCCAAGGGCCGCGACGGCGTGCTCCACCCACGCTACGCCATTCTGCACAAGTCCTGGCGCACGCCGTGGGTGGCGACGGCAGTCATCATCCTGCTAGGCCTGGCGCTGCTGTTCTTTTCGTCCAGCTTTCCCAGCGTCAATCTGATCATCAAGGATTCAGTCAACGCCATCGGTTTCCAGGTCGCCTTCTATTATGGCCTCGCCGGATTCGCCTGTGCCTGGCATTACCGCGAGCAGGCGCTCAAATCCGTTCACAACCTGATTTTTCTTACCCTGTGGCCGGCAGGCAGCGCCGCCTTCCTGTTCTTCATCGCCGCTTACAGTGTCCCCACCTTCGACCTCACCACCAACATTGTCGGCCTGGGCGGCATTGCCATCGGCGTTATACCCCTGCTGCTCAATCGCAGGCGCGGGCGCAGAGCCAGAGCGCCCGCTTTAAATTAGTCGAACTGGCGTTTTATCAACCGTCCCTGGTGTAGCATCATGGCCATTTTCAGGCTTTCACAGGGCAATTAAGTTTGTGCTTATTCGCCACTATGCTACACTTCGCTTCGCATAAATTTTGCGGCTGGAAATGCAGTAAATGACAGCAGCCGGCGACTAATGCAATACATCTGCAATTAGTTGATTTTGTTGAGATTAAAATGGATTTTTATCAAATCCATCTGCCTCGGCCAGAAATTATGTGTTACAATTTCACGCATTATTGCGCCCGTAGCTCAGCTGGATAGAGTACTTGGCTACGAACCAAGGGGTCGCACGTTCGAATCGTGCCGGGCGCACCAAATAATCAATGGGTTAGGTCAGAAATGATCTAGCCCATTTTAATTTTGATGGGGACTTTTCGGGGACTTTCTTTTCCCGTCTGTTCCCGCCGAATCATGGCAAGACTGCGATTGATCCGATTGCCTTCATCCTTGATGCAGTTCGCCGCTTCCAGCAGTTCATTAATCTGTACCACCGAGTAATGAGCGGTCACTCACACCTCCCTTGGAGGGATAACATTTTCATGATCCTTCATCATCTTGTTGATAGATTTCAAACTTGGGTTTTTCTCTCCAGTGAGATGTTTCGTTACCGCCGACTTTATGAGGAATTGCATATCTTTCAGTGCTTGGGGTGAAACAAAGCCATATTTATATTGTTGCATGAGAGTTTTGTAAACATCAAAAAGATAGTAAGAGTTTTTCTTATTTGCTACGATATAACGATGGACATGATTACTCCAGTCACGCGGTCTTTTATAAATTAAAAGCAAGATCAGTTCATGCCTACCAATAGCGCCACTCGCGTCGTTGGTTAATTGATCGATGAGCAAAGGCCCCATTTTGCGCGAAAACAAATCATCCTGGCACCAAGAAATAACATTATATGGGATGTCACATAATATCCTTCCAAATCTTTCCTCAGGCGTATCACCAAAATCGTCAGTCAGAACAAAACCCGCCCCGTCATACTGAGCATTTCCATGCTTTGCAAGTATAGGCAGAATTATCAATAGTACTTTTGTTGCTTGCTCCCAGCAGTTAATAATTTCCAAAAGTAACTGTCGCTTAATGTCTGATGACACATAATCACTATTCCTTAATGCCCTTGCCCCAGCTTTCATCGTTTTCATCATTGTGTTAAATGAATAATCCGACAGAAAGTTAGATATACTTTGATCATATGGCCGGGTTTTATCATAAACACGGTCTGCAAACTGATCCTTGATTTCGGCGGGCAGAGAGGATTCGAGTACACCCTCGGCAATAATTTTCTGCATTTGAGCTACTGTCTCAGGCGATGTTTTCCATGTCGCAAATTCATAGGGATTTAATCCCTCTGGAAGGCCACATTTATTTTTAACATTTTCACTACATGCCTTAATGTCTTTTATAAGAATTTGTAGTGCGTCATCGCGCCTCCGATCAATTCCCGTATAAAACTCAATAAGGTCTGGACGTTGTGCATAACGCATATCCTCAAAAATAAAACTGGCAAAGTTCTGATCATGATGCATTCTCTGTGCGGCAAAATAAAATATCCAATAAGAGAATTTGAAGCAGAAAACGCTCCCTCTTTTAACTAGGATGTTATTCGAATAAAGTACGTCGAACACAACTTGCGTCTCAAGATCAATGAGTCTTTCGTGACAGAATCTTTGTATTTCGCGTAAAAATTTATCTCTAGTGAAGGAATACGCACCTTCTCTAATTAGCAACTCGCAAAAATATCCGAGCACGTATTCACAATCTTTTAGGTCAGGACGTGATTTGTATGTTGGAATATCGTCCACATTAAAAAGAAGGAATAACACTCGTTTAATCATCTCAGAACGATTAACGGGACTCTCATCAAAGTCAATCTCAGAGACTTTTAATAAGGTCAAGCAATTCAAAGGCGTGCGATGAAGATTAAGAACATCCAGATCGGATGCAATCCTACCGATAACTAAATCTTCATCTCCAATATGTTTAATTTCATTATAGGCCGCGACAAGTTTGCGTATATCTTCCCTAGCCAAAGCCCACAAGTAAAGCACATCAAATTTCCGACTTAACCCATAATTGTCGATTGAATTAAACTGGCCGGTATCAACCTGTTCCATACAAATAATTGGTATATTCTCGAAACGGGAACAAAGATTTTTTAGTAGCTTCAATGCATCTTTCTCGTTCGCAGACCATGAATCAAGAATAACGCATCTAATATCTAGTTCAGAAAGCCCAAGAATACTCAACTCGTTAGATATTGCTTCATTAAGAGATGCAGCATATGGTTTCAAATCCTTTGAATCCAGATACAACCACAAATGTTTTCCTTGAGTTCGCCATGCTTCCCTGACCAAATAATGTGCTAAACATGTTTGGCCATATTGAGGAGGCGATTTAATAATCGTCGATTTTGGATTTGAGACGAAATCGAGAAAATTTACCCTTGGTTCGGATTTTGCGTCTTTAGCAATTTCGGATTTTTTACAAAGGATTGGAGATACCCACACCTTTGGCTGTGAAGAAAATGTTTGCAAAGCATCTTCTAGCCTCTTGTTCAGGCAGCGATCCACGAAGTCGTCATTAACAGCTCGATCTTGCTTTTCCGGATGCGCGACAGAATTGTCAGGCTGTGAATAGGATGCACTCGTTGTAGAGGGCAAGTGATCGGAGAGTATTGTTGTATTGTAGCCTGGCAGAGTGTTATTCGGAGGCAGATGTAATTTCTTACCTTGGGATGGTTTAATGACTAATGGCTGCTTAGTAAGATAGCGGTACAACATTTCATAGCCGTCATCTTTATTCAAATCATAATGCGAAACAGCCTTCAATGGCATTGGCACAAATTTGGCATCCGTAGGACTGAAGAAAATAGGAATAAATTTCTGATTGAGACTATCGTTCTCATAGATATCCTGATAGGTCAATAAAGATTCCCATTTGACACCTTTACCAGTCCCTGGGCTTTCCTTGCCTTGCACCCGCTTTAGATAGGTTTCGGTACAGGTCACCAGCACAAACTCGGCTTCACTCAGCTTGCTTTCCATCCATATAGGCCAGCCTTGCTCTGGCGTTCCGTTAACATACTGGTCAATATCGCAATCAATGTCATTCATGTTGAGGCGATCAGATAGTTCACGAACAAGTTGACAGTGTTCCTCTGAATCGTGGCTATAGCTGATAAAAACTTTAGGCATAATCTGAGCACGAAGGGAAATTTAATTCAATTTACATACTACCAACTATCAGCGCTATTGTCTGGCGCGCCATTAGACGGGGCTTTGAAAAAAAGCTAGCGTAGATAATGATGCGGGGACTTTTCGGTGACTTGAGGGGTAACTACCCGCCAATACAGTGCAATAGTAGGAACGAGCGGCACTGATACACACAATAAAATCAATCTGTTACATCACGAAGACAAGCTACGAACCAAGAGGTCGCACGTTCGAATCGTGCCGGGCACACCAAATAATCAAGGACTCAGGCCATCGCAGGATGGCCTTTTTCTTTTTCTTCAGCCGAAAGCACATCACTTTCCGGATAAGTCGCAGGCTGGCAGTCAGCCATGGCTCAAGTTGCAGGCTTCTCCGCCAGCGAATTCATTCCCCAGCCTCGATGGCAAACGCACGATTGAACTCAGCCGGGGCAGATTGTGGCCGGCGCTCATGCCTGGGCTTCCTTGCGCCGCAGCACGCCGCTGAGCGCAGTACCCGGTGCGACGGTGTTGAATACGGTGCCGTACTTCTTCACGTTATCGTGCAGCAGCTCCAGCCGCCGATCGGTCTCATCCGTGTCGACGATGATTTCGTAGGTGATCGACGCCATCTTCGGCGGGCTGTCCTGGCGTACGCCATCCATGCGCACCTCTACGCCGCGCAGTGAAAATTTGAGCATCGGAGTGATCCGCTCGATGCCCTTGAGCATGCACGCCGCTACGGCCGCCAGCAGCAGCTCGGCGGGGTTGAAGGCATTCGGATTACCAGCCAGATCGGTGTCGAGCGTGATCTCGGCGGTTCTTGCAGCGGGCCACGCTGCCATGAGCATCCACACGCGCGGCGGTGATGCGATATTCAAGCATGGTCTTGTTCCCCTGCAGGCGTTCCCGTCATTGCGGATAGTGCAATTGCGGCTGAATGCAAACGTCGCAGCCAGTCCTCGATTTCCTCGGTGCGCGGCAAACCGGAAAGCGCCACCCGTCCTTCCAGCAGCACCGACGGGGTCCGTGTGTAAGGGAAGCCCAGAGCCGCCGCATCCTTGCGTATCTCCATTTCCAACCTCAACCCCAGACCGGAAGCGGCACAGGAGAGACGCTTTTGCAGGCGCAACAGTGGTTCGCCAACGCCCACCAGGGTGAGTTTGAGCACCGGCGCGGACACAGTCACAGCCAGCTTTCCACCGCGCTTCTGGATGGCACGCCGCCGGCATGCACTACCTTGCCGTCGATCACCACGCCCGGCGTGGACATGACGCCATAGCCCAGTATCTGTGCGATGTCCTCGATCTTCTCAAGCTGGATCTCGGTACCTTTTGCTCTGGCAGCTTCCTCGATCAACTTCAGGGTCGCCTTGCAGTTGGCGCAACCGGTTCCCAAAACCTTGATGTTCTTCATCAGAGATTCCTTGTTCAACAGTTAGCAGCAGGACTTGCCGGTTAATGTAGGGGTGCAGCAGGCGGCGCTCGCCACAGGAATGGCGCCTGGCACTTCTGCGCCTTTGGCGGAAAAACAGGCATTGAACGCCTCGTCGAATTTGGCATCCAGCTTTTGCGCGGCTTCGTCGCGGATATGGCGAGCGATTTCTACGACCAGGTCGATTTGTTCCTCTGTGACACCGAATTGCTTGAGTTTGTCGAGTTGGCAGAGTCCTTGCCCGGGGTGATTGGCGGCGATATTGGCAGCTAAAGAGACCAGAGACACGATAGAGGGATGCAGGGTTGCGTGAGCCATTTCGCTATCCTTTCTTTATTTGCTGCAACAAGCGGCTTTTTTATCATTGCCAAACAATGCGCCTGCCGGGCAAAAGCCGGTGAAGCTAGCTTGAAATGCCATGATGCCGACAAAGCCAGCCAGCCATAAAAAGCTGGGGTGTAACAAATCAAACTGACCTGAAAAATGGGTTGCCGCCAGTGAAATCAATACCATCATCGACATCATGCGCATCATTTTGTTACCTTTCATTGTGATTCTCCTAAGTAAATAATTCGGGTTAAAGCACTGCGTTAAATACATAGCCAACGAGTAAAATACCCGCCGACACCACGCCTACAAAAGTCGCGATTAATCTGGGTTTGAGCACTTTGCGCAGAATAATCATTTCGGGAAACGACAGGGCAGTGACACTCATCATGAATGCCAATACCGTGCCTAAAGCCGCACCCTTGCCCAGTAAAGCCTGTACCACAGGGATGATGCCTGCCGCATTGGAGTACATCGGTACACCAATTAACACTGCCGCTGGTACAGACCACCAAGCGCCTTTACCCATGATACTTGCCATGAAATTTTGTGGTACATAACCGTGGATGCCTGCGCCGACGGCCACACCCAGTACGATGTAGGGCCAGACCTTACCGACGATTTCCTTGAGGTGATGGATGCCTGCCTGAAAACGGTCTGACCAGTTTTGCTTGTGTCCAAGCTGGGCGTTTACAACACCGCCTTTGGCCTGGATGGCTTGTACCCAGTCTTCCAGAAATTTTTCCATGTTGAGTTTGCCAATAATCAGCCCGGCAACGATGGCGACAGTCAGCCCTAATCCCAGATACAGTACGGCGATTTTCCAGCCAAACAAGCCAAACAACAGGCCCAGGGCGACTTCATTCACCATAGGTGCAGAGATCAGGAAAGAGAAAGTCACCCCCAGCGGTACACCTGCCTGTAAAAAGCCGATAAATAGCGGCACGGCCGAACAAGAGCAAAACGGCGTCACAATACCAAGGCTGGCCGCCATGACATTCCCTATGCCTAAGCGCCGGCCTGATAATAATTGCCGAGTGCGCTCAGGCGCCACGAAAGTTTGGATAATGCCCATCACGAGCACAATGAGGGTCAGTAGCATCAATACCTTGGGCGTTTCAAACAGGAAAAAGTTGAGTGCCTGCCCCAGATGCGAGTCCGCTGCAATGCCGGTTAAAGCCATGCCGTAATCAGCAAAGCCTTGTAACTGCCCGTATATCCATACCCAGATTGCCAGACCGAGCACAACGCCAACCAGCCATTTGGCGGTATTGATGCCATCGTTTGTTCGCTGCTGCTTCGTTATTTCCACGCCAGCGCTCCTAATATATATGTCAGCACGTATATTAATCTCAAAAAAAGGGCTATTTATGCCGCCTGGCTTGTGCTGTTGTTGCACCTGTTACTTGCGCAAACGGATACTTCCAGTGTTAGACCTGTTGCCATTTGCGACAATATTACTTGTACCCAATGGGGTAGCGCAGGATTGATGCGATAGTGTATCCACGTACCCGAACGTTGCGAGCTAACCAATCCAGCCTCACGCAATACCGCCAAATGTCGTGATACTTTGGGTTGCGACATATCCAGGGTGCTATAAAGTTGGCACACGCAGGATTCGCCGCTTTGCAATAAGTGCACTAAAATCTGACGACGTGTGGCATCGACGAGTACGGTAAATAAGGTGTGGGTATCAATCATATTTTCAATATATACGCATTGATGAATATATGCAAAGGTGCATATTGAGAAATACGTGAACCCTGTTTACTGTTCAGAACTTAGATAAAGACCCTAGGAGCCTGTCGGACTTGAAGAATCGTAGCGAAAATTCGGCTGGGCGAGGGCAGATTTTGCCGGTTTTGCAGGTCAATAGTCGTTCTATTGACCGAAAAAGCGGTGAAATATGCACCGGCCAGGTGGATTTGCAGCCGATTTCCTTTAAGTCCGACAGGCTCCTAGTAACGGGATTAACAAATCCGCGGCAACGGGTCGTCTTCCAGCTCATCCAGAATGCGCGTCCCGCCCAGAGGCGTATGCAACAACACATGCGCCCGGCCGGGTTGCATGTGCCCGATCAGCGCCGCATCCCGCCCATCGGGCAACGCACGCCAGGCGGCGAGCGCGGCTGCGGCGTCGGCTTGCGCCACGACGGCCACCACCCGGCCTTCACAGGCCAGATAATAGGGATCGTAGCCCAGCATTTCGCAGACCGCCGACACCTGGTCGCGCACCGGGATGGCAGCCTGCTGCAGATCGGCTTGCAGCCCGGTCGCGCGGCTGATTTCATGCGCGACGGTGGCCAGCCCGCCGCGCGTGGGGTCGCGCATGAAACGCAGACCGGGCAAACCCAGCACGGCCCGGGTCAACGGCAGCACGCTGGCGCTATCCGAGGCCAGCTCGCCCTTGAGTCCAAACTGTTCGCGCGCCAGCATCACCGCGATACCGTGATCGCCCACCGGCCCGGAGACCAGAATCGCATCGCCTGCCTGGATAGTCTGCATGCCAAGCTCAATCCCCGGCGTGCGCACGCCTATGCCTGCAGTCGCCAGATACAGCCCGCCGCCCTCGCCGCGCCGCACCACCTTGGTATCGCCCGCCGCCACCACCACGCCTGCCATTTTTGCAGCGCGCGCCAGACTGGCAACGATGCGATCCAGTTGCGTCAGCGGCAGGCCTTCCTCGATGAAGGCGTTCAGCGACAGATAGCGCGGCGTTGCCCCGGCTACCGCCAGATCATTGACCGTGCCATGCACCGCCAGGCTGCCGATATCTCCTCCGGGAAACTCCAGCGGCTGCACGGTAAAACCATCGGTGGTAAACATCAGTTCGCCCGCGTCCCAAGGCAAGCGCGCTGCATCGGCATTGATATCCAGCAACGGGTTGCCCAGATGGCGGGCAAAAGTCCCCTCGATCAGCTCGCGCATATAGCGGCCGCCATTGCCGTGTGCCAGGGTGATATAGGTATCAGTCATGTGCACTTCCCGTTTCCATAATCTGGCCAAAGCTGATGCCGCCGTCATTGACGGGCACGCGCTGCGCCAGCCTGACTTGCAAACCGGCCGCAGCGAGTAAATCGACGACCAGCTCGGTCAGCCGGCGATTCTGAAACACGCCGCCCGCCAGCCCGATGCACGCTATCTGTCGCGTTGCCTGGACTGCCCGCACTTGCGCCAGCAGCGCATGCGCAAGACTGACGTGAAACAGGTCCGCGCGCTGGCTGACGCTCAGCGTGGCATCCGGCAGCATCGCCACCAAGGGCGCCCAGTCGCTGCGCCATACGCCCTGCTCATCGCAACTTAACGGCAATGTAATCGCGCCGCACGTACTGCCGGTACACGCGGCTTCCAGCAACATCGGCCCCTGCCCCTCGAAACTCGCCTTGCCAATCAACCCGGTAAAAGCCGCCGCCGCATCAAACAAGCGCCCGACTGCCGAGGTTGGCTGCGTATTCATGCGCCGCTGCCAGGCTGCATGGATCAGCTCGCTATCCGCCGGTACACCCGGCCAATCGGCCCCGGTCTCCCATGCCAATGCAGCAGCGGCGCGCCAGGGCTCGCGCCCGGCCGCATCGCCGCCGGGCAGATGAAACGGGCGCATGCTTGCCGCCCGCACCCAGTTGCCCGGGCTGCCGAATAGCGCCTCGCCGCCCCACAGCGTGCCGTCTTCGCCGTAACCCACGCCGTCCCAGGTGAATACCAGCCAGTTGGCCATGTCCGGATATTCCCCCGCCAACGCGGAAGCGTGGGCACGATGATGAAACACCTTGGTCAACGCCAGGCCGCTTGTCCGTGCCCAGCGGCTGCTGGCATAGCCGTCATGGGCATCGCACACCACGCGCGTGGCGCTGACGTTGTACAGCTTCTGCAAATCGGCAGCGACCTGTTCAAACACGGCCATCGACCGCAGCGAACCCAGATCGCCGATGTGCGGCGAAATCACCACGCGCCGCTCCCAGGCCAATGCGATGGTATTTTTAGTGTGCCCGCCCACCGCCAGCAGCGGCGTATCCAGTGCAAACGGCAAGCTCATTTCCAGCGGGGCTGTGCCGCGCCCCAGCCGCAATGGCCGCGGCTGGCCGGCACTCATCCGGAATACGGGGTCGTCAGCGGGGCGTGCAATCGCACGATCATGATGCAGGAAGGTATCGGCCACCTCGGCCAGTCGGGATTCGACTTCGGCATTATCGGTCAGCACCGGTTCGCCGCTGATATTGGCGGAAGTCGCCACCAGCGGCGCAGCGAAATCGGCAAGCAGCAAATGATGCAGCGGACTGTAGGGCAGCATCGCGCCGATTTCCGCCAGCCCCGGCGCCACCTGCGCGGCAAGCTGGCTGCCGGCACGCTGCCTGAGCAACAGTATGGGACGCAGCGGGCTGGACAAAAACGCCGCTTCGTCATCTGTCAGCAGCGCGGCGCGCCGCACGTCCGCCAGATCAGGGAACATCACCGCCAACGGCTTGTGCGGTCGCGCCTTGCGGCTGCGCAAACGCAGCACTGCAGCCTCCGATCCGGCATCGCACAGCAGGTGATAACCGCCCACGCCTTTTACCGCGACAATCCGGCCGGCGCGCAATGCCGCGACAGCAACCGCCAATGCATCCTCCCCGGCAAGCGTCAACGTGTCGTTCTTGAACAGTAGCTGCGGCCCGCACTGCGGACAGGCGACCGGCTCGGCATGAAAACGTCGGTCCAGCGGATTCTCATACTCCGCGCGACACGCAGCACACAACACGAAATCGCGCATGGTGGTCGCGGCGCGATCATAGGGCAGCGCTTCGATCAGCGTGTAACGCGGGCCGCACTGGGTGCAATTGATAAACGGGTAACGGTAACGGCGGTCATGCGGGTCGAACAATTCGGCCAGACACGCATCGCAGGTAAAGTAATCCGGCGGCACATGGATGTCAGGCTGTACATCGCTGGTACTGGGCCGGATGACGAATCCGCTGGCGCCGGTGGCAGGTGTTTGCCTGTGGCTGAGCACAGATGGCTGTGACAGCGGCGGCGCTTCGTCCACCAGGGCAGTGGCGAAATCGGCCAGATGTTGCGGCGTGCCTTCCACATGAATTTCCACCCGGCCTAGCGTATTTTGCACCCAGCCGGCCAGATCAAAACGCTGCGCCAGGCGATACACGAAGGGGCGGAAACCCACGCCCTGGACCCGGCCGGATACTACGAAATGCGCCGCAGCCAGTTGATTCAAGCGACCTTGGCCTCGCGGATACCGCTGGCCCACCAGATGCGGCAGGCGCCCTCGTCCGACACCATGCACGGCCCGATCGGCGTGCGCGGGGTACAGGCGCGGCCATACAGGCGGCAGTGATCGGGATAGATTTTGCCGAGGACAACCTTGGCGCAATCGCAACCGGGCGGCATCTCCCCGGCGCGTTTGCGCGCGGGGTCGTCATAAGCGGGAAAACGCAGCCGTGCATCATGCGCAGCCAGCGCCGGTTTGATGCCGAAACCGGAGGCCGGAATCACGCCCACGCCACGCCAGTTGGCATCGACCACATCCATCACTTGCGCCAGCTGGCGACGCGCACTGACATTGCCGCCGGGGCGTACCAGCTGCGGGTAGCAGTTATCCAGAAACGGGCGCTCAGCCAGCAATTGGCGCAATACCGAATACGTCGCAGCGAGCAGCGATTCCGGCGTGAACCCGGCCACGGCGGCAGGCAGGCCATGCCTGGCGGGCACGAACTCCCATTCATCCGCACCCATGACCGTGGCCACATGGCCGGGGGCGATGAGCGCGTCGAAACCCGGCTTGCCCGCATCCAGCAGCATGGCGACGGCCGGCCAGGTGAGGCGACCCGACAACAGCACGGACAGATTCGGCGGCACGCCCGCCGCCAGCATCGCCGCTACCGGCGCGGTGGTGGTCTCGAAACCGGCGGCAAAAAACACCACCGGAACATCCGGGTTATCGCGGGCAATCTGCACCGCCTCGGTCGGGCTGGCAATCGGACGGATATCCGCGCCTGCAGCACGCGCCGCATCCAGCGAGCGCGGCTCGCCTTTGGGCACGTTGACCGGCACACGCAACATGTCGCCAAACGCGACCAGGATGATTTTTTCGTGCAGCGCCAGCTGTATCGCCTGATACACGTCCTCTTCCGGACACACGCACACCGGGCAGCCGGGGCCGGGGATCAGTTCGATATTGCCCGGCAGCGCGCCGCGCAAACCCGCCATGGTGATGGAGCGCTCATGACCGCCGCACACGTTCATGATCTTGATGCGCGACGGCAAATCCAGCGCACGGATTTTTTGCAGCCAGTAGGCGGCGTCGTGGCTCATCAACCAACCTCGGCGTGGAGACGGGCGCCATCCGGCTGGATGCAGGGTTTGACGGTTTGTCCGGCCGACACACGCGCACGCTGGGCGGCAAGCTCGCTGCGCAACCAGTCGTACCAGGCCGCCATGCCCTGCCCCTTGCGTGCGGACAGCGGCAACAACGGCACAGTGCTCGCCAACTGGCGCAAACACTGCTCGGCGCGCGCCGGATCGAAATCGTCCAGCACCGGCAACAGGTCGGTCTTGCTCAACACCACCACATCAGCCGCGCGGAACATGACCGGATATTTGGCGGGCTTGTCATCGCCCTCGGTCACGGAAAGCAGCGTGACATTGCGATGTTGCCCCAGATCGAAACTCGCCGGGCAAACCAGATTGCCGACATTTTCGATAAACAGGATATCCACTGCGGACAGATCCAGATGGTGCAGCGCCTCATGCACCATGTGCGCATCGAGATGGCAGGCGCTGCCAGTGGTGATCTGATAAGCCGGCACGCCGCGAGCGCGAATGCGCGCGGCATCGTTTTCGGTTTCCAGATCGCCCTCGATCACCGCCAGCCTGAATTCATCCTTGAGCGCGTCGATGGTCGCTTCCAGCAAAGCCGTCTTGCCGGAACCGGGGGAGGACATGAGGTTGATGGTGAGGATGCCGCGCGTATCGAAATGCGCGCGATTGTGCGCGGCCTGATCGTCGTTGTGCGCCAGCAGTTTTTTCAGCACGGAAACCGCACTGGTGCCGCCGTTCACGGGCTTGTACGCCAAGTGCCGATTACCAGGTGTCACATTGCAGCCGCAGGTATCGCACATGGGTAATCCTTTAAGTGATTAATTCCAGATTCGCCAACAGCAGTTCGTCGCCGCTGATGAGTTGCGTATGGTAATCCCCGCATATCCCGCACAGCAAACGGTTGGGCGTTGCCTCCGAGTCAGCGCCGCACGTCTGACAATGCACCCGCAACGGCTGCGGCTCGATCACCAGCTGCGCCGATGCTGCCACGGTACCCGCTGCCGCCAGTGGAAAAGCGCTCACCAGCAACGCCGGCTCCACACCAGCTAGCGGACCGATGTGCAGGGTGATCACCTGCACCGTGTGCGCAGAGTTCTGCTGCGCAATCTCGACAACCTGGTTCACCAGTGCCTGACACACCGACAATTCATGCACGAGGCAGGGCCGCCTCGATCGCCAGCATTTCGTCGTACAGTTCCCACGCACTCTGCGCTTCGGCCGCACTCATGGTCTGGATGGCGTAACCCACATGCACCATCACGTAATCGCCCACCACAGGCAATTCGTCCTGCAGCAAAAACAGGCTGACCTCGCGAGCCACCCCTTTGGCGGCAGCCTGCGCAACAAAACCATCAATGGCAGTAATTTGCATGGGTATGGCCAGACACATGAGGCACCTCGTTTGGTTCAATACAGTATAAACCCGGATGAAAATTCCGCTATTGCGGCAGCTTGCCGGGCTGAAATTACCCTACTGATTTGCTTGGTTGTTATTTGAATTTGACGTGCTAGGCTTAACCATGCGCTCCGCAAGGATAGTCTCAATATAACTTCCATGACGACTCTGGTGCTCGGTATCGGCAATACCCTACTCTGCGATGAAGGCGTGGGGGTACACGCGGTACGGGCACTGGCACAAGACCATCCCGACCTGGCCGGCGTTGAATTCATGGACGGCGGCACCCTCAGTTTCTCCCTTGCAGGTGATGTGGAAGACGCCACCCAGCTCATCGTCATCGATGCCGCTGAGCTGGACAGCGCACCGGGCACGGTTCGCGCTTTTGTTGGCGAGGACATGGATCGCTTCCTCGGCGTCAATCGTAAACGCAGCGTGCATGAAGTCGGCTTGCTTGATCTGATGGCGGTCGCGCATCTCGCCGGCCACCTGCCGCAACGTCGTGCGCTGATCGGTATTCAACCCGACATTGTGGACTGGGGCGATGCACCCACCGCAGCGGTAGCGGAAGCCATACCGCAAGCCTGCAGCCTGACCCTCGACCTGATCGCAGCGTGGCGCGCATGAGTGGCCTGGATAATATCGGCGTCAAGGTGGTCAACCCGCTGCCGATCCAGGAGGATGGCTTATCCGGCAATGCCGATGCCATCCTGCATGAAATCGTTGCGCTGCTGGAAGCATTTACTGCTACCGGGCAAACCGGCGCGATCGATCTGCACAGCCTCCCTCTCACCCCTGACGACTACGAATTGCTGCGCGCTACCCTGGCCGATGGCGAAGTGCATGCGCAGATTAACGCGATCGGCAATACCGAGGTACGCGAAACGCTCTACCCCGGCGTGTGGTGGGTGACTTACTACAATGTGGAAGGTGACATCGTGGCAGATCTGCTTGAAATCACCGCCATTCCGGAAATACTGAAAGCGCCTGCAGACGATATACGCGAGGGGCTTGTCCATTTGCGCGAATTGTTAACTCAGCTGGAGCAGCCATGAACGAACCCGACACCCTGGGCGCAAGCCTGGCGCGCACCGGCATCAGCCGCCGTTCCTTTCTGAAATTCTGCACCGCCATGGCGTCGCTGATGGCGCTGCCTCCGAGTGCCGCTTATGCGATGGCCGACGCACTCAACCGGGCGCAACGCCAATCGGTGATCTGGCTATCGTTTCAGGAATGTACCGGCTGCGTGGAATCGCTCACCCGCTCCTTCGATCCGACGCTGGAGCAGTTGATCTTCGAGATGATCTCGCTGGATTATCAGGAGACGCTGCAAGCCGCCTCCGGCGAGGCTGCCGAGTCGGCACGCGAACAGGCGATGAAAGCATCCTATGGCAAATACCTGCTCATTGTGGACGGCTCCATCCCCACCAAGGACGGCGGCGTGTATTCCACGGTGGCCGGCGTTTCCAACCATGATTTGCTGGTAGAAGCCGCCAGGGGTGCAGCGGCCATTGTCGCAGTGGGCACCTGCTCATCGTTTGGCGGCATTCCCCACGCCAATCCCAACCCGACCGGCGCAGTATCGGTAGCGGACCTCATCAGGGACAAGCCGATCATGAATGTGCCCGGCTGCCCGCCCATCCCCTCGGTGATTGCCGGGGTGCTGGCCTATTTCGTCACCTACGGCAAATTGCCGGAGCTGGATCATCTCGGGCGTCCCAAAGTGTTCTTTGCCGATACCATCCATGACCGCTGCTACCGGCGGCCGTTTTACGAGCAAGGCAAGTTTGCCAAGACCTTCGACGACGAAGGCGCGCGCAACGGCTGGTGTCTTTACGAACTGGGTTGCAAGGGTCCGACCACCTACAATGCCTGCGCCACGATCAAGTGGAATGGCGGCGTCAGCTTCCCCATCGAATCCGGGCATGGCTGCCTGGGCTGCTCCGAACCCGACTTCTGGGACAAAGGCAGTTTCTATAAGCCCCTGGCCGTTCCGCTGGCAGACAACACCCCTACCATTACCGCCGCCGCACTGGGCGGTGCCGCCGTAGGAACGGTAGCAGCCGTCATATCGCGCACGCACCAGACCCACATTGGCGAGGAGAAATAGCATGGACTTGCTGCAGTTTGCGCGCGGCCCTACGCTGACCTGGGCGTTTGCCATTTTCGCTTTCGGCATGACCTGGCGTCTGGTTGGCATCCTCCTGCTCAAACGCCGACCTGATTACTCGGAACCGCGCAACGCCACCAGTTGGCCAGGCGCCATCAAATTAATCATTAGCCGTTCCTGGCCGCACCGCGAGTTCATCCAGCGCACTGCTTTTGGCCAGACCCTGGGTTATATCTTTCATATCGGGCTGGTGATCGTGGTGTTCGGTTTCGCGCCTCACATACTGGTTTTCAAGGGGCTCACCGGTCTTGACTGGCCCAATCTACCCAATGCCATTATTTATGCCAGCGGCGCAATCACTCTGGGTGCGCTCATCGTCGTACTGGGGCGACGACTCATCCATCCGGTACTGCGGCTATTATCCAATTTCGACGATTATTTCAGCTGGTTTGTCACCTTCGCCCCCGTCGCTACCGGCATGCTGGCTGTCGCCCACCTCGGTGCACGTTACGAAACGCTGCTGGCTATCCACATCCTGTCGGTAGCGCTGTTACTGGTGTGGTTCCCTTTTGGCAAGCTCATGCATGCGGCCCTGGTATTTGTATCGCGCGGCAGCACCGGCGCTTTATTTGAACGCAAGGGAGCATCAATATGAGTACGGCGGATATTGACAGCATGCACCCGCTGGAACTCAACCAGCCGCGTTTCTCGGTGAAAAATCCCGAGCCGCGTTACGACAAGCAAGGCGACATGCCCGACGCACAGCGGGTGGAAACCGCCATGCGCTATTTTGTAAAAGATTTCGGCGCCGTCGCTGCAACCTATATGGAGTCGTGCATCCATTGCGGCATGTGCGCGGAAGCCTGTCACTTTTATGTGGCCTCCGGCAACCCGAAGTACACGCCGATCTGGAAACTGGAGCCATTCAAGCAAGCCTACAAGCGCGAAGCCGGGCCATTCGCCGCGATCTACCGCGCGCTCAACCTGAAGAAAAAAGTCACGACGCAACAGCTGGAGGAATGGCAGGAGCTGCTCTACGACAGCTGCACCATGTGCGGCCGCTGCACGCTGATCTGCCCGATGGGCATCGACATTGCCGCGCTGGTCGGACTGGCGCGCCATGGCATGAACCAGGCCGGGCTGGTGCCGCATGAACTGTGGGCGGTGGCCG
Source organism: Sulfuriferula sp. (assembly GCA_035530335.1). GTDB lineage: Bacteria > Pseudomonadota > Gammaproteobacteria > Burkholderiales > Sulfuriferulaceae > Sulfuriferula. The sequence goes on along the minus strand of DATKUZ010000047.1, from coordinate 16,872 downwards.
AGCGCGCCAAGCGCGAAGGCAGCCCGCTCGGCGCCACGCCCAAGGTCTTCAAGGAACGCTGCGAATGGCTCGCCGACGACAACGAGGTCGAGATCTTCGTGGACAAGGCGCAGGCCGATGTCGTCGCCGCGATGTCTTCCATCGAAATCATGAAGTACCCGGATTCCATCGTCGCCACCGCCAAAATCCTCAACCACCTCGGGCTGAACTGGACCTTCCGCAGCGACGGTTACGAAGCCACCAACTTCGGCATGCTCTCCGGCAACAGCGCCTGGCAAAATGAAATGAGCATGAAGCTGATTGACGCCACCATTGCCGCAGGGGCAAAGTTGCTGATTCTGCCCGAGTGCGGACACGCGTATGGGGCGATGCGCTGGCAGGGTGCGAATATTTACGGCAAACCGCTGCCGTTCAGGGTGCTGCATATCTCCGAATTTCTGGCGGAAAACACCAAAAACGGCGCGCTCAAGACCAAGCCGCTGGCCAAGACGCTGACTTTCCACGACCCGTGCCAGGTATCGCGCCGCGGCGGTGCCATTGAGGCGCCGCGGGAAGTCATCGACGGACTGGGTGCAGAACTCATCGAAATGCAGGACACCAAGGGACTGAACTGGTGTTGCGGCGGCGGTGGCGGCGTGGTCACGATTCACCGCGCCGACCCGATCCGTTACCAGGCCTTCCAGATCAAGATGAAGCAAATTGACGACACCGGTGCAGAACTGCTGGTTTCCAGTTGTTCCAACTGCCGCCAGACGTTTGATGATGGTCAGGATCACTTTCACTGGGACAAAACCATGCTCAGCCTGCTGGAGCTGGTCGCTGACAATCTGGAGGATAAATGAACGCACCCACCAACCGGGTTATCGTCGATCCGATTACCCGCATCGAAGGGCATCTGCGTATCGAGGCGGAAACCGATGCCGATGGCCGCATTACCCGTGCTTCCAGTGCCGGTACCATGGTGCGCGGCATCGAAATCATTTTACGCGGCCGCGACCCGCGCGATGCCTGGGCTTTCGCCCAGCGCATCTGCGGCGTGTGTACGCTGGTACACGGCATCGCCTCGGTGCGTGCGGTGGAAGATGCGCTGAAATACGAAATCCCGGCCAACGCGCAATTGATACGCAACCTGATGATCGCTGCGCAATTCGTGCACGATCACGTCATGCATTTCTATCACCTGCACGCGCTGGACTGGGTGGATGTCGTCTCCGCACTCAAGGCCGACCCCAAGGCCACTTCCGCGCTGGCACAAAGCATTTCCGGTTATGCCAAATCGTCCCCCGGCTATTTTTCCGACGTGCAGAAGAAACTCAAGGGGTTTGTCGAAGGCGGTCAACTGGGCATCTTTGCCAACGGCTACTGGGGGCACCCCGCCTACAAATTGCCGCCCGAAGCCAACCTGATGGCCGTCGCCCACTATCTTGACGCGCTGGCCTGGCAACGCAACGTGGCGCAACTGCACACCATCTTCGGCGGCAAAAATCCGCATCCCAACTTTGTGGTGGGCGGCGTGCCCTGTGCGATCAGTATTCATCCCGGCAACGAAAGCCAGGGTGCAAGCTCCGGCGCTACCTCGCTGAACATCGTCGGCCTGCAAAAAGTGCAGGACATCATCCACCAGATGCGCGATTTCGTCGATCAGGTGTATGTGCCGGACACCCTGGCCATCGCCGGTTTCTACAAGGACTGGTTCAAACAGGGCGAAGGCGTAGGCAACTTCATGACCTATGGCGATTTCCCGGAAAAGGGCATGTCCGACCCCGGCAGTTTTCTGATCCCTTCCGGTGTCGTTCTCAACCGCGACCTGTCCACCATCCATGCGGTCGATCTCAATGCCGATGACCAGATCCAGGAATACGTCTCGCACTCCTGGTACGACTACAGCGAAGGCAAGAACAAGGGATTGCATCCGTATGCCGGCGAAACCAACCTGCACTACACCGGACCCAAGCCGCCTTATACCCAACTGGACGTCGACCAATCCTATTCCTGGATGAAATCCCCGCGCTGGAAAGGCCACGCAGTGGAAGTCGGGCCGCTGGCACGCGTGTTGGTGCTGTACGCCAAAGGCCACGCACAGACCAGGGAGCTGGTGGGCATGACGCTGAAAAAACTCGACCTGCCGGTCACCGCGCTCTACTCCACACTGGGACGTACCGCCGCGCGCACGCTGGAGAGCAAGATCATCGTTGATGCCATGCAGACCTGGTACGACAGCCTGATTGCCAACATCAGGTCAGGCGATGTCAGAACCTTTAATGAAAAATTGTGGGAACCCTCCTCCTGGCCCGCCACCGCCAAAGGCGTGGGTTACACGGAAGCGCCGCGCGGCGCACTGGCACACTGGATCGTCATCAAGGATGGCAAGATCGACAACTATCAGGCCGTCGTACCCAGCACCTGGAACGCCGGACCGCGCGACTCTGAAGGACAGGAAGGGCCCTACGAAGCCGCGCTCAAAGGCCATCAGCTATACGACCCCAAACAACCCATAGAAATACTGCGCACCATCCACAGCTTCGATCCCTGCATTGCCTGTGCGGTACACGTCACCGACCCCGAAGGCGAAGAACTCATCAAGGTAAAAATACGTTAGGAGCATCAACATGCGTATTCGATATTCAGCTTTACTTGCGAGCGTCCTGATCCTGCTTTCGGCACCGGCTTCTGCGCACCTGCTCGGCATGCATGGCGCAGGATTAGACGCAGGGGTAATCCATCCATTCACCGGCATCGACCACCTGCTCGCCATGCTCGCCGTCGGCATGTGGGCGGCACAGCAAGGCGGCCGTGCACAGTGGAGCATACCGCTGGCATTCGTTGCCATGATGACGCTGGGCGGGATACTCGCATTGACTGGCGTGCACCTGCCCATGGTGGAAACCGGCATTGCCACATCGGTACTGGTGCTGGGATTGCTCGTGACGTTTTGCGCGCGCCTGCCGCTGGCAGCAGGCGCCACGCTGGTGGGAATTTTTGCGCTGTTTCACGGCCATGCCCATGGCGCTGAACTGCCGCTGGCCGCCTCGCCTGTCGAATATGCGCTGGGTTTCATACTGGCCACGGCCGCGTTGCATGGCATCGGTATCGCGCTGGGCAACTACATGAAAAATGGCTCACTGCCATTGCTGCAACTATCAGGGGCAGCGGTGGCAGCAACCGGGGTCTGGCTGATGCTCAGCATCTGAAAACCAGACTACCAGCGGCTGAATAGCGCAATATCTGTACAATCAGACACTGGCTATTGCGGCTGGGCAAAGAAATGCTGCACATCCTCGAGTTCGCGGCTGCGCCGCATCGGCGGCAGACTTTGCCAGATGCGCCGCCCGTAGGGTTTGGACAGCAGACGTGGATCGCAGATCATCAGCACGCCGCAGTCGTCTTCGTCGCGAATCAATCGACCGGCGCCCTGCTTGAGGGTAATCACCGCATGCGGCAGCTGGTATTCCATGAAAGCATTGCCGCCGGACTGATTGATATGGCTGATACGCGCCGCCAGCACCGGGTCGTCAGGCGGGGCAAAAGGCAGCTTATCAATCACCACCAGTGACAGTGCTTCACCCTTGACGTCCACACCTTCCCAGAAGCTCTGACTGCCGAGCAATATGGCATTGCCGAGCCGACGAAAACGTTCGATGAGTTCGGTGCGGGATTGCTCGCCCTGCATGAGAATGGGGAAATCCAGCGCGCGCTGCTCGAAGGCCTGCAGCAGCAGGCCATGCGCTTCTTTCATCGCACGCAGCGAGGTAAACAGCAGAAATGCCCTTCCCTGGCTGGCGGCAATCACTGGCAGCACCGCCTCTACTACAGCGCCAGTATAAGCCGGCGTATTGGGCTCGGGCATGTTGGGCGGTACGTAGAGCATGGCCTGCCGGTCATAGTCGAACGGGCTCTCCCATGATGCGCTGGTCGCCTCCATGAGGCCGAGCTGCTTGCGGTAATGGGAAAAATCGCCCTTCACCGACAGGGTCGCTGAAGTAAAAATCCAGGCGCGGGCGCTACCCTCGATCTGCTTTTTGAATATCTCGGCGACCGACAGCGGGGTGGTATTGAATCCCAACGCGTGGCTGAATGCTTCCACCCAGCGCACACTCTCGGCAGGTGCCGGCCCCTGCCATTTCGCATACATGTTGACCAGTTCGCGTCCGCGCTGCCAGCAACTCTCCAAACCCGGCGCACGCTGCGCCTGCGTTTCCAGGTGTGCCACCAGTTCATCCAGCGCGGCGCCCGCATCGACAAAGGCCGCTTCAAATCCGTTGCGGTCGCGCACTTTTTCCAGCGGCCAGCGCCCGCTGTCCTCACTGAATACCAGACGCAAATCACGTGCCGCCTTATCCAGCTTTTGCGCCGCCTCTGGCAGTGCGGCGTAATCCTTGCATGACTGTATCGCCTCCAGGCGCGCGTCCCGCGCCAGCTCGACCAACTGGCCGGTGGTCAGGGTTTCGCCAAAAAACAACCCGGCGGTTTCGGGCAATTGGTGGGCTTCATCGAATATCACCGTATTGCACGCCGGCAGCAGCTCCGCCACACCTTCATCGCGCAGCCAGACATCGGCAAAAAACAGGTGATGATTGACCACCACGATATCCGCCTCCAGCGCTTTTTTGCGCGCTTCCAGCACGAAACATTTTTTGTGATGCGGGCAATCGCTGCCCAGGCAGTTTTCGCGGCTGGAGGTGACGTAACGCCAGATGCTGGCATCTTCGGCCACGCCATGCAGTTCCGCCTTGTCGCCGCTGCGGCTGGATTCGGCAAAGCGGTTCACCTGTTCCAGGTGCACCACATCTTCACGCGACATGAAGCGGCCTTCTTCGCGCGCACGTTCCAGGTGGTAGTGGCAGACATAATTGGCGCGCCCCTTGAGCAGCGCCACAGTAGCGGGCACTTTAAGGGCATCGCGTACCGTGGGCAGATCGCGCCGGTAGAGCTGGTCTTGCAGGTTTTTTGTGCCGGTGGAGATGATCACCTTGCCGCCATGAAGCAGTGCTGGAGCAAGGTAAGCGAGTGTTTTTCCGGTACCGGTGCCGGCTTCGGCGATGAGCACGCTGCCGGACTGGATGGTCTGACCAATGGCGTTGGCAAGTTCCAATTGTTGCGCGCGTACCCGGTAACCTGGAATTGCTGCTGCAAATACGCCCTCGGCGCTGAATACTGTTGCCAGGTCGTTCATCATGTATGGCTATTCGGGAGAGCGTGAATAGTAGCACGCCATGTACCCGACTTCACCTGTTAACGCACCACTGCCAGGTGCGCTGGAGTTACCTGACTTCCGCGAATCGCTACAGATTCGAGCAATGCGCCGCAGCGACGCAGCCTGTATTCCTCCGGAATAACCCTTCAGACATCCGCAACCCAGGTCTGGGTGCGCAGCATGGCCCGGATGCGTGCTACTGCCTGACCGTGTAGCTGGCATACGCGGGATTCGGAAACGCCCATCACCACACCGATTTCCTTGAGGTTCATTTCCTGCTCGTAATACAGCCCCATCATCTGCTTTTCACGCTTGGGCAGATGGCCAATGGCGTCGATTACTGCGCCACGGAAACCGTTATCAATGAGGCTTTGCAGCGGGTCGCTGGCGGTATCCATGTAGTGCCGGTCGAGGAAATTGCCATAACTCCCGCCTTCATGAAAATCTTCGTAATACAGCAGCTGGTGCCCGCCCCCCTCGCACAGCATGAGCTGATACTCGGCCAGGGTCAGTTTGAGATGTTTGGCAATTTCGGTCTCGCGCGGAGCACGTCCCAGACGCTGTTGCAGGGTGCTGATGGCGACTTCGATTTTGCGCATGTTCTGGCGTGCAGTTCGCGGCATCCAGTCATTGCTGCGCAGTTCATCCAGCATGGCACCGCGTATGCGCTGCACCGCGTAGGTTTCAAACTGCGCACCGTTGGTTTCTTCATAGCGGTTAACCGCATCGAGGAGACCAATCATCCCGGCTTGCACCAGATCATCCATCTCGACGCTGGGCGGTAATTTCGCTTTCAGATGATAGGCCAGGCGTTTGACCAGAAGCGCATGTTGCGCGACATGGCTATTCTTGCTGGCGGCTTGAGTAATGGCTGGCATGATTAAATCCTCCCTCGTGGATTGAACCGGACGCAGGCCAGGGCTGGGGTAGTGCAGCAGGATTTCTTGAACATGCAGCAATTGACAGCTGCATGAAGCGCGTTGCATATCGCTTTCAGGATCATTTTCGCCTCCCGTTGCCCGTCTCGATTCGGTTTGCCAGTGGCATCACTGGTTGTACGAATGATGGCGTTTGTCCGAGGCGCTGCAAATCAGCGTAGCACGGTATTTTTCGTAGGTAATGGCAGCCGCTTGCCTGTAAGCGTTTGTCTTACATTATTAATATTTCAGCCGCCTCAGCTCGCTGCGTGAAGCGCCACAAAACGTTTTACCACTTCTACATCCGCTGCCATTACATCAAACCGCTGCGGCAGGCGTTCCAGGCCTTCCATGCTTGCCGGGCGCTCGGGCGCACGTCCCAGCGCCTCATGGATGGCGTCCTCGAATTTGGCCGCCAGCGCCGTTTCCAGACACAGCATGGGCGTACCTGGTTCATGGTATTCCAGCGCAACCTTGAGGCCGTCGGCGGTATGGGTATCAATCATCACACCGTATTTCTCCCAAGTGTCCCGAATGGTTTCCATGCGGTGGGCGTGATTGCTGGCGCCGGATACCAGTCCGTAATCTGCCACTTTTTCGAACAAGCCTTCCTGGCTGAGATCAAACGCGCCGCCCTGATCCACCACACTCCACCAGCTGCGCAGTTTTTCCCCGTCGCGCCCGCCCAGGTCGGCGACAAAACGCTCGAAGTTGGAGGCTTTGGAGATATCCATTGACGGGCTGCTGGTGTGGTAGGTATTTGCTGCGCCGCGTGGACGATAGACACCGGTTTTGAAGAACTCGTCGAGCACATCGTTTTCGTTGGTGGCGACAATCAGGTGTTTGATCGGCAGCCCCATCATGCGAGCAATATGCCCTGCGCAGACATTGCCAAAGTTGCCCGACGGCACCGAGAAATTCACCTGCTGGTCGTTGCTGTGGGTGGCGGCAAAATAGCCTTTGAAGTAGTACACAATCTGCGCGGCCACGCGTCCCCAGTTAATGGAATTGACCGCGCCGATTTTGTATTGCGCCTTGTAGGCATGATCGTTGGATACTGCCTTGACGATGTCCTGGCAATCATCGAACACGCCCTCAATGGCAATGTTGAAAATATTGGGGTCTTGCAGCGAAAACATCTGCGCGGTCTGGAAACGGCTCATCTTGCCGTGCGGCGACAACATGAACACGCGGATGCCGCGTTTGCCGCGCATCGCGTATTCAGCGGAGGAACCGGTGTCGCCCGAGGTAGCACCGAGGATATTGATATTCTGCCCGGCTTTGTCGAGCACATATTCGAACAGGTTGCCCAGCAACTGCATCGCCATGTCCTTGAATGCCAGCGTGGGACCATTGGACAGGCAGAGCAGGTGCAAACCCGGCTCCAGGGTATGCAGCGGCGTGATGTCTTCGGCGTTTTCGTCCGGACGCGTGTTGCAGTACACCTCGGCGGTGTAAGTCTTGTTGATGATGGCACGCAGATCTTCAGCGGGAATGTCGTCGGCATAGCGCGACAATATCTCGAATGCCAGTTCGCGATAATTCATCCCGCGCATGCGAGTCAAATCATTGGCGGAAAACTGCGGATAGGTCTCCGGCAGATACAATCCGCCGTCCGGCGCGAGACCGCCCAGCAAAATCTGGGTGAAGGTTTGTGCAGGCGCGTTGCCGCGCGTGCTGATATAACGCATGACCATGGTATTTACCTCAGGGGAGGCATGTTGCCCGCCTCGTAAAGATCACTTGCCCAGTTGTTCCAGACGGATGCGCGCAATCTTGCCGCAAATCGCCGGCAGCGCCTCGATTTTGATCATCGCCGCGTTGATGTTCTTCTCCACGCACTGGTGCGTGAGCATGATGATGTCCACCTGCTCCTCTCCCGCACACGGCTCTTTTTGCATCATCGCGTCGATTGAGATATCCAGGTCAGCCAGGATGCGCGTCACATCGGCCAGCACCCCGGGCCTGTCCAGCGCCCGCAGGCGCAAATAGTAGGCTGTGCGCACTTCATCCATCGCCAGGATGGGTTCATCGGACAGTGCATCCGGCTGGAACGCGAGGTGCGGCACGCGGTTGTGGGGATCGGCGGTATGCATGCGCGTGATGTCCACCAGATCGGCAACCACCGAGGAAGCGGTAGGCTCGGCACCTGCCCCAGCACCGTAGTACAGGGTCGGGCCAACCGCATCACCTTCGACCAGAATGGCGTTCATCGCACCGTCCACGTTGGCGATCAGGCGGCGCGCCGGGATCAGCGCGGGATGCACGCGCAACTCGATGCCCTTGTCGGTGCGCTTGGTAATGCCCAGCAGCTTGATACGATAGCCCAGTTGTTCGGCGTACCTCACATCATCTCCGGTGAGCTGGGTGATGCCCTCGATGTAGGCGCGCTTGAATTGCATGGGAATGCCGAACGCAATCGCCGACATGATGGTGAGCTTGTGCGCGGCGTCCACGCCTTCCACATCAAACGTCGGGTCAGCCTCGGCGTAACCCAGGCGCTGGGCTTCCTTGAGGGCCTCGGCGAAACCTGCACCTTTGTCGCGCATCTCGGTCAGGATGAAATTGGTGGTGCCGTTGATAATCCCGGCAATCCATTCGATACGGTTGGCAGTGAGGCCTTCGCGAATGGCCTTGATGATGGGGATGCCGCCGCCGACAGCAGCCTCGAACGCGACCATCACACCCTTCTTCTGCGCCGCAGCGAAAATTTCGGTGCCGTGGTTGGCAATCAGCGCCTTGTTCGCGGTGACCACATGTTTGCCGTTTTCAATCGCCATCAGAATCAGGTCTTTGGCGAGGCTGATACCACCCATCGTTTCGACCACGATGTCGATATCAGGATTATCCACCACGGCACACGGATTATCGGTGAGCACCAAGCCAGCCAATGCGTATGGCTTGGCCTTGTCGAGATTGCGTACTGCCGCCATGGTCACACGAATCTCACGCCCGGCGCGACGGGTGATTTCTGTCGCATTGCGGCGCAATACGGTAAGCGTGCCGCCCCCGACGGTGCCCAGACCCAGCAAGCCTACGTTCATTGGTTTCATTACGGTTTTTTCCATTATTGTCAGTTGGCGGAGCCGTGCAGTTTACGGTAGCGTTCGAGGTAGCGCGCAATGCGCTCGATGGCCTCGCGCAGATGATCCTCGTGCGGCAGGAATACGACGCGGAAATGATCCGGTTGGTGCCAGTTAAAACCGGTGCCCTGCACGACCAGCACACGCTCCTCCTCCAGCAAATCAAGGATGAATTTCTGGTCATCCTGAATCGGATATACCCTGGGATCAAGGCGCGGAAACAGATACAGCGCGGCTTGCGGCTTCACACAGCTCACCCCGGGTATGGCTGTGAGCAGCGTCCATGCCAGGTCACGCTGGCGCGCGAGGCGGCCTTCGGGCGCCACCAGATCGTTAATGCTCTGATAGCCGCCCAACGCGGTCTGAATCGCATATTGGCCCGGCACGTTGGAGCACAAGCGCATCGAGGCCAGTATGCCCAGCCCCTCGATGTAATCCTGGGCGTGGCGCTTGTCACCTGAAATCACCATCCAGCCAGCCCGATAACCGCAGGCGCGATAATTTTTGGACAAACCATTGAGCGTGACGCACAGTACATCCTCCGCCAGCGAGGCGATGGATGCATGGCTGCGGCCATCGTAGAGCACCTTGTCGTAAATTTCATCGGCATAGATGATGAGCTGATGCTGGCGGGCAACTTCCACAATTTCCTGGAGCAACTCGGCAGGATATAGCGCACCGGTGGGATTGTTCGGATTGATGACCACAATGGCGCGGGTGTTGGGTGTGATTTTGGCGCGGATATCCGCCAGATCAGGCATCCAGCCAGCCCCTTCGTCGCACACATAGTGACGTGGCGTACCGCCTGCGAGGCTCACAGCCGCGGTCCACAACGGGTAATCCGGTGCCGGCACCAACACCTCATCGCCGGTGTTGAGCAGTGCCTGCATGGCCAGCACGATCAGCTCGGATGCGCCATTACCGATGATGATGTCATCAATCTGCACTCCGGCGATATTTTTGCCCTGGGTGTAGTGCATGATCGCCTTGCGCGCCGCGAACAATCCTTTGGAATCGCTGTACCCCGAGGCATTGGGCAAATTGACGATTACATCCTGGATAATCTCTTCAGGCGCTTCAAAGCCAAACGGTGCCGGATTGCCGATATTCAGCTTGATGATGCGCTGCCCCTCCTCCTCCATCTGCTTGGAACGGGCGAGCACAGGGCCGCGTATGTCATAACAGACATTTTCCAGTTTGGAAGATTTGCGTACTGGTCGCAACATGGGCGCCTCTATAATTTTCAACGTGATAGTCCGTAAGGGTCTTTTTTTCAGTTTGGTTCCGAAAAAGCGGCGCATTGCTGCACTGGCTCCAAAATGTATAATCTTACCCGAGCGCAAGCCCCCGTCGCAATTGGAGAACCAGCTTGAAGTTCCACCTCGCCCAGCCCGAAGGGCTAAACCTGTTCACTGGCTATGGCAGCGATTACGTCATCATCAACGGTCAGCGCTATGCTGCCCCCAGCCTGATCGTCACGCCCGATGAAATTATTGAAGACTGGCGGGTGGGCAATTTCGCCCAGCTCAATGAAAACCACTTCCAGGCACTGCTCGCGCTCAAGCCGGAAATCGCGCTGCTCGGCACCGGCACGGCATTGCGCTTTCCCCACCCGCGTCTGTCTGCCTGCCTCACCAACGCCGGTATCGGTCTCGAAGTCATGGACACCGGCGCAGCCTGCCGCACCTATAATATCCTGGTGGCAGAAGGGCGGCATGTAGTGATGGGGTTGTTGATCGGCGAGAGCACCTGATTCGCACTGATCAGCCGATGCTCATGGCATGATGTCATTAAAGCCTTCAATCGCACGAAACCCTTCCACATCCTTGCGCCCTTCCTTGCTGTCCGGACTGTAAACCGCAAGTAAATACGCGATGCCGTAGGTTTGCGCGGCGCGCAGCACCGGCAGGCTGTCGTCCACCAGCAGGGTTCTGGCCGGGTTATAGCGTTCGGTGCTTTGCAGCTGGCACCAGAAATCCGGGTGTTCCTTGGGCAGGCCGATCTGGTGGGACGTGATCAGCGCATCAAAATGGATGTCGAGCCGGGTGCGCTGCATTTTCAGGGTGAGGCTTTTATGGTGGGCATTGGTGACCAGGGCGACGCGCTTGCCGGCGGCACGTGTGGCCTGCAAAAATTCGTGCACCTGCGGATGTACGGCGATGAGGTGTTGCACCTCGGTTTTCAGCCTGGCGATGTCAAGCTGGAGTTCGCGGCTCCAGAAATCCACGCAGTACCAGTTGAGCGTGCCGAGATGGCGCTGATAACGCCCGGCCAGATCATCATGCGCATCCGCCAGCGATATGTGATGCAACTCGGAATAGCGCTGGGGTACGTGCTGGCGCCAGAAGAAATTGTCGAAGTGGAGATCCAGTAACGTCCCGTCCATATCGAGCAGAACGGTATCTATCGCCTGCCAGTCAAGCATGCCGCGTCACAACAGTGCGTCCTTGTTGACCCCGTTGCGTTTCAGCATGCGCCGCAAATGGTGCAGGGCTTCCATCTGTATTTGGCGTACGCGTTCACGGGTGACGTCGAGGCTTTCAGCCAGCTGTTCCAGAGTATGCACATCCTGTCCATCCAGCCCGAAACGCCGTTCGATCACCCAGCGCTGTTTGTCGTTAAGGTCACTCAGCCACAGGCGCACAAAGGTTTCAGTCTCGGCATGCTCAAGTATGTCTATAGGCAACTCGCTGTTGCCATCAGCAATGGCCTCCCCAATGGATAGACCTGGATCAATATCCAGTGGCGCATCGAGCGATGCCACGCGGTCATTCAAGCGCAACATGCGTCGCACTTCTTCCACCGGTATCCCGACCAGAAGGGCGATATCCTCGTCACTCGGGTCGCTGGCGCCGTGCTTTTCCAGATGACGGCGGGCGCGCAAAATAACGTTGAGTTGCTTGATGACATGTACCGGCAGGCGGATGGTGCGCGACTGATTCATGATGGCGCGCTCGATATTCTGGCGTATCCACCATGTAGCGTAAGTGGAAAAACGAAATCCGCGTTCCGGCTCGAACTTTTCCAGCGCATGGATCAGCCCCAGATTTCCCTCCTCGATCAGGTCCAGCAGTGCCAGCCCGCGATTGGCGTAATGCTTGGCAATATTCACCACCAGCCGCAGATTGTGTTCGATCATTTTTTGCCGGGCGTCAAAATCACCGGCACGGGTGAGTTCAGCCAGGCGGCGTTCCTCAGCGGGGCTGAGCAATGCGTTGTGGCCAATTTCGTTGAGATACATCTGCGTCACATCGGCATGCAGATCTTCAGTAAATCCCAGTTCGACCTCCGGCGCTTCGGGCTGGGATTTGTCGTCCGGGATACCGGCGTAGTCTTCATGTTCGTTGTCGTTGTGCATGGCTATTTTTGTGCTCCGGGTAGATATTTCATCGGATCAACTGGTTTGCCCATTTGCCTGATTTCAAAATGCAACTCAACCTGATTGGCATCGCTGTCCCCCATTTCGGCGATTTTTTGTCCGCGCGTAACCGTCTGACCTTCTTTGACCAGCACCAGTTGATTGTGTGCGTAGGCACTCAAATAAATCGGATTATGCTTGATAATAACCAGCTTGCCATAGCCTCTCAAACCAGCGCCGCTATACACCACCTTGCCCGGGGCGGCTGCGAATATGGCTTGCCCGGCTTTGCCTGCTATATCCAGTCCCTTGCTGTTTTTGGCTTCGTCAAATCCGGCTATGACCTGGCCTTGCGTCGGCCATATCCAGTCAATACCGGTATCATCGGTTTCCTTGGCAGTCGCGGCCGGCTGGGGTGGTCCTGCAGGGGATGCGGGCTCAGGCGCCGCTCCGGGCGCGACAGCCGCTGTTGCAGGCGGCTGTGGGGCTGGCTGCGGCGTCCCGCCTTGTTCAAGTTGCGCCAATGCGGCGGCAGAATAGGGCAATTTGACTGCCTTGGGCTGGGTTATCAATACCCCGCCTGTTGCTACCTGGGCCTGCGGTAACGGTTCGATCTTGAGGGGGATGGTCTGAACCGTTGATTCAGTTGGGCTGGCTTGCGCAATCCCGCTTCCTGGCTGCGGCGCACTCAGTTTCAATACCTGCCCGACCCGGATCAGGTTATTGTCAGACAGCGCATTCCAGTTCGCCAGGTCACGGTAGTCCAGGCCATATTCAAGCGCGATGCTGTAGAGCGTTTCGCCTTTTTGCACGGTATGGCTGTCCGGTCGCCAGTCACGCAGCTTTGCTGCGCCTGCGCGGGCAGTGGCGGACTTGATTGCCGGCTTGGAAAAATTGCTTGTGCCGGGCTGAGTGCCATCCACAACTGGAGCCGAGTTTTGCGTGGCGCATCCTCCCAAGGCAAGGATTACAGCAACCAGACAAACCGGGCATGCGATCTTGTCGAATACCATCACGTCAGCGCACTCCTGGCAGCAGAGGAACAAAATGTACCATTTCCAGCACCTTCTCCTGAAAACCTTCTGCGGTACGCTCGATCAGCACCATTTGCTGGGTTTCGCCGATACCCTGCGGCAATACCATGCGGCCACCTTGCGCCAGCTGTTCCAGCAATGCCTGGGGTGGAGTGGATGTAGCGGCAGCGAGAATGATGCCATCAAAAGGTGCCACATCTTTTAATCCCACGCTACCATCGCCGTGTTTCAGTTTGATATTGCCGATGCGCAGTTCGCGGATGGTGCGGCGCGCACGCCCAAGCAGCGTGGCGATGCGCTCAACCGAGTACACTTCGCGCGCCAGCTTGGCCAGTACAGCGGCCTGGTAGCCGCAACCCGTGCCGACTTCCAGCACGCGCTGCAGGTCGGCACCAGCACGCAGCACCTCAATCATGCGCGCCACGCTATATGGGCTGGAAATGGTCTGGCCGAAACCGATCGGCAGCGCGCTGTCCTCATAAGCACGGATGGACAGCGCCTCATCCACAAAAATATGCCTGGGCACCATGCCCATGGCGGTGAGTACGTTGTTATCCTTGATCCCCTGTGCACGCAAGCGCTCAACCATGCGCGCGCGGGTACGCTCCGAAGTCATGCCGATACCGCTGTGGCGCGTCGCGCTCATGCCTGTAACCACGCCTGCAGCGGCGCCAATTGGCCGAACTGCGTGAGATCCATCTGCAACGGCGTCACCGAGACACGCCCATTCGCCACTGCATGGAAATCAGTACCCTCGCCTGCATCCTGTGCCGCGCCCGCAGCACCCACCCAATAAACCGTCTGGCCACGTGGATTGGTGGATTTGACCACCGGTTCGGCTTTGTGGCGGCGCCCGAGGCGGGTGATTTCTGTGCCTTGCAACGCTGCATACGGAATATCCGGAACATTGACATTGAGCAGCATGGGCGCTGTAAACGGCCGCGCCATGACGCGTCGCACCAGATCCAGCACGACCTGCGCCGCGCACTCGAAATTTCCCTCGGAAAAACTGGCCAACGACACTGCAATCGACGGCACACCCAGCAAAAAGCCCTCAGTCGCTGCGGCTACCGTACCCGAGTAGATGGTGTCATCACCCATATTGGCGCCGTGATTGATACCGGAGATCACCATGTCAGGCAGATGATCGAGCATGCCGGTAACAGCCAGATGCACACAATCGGTCGGCGTACCGTTGACGTAATAAAAGCCCGAGTGCGCCTGACGCAGCATCAGCGGGCGATCGAGCGTGAGGGAATTGCTTGCGCCGCTGCGATCGCGCTCGGGAGCAACCACCGTGATATCTGCGATGTGTGAGAGTGTATCCGCCAGGATGGCGAGACCGGGTGCAAAGTAACCGTCGTCGTTGCTCAGCAAAATGCGCATAATGGACGGCTACTCTGAAAAAATTCCCGTAAATTGCTTTCTGAAAAGGTATGACACCTGGGTATTATTCTGGTCGGGGCGAGAGGATTTGAACCTCCGACCACTTGCACCCCATGCAAGTACGCTACCAGGCTGCGCTACGCCCCGAAGGCCGCGATTATAGCAGAGTCTGTGGCGCATGAACAAAGGCCGAAGCTAAAAAATCACAGGCGCAACAACTCCATGACCTCCATCAATTCGCGACGCAGCTCAGCATAATCGGCCACGGATTCAGTCGCAGCGGGATTGGTCTCGGCAGCGTCGGATGTGGCCAACACATCCAGGCGATGGCGTGCGCCATTGATGGTGAATCCCTGCTCATAAAGCAGTTCCCGGATGCGGCGAATCAGCAGCACTTCGTGGTGCTGATAGTAACGCCGGTTACCGCGTCGCTTGACCGGTTTGAGCTGGCCGAATTCCTGTTCCCAGTAGCGCAGCACGTGCGGCTTTACCCCGCACAGCTCGCTGACCTCGCCGATAGTGAAGTAGCGCTTGGCAGGAATCAGCGGCAGCTGGCTAGTTGGCTGGTGTTCCGCCATGTGCGTCTTCTACCTGCGATTTGAGTTTTTGGCTGGCGTGAAAGGTCACCACTCGGCGCGCCGTAATGGGCATTTCTTCGCCGGTTTTGGGATTGCGGCCAGGACGCTGCGGTTTGTCACGCAGCTGAAAATTGCCAAAGCCGGAAAGCTTCACGGTATCACCGGCTTCCAGTGCAATGCGTATTTCTTCGAAAAACGACTCCACCATGTCTTTGGCTTCGCGTTTATTCAGGCCAACTTTTTCGAACAGCATGTCTGCCAGTTCTGCCTTGGTCAGGGTCATGACTACCTCAGGAACGTAATTGCGCGTTGAATTGTTGTTTTAACAGATCGGTGAAATAAGCCATGGCGGCATCCACTTCAGTGTCGGTAAATGTCTTTTGAGTATCTTGCAACAGCACCCGGAATGCAAGACTTTTTTTATCAGAATCAATGCCTTTGCCGCGATATACGTCAAACAATGTAATCTCGGCAACGCCTTCTATGCGTGCCGCACACATCGCATCAATCAAAGCCTGTACCGGCACCGACTCATCGACGATCACGGCCAGGTCACGGCGCACGCTCTGGAAACGCGAAATCTCGCCATGTCTGGGCAGCATCCGCGTTAACAATGGCTGCAATGCGAGCTCGAACACGACAGGCGCCGTCGCCAAATCATATTGCTGCGTCAGCCGTGGGTGTAATGTACCCAGCCAGCCGGCATGGACACCATTCAGCCACATTTCAGCGCACTGACCAGGATGCAGTGCGGGATGAGCAGATTTTTCAAAGCGCGCAAGCTGTGGCCAGCACAGCGCTTCGAGGTCGGCTTTGACGTCAAAAAAGTCCACATTGCGCGCTGTGTCTCCCCACTGCTCTGGCGTGGCGCTGCCGTAAGCCAGCCCAGCCAGGCGTTGCGGCTGATCGAAACCATCGACCGCTGGCAGATAACAGCGCCCGCTCTCAAAGATACGTACACGCTCCTGGCGCCGGTTCAGATTGTTGCGCAGCACATCCATCAGGCCGCCCAACAGGGTCGAGCGCATCACGCCCATCTGACTGGCGATGGGGTTTTTCAGCACGACGGGCTGAGCGCCGGGTGCGAAATCCGCTTCCCATGCCGCATCCACAAAGCTGTAAGTAATGACTTCCTGATAATCGCGTGTAGTAAGCAGGGTGCGCAATGCATCGACTCCGCGCAGTTGCTCAGGCTGCGGCAACATGCTCAGGCGTGCAACCGGGGCCTGTGCAACGATGTTGTCGTAACCATAGAGTCGTGCCAGCTCTTCGATCAGGTCTTCCTCGATATTCAGGTCAAAGCGGTAGCTGGGCGGCGTCAC
>DATKUZ010000046.1:0-43711 GCA_035530335.1 Sulfuriferula sp. | reverse complement strand
CGCGCTTGCTGGATGCCTTTGTGACCCCTGCGTTGACGGTGTTGCGTTTGCGACTGGAGAACGGCAAGACGGTGGCGTTGACGCTGTTGCCGGATAGCCTGGCAAGCGATGATTTCCGCCGCCTGCGGGTCATTCTGAAATGGGGAGGTCGCACGCCCCCGGACACACCCGCCCCGGCCGCGGATTGAGCACGGTGTTGCCGGTGATGGGCAGCATGTCCGGGTAGTCGCGGCTAAAGTGCAGCCCGCGCGACTCGTGCCGCAACTGGGCTGAGCGCACGATGAGATCGGCAGTCAGCACCAGGTTGCGCAATTCGATCAGGTCATTGCTGACGCGGAAGTTGCGGTAATACTCGTTGATCTCTTCATTGAGCAGGCGGATTCGGCTGGCGGCGCGTGCCAGGCGCTTGTTGGTGCGCACGATGCCGACGTAATCCCACATGAAGCGGCGCAGTTCGTCCCAGTTGTGGGAGAGCACGATTTCTTCGTCGGCGTCGGTGACGCGGCTTTCGTCCCATTCCGGGATGCTGGCCGGCAGCGCGCCTGCATTTGCCAGAATATCTTCTGCGGCGGCACGGCCAAATACCAGGCACTCGAGCAGCGAGTTGCTGGCCAGCCGGTTGGCGCCATGCAGCCCGGTGCAGGCGACCTCGCCTACCGCATACAGCCCGGTGAGATCGGTACGCGCCGCCAGATCGGTGACTATTCCGCCGCAAGTGTAGTGCGCAGCGGGCACCACAGGGATCGGCTCGCGCGTGATGTCGATGCCGAGTGCACGACAGCGCTCGTAAATAGTCGGGAAGTGGTCGAGGATAAACTCCGCCGGTTTGTGCGAAATATCCAGATAGACGCTGTCGAGGCCGCGTTTTTTCATCTCGAAGTCAATCGCCCGTGCCACGATGTCGCGCGGCGCCAGCTCGGCACGCGGGTCATGCGCGGACATGAAGCGCGAGCCGTCCGGCAGCTTGAGTTGCCCACCCTCGCCGCGCACCGCTTCGGTAATCAGGAAGGATTTGGCATGCGGGTGATACAGACAGGTGGGGTGGAACTGGATGAACTCCATATTCGCCACCCGGCACCCGGCGCGCCAGCCCATGGCAATGCCGTCGCCGGTGGCGACATCGGGGTTGGTGGTATACAGGTAAACCTTGCCCGCTCCGCCGGTCGCCAGCACGGTATGGCTGGCGGCGAAGGTTTTGACATGGCCGCTGACGTTGTCCAGTGCGTACACCCCATAGCAGGTGTGGTCGTCACGCCCGAGTTTGTCGCCGGTGATCAAGTCGATGGCGATGTGGTGTTCGAGCAGCGTGATATTCGGGTTGTCGCGGATTTTGGAACACAGGGTTTTTTGTACTGCCCGTCCGGTGGCATCGGCGGCATGGATAATGCGGCGCGTGCTGTGGCCACCTTCGCGGGTGAGGTGAAACCCGGTCGAACTGGCCGCATCGGCGGTAAACGGCACGCCCATTTCCACCAGCCACTGCACTGCTGCATGGCCGTTCTCTACCACGAAACGCACGGTGTTTTCATTGCACAGCCCCGCCCCTGCCACCAGCGTGTCGCGGATATGCGCCTCGATCGAATCGTTGTCGGCGAGGACGGCGGCGATGCCGCCCTGCGCCCAGACGCTGGCCGAATCCTGCAGGGTTTTTTTGGTCAGCAGGGTAACCCGGCGCTGCTGCGCCAGATGCAGTGCGGTAGTCAGTGCGGCCAGACCGCTGCCGATGATAAGTACGTCGCTGCGCTCCATGATGACCTGCGGGAATTGGGGTGACGCAAGAATAGCAGAGCGCTATGCGGCTGAATACCCATGATCGGGTGCGAGGACGGAACTTCGCTACGCATCGTACTGTCTGTCTCGCGCATGGGGAGTGCCGGTGCAGCATTGCCCAAGCCGCAGGTATACTACGGCTATACAACAGGAATCAGGGATGAAGACCCACGATGAGTGATCGCGACGTCGATCAGCTGCTGGTGGAGCGGGTGCAGCGCGGTGACAAGCGCGCTTTCGATTTGCTGGTGATCAAATACGAACGGCGCCTGGCGCGGCTGCTGTCGCGCTTTGTGCGCGATGCGGCGGAAGTGGAGGACATCTCGCAGGAGGCGTTCCTCAAGGCCTATCGCGCCTTGCCGTCATTTCGCGGCGAGTCGGCGTTTTATACTTGGCTATACCGGATTGGCATCAACACGGCGAAAAACTATCTGGTGTCACGCGGGCGGCGTGCGCCCACCACCACCGAGTTCGATGCCGAAGAGGCGGAGGGTTTTGAAGATGCCGAAGGCTTGCGTGATCTCAATACGCCAGAGAACGAACTTCTCTCCAAAGAGGTTGCCCAAGTGGTGAATGCAGCGATGGCGGATTTGCCGGAGGATTTGCGTACAGCGATTTCGCTGCGCGAGATGGAAGGGATGAGCTACGAAGAGATCGCCGAGATCATGGGTTGCCCGATTGGTACGGTACGATCCCGAATTTTCCGCGCGCGTGAGGCAATTGCAGCGCGCCTACGCCCGATTTTGGGCACCAGCAAAGATACAAGATGGTAAGGAGCACCGACATGCAAAATTCTGCAGTACCTACGCATGAAACCGAACACGCAACTGAAGACACTACGCTGTCCGCGCTTGCCGACGGCGAGCTGGATCATCAGGAAACCGCGCGCATGCTGGAAACGCTGAGTCATGGCGCAGACTGGCGCGCACGCTGGCAGAGCTACCACATCATAGGCGACTGCCTGCGCGACATCCCCCCGCTGAAATCCGACCTGGCAACCCGAATCAGCCTGTTGCTGGCTGATGAACCCACTATCCTGGCGCCGCGGCGCTCCCTGATGATGCGCTTCGGGATGCCGGCGGCTGCCTCGCTGGCGGCGGTGGTGCTGGTGGCATGGGGGGCAGTCAATCTTCTGCAAAACGGCGCCACGCCTTTTGCCGGCAATCAATTGGCGGCGGTCAGCCCTGGCCAGCCTTCATCCAGGGCGCGTGACGACATGACTGACTATGTGGCAGCGCACCGTGATTTCTCCCCGGGTGCGATGCTCGCCAGCGCTTCGTTTGACGTCCCGGCGGATCCCGCGCGATGAGATGGTGGCTGGTGTGGTTGTGGCTGGCGGCGATGCCGCTGGCCAATGCTGCAGGGAGCGCCTATCCGGGCGATCTTGTTGCATGGTTGAATCAGGTGGCAGTCGCTGCCGAACGGCTTAATTACACTGGAACCTTCGTGTATCAGCATGGTTCCTCTGTCGAGGTTTCCAAAGTCTCGCATCGCGTCGACAGCGGCGGTGAAATGGCCAAGATTGACGTGCTGTCCGGTCCGCCGCATGCATTCGTGAGCGTCAACGACCAAGTGTTCTGCTACATACCGGACGGTGATCACGTCAAGGTGGAAAAACGCGAGCGTCACAAGTTCTTTCCGGCGTTGCTGCCGGTGCCTGCCTCGGCGATTGCCGAATATTACACTTTGAAGCCGCTGGGCCATGCCAGCATCGCCGGGCACGACTGCGTTGGCGTCATGCTTGTTCCCAAGGATGAATACCGCTATGGCTACGTGTTGTGGGCGGATGCCGCCACCGGACTGCTGTTGAAAGCACAACCGCTTAACGCCAACAACAAGCCTTCCGGACAGTTTGTTTTTACCCAGGTGAGCATCGGCACGGCACCACAGCGCGAGGCATTCGAGTCTGCTTTTGCCGACAAGAAAAACGTGCGTGTGGCGAGTGAGGATACCTACGGACTGACTGACTGGCGTGTCAAAAAATTGCCTGCCGGGTTTGCCAAAGTGATGGAGGCGCGGCGCATGTTGCCGGGCAAGAAAACCCCGGTGGTGCAACTGGTCTATTCGGATGGCTTGGCCACGGTGTCGCTGTTTATCGAACCCTACGCCAACCTGGCCAATCCGATGCGCGGATTGTCCAGCCAGAGTTTGCTGAATGTGTATGCACGCCCGGTAGGTGCGTACCAGGTCACCGCGCTGGGTGAAGTGCCTTCCGACACCGTAATACAGATGGCCGATAGCCTTGCCCAGGAAGGCGAGCGCAAATGATGGAAACCCAGGCAAAGGTACTGGAGGTGGAAGCGGGTGCGGCATTGGTGGAGCCGATGGAACCATCAGGCTGTTCTGCCTGCGGTAGCAACGGTGGCGGTTGTGGCGCGGACCGCATTGGTCAGGTGTTTACCCTGCGCAGCAAGCGTTACCGGGTACTTGATCCACGCGGTAGTCGTGTGGGTGAAGCTGTGGTGATCGGTGTGGCAGACGGTGCTGTGTTGCGCGGATCGGGCGCGGTGTACATGCTGCCGTTGCTGCTGATTTTTATCGGTGCCATGCTGGCCGGCCAGTTTGCGCCGCCGGCGAGCCGCGATGGCTGGTCGATAGCCGGTGCGGCCATAGGCTTTGCGCTGGGTACGTTGTGGCTGCTGTGGTTTAGCCGCAGGGCTGCACGCGATGCACGTTTTCAGCCGGTGATCTTGCGTGCAGTAAGTGAAAATCTGTTCGTATTGAAGGAACTTTGATCATGAAAAAAGTGATGTGGGTATGGGCATTGTGGTTAATGCTGGCGAGCATTGCCTGGGCACGCGAGTTGCCTGATTTCACCGGGCTGGTGGAGAAATACGGCCCCACCGTGGTAAACATTACCAGTACCCAGCTGGTCAAGTCTGGCGGACAAGGGCAGGCGATGTCGGAAGAAGACATGCTCGAATTCTTCCGCCGTTTCATGCCGCCAGGATCTGTGCCGGATGGCGGCATGCCACAACAGCGCCAGGCTCCGAGCGAAGTCCCGGTGCGCAGCAGCGGTTCGGGCTTTATCATCAGCCCCGACGGTTATATTCTGACCAATGCCCACGTGGTCGACGGTGCCGACGAAGTGACGGTCAAGCTCACCGATCGACGCGAGTTCCGCGCCAAGGTCATCGGCGCAGATGAGAGCAGCGACGTTGCGCTGATCAAGATCAACGCCAGCAATCTGCCGCAGGTGGTTATTGGCAATCCGGATCAGCTTAAAGTAGGTGAGTGGGTGATCGCAATCGGCTCGCCCTTCGGCTTTGAAAATTCGGTCACGGCAGGTATCGTCAGCGCTAAGGGTCGTGCGCTGCCCAGCGACAACTACGTGCCCTTCATTCAGACCGATGCGGCTGTGAACCCGGGTAACTCGGGTGGGCCGCTGTTCAACATGAAGGGCGAAGTGGTGGGGATCAATTCGCAGATTCTGTCGCGTTCGGGCGGCTACATGGGCTTGTCATTCGCCATCCCCATTGACGTGGCAATGCAGGTCGCAGACCAGCTCAAAACCCAGGGTAAGGTCAGCCGCGGGCGCCTGGGGGTGGTGATTCAGGATGTCAATGCCGGCAACGCCGAAGCGTTTGGCTTGCCCAAACCTGCCGGGGCGCTGGTATCGGGGGTGGAAAAAGGCGGCCCGGCAGGGAAGGCCGGGGTGCAGGTGGGCGACGTGATTATCAAGTTTGATGGCAAAACCATCAATCGCTCGTTTGATTTGCCGCGCCTGGTAGCAGCCACCAAGCCAGGCAGCAAGGCCGAGCTGGAAGTGTGGCGCAATCACGCGCTCAAAAACATCAGCGTCACCGTGGGCGCGCTTCCGGATGCAAAAACTGCAGCTTCCGGCAAGCCGGCAAAAACCTCCCGCGTGCCCAACAAGGTGGGCCTGGTGCTTGCCGATATTGACGAGGCTCAGCGCCACGCCCTTGGGGTAAGCCACGGCGTGAAGGTGGAAGAAGCGCAGGGTGCCGCAGCGAGCGCCGGTATCCAGCCCGGAGACCTGATCCTGGCAGTGAGCAACATACCGGTTAAAAGCGTTGCCCAATTCAACCAGCTGCTCGCCGGAGCCGCCGCCAGCAAGCGTGTGGCGTTGCTGGTCAAGCGCGGTGAAGACACGGTATATATTCCGCTGCGCATGCCATGAGACAGACCGAGCTGACGGTCTACCTGCGTCGTTACTGCCACTTGTGTGACGACCTGCTGGCAGCGCTGGCACCGCATCAGCTGCGGATGGGCTTTAGCGTGCAGGAGGTGGATATCGATCTGGATCCGGCGCTGGAAGCACGATATGGCACACTGATTCCAGTGCTTGCCGGACCGGACGGCACTGAAATCTGCCATTATTTTCTGGATGAGGCCGCGCTTGCTGATTGTTTGGGGAAAATCCGTTAAAATTCACGGCTGTTGAGCATTTCAGGCACACACGGGTGTGCCTTTTTTATTGATTGTGTTGATGAAAAACATCCGTAATTTTTCCATTATTGCCCACATTGATCACGGAAAATCCACGCTGGCTGACCGCATCATTCAGCTCTGCGGCGGTTTGTCCGAGCGCGAGATGGAAGCCCAGGTGCTCGACTCCATGGATCTGGAGCGCGAGCGCGGGATTACCATCAAGGCGCAGACTGCCGCGCTGGAATACAAGGCGCGCGACGGCCAGATTTACCAACTGCATCTGATTGACACGCCCGGCCACGTCGATTTTTCCTACGAGGTGAGCCGTTCATTGTCCGCCTGCGAGGGCGCACTGCTGGTGGTGGACGCTTCCCAGGGCGTGGAGGCGCAGACCGTGGCCAACTGCTATACCGCTACCGAGCTCGGCGTGGAAGTGGTGCCGGTGCTGAACAAGATCGACCTGCCTGCCGCCGAGCCGGACAGGGTGATCCAGGAAATCGAGGACATTATCGGGATTGACGCCCACGACGCGGTGCGCGCCTCTGCCAAGACCGGGCTGGGAGTGGAAGATATCCTCGAAGCGGTGATTGCCAAAATACCGCCGCCGCAAGGAGACCCGGATGCACCGTTGAAAGCCCTGATCATTGATTCCTGGTTCGACAACTACGTCGGCGTGGTGATGCTGGTGCGGGTGGTGGACGGCGTGCTGCACCCCAAGGAAAAAATTCGCCTGATGGCCACCGGTTCGGTGCATCTTACCGAGCAGGTGGGCGTGTTCACTCCCAAGGCACGGCAGCGTACCCAGCTCTCCGCCGGGGAAGTGGGTTTCATCATCGCCGGCATCAAGGAACTGAAGGCCGCCAAGGTAGGCGATACGGTGACGCTGGACGCCCGTCCAGCTGCCGAGCCGCTGCCTGGTTTCAAGGAAATCAAGCCGCAGGTGTTTGCCGGCCTGTACCCGGTGGAATCGCACGATTACGACGCGCTGCGCGACGCGCTGGAAAAACTCAAGCTCAACGACGCCTCGCTGCAATACGAGCCGGAAGTGTCGCAGGCGCTGGGCTTCGGTTTCCGCTGCGGTTTCCTGGGCCTGCTGCACATGGAAATCGTGCAGGAGCGCCTGGAGCGCGAGTACGACATGGATCTGATCACTACCGCGCCCACGGTAATCTACCAGGTGGTATTGAAAGACGGCAGCGTGATCGAGATCGAGAATCCGTCCAAGCTGCCGGATTTATCCAGTATCGAGGAAATCCGCGAGCCGATCATCACCGCCACCATTCTGGTGCCGGAGGAATATCTGGGCAACGTGATGACGCTGTGCACGCAGAAACGCGGCGCGCAGACCAACATGCAGTACATGGGCCGGCAGGTCATGCTCAACTACGACATGCCGATGAACGAAGTGGTCATGGACTTCTTCGACCGGCTCAAGTCGGCCACACGCGGTTATGCTTCGCTGGATTACGATTTCAAGGAATTTCGCGCCGCCGATCTGGTCAAGCTCGACATTCTCGTCAACAGTGAGAAAGTCGATGCACTGTCACTGATCGTGCACCGCGCCACCAGTCAGTACAAAGGTCGCGAACTGGCGTCCAAAATGCGTGAACTCATTCCGCGCCAGATGTTCGATGTCGCGATTCAGGCCGCCATCGGTGCGCAGATTATCGCGCGCGAAAACGTCAAGGCGCTGCGCAAGAACGTGCTGGCCAAGTGTTATGGTGGCGATATCAGCCGCAAGCGCAAGTTGCTGGAAAAACAGAAGGCCGGCAAGAAGCGCATGAAGCAGGTGGGCAACGTGGAAATTCCACAGGAAGCTTTTTTGGCGATTTTGCAGGTCGGGGATAAATAGTCGGTCATTAATCAGGCGCTAAGGGAACAGTATGGATTTCGCACTTATCATGTTTGTCGCGCTGGTCATCACCGGGGTGATCTGGCTGGTGGACAGTTTGTTTTTCAAATCAAAGCGGGCAAAAGACGCCAAGCTACCGGTATTGACCGAGTACGCCAAGAGCTTCTTCCCGGTGATCCTGGCGGTATTCATGCTGCGCTCGTTCCTGGTGGAGCCGTTCAAAATACCGTCCGGTTCGATGATACCGACCCTGCTGGTAGGCGATTTCATCCTGGTGAACAAATATACCTACGGTATCCGCCTGCCCATCATCAACAAGAAAATCATCGATGTGGGCGAGCCAAAAAAAGGCGATGTGATGGTGTTCCGTTATCCCAAGGATCCATCGCTTGACTATATCAAGCGCGTGGTCGGCGTGCCCGGCGATACCGTGACTTACCACAACAAGCGGCTCACCATCAACGGCAAACCTCTGGCGACACAGAAAGATGGCGCTTATAACTATGTCGGCAGGGGGCTGAACTATGTCACCACCGAGCAGTATAAGGAGCAGCTCGGCCAGCATCTGCATAGCATCATTATCCAGCCGGACCGGCCCAGCATAGATGTGGGCCAGGTGGACAGCCAGTTTCCGCACCGCGAAAATTGTGATTACAATAGCGACAATGGTTTCACCTGCAAGGTGCCGCAGGGTTATTACTTCATGATGGGCGATAACCGTGACGACAGTACCGACAGCCGCTACTGGGGCTTTGTGCCGGATCGCAATATTGTCGGGCGCGCCTTCATGGTCTGGTGGAATTTCGATGATCTCAAACGTATCGGCCATATGATTGAATAAGGAAAACATCATGCACAAGCAAAAAGGGGCAACCCTGATCGGAATGCTGTTCGTGGGCATCCTGATCGTGTTCGCGGCGATCGTCGTCATGAAAATAGTACCTGCCTACATCGAGTATTATTCAATCAAGAAAGTATTCAGCGCCATGGCCGCAGACCCGGCGCTGAAAGATGCCACGCCAGCCGATGTGCGCCTGTCCTATGCGCGCCGCTCCGGCATTGACAATATCACCGCAGTCACACCGGACGATCTGGACATTGCTCGCGAAGGCGGCACGCTGGTTGTCTCCGCCAAGTACCGGGTGGAAAAACCGTTGTTCGGCAACGTCGGCCTGTATATGGACTTTGCCGCTTCGACCGCGCCGGATGCCGCGCAGTAGCGCGAATACTCAATTTGACCGCGATTGAACAGGCGTTAGGCTACACATTCCGTCAGCCGCGCCACCTGCAACAGGCGCTGACCCACCGCAGTTCCGGCACACCGCACAACGAACGTCTGGAGTTCCTCGGCGACAGCGTACTCAACTGCGCCGTCGCACATCTGCTGTATGCTCATTTTCCGGAGTTGCCGGAAGGCACGCTGTCTCGCCTGCGTGCCAATCTGGTGCGCCAGCAAAGCCTGTTTGAAATTGCCGTCACGCTGGGGCTGGGCGCGCTGCTGAGGATGGGCGACGGCGAAGTGAAAAGCGGCGGACGCAATCGGCCTTCCATCCTCGCCGATGGGCTGGAATCGCTGTTCGGGGCGATTTTTCTCGATGGCGGTTTTGTCGAAGCGGAGCGCGTCATTCATGCGCTGTATGCCCCGCAACTGGCAGACATCAATCCCGAGTTGCCTGCCAAGGACGCCAAGACGCTGCTCCAGGAAATCCTGCAAAGTCGTCACCTGCCGCTGCCTGCATACGAACTGGCCGGTACCGTGGGCGATGCCCATGCGCAAATTTTCCGCGTGACATGCAGCATCCCGGCGCTGAAGATCAGCACCCAAGGCGAAGCCGCCAGTCGCCGCGCCGCCGAACAAACTGCGGCGCAGGCCGCCTATAATCAGATAGCTGTTGCCGGTAAAAATTCCAGCAACGCTTAACAATGCGATTAGCCGCAAACAACTCAGCGCGAGATAATCAGGAAAGCTTAGCTCCGTGGCCTCTGTGTTGTCTGTGGCGAAAGCTTTAGACAGGATACAAAATGCATACAGCCGCGCCAGACTTTCGTACCGGCTACATCGCCATCGTCGGCCGCCCCAATGTGGGCAAGTCCACGCTGACCAATCATATTGTCGGTGCCAAGGTCAGCATCACCTCGCGCAAGGCGCAGACCACGCGCCACCGCATCCACGGCATTCACACCACGCCGGACACGCAGTTCGTGTTCGTCGACACCCCGGGTTTCCAGACCAAATACAGCAATGCGCTCAACCGCAGCATGAACAAGACCGTGGTGGACGCCCTGCGCTCCACCGACGTGGTGCTGTTCGTGCTGGATGGCATGCACTTCGACGCGCGCGACCGTCAGGTGGTCGACTTGCTGCCGCGCGACATGCCGGTGATCCTGGTGTTGAACAAACTGGATCTGATCAAGGACAAGGACAAGCTGCTGCCGTTTATCGCGCAGATGAGCGAAGTGTTTCCGTTCGCCGCCGTGGTTCCGCTGTCCGCACGCAATGGCGACAATGTGCCGGGCCTGCTGGGGGAGATTCGCAAGCACTTGCCTGTAGCCCCGCCGATGTTTGACGAGGACGACATTACCGACAAGAGCGAGCGCTTTCTGGCCGCTGAAATCGTGCGCGAAAAAGTGTTCCGCCTATCCGGCGAAGAGGTCCCGTATTCCGCCAGCGTGATTATCGAAAAATTCGAGCAGGAAGGCGAAATGCGCCGCATTTTTGCCGGCATTCTGGTCGACAAGCCTAACCAGAAGGGCATCCTGATCGGCCATCAGGGCGCCAAGCTCAAGGAAATCGGCACTGCCGCCCGCCTCGACATGGAAAGGCTGTTCGGCGGCAAGGTCTACCTGGAGCTGTGGGTCAAGGTCAAAGGCGGCTGGGCCGACAGCGAGCGCATGTTGAAACAGCTGGGTTATGAATGAACGTTAAAAGCAGTTCCGGCCCCAAAGATCACAACAGCGGTTTTTCCCTCCGTACTCTCTGTGAACTCTGTGGCTAAACCTTTTTTTTAGCGCATGAACGCACGCCCCTCCATACTTGCTCCAGAACGCAGTCGCGTCGACAACGCCGCTGGTTTCGTGCTGCACAGCTACCCGTTCCGCGAAACCAGCCTGATTGTGGAAACCTTCACACGCGCGCATGGGCGGGTGGCGCTGGTGGCGCGCGGCGCACGCCGGCCGCGTTCGCAACTGCGCGGCCTGGTGCAGGCGTTCACGCCGCTGCTGCTGTCATGGGCGGGCAAGGGTGAACTGCGCACCTTGCACCGCGCCGAGTGGCAGGGCGGGCTGGCGCTGCCGCAGGGCATGGGGCTGCTGTGCGGGTTTTACATCAACGAACTGATGCTGAAACTGCTGGCGCGCGAAGATCCGCATGAGCACCTGTTCGCTGATTACCAGGCTGCGTTGCAGGCCTTGTCCAGCGCGTTGCCGCAAAATGCTTACGCCGCCATCCTGCGCCGCTTTGAAAAACGCCTGCTGGCGGAACTGGGCTACGCGCAGCCGTTCGAATTCGAGGCGGATTCCGGGCCTGCCGTGCTGGCGCAGCAGGACTATGTCTATGTGCTCGACCGCGGTGCGCTGCCTGCCCAGCGTGCCAATGGTCACGTTGGCATGCATCTGTCGGGCAAGACGCTGCTCGACATGGCGGCAGACGACTACCATGACCCGGCTACCCTCATGCAAAGCAAGCAGCTCATGCGGCTCATCATCAACCATCACCTGGGCGGGCAAACCCTGCATGCCCGTGAACTTCTGAAGGATTTGCAACAGCTATGATCCAGCTCGGCGTCAACATCGACCACATCGTTACCATCCGTCAGGCGCGCGGCACGCGCTATCCGAGCCCGGTACAGGCTGCGCTGGTGGCTGAATCCGCCGGTGCGGACGCGATTACGCTGCATCTGCGCGAAGACCGCCGCCACATCCAGGATCACGATGTGGATACCCTGAGCCGCGTGCTTACCACGCGCATGAATCTGGAAATGGCCGTGACCGACGAGATGCTCGGCATCGCCTGCCGTGTCAAGCCGCAGGATGCCTGTCTGGTGCCGGAGCGGCGTGAAGAGCTCACCACCGAAGGCGGGCTGGACGTGGCCGGCCAGCTCGACAAGGTCAAGCGCGCCTGTGGCGTGCTGGGCGATGCCGGGATTCGCGTTTCGCTATTTATTGATGCCGACCCGCGCCAGCTTGACGCCGCGCGTGCCTGCAACGCGCCGGTGGTTGAAATCCATACTGGCCGTTTTGCCGATGCGCACAGCCGCAGCGAGCAGGCCAGCGAATTGCAGCGCATCCTGCAGGCGGTGGAATACGGCAACCGCATTGGCTTGCAGGTTAACGCCGGCCATGGCCTGCACTACCATAATGTGCAGGACATCGCCGCCATCCCCGGCGTGGCGGAACTCAATATCGGCCACGCGATTGTCGCACAAGCGCTGTTTGTGGGATGGGAAGCTGCCGTGCGCGAGATGAAGCGGCTGATGCTGGAAGCGGCTGTCTGCCGCAACTGAAGACCGACCTCGTCAGCATCTGCCGGATCGCCCCGGTTGTCGCTGCGGCCAGTTGCCATATGCCAACGGGGCTGCTCTCCACCCGGTGAATCATCTTTCATCCTCCAGACTCGACCTCACCGCTTAAACCTGGCCAAAAGGCTGTGGAATCTTCCAGGCGGGAACGTGCCTCGCTTTGCCGTCATCTAATGTTGCATACCACGATAAGTAAACAGGGGACCAACATGGCGCTGGCTGTGCTCGAATTAAAATATAAAGATATGCCAGACGTGGAAATCGCATTGCGTGTCGTCGCCGGCGATGAGGATGCGTTCCACCTGCTTATGCGGCGCCACAACCAGAAGATGTATCGTACCGCGCGCAGCATCCTCAGGGACGATGCAGAAGCCGAAGATGCGGTTCAGGCTGCCTATCTTCAAGCTTATCGGTCAATGGACAAATTTCGCGGCGACGCCAGGCTCTCCACATGGCTGGTGCGCATCGTTGTCAACGAAGCCATCGCGCGTGCCCGCAAGCGCAGCCGCAGTGCTGAGGTGATCCAGCTGGGCGGCGGGGCACAATATGGGGATGTCACTGAGGAAGTACATATGGATGACTCGTCCTTGGCACAGCCAGAGCATCTGGCGTTGCGCGCGGAGTTGCTGCGTCTGGTCGAAACCAAGATTGATGCGCTTCCCGATGCATTCCGCACGGTCTTCGTACTGCGTGCGGTGGAGGAAATGACAGTCGAAGAGGCGTCAATTTGTCTCGGTATTCCACAAGCTACAGTACGCACGCGATTTTTCCGTGCAAGAGGCCTGCTGCGCGAGGCGCTTGCACGTGAAATTGACTTCGCATTCGAAGGTGCTTTTGCTTTTGACGGCGCCCGTTGCGACCGCATTGTCGCTAATGTGCTGGCGCAGATTCAGGATATTGGGCGCATCGTGCCTGATTGTTTGTAGTTCACACCAAAAGGAGGTTGATATGTCTGATTTGATCGTAACTGATACCCCCAACATCATCGAATCGCGCCGTTCCTTTCTAGGAAAATCGGGGCTGCTGCTTTCAGGAGTGGCCGTCGCGTTGCTGGCAGGCAACGAAGCGCTGGCGGCGAAAAAGAGCGGCGCGTCGACCGAGGAGGATGCACGCATCCTGAACAGTGCGCTGGGTGCGGAACTCGAAGCTATTGCCGCTTACCAGGTGGGCGCGGAAAGCGGCCTGCTGCAAAAACCAGTGCTCAGTCTCGCGCTGGCCTTTCAGGGACACCATAAGGAACACGCAGATATTCTTACGAAGACGATCATGAAACTGGGCGGTAAGCCGGCGGTAGCCAAGCCCAAATACAGCTTTCCGGTCGAAACATTCAAGACCCAGGCCGATGTGCTGCGCTTTGCCTCCACCCTTGAGAAGGGCGCAGTGAGCGCTTATCTCGGCGCCGTGCCGCTCTTCGGCAATCGCGACCTCGCCAAGGCTGCCGCGAGCATTCTGGGCGATGAGGCGATGCACTGGGCGGTTCTGCGCAATGCGCTCGGTGAAGCGCCTGTGCCGTCCGCGTTCATGTCGTGAGCGCGCCTTTACTGGCGCGGCTGTTCGGCGGTGGCATGCTTGCGTGCCTAACCGGCATGGCGCTGGCGGCAGGCGGATCGCTTGCGGGTGATCCGAAAGCGGGTAAAGCTATCTATGATCGCTGCCTCGCTTGTCATGCGCTCGCCTACGATCGAACCGGGCCCAGGCATTGCGGGCTGTTTGGTCGCCGTGCCGGCAGCGTGAAAGGTTTTGTATATTCGCAAGCCATGAAACGCGCACGAATTGTGTGGAACGAAAAGACGCTGAACCGCTTTCTTGCGAACCCGATGAAAGCAGTCCCGGGAACGACGATGGGTTACGCCGGTATCCCGGACAATCAGGAACGCGCCAACTTGATTGCATACCTTAAGCAGGCGAATAGATCGGCGGTATGTGGAAAGTAGCCTGAGCAGGCGACCGGCGGGTAACCCGCGCCGCCTTCGGCCCGTTCCGCAATCTTCTGTATCACTGAGTTGCTCAACTTTACGAATGTGATTTCCCCGCTGGGACATCTGCCGCGAGCGCGAAGCGGTTAAGGCAAAGCGCTTGCGCTGGTGGCTGTGTAGCCACTGACGCCAGCTACTACGCACCTGCCAACATGTGCTTTAATGAGCGTTCCATTCATCCACAAGGAGTTCACCATGACCTGTAATGTTGGCGGCGTTGACCGCGCACTTCGCATCATTGTCGGTATTGTACTCATTGGCTTGGCGGTAACGGCCAAGATCGGCGTGTGGGGCTATATTGGTGTGGTGCCGCTCGTCACCGGATTGATAGGATGGTGCCCGGCTTATCTGCCGTTCGGCATCAAAACCTGCAAAACCAAGTAATTTCCATACCCTGCATGAGGCGATGCCACTGGCGTCGCTTTTTTTATCATGATGTTTTGCCAAGCATTCTGCCATGTTCATCTCCAGCCAGTTTGATTCTGGTGCGATTGAAATTATCGCCGCCACTGACCCTGCCGACATTCGTCTCAATATCCGCAGCGACAGTGCCGCCCAGTTTCGCCAATGGTTTCACTTCCGCGTGAGCGGCGTCGCCGGGCAGGCGCTGAACATGCGCCTGCTCAATGCCGGTGACTGCACTTACAGTGCCGGCTGGCATGGTTACCAGGCCGTCGCCAGCTACGACCGCCGCCACTGGTTTCGCGTGCCCACCGAATACGACGGGCAAGCGCTTACTATCAGCCACACTTCCGAGTGCGACAGTGTTTACTACGCCTATTTCGAGCCGTATTCGTGGGAGCGCCATCTCGGCCTGATTGCCCAGGCTGCGCCGGACATGCGCGCCACGCGTCTGGGCGGCACGCTCCAGGGCCGTGATCTGGACAAGCTCAGCTGGGGCAGCGGTGCACGGCAGGTATGGGTGATCGCGCGCCAGCACCCGGGCGAAACCATGACCGAATGGCTGGTCGAGGGGCTGATCGAACGCCTGCTTGACCCCGCCGACCCGGTGGCGCGCAGGCTCGCGCAATTGGCCACGCTGCATATCGTGCCCAACATGAATCCGGACGGCGCAGCGCTGGGCAATCTGCGCAGCAACGCGGCGGGGGCCAATCTCAACCGCGAATGGATGGCGCCCAGCCTGGAAAAAAGCCCGGAAGTCCTGCATGTGCGGCAAGCCATGCATGCCACCGGTGTGGACCTGTTTCTGGATATCCACGGCGATGAAACCATTCCGTATGTATTCGTCGATGGCTGCGAAATGATCCCCGGCTATGCTGCCAGTCTGGTGGCGCGGCAAGATGCCTTCGTCGAACGGTTGCTGCAGGTGAGCCCTGACTTCCAGCGCGAGCAGGGTTACGCGCCGGATCGTTTCTCCGACGAGATGCTCACCCTGGCATCCAAGTATGTGGGGCACAGCTTCGGCTGTGTGTCGCTCACCCTGGAAATGCCGTTCAAGGACAACGCCAATCTGCCGGATCCCGTGCATGGCTGGAGTGCTGCGCGCAGCAAGCGTCTGGGCGCAGCCTTGCTGGAAGCGGTATTGGGGCATTGCGCAGACGGCCGTACCTGAAACGATTTGACACAACTTGATACACAATCCTGTCCCCCATCGGCTCGGCCGAGCGCGTTATCTGTACTGTGGTTGCATACAATCACATAACCCGCTTACAGGAGAAACTGCAATGTTCAAATCCACTTTGATAGCACTCGGCACCATGCTCGCCATCACCGCACTCCCTGCCACCTACGCTGCAGAGGGCGACATCCATCACGATACCCGGGCTGTCCATGCCGACCAGCGTGTGGTGCGTCAGGATGTACGCGACATTCACCAGGACCGGCGTGAACTGCGCCATGAAAGACGCGAGGGAGATGCAGCAGGCGTCGCCAGACAACGCCGCGAATTGGCCCATGACCGCGTCGCGCTGCATCACCACCGCCGCCATTTGCGCCATGTTCGCTACGACCTGCATCATGACCGCATGCAGCATCGTCACGACAGGCGCGCTGGCTAAGTCTGAGTTCTGGTTTGAAAAAAACCGCACCCAGGTGCGGTTTTTTTATGATGAGTCATTGGGCAGTTTTTCAGGGCGAACATATTTCCCCGTCCACATAAAACCAGCGCCCTGCTTCACGCACGAAGCGGCTCACCTCATGCAGCCGCTGCGCGCGTCCACCCAGCTTGTGGCGCGCGACAAATTCCACAGTGGCGTGGGTTTCATCCAGGGTTGCGTGGGCGATGATTTTCAGCCCCAGCCATTTCGGCTGTGGCGATTCATGTAAATCAAGGGAAGCCGGGCGGGTGGAAGCGTGCCAGGTGGCCAGCAGATAGGCTTCATCCTGCAAGGTGAAGGCAGTGTAGCGCGAACGCATCAATGCCTCTGCCGTGGGTGCGGCTTCTCCCGCGAGGTAACGCGCGCAGCAGGAAGCAAAAGCTTGCGCTGCACCGCACGGGCAGGCCATGGCGGGTGGCGGGGGTGAGTTTATTTGCCGTTGCGCTGCTGCCACTTCCAGTAGGCGGTAATTGCCAGGATGACGAAGATGATCACGCCCACGCTGAGGTACTGCAGGTATTCCTTGATCAGCAGCTCATTGCCGCCGATGAAGTAGCCGAGCAGGGTGAGCACGCTCGACCACAGGCCAGCGCCGAGGCAGGTATAGAGCGCAAACGCGGTCTTGTTCATGCGCGCCAGTCCGGCGGGCAGGGAGATCAGGTGGCGGATGCCGGGGATCAGGCGGCCGGTGAAGGTGGAAATCTTGCCGTGGCGTTCGAAAAAAACATCCGTCTTGTGCAGCAGGGCGGGACGCACGAAGAAATATTTTCCCCAGCGCTCCAGAAACGGCCGCCCTACCCACAGCGCGAAGGCATAGTTGAGCGAGGCGCCGGCGAGGCAACCCAAGGTGGCCGAGATGATCACCAGGGGCAGGCTCATGTGACCCTGATAGGCGAGGTAGCCCGCCGGGATCAGCACCAGTTCCGACGGTATCGGCAATACGGTGGATTCCAGCGCCATCAGGATGAAGATACCGGCATAGCCCCAGCCGTGCACGGTGGCGAGAATCCAGGTGATGAATTGATGCAGCATGGTCAGTTCCCGGTCATTGTTGGGTAGGCGTCATTCCGGGCCAACGGAATGACAGGGAATTAAACTTGTGCGCCGTCGGCGGTAACGCCTTCCTTGGGTTTTTTGTCCTTGATGAAGTGTTCGCGCTTGACGCCGAGCATGAGCAGTATCGGCGAAGCCACCAGCACCGACGAGTAGATGCCGAACATGATGCCGATGGTGAGTGCCAGGGCGAAGTTGTGCAGCGCTTCGCCACCCAGGAACAGCATCGACAACACCATCATCTGGGTCATGGCGTGGGTGATGATGGTCCGGCTCATGGTGGTGGTGATGGCACTGTCGATGATGTCGGGGATCGAGGTCTTGCGCATCTTGCGCAGGTTTTCGCGGATCCGGTCGAATACCACCACCGACTCGTTCACCGAGTAGCCGAGTACCGCCAGCACACCGGCCAGCACAGTGAGGGTGAACTCCCACTGGAAGAAGGCGAAACAGCCGAGGATGATGACCACGTCGTGCACGTTGGCGATGATCGCGGCGAGCGCGAAGCGCCACTCGAAGCGCAGCGCCAGGTAGATGAGAATGCCGATCGCCACCACCACCAGCGCCAGCGCACCGTTGTCGTACAGCTCCTTGCCGACCTGCGGCCCGACGAAATCGACGCGTTTCAATTCCACCGTGGGATCTTGCGCCTTCAGCGCCGCCATCACCGTATCGCTGGTCTTGGAGCTGGTGGTGTTGCCTTTCAGGGGCAGACGGATGAGCACGTCGCGGGTGGTGCCGAAGGTCTGCACCGAAACTTCCGGCAGTCCGGTGTGTTCCAGCGTGGTGCGGACTTTATCCAGCTGGGCGGGCTGGGTGTAAGCCACTTCCATCACCGTGCCGCCGGTGAAATCAACGCCCAGATTCAGTCCCTCGGTCGCCAGCGCCCACACTGCGAAGATGAAGGTGAGCAGGGAAATGGCGGTGGTCACCTTCCCGTAGCGCATGAACGGGATGTCTTTTTTGAGTCTGAAAAATTCCATGACGGATACCTTAAATGGAACTTGCTTAAATGGAAACTTTGGCCAGACGCACTTTGCGGCCATAGCTGAGGTTGACCATGGCGCGCGACACCGTCACCGCGCTGAACATGGAGGTAAGAATGCCCAGGCACAGCACCACGGCAAATCCGCGCACCGGTCCGGAGCCCAGCCAGAACAGCGCCACGCCGGCAATCAGGGTGGTGATGTTGGAGTCCAGAATGGTGCCCCAGGCACGGTCGTAACCGGCGTGAATGGCGGCCTGCGGTGAATTACCGTTGCGCAGTTCCTCGCGGACGCGCTCGTTGATCAGCACGTTGGCGTCAATTGCCATGCCCAGGGTGAGTGCGATGCCCGCCAGACCCGGTAGGGTAAGCGTGGCTTGCATCATGGACAGGAGCGCCACCAGGAACAGACCGTTGGCCGCCAGCGCCAGCGTGGAGAAAACGCCGAACACCCGGTAGTAGATCATCATGAACAGCGCCACCGCAGCAAAGCCCCACAGGTTGGAGTGGAAGCCTTTTTTGATGTTGTCCGCACCCAGGCTGGGGCCGACGGTACGTTCTTCGACGATATTCATGGGGGCTGCCAGCGCCCCGGCACGCAACAACAGCGCGTCGTCGGAGGCCTCCTGGGCGGAGTCCATGCCGGTAATCTGCACCCGGCCGCCGCCGATTTCCTCGCGAATGACCGGCGCGGTAATCACCTCGGCCTTGCCCTTTTCGATGAGCAGGATGGCCATGCGCTTGCCCACGTTGTCACGCGTCACTTCCTTGAAAATGCGCGCGCCACGGCTGTCCAGATTGACATGCACGGCGGCCTGGCCGGATTGCTGGTCAAAGCCGGGCGACGCGTCGGTGATGTAATCGCCGGTCAGCACCACGTTCTTTTTCACCAGCAGCGGACGCCCGCCGCGCTCGGTATAAAGGTCATCGCCGAATGGAATCTGTCCCTGCAGTGCGGCAGTGACGTCATGGTCTTCATCCACCATGCGAATTTCCAGGGTGGCGGTGCGACCCAGGATTTCCTTGGCCTTGGCGGTGTCCTGCACGCCGGGCAGTTGTACCACCACGCGATCCAGACCTTGCTGCTGGATGATGGGCTCGGCCACGCCGAGTTCATTCACGCGGTTGCGCAGGGTGGTGATGTTTTGCTGCACGGCAAAATCCTGGGTGCGCTTCTGCGCTTCCGGGCGCAGTGCGGCGATCAGCTTGTAGTTGCCGCCGCTGTCCTGTTCGGTGAGGGCCAGATCCGCAAAGTTGCTGGAGATGTACTTGCTGGCCTGTTCGCGCGTAGCGGCGTCGCTGAAGTTGATTTCGACGGTCTGTCCCACGCGGCTGATGCCGTTGTAGCGGATTTTCTGTTCGCGCAACTGGACGCGCAAGTCGTTGTTGTAGCGGTCGGCGGCCTTGTCCAGCGCAGCCGGCATATCCACCTGCATCAGGAAATACACGCCGCCGCGCAAGTCCAGACCCAGATACATGGGCTTGGCGCCAATTGCCGTCAGCCAGGCGGGCGAAGCAGACAGCAGATTGAGCGCCACGCTGTAGCCATCACCGAAACGCGCCTGGAGTGCGTCCTTGGCCTTGAGCTGGGCATCATTGCTGGCAAAGCGGATTTTTACGCTATTGGCGTCGAGGAATGCCGCGCTATAGGGAATTTTCTGTGCCTTGAGCTCGTCCTCGACCTGCTGCAACAGGGTGGCGTCGGCCTTGATCGCGCTACGCGTGGGCGACACCTGCACCGCCGGCACCTCGCCATAAAAATTGGGCAGCGTATACAGCACGCTGACCACCAGCACGACTGCGATGAGGATGTACTTCCAGAGCGGGAATCGGTTCACGGCGCGACCTTATGAGGACAAACTTGTTATGAGTATTGCAGAGCCAGATTACAGACCCTTGATGGTGCCTTTGGGCAGCAGGGTCTGCACGGTGGCTTTTTGCACGTGGGTGACCACGCCATCGGCAATTTCCAGGCTGATGAACTGGTCGCCGATTTTGACGATTTTGCCCACCTGGCCACCGCTGGTGACGACTTCATCGCCCTTTTGCAGCGATTCAAGCATGCTGCGCAGGTCTTTGGCGCGCTTCATCTGCGGACGGATAATCATGAAGAAAAATAGTACTGCGATGACCGCCAGCGGCAAAAAGCTCATCAGCGCGTCGGTAGGGGAAGACGCCGGGGCTGCAGCGAAAGCATTGGAAATCAGCATGGTTTTACTCCTTGAATAAATCGGGGCATTCTAACATGAGCCCGCGCGCTGCTCGTGGAAGCCGGCAACGAAGTCGCCTAATGTACCTGTTTCGATCGCCGCGCGCAGCCCGGCCATCAGTTCCTGGTAGTAGTGCAGGTTGTGAATGGTGGCCAGCCGCGCGCCGAGAATCTCGCCGCAACGGATCAGGTGGTGCAAATAGGCGCGGCTGAAGTTGCGGCAGCAATAACAGCCGCATTGCGCGTCCAGCGGTGCGATGTCGGTGCGGAAGCGCGCGTTCTTGATGCGCAGGTCGCCATGCCGGGTAAACAGAATGCCGTGGCGCGCGTTACGCGTGGGCAGCACGCAGTCGAACATGTCCACACCATGTTGCACAGACGCCACAATGTCCTCCGGCGTGCCCACGCCCATCAGGTAGCGCGGCTTGTGTTGCGGCAGCTGCGGTGCAGTGTGGGCAAGGATGCGGCGCATGTCGTCCTTGGGCTCGCCCACTGAAAGCCCGCCGATGGCATAGCCGTCGAAATCCATGGCGCCGAGTTCGCGCAGCGATTCGTCGCGCAAGTCCTCGTACATGCCGCCCTGCACAATGCCGAACAGCGCATTCGGATTGCCCGCATGGGCTACTTTGGAGCGTTCCGCCCAGCGCAGCGACAGACGCATGGAATACGCGGCCGCGTCGGGCTCGGCGGGGTAGGGCGTGCATTCGTCGAAAATCATCACGATGTCGGAATTGAGCACTTTCTGAATGCGCATGGATTCTTCCGGCGTCAGAAACAGCCGGTCGCCATTCAGCGGCGAGGCGAATTTCACTCCCTCCTCGGTAATCTTGCGCAGCGCGCCCAGGCTGAATACCTGAAATCCGCCCGAGTCGGTCAGGATGGGGCGATCCCAGCCCATGAAGCGGTGCAGTCCGCCGTGCGCTTCAATGGCTTCGAGCCCGGGCCGCAGCCACAGGTGAAAGGTATTGCCGAGCACGATGTGCGCGCCGACTTCCTTGAGTTCCAGCGGCGACATCGCCTTGACCGTGCCGTAGGTGCCAACCGGCATGAAGGCCGGCGTTTCCACGGTGCCGTGGGTGAGTGTGAGCGTACCGCGACGGGCCAGGCCATCGGTGCTGTGCAGCTTAAATTCCATGGTTTTTTCTTTCGATCAGCATGGCATCGCCATAACTGAAAAAACGGTAGCGCTCGGCTACCGCGTGGGCGTAGGCGTGGCGGATATTGTCCAGCCCGGCAAAGGCGGCAACCAGCATCAGTAACGTGGATTTGGGCAGATGGAAATTGGTGAGCAGGCGCTCCACCACTTTGAACCGATAGCCGGGGGTGATGAAAATGCTGGTTTCGCCTTCGCCGGCGATCAAGGTTCCCGACTGCGCCGCCGCTTCCAGCGCGCGCAGGCTGGTGGTGCCGACCGCGACAACGCGCCCGCCCTGCGCTTTGGCCTGGGCAATCGCATCCACCGTGGCTTGCGGGATGGTGTAGCGCTCGCTGTGCATTTTATGTTCGGCGAGATCGTCCACGCGCACCGGCTGGAAAGTCCCCGCGCCGACGTGCAGGGTGACATGGGCGCGGATCACGCCCATGGCGTCGAGTTGCGCCAGCATGGCCTCATCGAAATGCAGCCCGGCCGTGGGCGCGGCCACCGCGCCGGGATGGCGCGCGTACACCGTCTGATAGCGGGCGTCGTCGGCACTGTCGGCGGCACGCTCGATGTAGGGCGGCAGCGGCAGCGCACCGTATTGATCGAGCACTTCCAGCACGCTCGCGCTGCAATCGAGGCGCAGCCGGTAAAGATCCTCCTCGCGTGCCAGCACCGTCACCGTCACCGCATCCGCCACGCTGAGCGTGCTGCCCGACAGGGGCGCGTGACTGGCGCGGATGAACGCCAGCGCTTCGTGGTCGCCGGTGACGCGCTCGATCAGCAGCTCCACCTGCCCGCCGCTGGCCTTGCGCCCATACAGGCGCGCCTTGATCACGCGGGTATCGTTGAACACCATCACATCGCCGCGACGCAGGTAGCCGGGCAGGTCGGTGAACAGGCAGTCGGCAAGCTCCCCGCTGGCGCCGTCCAGATGCAACAGGCGGCTGGACGAGCGTGAACTGGGCGGAAACTGGGCGATGAGTTCGTCGGGCAGGGAAAAATCGAAATCGGCAGTGCGCATAAAGGGAGGCTCAAAACAAGGTGCGATTATACCCTGTCATCATTGAGCATTGCCGCCCGCAGGCATTTCGAGGATAATTCGCCCTCTTTGTTTCACCTCTCCTGGCCGGGATGGCGGAATCGGTAGACGCAGCGGACTCAAAATCCGCCGCTGGTAACAGTGTGGGGGTTCGAGTCCCCCTCCCGGCACCAAGTCAATGAATGGTTTAGGGTGACTTTGAGATGACTGCATGACCAAGCTCACCCTCAGCCAGCTTTCCAGTCTGCTGTTCCGCGCCTGCGATGACCTGCGCGGCAACATGGACGCCTCGGAGTACAAGGAATACATCTTCGGCATGCTGTTCCTGAAGCGGCTGTCCGACCTGTTCGATCAGGAGCGTGAGCAGCTCGGCAAAGACCTGAAAGCCAAGGGCATGGCGGATGACGTTATTGCCAAGCAGCTCGAAAACCCCGATCAATACACCTTCTATGTGCCCATCGACGCCCGCTGGAGCACGAAAGATGAGCATGGCCGCAACATCGGCATTGCGCACATCAAGACCAACGTCGGCACCTCACTCAACAAGGCGCTCGAAGCGCTCGAAGACGCCAACGTCGATGCCCTGCAGGACGTGCTCAAGCACATCAACTTCAACAAGAAGATCGGCCAGCGCACGCTCGACGACGACACCCTCGCCAACTTCATCCAGAACTTCGAGAATATCCCGCTGCGCGACGAGAACTTCGAGTTTCCCGATTTGCTGGGCGCGGCTTACGAATACCTGATCAAATTCTTCGCCGATTCCGCAGGCAAGAAGGCGGGCGAGTTCTACACCCCGTCAGACGTGGTGCGCACCCTCGTGGAGATCGTCGATCCGCAGCCCGGCATGAGCGTTTACGATCCCACCGTCGGATCGGGCGGCATGCTGATTCAGACCCGCGACTACATTCGCGAGTGCGGCGGCGATCCGCGCAACCTGTCGCTGTTCGGGCAGGAGAGCATGGGCACCACCTGGTCCATCTGCAAGATGAACATGCTGCTGCATGGCATCGACCATTCCGACATCCGCCAGGAGGACACCCTGCGCCGCCCGCAGCACAGGGCCGAGAGCAACGAGCTGAAACGCTTCGACCGCGTGTTGGCCAATCCGCCTTTCAGCCAGAACTACATCAAGAAGGACATCGAATACCCCGGCCGCTTCAATGTGTGGATGCCCGAAAAGGGCAAGAAGGCCGACCTCATGTTCGTGCAGCACATGCTCGCCGTGCTCAAGGCCGACGGCAAGATGGCTACCGTCATGCCGCACGGTGTGCTGTTCCGCGGCGGCGAGGAGAAGGAAGCGCGCAAGCACTTCATCGAACGCGGCTGGCTGGAGGCCGTCATTGGCCTGCCCGCCGGGCTGTTCTACGGCACCGGCATTCCCGCCTGCGTGCTGGTGATGAACAAACAGGGTTCGCAACAGCGTAAAGAGATCATCTTCATCAACGCTGATCGTGAATACCGCGAAGGCAAGGCGCAGAACTTCCTGCGCCCTGAAGACATCTCCAAAATCGTCCACGTCTACCGCAGCCTCGCGCAGGGCGGGCCGGATGTGCCCGCCTACGCCCGCCGCGTGCCGGTCGAAGAAATCGCCGCCGAAGACTACAACTGCAACATCCGCCGCTACGTCGACAACGCCCCGCCGCCCGAGCCGCACGATGTACGCGCCCACCTGCACGGCGGCGTGCCGGTGGTGGAAATTGATGCCTTGACCCACTACTGGCTCAATTACCCCGGCCTGCGCGAGCGCTGCTTGCTTGCGCGCCCCGCGCCTGCCGATAAACAGGCCACGGCCTACGCTGACTTCACCGCCGAAATCGCCGACCGCCGCGCCATCGCCGAAATCGTCAAAACCGACCTCGGCGTCGCCGCCGCCCACACCGCTTTCCTGCAAACCCTCGAAACCTGGTGGCAAACCAACCTGCCGCTGGTCGTGGCCCTGGCACCCACCAATGGCCAGAAAGGCAACGTCTACGCCCTGCGCCGTGCGCTGCTCGCCGGCATCGAGCAAGCCTTTGCAGATAACACCCTGCTCACCGGCCACCAGATACGCGGCGCCTTCGCCCGCTACGTGGACGATCTCAAGGCCGATCTCAAATCCATCGCCGCCAGCGGCTGGGGGCCAGAGCTGATCCCCGACGCCGACATCCTCGCCAGCCAATTCCCCGAACTGCTGGCCGAGATGGAGCAGAAGCGCCTGCGCCTGACCGAACTTGCCGCCCTGCTTGCCGCCGCCGATGAAGAGGACTACGAAGACAGCGACGACAGCGGTGTGCTGCCCGGCGAAGAAGTCAAAGCCTTCAAGGCCAAACTGAAAGAAGCCCGGGCCGGCGCCAAGCTCGCCAAAAAGGAAGGCGACAAGAGCGAGTTGGCCACCTACCTGGCCGGAGCCGACGAAATCGAGAAACGCCTCACCCGCCACAAGGCGCTGGAAGACGAAGCCAAACAGCTCAAAGCCGAACTGCGTGCCACCGAGAAAAAGCAGGAAGAACTCGTTGCGGCAGCCCGCGAAAAAATCAGCACCGACGAAGCCAAGGGCGTGATCCTGGAACGCCTGCACCGCCTACTGTTGCAGACCTATGAAGGTTACCTGCGCGCCGACCAGCGCGCCTGTGTCGCCGCGCTGGAAAACCTGCACGGCAAGTACGCGGTCACGGCGAAACAGATCGAGGCGAAGCGCGATGAGGCAGCGGCGAAGTTGAAGGCGTTTTTGGTGGAGCTGGGGTATGAGTGAGTGGCGCTACCAGACACTGGATGAGCACATCCGCCGGGGCAATATTGAACTCGGACGTGGCGACGTCATATCTAAGATTGACATTGAAAAATACCCTGGCCCATATCCGATTTACTCATCATCAGCTCAAGGTGACGGGAAGTTTGGCGAGTACGGCAAGTTCATGTTCGACGAGGAGTTGATCTCTTGGTCAGTTGACGGTGGCGGCAACTTTTTTTATCGGCCGAAGCACCAGTTCTCAGTTACTAACGTTTCTGGTTACTTGCGAATCAAGACTAAAGAACTTGGCTACCGTTTTCTGTATTACTCACTGGCACTGCAGCATCGTGATATTTCTTTCGATTACACAACCAAGGCACACCCGAGCGTAATCAAGAAGCTCTATTCAGTTCCATCAATCCCGAAAACAGAGCAGGATCGCATCGCCGAAATTCTCTCAACGCTGGACGAAGCGATAGAGCAGACCGAGGCGCTGATCGCGAAGCATCAGCAGATCAAGGCGGGGCTGATGCACGACCTGTTCACCCGCGGCGTCACCCCTGACGGCCACCTCCGCCTCACCCGCGAGCAAGCCCCCGACCTCTACAATGAATCCCCGCTTGGGTGGATTCCGAAGGAATGGGACGCGTGCCCAATTGAATCACTTTTAGACAGAATCATTGACTATCGTGGCAAGACGCCGACAAAAACCATCGAAGGCATCCCACTCATTACCGCCAAGAATATACGAATGGGCTACATCGCTCCGGAGCCAAGGGAGTTCATCGCCGAAAGAGACTATCCCACTTGGATGACTCGCGGAATTCCGGCTAACACCGACGTGGTCTTCACAACTGAAGCCCCACTGGGGAACGTGGCGCAAATCGGAACAAGTGAAAAGGTGGCATTCGCTCAGAGAGTCATTATTCTTCAGCCGGGGGCACGCGTGTGTCCTGACTTTCTCAGACTTCTCCTAATGGCCGAACCGTTCCAACATTCAGTCTTTCGATTTTCATCCGGGACGACAGCTCTTGGCGTCAAACAAAGTGAATTTCGCAAGGTAATGGTGGCGTGTCCAGTCCTGCGCGAGGAGCAACAATTCATCTCGGACAAGTTACAAGCTCTTGAGGCTTACGAAGCTATGGAAGCATCAAGAATGCAGAAACTCCGCCAACAAAAAAACGGTCTCATGCACGATCTCTTGACCGGTTGCGTGCGCGTGCCGCTAGCCAAGACTAAGGTGGTCTCGACTATGGCCCATGCGCCCTCTGACTTGGAGCCGAACACATGACTAAAGCAACCGGAACAAATCCATTTTCCGCAGTTGATGCAACGCTAGGTTACCTCTATCAGGTGCGCTCGGCTTTGCTCTGGGCCTTACGCCGCTTGAAGGGTGAACCCGATTTTCTTGTGTCGGTTGAGACGCTCGACGACGTAACATTCGAAACTACGGCGGGCGACACTACTGACCTGCTCCAGACAAAGCACCACCGCAAGGGAACCGCGTCCCTAACAGATTCCAGCCCCGATCTCTGGAAGACGCTCAGGATATGGTTCGAGGGTCAGGCGTCCGGGCAAATGCCGCCGAACGCGAACCTGTATCTTGTAACCACCGGTACGGCCCCTGACGGTACAGTGGCTTCGCGGCTCCGAGCGACATCTCGCGACGTTCCGGCGGCCAAACAAGCCCTAGACGCCACTGCATCATCATCCACGAACCAAGCCAACAAGAGCGCCTATGAGGCGTACCTCAAAGCAAGCTCTGCCGAGCGCACAGCGGTTCTCGATAGGGTAACGATCATCGATGCCGCGCCGACGGTCGCAGATCTCGATGGC
Organism: Sulfuriferula sp.; assembly: GCA_035530335.1. Lineage (GTDB taxonomy): Bacteria > Pseudomonadota > Gammaproteobacteria > Burkholderiales > Sulfuriferulaceae > Sulfuriferula. Next base: position 16,171 of record DATKUZ010000046.1, on the reverse strand, counting down.
GAACTCCGGCAAGAAGTTTTTTGGGCAGCAGGCAAGGAACACCATGGGGCGTTTCTCGATAGGCTCGAAGGCTGGTGGCTACGGCGGGTGCTCCGTCAGCTGACCGACGCAGCTCAGGACAGAGTCGGGTCCGCCGAACTTGAAGCACAGATGTCAGACTTGCGCGAACAATTCAAGCAAGAAGCTCTACCGATTGATGATGATCTTCTTGAGTTCACACTCGACGACGCGACCAAGGCTGCCCATGAGGACTCCACCTTTGTCAGGCAACTCGAGATCATCAAGGCCGGGAAACGCCGCATCGCAGCAGCCATTCGTGACTACTACCGGGCTTTCGAGCAGCGATCCCGGTGGCTTCGGGATGACCTGATCGTCGGTCTGGACCTGCACAAGTACGAGAAGCGCCTTTCCGAAGAATGGGAAATCGTCTTCGAAGCGATGCGTGATGACCTCAGTGACGCCGCCACAGATGAGGCCAAGGAGCAGGCAGCACGCTCGGTGTTGGCGTGGGCTGAACGCACGACAATCCCGATCAGGCCAAGCGTGATTGAGCCATTTCTGTGTCGTGGTTCCCTGCACTTGCTAGCCGATAATGCGCGGATCGGGTGGCATCCGGAGTTTCGCAACCGACTCGCGTCTCTCCTGCATACCAAGGGGGTAAGCTCATGACTTCCTGGTCGCAACGGTCACACGAGGAACGGGTTCTTCTGAATCCAGGCTTCTGCGCGAATCTTATCTGGCACGCTGCACGTGGATACGCAGGCGATGGGGATAGCGCACTGTCGTTCGAGGAATCGTTCCTGGTGCTGCCATTTGTGCTTCACCGCGAGACACGGGAGGGATTGCCTCGCTCCAGCCGCACCTCACTGGCAGTATGGCTCGATGAGAATCCCTTGGCGCGTAGCAGAGTAGCAAGTCGTGCTCAGATGTTGGTTCCGTTTACCAAGGAGGCTCTGACCTTTGGTGGGGTGCATGGCTTCATCCGGCTTGAGGGAGGAAGACTGCGCGCAGAGGTGACTTGGAAGAAGGCTGTCAACCGGGCACTTAAGGAGTCGAGTGACGAGGTCAGGAGCTGCACCAAGCGGGCGGATTTCATTGGGAAGTGGTTCGCCCAGGCCGGCAGCGCAGCAACCATTTTCGCTCTGATAGGAGTGCGCCCATGACGATGCAGATATTGGATATTGTTGTTTTTAGCCATCACGGGAAGCGGCGTGTTCTTTCGCTGAACAGTGGCGCGGTGAACATCATCACTGGCGCGTCGAAAACCGGGAAGTCCGCTCTTGTAGACATCGTTGATTATTGCTTCGGCGCAGGCGAGTGCAGAGTGCCGGAGGGTCCCATTCGGAGGTCTGTATCATGGTTCGGGCTGCGGCTCCAACTCGATAGCGGCCAGGCTTTCGTCGCTAGGCGTTGTCCCGGCCCGCGTGCGGCCTCCAGCGAGGACTGCTTCGTAGAGGTTGGAAACACTGTCGAGATTCCGGAGGCGGGCGCTCTTAGGCAGACCACGAATACAAAGGGGCTCGGTGCGCTCCTCACGAGTTGGTCTGGTATCCACGACAACCTTCACGAGCCTCCCCCGGGACAGACACGACAAGCTCTTTCGGCTAACGTGCGTCACGCTCTCGCGCTGTGCTTCCAGCCACAGGACGAGATAATCCGGCGCCAGCAGCTCTTTCATGGCACATCGGACAATTTTGTCGAGCAGGCGCTCAAGGATACGTTGCCGTACTTTCTCGGCGCAGTCGACGACGAATATGTGCGTGAGCACGAGGAACTTCGGCGATTGCGGGGGCAGCTTCGGGCGTGCGAAAGACAGTTGACGGAACTGAAGGCTCTCAGCGGAGATGGGATCAGCAAGGCCGCGATGTTGCTTGCTCAAGCAAGAGATGCGGGATTGTCGGCGAGCGTAGCGAGCACTTGGGGGGATACAGTTGCCGCTCTCCGTGATGTGGCCGGGACTCCGATTGTGGCGTTCGATGTTGATCTGCCAGATGGGCAGGAATATTCACGCCTCGTTGACGAACGTGATCGACTGCTCGAAGAGCAACGCAGGCAGCGCGAGGAAGTCTCGGCTGCACGGGCGTTCGAGCGAGATGAGAAGGGATACTCGCGGGAGGCCTCCGAACAACGGGCGCGTCTCACTTCAATTGGTATCTTCGAGGGATCGGATCCAGGACATGCCTGCCCGCTGTGTGCGCAAGAGCTTCCTGATGTTGCTGCCGTCCCAGGGGTGTTCCAAATCAAGGATGCACTGGCCGAAGTTTCGTCTCGTCTGGAGTCCGTAACTCGAGCGGCTCCCCAAGTGGAGAAGGCCATCGCCGAACTCGATTCGGGGTTGCAGCGCGTTCAGTCCGCACTGGTGAAGAATCGTGCAGAAATGGAAGCTGTGCGGAGGTCAAGCGATCGGCTGCAGCAGATACAGGATGTTACGGCCAAACGGGCGCTCATCATTGGACGTATCAGCCTCTATCTGGAGAGCCTTCCCGAGCTACCGGACACTAGAGCGCTCGACGAACAAGCTCAACGTCTGCGGGAGCAATGTGCTGTGCTCGATGATGAACTCAGTGACGAGCGTGTCAGGGAGCGCATTGAGTCCATCACGTCCATTCTCGGACGACGGATGACGGACTGGGCTCGCGAGCTTGAGCTGGAGCATTCCAAGTATCCTCTCCGGTTGGAGATCAAGAAGCTCACTATCGTGGCGGACACTGCCGACGGCCCCGTTCCGATGGATCGCATGGGTAGCGGCGAGAACTGGGTGGGCTACCATCTGATCGCACACCTCGCGCTACACGAGTGGTTCACGGAACGTGGCCGACCCGTTCCGCGCTTTCTGTTTCTCGATCAACCTTCGCAGGTTTATTTTCCTCCAGAGAAGGACGTCGACGGTTCGATGGCCATGGTGGGAGAAGATGATAGGCGTGCGGTCTCCCGCATGTTCCGTTTCGTTTTTGACGTCGTGGAAAAGCTGTCGCCGGGCTTCCAAGTGGTGATCACCGAGCACGCAGACATCAATGAGGCCTGGTACCAGAATGCGGTTGTAGAGCGCTGGCGCGGGGGGGCGAAGCTAATCCCCGACGACTGGCCACGTGCTGGTGAAGCAGAGGCGAACAATGAGTAAGCTCCCCATCAACCTTTCCGACCTGTTGCGCCAGCGCACAGTGGAAGGCAAGCATATCGAATACAAGTCACGTCTGAATCTTGACGCTATCGTTCGTATCCTTTCCACCCTCGCCACCGGCAAACTTGCCTTGTACCCAAAAAGGGTATTAACATACCCGAAATGGGTATAAAGAACACAGCCAAGCCCCTTAAGCCAGGAGCCGCCACGACGCGCGCGCCCGCTCCGGCGCGCACGGGCATTGCCGATGCACTGTTTTCGGCCACGCAGCAGCGCGTGCTGGCGTTGCTGTTCGGCCAGCCTGAGCGCAGCTTCTTTACCAACGAACTGATCGGCCTAGTCGGTGCCGGTTCGGGCGCGGTGCAGCGCGAGGTGAAGCGGCTGGTGGAGAGCGGGCTGGTGACGGTGACGCATATTGGCAGCCAGAAACATTACCAGGCCAACCCGGCAGCGCCGATTTTCGAGGAGCTGTGTGGCATCGTGACCAAGACGTTGGGGCCGGCGGAGGTGTTACGCGCGGCGCTGGTTCCGCTCGGAGACTCGGTGCGGCTGGCGCTGGTTTACGGCTCGGTGGCCAAGGGCAGCGACACGGCCCACAGCGATATCGACCTGTTGCTGGTGTCCGACGCGCTGACGCTGGAGCAGGTCTATACGGCACTGACGCCGGTGGAACAGCAACTCGGTCGCCGCGTCAGCCCCACCTTGTATACAGTGGCGGAGTTCCGCCGCCGCCGCTCAAGCGGTAACCCTTTCCTTACCAAGGTGTTGTCCGGCGAAACCATCCGGCTGACGGAAGATGACGATGACCTCCTCGCCGCTGGATAACCTGGTCCGTATCGGCAAGCTCAAGGCCGAACCACCGGCGCAGGCGGAGCTGGTTCGTTCGGGCCTGGTGCGCCTGCGCGATGCGGAGAATGCCGCGCTTTCGCTGGAGAGCCGTTTCGATCTGGCCTACAACGCGGCGCATGCCTTGTCGCTGGCGGCGCTGCGCTGGCATGGCTACCGTTCCGAAAACCGCTATCTGGTGTTCCAGAGCCTGACGCACACGCTCACGCTCGACGCCGCGCAATGGCGGGTGCTCGATCAGGCGCACAACAAGCGCAACCTGGCTGAATACGAAGGCGACCTGGATGTGGACGATGCGCTGGTGGAAGCCCTGATCCGCACTGCGCAGACGGTTGCAGAACGGGTCGCGGCGCTCGGGCCGGTGGCGCAGGGCTGATCCGTGTCAGAATATCTCCACGTTGAAAAACCGTTCCTCGACCAGCTTGGTGCGCTGGGCTGGACGGTGGTCGACCAGGGCCAGGGCTTCATTCCAAGCGACCCGACTATCAGCTTGCGCGGAAGCTTTCGCGAATGGCTGCTGCCCGAGGTGTTCCGCGAGGCAGTGCGCGACATCAACCGTACCGCCGATGGCACGGCCTGGCTGACCGACCGCCAGCTCGACGACCTGCGCGACCAGATTCTGCGCCAGCCGAACCGCACGCTGCTGGAAGCCAACGAGGCGGTGCAGGCGCTGTTCCTCAAGGCGCAGGTGGACCGCAATGAGGTGACGGGCGAGAGCGACCCAGTGGTGAGTCTGATCGACTTCGCCCGCCCGGAGCGCAACGTATTTCACGCCATCAACCAGTTCCGCATCGACACGCCGGGCTGCGTGAAGCAGTGCATCATCCCGGACATCGTGCTGTTCGTGAATGGCATTCCGTTGGTGGTGGTGGAGGCCAAGATCGGCGACGCGACCACGGCCAATCCGATGCACGCGGCGTTCGAGCAACTGCTGCGCTACCGCAACGGGCGCGCCGACACAGCGGCCGCCGGGCTGCGCGAAGGTGAGCCGCGCCTGTTTCACACCAACCTGCTGCTGATTTCCACCTGCGGCGAGAAGGCCACCTACGGCAGCGTGACTTCGGGCTACGAGCATTTTTATGCCTGGAAGGACATCTGGCCCGAGAGCAACCGTAACTATGCGCCGCCGCTGGGGGTGGAGCGCGAACAGGAACGGATGATACAGGGGCTGCTTGCGCCCGCGACGCTGCTGGACGTGCTGCGCACCTGCACGGTGTTCATGGACACGGATTCGGGCAAGCGGGTGAAGGTGGTGAGCCGCTACCAGCAATATCGTGCCGCCCATCGCATCGTGGAGCGCCTGCGCACGGGCCAAACCATGGAAGAACGTTCCGGCGTGGTGTGGCATACCCAGGGCTCGGGCAAGTCGCTGACCATGGTGTTCGTGGCGCGCATGCTGCGCGCTTCGGTGGATTTGGCGGATTTCAAGATTCTGCTGGTCAATGACCGCGTGGATCTGGAAGACCAGCTCGCCGCCACGGCCAAGCTGATCGGCGGCAAGGTGAACGTGATCGAGAGCACGGTGCAATTGCGCGAGCACCTTGCCACCTCCGCTTCCGACATCAACATGGTGATGGTGCACAAGTTCATGGAGCGCGCCGAGGCGCTGCCGCTAAAAGTGGCGGAAGCACTGGCGAGTTACCGTGTAGCGCCGTCCGGCCAGACCTTCGGCGTGGTGAATCCGTCCGACCGCATTCTGTTGATGATCGACGAGGCGCACCGCACGCAAAGTTCGGACTTTGGCGACAACATCTTCGAGGCTTTCCCTAATGCGACGCGCATTGCCTTCACCGGCACGCCGCTGATCACTGAGGAACATGGCAACCGGCGCACGGTGAAGCGCTTTGGCGAATACATCGATACCTACAAGCTGATGGACGCGGTGCACGACGGCGCGACCCTGCAGATCCTGTACGAAGGCCGCACGGCGGACACGGCGCTGAAGGACAAGCACGGTTTCGATACCAAGTTTGAAGACCTGTTCAAAACGCGCAGCGAAGCGGAACTGCTCGCCATCAAGAAGAAGTACGGCGCGAGCGGCGACATCCTCGAAGCAGAGAAGCGTATCGCGGCGATTGCCCGCGATCTGGTGTCGCATTACATCGACAACATCCTGCCGGATGGTTTCAAGGCGCAGGTAGTGTGCCATTCCAAGCTGGCGGCGGTGCGCTACCAGAAGTCGATTCGTGAAGCGTTGGCTTCGCGGCTGGAGAGCGAAAATCTCAAGCCGAAGCCGGACACTGAACTGATTCGCCGCGTTGCCTTCCTGAAGGCGGTGGTGGTGGTTTCTTCCGACACCACCAACGAGCTGGCGATCATTACCGAGGCGCGCAAGGAGGCCAAACGCTGGAATGCGGTGGAGAACTTCTGCAAGCCCTTCGACTTCGACGACCCGGACAAGGACCTCACCGGCATCGCCTTCCTGATCGTGTGCGACATGCTGCTGACCGGCTTCGATGCGCCGGTGGAGCAGGTGATGTACATCGACAAGCGGCTCAAGGAGCACAACCTGTTGCAGGCGATCGCGCGGGTGAATCGGGTGACGAAGAACAAGCACCGCGGCTTTATCGTGGATTACATCGGCTTGGCGAACCACCTGGCGCAGGCGCTGGCGATTTATTCACAGGAAGACGCGCAGGACATCCAGCAGGGTTTGAAAAGCCTGCTGACCGAGCTGCCGATCCTGGAAGAGCGCTACGAGCGCCTGTTGCAGCACTTCCGCGCCGCCGGGGTGGGCGCGATCGAAGCCTTCGTGAAGGACGAACTACCCACGCCCGATGCGGAAGTCGCCGTGGTGCACGCGGCGGTGGGCACCTTGAAGGACATCAAGCGCCGGGCAGACTTCGAGGTGTATCTGAAGAAGTTCCTGCAAAGCCTGAACCTGATCCTGCCCAATCAGGCCGGGCACCGGTATCGCGGCCCGGCGCGCCGCTTCGGCTACCTGCTACGCATGGTCAAGGAGCGCTACAAGGACGACTCGCTCGACATCGCGGACGCGGGCGCGAAGGTGAAGGCGCTGATCAACGAGCACCTCATCGATTTGGGGATCAACCCCAGGATTCCGCCCATCGAGTTGCTGGCCGATGACTTCATCAGTAATGTACAAAAGCATGCCCAGGGCGACCCGGAGGCCAAGGCCAGCGAGATGGAACACGCCATCCGCAAGCACTGCACGGTACACTTTGATGAAGACCCGGCTTTTTACAAACGCCTGAGCGAGAAACTGGAGAAACTGATTCAGGATCACCAGAACAACTGGCAGGTACTGGCTGAGGGCTATGAGGAGATTCGGAATGAGGCGATGGAAGGCCGCACCGATGCCATCGAAGGACTGAGCAGAGAGGCGACAACGTTCTACGACTATGTGGTGCAACTTGCTTTCGACGGCGGCGACATACCGCCCGAGTCACATGCGCCGCTGAAGAAACTCATGGCGCGCATCGTGGAGACTTTGCAGGGCACCATCGACATCATCGACTTCTGGAAAAAACCCATCGAGGTGAAAAACCTGCGGGGCAATATCGACACGGAAATCCTTCTCGCCAATATTCCGCAGCTCACCGCGAAGCACGAACGGATCGCGGTGGAGATCGCCAAACTGGCCGAGAAGCGGCACAAGGAACTGACGAAATGAGCACCACCCGGGACCAGGACATTTCCTACGAAATCGTGCGCAGCCGCCGCGCAACGGCGGATATCGTCATCGAGCGCGATGGCCGCGTGCTGGTTCGCGCACCCGAGTCGATTCCCGACGAGCGAATCGAGGACTTAATCGAGGCCAAGCGCTACTGGATATACAAGAACCTCGCCGAATGGCGCGACCTCAATGCGACCCGCGTGCTGCGCGAATATCGCAACGGCGAAGGCTTTCTTTACCTTGGCCGATCTTACCGTCTGCTGCTGGTTGCCGATCAGGAAGAGCCTCTGCTGCTGAAGAATGGGCGCTTTTGCCTGCGGCGTGACCTGGTGGATCAGGGTGCAATTGAAGCCGCGAAGGCTGCCTTCCGTGATTACTACATCGCGCGCGGCATCGAACGCATCCACCAACGTGTGGATTACTACATGCCCAAAGTCGGGGTAACTCCGCGCGACATCAACGTCCGCGAACTTGGCAATCGCTGGGCCTCATGCTCGCCCAACGGCAGCTTGGCCTTTCACTGGAAGTGCATGATGGCCCCGCAAACCATCATCGACTACATCGTGGTGCATGAGCTCTGCCACTTCCATCACCTCGACCACACCGATGCTTTCTGGAATGAGGTGGACAAGGTGCTGCCGGCGTATGGCGAGCGCAAGGAATGGCTGCGGGTCCATGGCGCGGGGCTGGATGTGTAGTATTCAATAATCGTATTCACAAGCGCAGCACCAATACTTCATTTTACTTCTTGCTGCGAGCGACCTGCTCTGCCTTTGTAGGCCTCCCTCTGCGCCGAACAGGCCGCGCCAACAAGGAAGTCGGCAACGGTTGTTTGAATCTCAAACGCTTCCGCGAGAAGGTTCGCCAGTTTCTCAGGGCGCCTTATTGGCGTGCGTGGTGCCGACGGATTGGCGACTTTCATCAAGCTCAAGCGCAACCCGGCGATTCTGCTCAAACCAAGTGCATATTCAGTGCGTGCTGTTCTGGTGCGCACGATTTCGGTGCTAAATAAATGCTCCTGGCGCCATGTTGTATTTTGATATAAATCTATATAAATCAATCAGTTAATTTAACATTTACAAGGCTGGATATGCTGGCATGTGGTTTGCTTTATCACATCTTGTCATGACAAGTAAGCATATGGATTGCAGCTGGTCGATCAATGGAGCCAAAAAACTGTAGATGAAGTTACATAAATGATGAATGGTACGGCCATGGTCGATGGCAAAGTGCAGTTTGGGAAAGAGTACTTGGGTTCCAGTGGAAAGAAATGGCAATTCGTGCAGACCTTGCATTCAACGGCGGTATTCCTTTTTGAACAAAAGCGAATTCCAGTATTGTCAACAAATAATGAAATTCAAAAGTTTTATCGATCCATCATATCTAAAGAAGCTTTTCTAACTCATATCGAGCATCTGATAACGGGAGGTAAGTCATGAAATATTCTTTTCGATTTTCCAGTAATTATTTTGCCAGCATATTTGGGGTGCTATGTCTTGCGGCAGTGCATGCTAACGCTAGTGAGAAAATAACATTAGCCCAGAATCTATCACCAATCTCCGGGGTCACCATTGTTGCGAAAGCGCAGGGTTTTTTTGAGAAAGAGGGACTGGATGTAGAAGTACGCAATCTGACGTCGGGTAAACTGGCCCTTGACGCAGTGCTGGGAGGTGCAGCGGATTTTGGCACCGTAGCTGAAACGCCCCTAATGCGCGCAGGATTAGCGAATCAGCCTGTGGCCATCATTGCCACGATGGAGTCTTCCGACAACGATGTGAAGCTTATTGTCAGGACTGATCGCGGCATTAACTCGATCAAAGACTTAAAAGGAAAAAAAGTTGCGACTTTTATAGGTACTAGCGCGCAATTCTTCCTCGTAAAGGCCTTAGAAACGCAAGGACTAACACCGTCTGACCTTTCGCTGTTAAATCTGCGCCCTGAAGATATGTCAACGGCATTATATCGAGGCGACATCGATGGTTACGCTATCTGGGAGCCTAACGTATACAAGGGAAAAACGCTTCTTGGTGCTAAAGCAAAGATACTCCCAACCAAAGATATTTATGTGGAAACGTTCAATATCGCAGTTATGAAGGAGTACTTGAAAAAAAATCCCGAGGTGGTTCATCATTTTCTCAAAGCCCTTCTAGATGCGGAGACGTACATTAAGGCTCATCCAGTCGAAGCGGAGGCTCTCATATCTAAAGCTACGGGAATGGATGTCAAATTGTTTTCGGAAATTCGGCCTGATTTTCACTACAGGGTGGCTCTAGAGCCCTCTCTGCTCAAATACATCAATGAAGAAGCTCAGTGGGATATTTCGACCGGCAAAGCCAAGCCAGGTTCGGACTATAAATCTCTGTTAAAAGGAATGATTGTTGCCGACCCACTTCGTTCCTTGGCTCCGGATCGTATCGTAGGCTACTAATCCATAGAACTTCCTTGATTGGTGAGATCAATGAACACAAAAGTCGATTTCATGAAAATTCGATTGCCTGTCAAGGAATCTTCATCTTCAAAGTTGATGCGCGAGGAATGGGTAAGAGCCTTCTTAAGGAGGTCTCTTAATATACTTTCCATAGTCTTGCTTCTGTTTGGGTGGGAGATCGTCGCAAGGAGTGGGTACTTTAATTCGGCCCTTTTTCCGCCACCCTCTAAAGTGGTGACGGATTTGATGGAAATGGTAGCAAGCGGACAATTATGGACGGACGTTATTGCGAGTGGTCGCCGGTTGCTAGTGGGTTATTTCGTTGGGGCGATATTGGGTTTGTGTGCGGGTCTGGTTACCGGTCGCTATTACTTTGCGGAAAACTTTTTATCCCCAATTTTCCAGGTCCTTCGTCCGATCCCGCCCATTTCATTCGTTCCGATCGCGATTTTGTGGTTTGGCCTCGGCGAGTTTTCGAAATATTTTTTGGTATTCTGGGGAGTTTTTTTCCCAGTGTGGATTAACACTCATCTTGGGGTACAAAGAGTCGACCAAACGCTCATTCGTGCGGCTCAAAGCTTGGGGGCGCGCGAAAGGAAACTGCTATTCGCAGTAGTGCTTCCAGGAGCATTTCCGCAAATTCTCGCTGGATTAAGAACTGCCGTGCCTATCTCATTTTATTGCCTTGTAGCAGCAGAGATTGCCGGAGCTTATAGTGGCGTTGCCTATAACATAGATGTTGCGCATCTCAACTTTCAGGTTGGTCACATGTTTGCCGGGCTCATCGTACTTGGAATCATGAGTGCCGCTGCTGATTGGATATTCGTAGTGATCAGTAAATTTGCTTTCCCTTGGGTATACCGGACTTAGTCATAGTCAACAGGCAGAAATGCTGCTACTCAATTTGGCTGAATAAGGCTACCTGTCGCCCATGAATGAGGATCTAAATTACTTGAGCGCAATTGAATTGCGGAAAGCTATGCTCTCAAAGCAGTTCTCTCCTGTTGAGTTGATGAAGCAGACGCTGGGGCGGCTGGAGCGTGTTGAGCCAGCATTGAACTGTTTCGTGTCTGTCATGGCCGATGAAGCTATGGAGAGCGCGAAGAGAGCGGAAAAGGCCATCATGGCGGGTGATGCGGTAGGATCCCTTCACGGCATACCCATTTCTATCAAGGATTTGGTGGATGTGAAAGGAGTGAAAACCTCGTTTGGCTCGCAGGTTTCCAGAGCTGGTGTCGCAAAAGACGATGCTCCCTGCGTCGAAAGAATCAGGGCGGCCGGGGCATGCATCGTGGGGAAGACGACGACAAGCGAGTTCGGCTGCAAGCCGATAGGAGATTCTCCGCTAACGGGAATAACCCGAAATCCTTGGAATCTTTCAAAGACCCCAGGGGGCTCCAGTTGTGGAGCTGCCAGTAGCGTCGCAGCTGGTGTTACCCCATTCGCCGTAGGTACCGACGGGGGAGGATCGGTTCGCATCCCGGCCTCATTCACAGGACTGTTTGGACTAAAGGCACAATTCGGCCGCGTACCCATATTTCCGGCCAGCGCGACCCCGACGCTAGCACACGTAGGACCGCTTTCCAGGACCGTCCGCGACGGAGCATTGCTGCTCGAAATCATGTCTGGCTTTGACTTTCGGGATTGTGGGAGTCTGCGTGAGCGGGTGCCAGACTATGTGGGCGCTTGTGAAATGCCCGTCAAGGGAATGCGAGTGGCGTGGAGCCCCACTCTTGGATATGCCACGCCGTCGGCGGAGGTTATCCAAATAACCGAGGCTGCCGTCGATACGTTTAGACAATTGGGGTGCGAAGTAGTCACTGTAGAGCGGCTCATAGAAGACCCATTCGATCTATGGTCGACGGAGTTTTACACGGGTGTGGCCACACGGCTCAGAGACATGCTATTAACAAAGCGTGAGCTTTTTGATCCCGCAGTCGCAGGTCTTTTAGATGAGTCGCTTAATCTAAGCATAGAAAAGTATTATGCAAATGTGTTCAAGCGATATGAGCTTAGAGACAAAATGCGCGTTTTTTTTGACAAATTTGACCTTCTATTGACACCTACGCTCCCTGTTGTTGCTTTTGATGCAGGCATCAATGTCCCCCCGGAACTACCTGGCCGGAATGTTTTCTCGTGGGTGAGTTACACATATCCATTCAATCTTACGGGCCAGCCGACTGCCTCTGTTCCCTGCGGATTCACTGCAGATAACTTGCCCGTAGGACTTCAACTCGTGGCGCGATGCAATGGAGAAACTGACTTGTTTCGGGCAGCGGCAGCCTATGAGGCAGCTCATCCTTGGGCGCACAGTAGGCCAAGCTTTGAGCACAATGCTCAGTGACTTTTCCGGTACCTGGATGTCGTGCGAAAACAATTGATGGAAAGGGTTATGAATTGGGATTGATGGCTGGGCAATTTTCAATTTTATTGTTATGGGACCGGGATGCGTTTTTGACTTTCAATAGGGCCGCGCTAGAACTAGCTTGTTGAGAAGACGGGCACAGTGGAAATCGCGCGTTGGATTGTCGGGGTCTTTCCAGCACTTTCCGAGATGTATTTTGGCACGTTAAACGACGCTAGACATAGCAATGGATATCCTGAAGCCAGGACGAATGATACTAACTAATGCCATAGGGTGTTTTGATGAATACCGTTACAACTCAAATTATGATTAGCCTGGATTTCGACAGCCTTAAGAACGCGTATCGTACTGGTGCACTTACACCAGTAGATGTTGTGCGGGAGGTGTACCGAAGGATCCGAAACAGGGGGGAAGACTTCGTATGGACATGCCTAGTGCCTGAAGAGGAGGCATTGGCAATTGCACAAGCGCTCACTGCAGCGGACCCTACGCAATTGCCGCTTTATGGGCTCACATTTTCAGTAAAAGACAACATACATGTGAAGGGATTAAAAACCACCGCAGGTTGTCCAGCTTATGCTCACTATCCGGACAAGACGGCGACTGTTGTTCAAAAGCTGCTCGATGCAGGTGCTATTCTCATTGGTAAGAATACAATGGATCAATTCGCTACAGGATTAGTGGGGATTCGCAGTCCGGGGCATCCAGTCAATTCCTTTAATCCCGAGTACATTCCAGGTGGGTCGAGTTCTGGATCTGCTGTTGCAGTTGCTGCCGGCCTTGTTAGCTTCTCGCTTGGGAGCGATACAGGCGGGTCGGGGCGTGTTCCTGCTGCACTTAACAACATCGTCGGCCTAAAACCGACACCGGGCATTATCAGCACGGCGGGGATGGTTTATGCAAATCGCTCATTCGACTGTGTACCGATCTTCGCCCTTACTTGTTCGGATGCAAAGAAGGTCTTCGATGTCGCTATTGGGCCGGATCCGGATGATCCGTTCATGCGTACAAATCCAACACATGTTGCAAAATCCACTTTCCCCGCTTCCGGATTCACGATAGGTATACCGGATAAGGTGAATCGTAAATTTTTTGGTGATTTGCTTGCAGAGAAATCTTTCGAGCATGCAATTAATTTAATACAGAATCTGGGTGGCAAGATTCGAGAAATCGATTTTTCCCCGTTTGTGGCGACCGGATCAATGGTTTTCGACGGCCCAATACTCGCTGAGCGCTTAGCGTCTTTAGGCGACTTTATTGAAAGTCACCGAGAAGACGTGCACCCAGTGGTCTGCAATATTATTGATAAGGCAAAGGCTTATTCTGCCGTTGACCTCGTTAACGAATACTACCGGCTTCGCCAACTCAGGTGTACAGCGTATACCGAATTGAAAAAGATTGATGCGCTAATGGTTCCTACTGCCGGGACAATTTACAAGATTAAGGAAGTTGAATCAGATCCGATCGCACTCAATGCGAACATGGGTTACTACACTTACTTCGCCAACCTGCTCCAGCTTTCGGTCCTTGCCGTACCGGCTGCACTTCGGGAAGATGGGCTTCCCTTTGGGGTATGTTTCATAGCAGGTCCACAGGAAGACGCGGCGCTCATTTCGCTTGGCGATCGCTTTCAAAAAGCAACGAAGTTAAGCTTAGGCGCGAGCTAGTAGGCTACCAACTCTTGCGTCTCTCCTTGCTGCCTCATGCTCGTCGAACGGCAGCTTGGTCTTTTACTGGAAATGCATGAGCCTTGCCACTTCCATCACCTTGACCACACCGATGCTTTTTGGAGTGAGCTGGGCAAGGTGATGCCGGCCTATGGCGAGCGCAAGGAGTGGCTGCGTGTCTATCAGTGTGTGCCTGGAAACTGAAGGAAGCTATTCAAGCGGGCTGGCGCACACGGATACACTAGCTCCACTCTAAATCTAGAGTCAATATTCATTCTACAAATCGTTTAAACGGAGCTGGTCTGGAAGAAACTTCTTGATGATTCACCGTATACATTAAGTTAAACAGCCTCTAACAAATCGATCGCCTGGAGTAACACAACAATGTTAGGGAGCTTTGCGCTATTGTTCGCCGCTGTTGGTGTAGGAATGCTTGTTGGGTCTGTTGGGGTCGGCGGGATTCTGCTTCCTTCGGCATTAACAATGCTTACTGGCATGGCAATCCACAAGAGCATGGCGACCTCGCTATTCACGTTTATTTTTGCGGGGGTTGCTGGCACGCTCTTTTTTCAGCGGCAAGGAAGTATTGATTGGAAATTAGCGAAACCGGTTTGCGCTGGGGCTGCAGTTGCGGGTTTCTTAGGTGCATGGGCAAATTCAAGGTTGAACGCGCCCTCCCTGGCGTTTATTTTTGCCATCATTATCATCCTCGCTGGAATTTATACGCTTCGATCAGGTGGTATGGAAGCGCAGGCCGTATGGGGAAACCATCCACGGAGACAGCGCCTTCTATTGGTGGGCATTGGCGCTGTGGCCGGATTTGGTTCCGGACTGACAGGGGTTGGTGGCCCAGCTTTATCTGTGCCCCTTATGGTTTTATTTGGATTCCCCGCCTTGACAGCTATCGGAGTAAGCCAGGTCATTCAGGTAGTGGGGGCTACATCCGGTACATTAGGCAATCTTCGTTACGGGTCAATCGATTTTGGAGTCGCTGGACTAATTATCACCTTTGAAATAGGAGGCGTATTTCTCGGTGCTCATATTGCTCACATCGTGGATACACACATACTTAATAAATTCGTTGGAATACTCTGCATCGTAGTGGGTGCGGTTTTCCTGTTTCGTAGCATTGCTTAGTTGCTGGTGATACGGCCTATCTTACAGGCGATCCGCCAGGCCAACTTTCTCCGCCATCCATTAATGCAAGTCTCAGGAGATGTCTGGGTTTCGGATATTCATCGTGTACAGGCCGTAACGTGAGTGAACACTGATTAACACTACCGGTAACCGTCGTGGTTGCAGGCGTCGCAGGTAGTGATGAAAAATGATTGGTTGAGGGTATAGGGGCTGGGGAATGGATGAATAGCGCCGAGATGACGGGCGAAATGCGGATATTGGCCAGGGGAGTTTTGGTAGACGAAAAGGGTTTTCCTCTTCGACGAAACTTTACCTCACTGCATCCCGATTCAACAGCCCGAATTTTGACAGGAGTGAGGGGTTGAACTCATTGATAGCAGTCCATGACGAAGTAATATGGCAAAAAAGAATCTGCTGGCGGAACCCTATCGGAACAAGTGGCGGGTTTGGGATCTGAATGAGTGGCGGTTTTCATCGGACTACGCAGTCTGCTGCAAAATTGCTGCACTGTGTCCGATAAATTGCGGTATATTGTAATAACACACGGTATAAACAAGTGATTGATTTAATAGCGAATAAGCTCGGAATCCGTACCAGATAAGGCGCTCTGAAGGGACTCAAAATCCGCCGCTGGTAACAGTGTGGGGGTTCGAGTCCCCCTCCCGGCACCAAGAATTTTTGCGGGTTTTTGGACTTTCTCAACCCGTTGCCCATATTTATTTGCAAATTTTAGCTTTAGACATCACAGGCTTGACGGCTATCCCCCCGTTTTTAAATGCAATGCTTGGTCATTCCCCTTGCGGGGCGACCTAAGGAAACTCTGCAAAACCCCCACCTTCACGTCCCGTACTTGAGCTCATTGTGTCAATATTGAGTCGGCGCTGAACAATCCTCAATGCGTTGATATTGTTTGAAAAAGTGAGCATTTTCGGTCGTCGAAATCGCAGGCTCGTGCGTTAAACACGGAGCT
>DATKUZ010000045.1:0-136463 GCA_035530335.1 Sulfuriferula sp. | reverse complement strand
CCAAATCTACAACCATGAACGACCCCATCTGGCGCTAAAATACAAAACGCCTGATGCAGTGCACCAGGCGTCTTTAACTACTTACCTAAGCAGCCTGTGAAAACGACGTCTTACTGTCAACCTAGGTTAGGACGGGACAGTTGCACAAGGTGTCAGGCAACTGCGGCACTGACTTCGGTCAGGCCGGGATTGAGCACAGCGGTGATATGTGACTGCATGCCATCCAGCTCATCCAGCTGTCTGCGCAGGGTAACCTGCATCTGCTGCAGTTCGGCGATGCGGTCTTCCAGCGTGTCGGTGGCCTTGTGGATACGCTTGATGCTTTCCAGGCGCCGGCGCAGCTGCATCTGGTGTTCGCGGACCTGGGTTTCCATCGGCGCCATCACCGCCTTGAGCCAGTTGTCGGCTTCGCGGTTGGCCACTTCATAAATATTGACCACGCGGCTGGCCAGCGTTTCGAAGAATTTGGTGGTCAGCGTGTACTGTTCGTTGGTCAGCATGTTGAGCAGCGTGTTGAAGTGCTCGTTGTAGCTCTTTTCCAGACGCTCCATCTCCTTTTTATACTTGAAGGTCGAGTAGCTGGGCGGAGTAGCTTCGACCAGGCCATGTTCCTCATTGAACTTCCTGTACATCGCCGTCATCATGGACTTGATCTCTTCGATCTGTTCCGCGGAGTGGGTGATGTTGGCGTCAACATGGGTGAAGAAAGCGCTCATCGCCTCGCGCAGCCCCTTGGTGAAGCGGCTGCTTTCCATGGCGATGCGGGTGTCGCGCACCTCGCTTTTGATGCGATCCATGCCCAGGTAATCGAATAGCGCGTTGGATTGCTGCGAGAACACGCTGCGCAGCGCCTGGAACTGTTGCAGGCCTTTTTCAAAGTGGGTTTTTTCTTCCTCCACCTTGGTCATCATGTGTTGTACCACCTCTTCGTTCTTGCCGCGCAGGCCGGTCAGTTCGCCCAGCTGTTCGTTGATGTTGGTCATGCGCGCAGTGAGCAAGGCGCGCGTGCCGGACATCAGGTCATGCATTTCGCTTTCGGTATTGTCGCGCACGATCTCGCGTTTGGACGGGATCAACTCTTCGCTGAGCGCCCGCTCCAGTTCGCCTAGCCGGCTTCTGGCGAGCAGTGCAGCATCGCCGTTGACCTTGGCGAGCAGACCCTTTTGTGCCGAAACCGGATAAATCTGGGTGGCATCCAGACCAAGCAGATTGGCACAACTATGAACCTGACTGGTGATTTCCTGATCGATCGCATCGGCCTGCTTGAGGTCGTCCCACAGGCCATCAATCTTGTTGAGCACCACCAGTCGTCCCTTATTGCGGCTTTGCAAGGTGGCGATGTGGTTGCGCCACACTTCGATATCGGACTTGGTCACGCCGGTGTCAGCGGCGAGAATGAACACGATGGCGTGGGCGTTGGGCAACAGGTTGAGCGTCAGTTCGGGTTCGGTGCCGATGGCGTTCAGCCCCGGCGTGTCGAGGATGACCAGTCCTTTTTTCAGCAGCGGATGCGGAAAATTGATGATGGCGTGACGCCAGCGCGGAATCTCCACGCGGCCGTCTGCATCCACGGTGAGCAGGGCATCGGCATCCCCCTCATGATAGAGGCCGTATTTGGCAGCCTCATCCTTGGAGACCTTGCGGGTTTCGCCCACTTGCAGCATGGCCGCGGTCATCGCCTCGGCTGAATCGGTATTGAGCGGAGTCGTAATCCATTCTTCCGGATAGCGTTTGTACTCGGCGGTGGTCACGCTGCTGCCACGGGTTTCGATGGGTAGCAGCTGGATCGAGGGCGGCCGTTCCGGATCGTAGAGCAGCTCGGTGGGACACATGGTGGTGCGCCCGGCAGTGGAGGGCAGCAGGCGCTGCTTGTAATCAGCAAAGAAAATCGCGTTGATCAGTTCCGACTTGCCGCGCGAAAACTCGGCGACAAAGGCCACATTGAGTTTGTCTTCCGCCAGCCGGTCGAGCAGATGCTGCAGGCGCAGATCAATCTGGCCGTCGTTGATTTCCTGTTCGCTGAGCCAGTCGCGATAACCCGCAATGCTGCGCGCCAGACGTTCGCGCCAGGCGCTGTAATGCTCGAACTGTTCGACCAGGGTATTGTTGGACATGGTGAGCTCTCCTGAATGGGCGTGTTTTTGTATTTTGTCGAGGTCATTATCGGCCAAATATTTAGCCGCTTCAATGGTTTGTAAATTGCGTTATTGATAACCTCGTAGCAAAGCTCATGCCTATTCAGGTCTGACAGCGGGGGCAATAAAATGTCGAGCGCTGTCCCTGGCGCAGATGCCTGATGGAACCGGCGCATATCCGGCAGGATTCCCCCTCGCGCCCATACACCATATATTGCTGCTGGAAATAGCCCGCCTCGCCTGCGCTGTTTACGAAATCGCGTAGCGTGCTGCCACCGGCCTCGATCGCGCGTGCCAGGGTGGCGCGAATGGCCGCTGCCAGCCGGGCGTAACGCACACGCGACAGTCTCCCGGCAGACGTGGTGGGGCGGATGCCGGCGTGGAACAGCGCCTCGTTGGCATAAATATTCCCCACTCCCACCACCATGTGGCTGTCCATCAAGAAAGTCTTGATGGGTACATTGCGCCCCCGCGAGCGGGTATACAGATAACTGTCATCAAACTCGCTCGACAAGGGTTCCGGCCCCAGGTTTTCCAGCAAGGGGTGACGCAAAACGTCGCTTTGCGTCCACAATACGGCACCAAAACGGCGCGGGTCGCGCAGGCGGATACAGGTGCCGTTGTCGAGCACCAGATCGACATGGTCATGAACGCCTGCAGGGGAGTCGCTGTCCATGATACGCAGACTGCCCGACATGCCCAGATGCAGGATGAGCGTGCCGCGCTGCAGCGTCACCAGCAGGTATTTGGCACGCCGCGTCAGGCCCAGGACGGCCTGACCGGCTACTTGCTGCGCCAGGTCGGCAGGCACCGGCCAGCGTAATTTCGCGTTGCGCACCACCGCAGTAACGATGCGGCGCCCGGCGCAATGCGGGGCCAGCCCGCGACAGGTGATTTCAACTTCGGGAAGCTCAGGCATGAATGAATGGCGACCGTTACAATGGCAAAACAGACAGGGACAAATGATGGTATGGACCACGGCCAAGTTTAACGCGAAATTTCTGCGCGCGTGGTGTCTGTTGAACGCCTGCCGCATTAATGAGAGCACGATTGATTAAACCAGAAGCAAAGGAGAAGAACATGCGTATGTTGCACACCATGCTGCGCGTCGGAGAACTGGAGCGTTCGATCCGTTTTTATACCGATGTGCTGGGAATGAAGTTGTTGCGCCGCAACGATTATCCGGAAGGCCGTTTTACCCTGGCATTCGTCGGCTACGGCGATGAATCCGACCATACGGTGCTGGAACTGACGCACAACTGGGATACGGATTCTTATGACCTTGGCAATGGCTTTGGGCATATTGCCATTGAAGTTGATGACGCCTACAAAGCGTGTGAAGCAGTAAAAAACCTGGGTGGCAAGGTGACCCGTGAGGCTGGTCCGATGAAGCATGGTGCCACTGTGATTGCATTTGTTGAAGATCCGGACGGATACAAAATAGAATTTATCCAGAAAAAAGATAAATGACTATTTTTAACTGAGCCAGGCATCCTCATGCCGGTTGTTTTAGATGACACTGGTGCTCGCTGGATGGAGGCAAGCCTCTACATTGTCAACCTGCACCAGCACCGGTGGCGTTTGCTTGCTATAGTGAAAATTCCCGGCCGACCCCCTCCGGGGTATGGAGCGCACCATGCTGAAGTTCTTTTTGCCTTTGGCGGCATTGTTGCTGCTCTGCGGCTGTACCCCCGAGCCTCCCGCTCCGCTGCGCATCGGCACCTGCATCCGGATCGGCTGCGAGCAGCTCTACCTGGCCCGCGACTTGGGCTACTATGGCGACGCGCCGGTGCGCATCGTCGAATATTCCTCCGCCACCGAAGTGCTGCGCGCTTTCCGCAGCGGCGCTCTGGACGCCGTCGCCGTCAGCCTGGACGAGGCCATGCAACTGGCGCAGAACACGCCGCTGCGGGTGGTGCTGGTGATGAACTTCTCCAATGGCGCCGACGTGATATTGGGCCAGCCCAACCTGAAGACGTTTGCCGACATCAAGGGCAAGCGCGTCGGCGTGGAGAGCACGGCGCTGGGTGCTTACGTGCTGGCGCGTGCGCTGCAACTCAATGGTATGAAGCCGAGCGACATCCACGTGGTGTACTTGCCCATTGATGAGCAGAAGCGCGCTTTCGAGGATAAGCGGGTGGACGCCGTGGTCACCTTCGAGCCGGTCCATTCAGAACTGGAAGCGGCCGGCGCGCACCACTTGTTCGACAGCAAACAACTCCCGGGCGAGATGGTCAACGTGATCGCGGTGCGCAAGGACTACCTGGAGCGCTATCCGGGCGTGGTAGAAGCCCTGTTGCGGGGCTGGTTCAAGTCCGTGGACTATTTCGACGCCGCCCCCAGGGACGCCACCCAGCGCATGGCGACAGACCGCGCGCTGCCACCGCAGCAATTCCACTCTTCCCTCAAAGGCTTCAGCTTCCCGGACCTGAACCGGAACCTCAAGCTATTTACGGAAAAGCCGCCGCTGAAAGGCAGGGTGGAAGCATTGTCCAACTTCATGCTGAAGCAGAGCTTGATCCATGCGCCGGTGACCAGCAGTGGCATCCTGGACGCGCAACCGCTTATCGCCATTGCCTCCGGCCGTCGCGTTCGCAGGTGATGCGATGCCGTGCAGTCTGCGCTATCTCATTCCCGGCCTGCTACTACTGTTTGCCGTGGTCGCCGGGGGCATCAGCCTGACTTACAACTACCAGGTACGCGAGCGCCAGGTGGAGGAGGAGGCCATGCGCGACTTCATCCAGCACATGAGCCGGCTGCAGGCGACCACCGAGTATCTGCTGCTGAGCAACGACCTTCCGCGGGTACAGGAAGAAATCGCCGCCAATGGCGCCGATCCGCACGTCATCTCGGCGATTCTGGTCGACGACAAGAATATCGTGCTGGCCGCGCTGCAGCGCCGTATGATCGGTCGCCCCGCCGGCACCGTGCTGCCGCGCCGGCCCGCCGAAGGGCTCGCGGCGCGGACGGCGCGCATGCTGCGGGTGCGCGAGACCATGGCGGGCGAGGTCAGCCTGAGACCCGACCGGCAGAGCGTCAGAGCGGTCTACCCGGTCCTGCTGGGCAGTGGCGGCCAGGGGCTGCGGCCTTCGCGCATAGGCCTCATCTACGTGCTGAGCGACCTTGCTGCACTGAAGGCGCAGGCGCGCCGCGACGTAGAGAGCCAGGTGCTGCAGTACAGCGCGATGCTGGTGCTGCTGGCGGCGCTGCTGTGGCTGGCCTTCTATTACCTATTGGGGCGCCCGGTCGCTAAGCTGGTCGCGGCCTCGGCGCGTTTTGCCGACGGTGATCTAAACGCCCGCGCGGGCCTTACCGGCCATACGGAGCTGGCGACCCTGGGCCGGGCCTTCGACCAGATGGTGGAACGAGTCGCGCAAGGGCAGCGTGCCCTGGCCAGGAGCGAAGAGCATTACCGGCTGCTGTTCAACGCCGGCGACGACGCCATATTCGTATCCCAGCCGAGGGACGATGGGCGTGCCGGCCGATTGATCGCGGTTAATGAGGTGGCGTGCCGGCGTCTCGGCTACTCTCGTGAAGAGCTGCTGGAACTGGACCCCCTCGACGTGGTGGCGCCGGAAGAGCATGGCCGCATTCCCTGGCTGATCAACAACCCACGCAACGACGAAAGATTCCTCTATGAGACCTTTCACGTCACCCGGGACGGCAGGCACATCCCGGTAGAGGCCAATGTGCACGTGCTCGAGATGGACGGTCGCCTGACCGTCCTCACGGTGGCGCGTGACATCACCCAGCGCAGGCTGGCCGAGGAAAAGCTGCGCAAGTCCGAGGAACGTTTCAGCAAGGCGTTTCACGCCAACCCCGATCTCATGACCATTTCTCGCATGAACGATGGCCGCTTCATCGACGTCAACGAGGCATTCCTGGACGCCACCGGCTATAACAGGAGCGAGATCGTCGGGCGCACGGCCGCAGAGATCGGGCTGTGGGTCGAACTCAAGGAACAGGACGCGGTGCTAAAAAAGCTGCAGGATGAGTGCCGCGTCAGCGACATCGAGGCGCGCTTCCGCACGAAATCGGGAGAGCCGCGGCTGGCGCTGTTTTCGGGCGAGTTGATCGACGTCGATGGCGAGACTTGCCTGCTTGCCGCGAGTAAGGACATTACCGAACGAAAGCGCATCGAAGAGCAGCTATACGAAGAGAAAGAGCGCGCTCAGGTTACGCTGCAGGCGATCGGCGATGCGGTCATCACCACTGACGCCCAGGGTCGCGTCGAACTCATCAACCCGGCGGCTGAAGAACTGCTCGGCTGGAAGGCTGCGGAAGCCCGGAATGTCGCAGTGACCAGCCTGTTTACCGTGGTCAGTGAACTCACCGGGGAAGCGATCGAAAATCCGGTGCAAAAATGTCTGCGCGAAGGCGAAATCGTCGCCATCGCCAACTACTGCATCCTGGTCACCCGCGACGGCCGCGAGGTTGCCATCGAAGATTCGGCGGCGCCGATCCGCGACCGCAATGGCAGCCTGGTTGGCACCGTGGCGGTGCTGCGCGACGTCAGCAAGGCGCGCAAGCTCGCCCATCAGATGTCCTGGCAAGCAAGCCACGACGCCCTCACCGGGCTCATGAACCGGCGTGAGTTCGAAGAGCGTTTGTCCCATGCCATCGCCACCGCCCGCGAGGGCGGAGAACATCATGCCCTGCTGTACCTCGACCTGGACCAATTCAAGATCGTCAATGACACCTGCGGCCACGTGGCCGGCGACGAACTGCTGCGGCAGCTGTCCGGGCTGATTCAGAGCCATATGCGCGATACCGACACCTTCGCCCGGCTGGGCGGCGACGAGTTCGGCGTTCTCCTGGAACACTGCCCGCTGGAGCAGGCCAAGCGCATCGCCGATACCCTGCGCCAGCTCGTCGGGAACTTTCACTTCGTGTGGGAAGGAAAACCCTTCGGTGTCGGCGTCAGCATCGGCCTGGTCAACATCACAGCGACCAGCGGTCCAGTGGAAAGTGTCCTTTCTGCCGCCGACATGGCTTGCTACGCGGCCAAGGATACCGGGCGCAACCGCGTGCACGTATATAGCGAAGACGATGCCGCGATGGTCAAGCACCATGGGGAAATGCAATGGGTGGCGCGCATCACCCGCGCCTTCGAGGAGAAGCGTTTCCGGCTGTTTCGCCAGGCCATCGTGGATGTGCGCCGGCCGGACAGCCTGGCCCAGCACCACGAGGTACTGATCCGCATGCTCGACGAGCAAGGCAACCTGGTGCTGCCCGATGCCTTCCTGCCGGCAGCGGAACGCTACGGCATGATGCCGAGCGTCGATCGCTGGGTCATCCGCACCCTGTTCGCCAACGAGCAGGAGCGCCTCCGCGAGGCATGGAACCGCTGTAGTGCTTCCGCCGGCGCCTGCGACTGCACCTATTCCATCAACCTGTCCGGATCGACCCTGGACGACGATGCTTTCCTCGGCTTCGTGCGGCAGCAGCTCGACGAGCACCACATACCGCCTCAGATGGTGTGCTTCGAAATCACCGAGACGGTCGCCATCGCCCATCTACCGAAGGCGGTGCATTTCATCCGCGAGATGAAATCCCTCGGCTGCCGTTTCTCCCTGGACGATTTCGGCAGCGGTGTGTCCTCCTTCGTCTACCTCAAGAATCTGCCGGTGGACTACCTGAAGATCGACGGCAGCCTGGTGCGCGACATGCACATCGATCCCATCGCCCGGGCGATGGTGGCGTCGATCAATACCGTTGGCCACGTCATGGGCATCGCCACCATCGCCGAGTTCGTCGAGAGCGAGGCCATCCTCGTCGCGCTGCGCGAGATTGGCGTCGACTATGCGCAGGGCTACGCCATCGACAAACCGTGTGCAATCAATACGTAGAATGGCCGTCAGGCGTTTGCGGCGCTTGACAGGAAAGTGGTCAGGCGGGAAATTCAATCCTCTCAAAGCTGGCGCCAACGTCCAGATTTAGTGGTGTTGAGCGACGCCATGTATTTCATCGAGGGAACGGAAATCTTCGATAGCTACGATCAAAGCCTCATTACTATTAGAGATGTCCTGATCATCGAACTCAAGAAAGGGAAATCGTCCATTGGCCGAGACGAAATGAATCAAGCCGATGGCTAAGCTCAAGGTTCATTAGGGTGGTGCTTGCTGGTACCGATTGTTACAAGATCGAATTCATCCAGAAAAAATCCTGAATCAGCCAGGTAGCCATGACATTTTGAATTGCGGCGGCGGGCTGCCCGGCAAATTGCGCCAACTGGCCGTCGCGGTTTGCAACAGCTCATCCAGCAATACGCGCCGCAGCACCGCTGATGGATAGGGGCATCCTTGCACCTGATTTGTGCTCAGCAGGCGCTGCAACCAGAAATTCAGGCGCTCCGGATAGTCATCGCGACGCAGCCAAACGTAGGCCTGATCGGAAAACTGCCAGTACGGTGCCGGATGCGCGCTGCAATGCAGCAGCATGTCCTCGTCGCTGGGATGCACGCCGAGGCGCTCGACCAACAGGCTGCGCCGGATGGCGACGGATACGCTGTCGCGATCCTCGACCACACGATCTGCGCGCGTGGCGTTATCGGCATGGCGGCGGATCTGCACTTGCACACTCGGCAGATTGGCGAAGGCGCCATGCTGGCTGAGGCGGTTGACGAAATCCCAGTCGTTATTCAGTGCAATCGGACGATACATGACCCCGGCACGCTGCTGGACCGCACGATTGAAAATCAGGCCGCTGTGATGGATCTCAAGATTGAACAGACTCCACGCCTGCCAGCGTTGCGGATCGGTTTCCTTGGGCTTGCCGGGAACGAAATCGAAGGCGCTGCCAAACCATTCTGCCTGGCAACCGAAGCCCGCGCCATCGAAGTGGCGCGCAAAGTCCATCGCTGCCTCCAGCCAGGTGGGCAGGGGCAGATCGTCGGAATCCATGCGCGCGGCATAGTTGCCCCGCAACAGCCCCAGCGCGGTGTTGCTGGCCGCTGCGTCGCCCCCGGGCCGATTGCGCCGCGTGCCCTGGATGCGCGCATCCTCATGCTGGAAGGATTGGATCACTTCAAAGGTATTGTCGGTGGAGGCGTCATCCACCACCCGGCATTCCCAGTCGCTGAAAGTTTGCGCCTGTATCGCGCGTAGTGTCTGGGCCAGCAGTTCCGGGCGGTTGCGTACCGGAATGTAGATGCTGACCTGCGGGGTCATGGCGATGGGCGCAGCACCACATCGCAATCACTTTGCAGATGCTGGCCGCCGTCCACTGTGAGGAGCTGGCCGGTAATCCAGGGCTGGCACAACAAAAACAGCACGGCACTGGCGATGTCGGCGGGTGCGAGTCCGGCGCCCAGCGGAAACGCGGCTTGCGCGGTGTGGAAATCGGCGTCGGTCTGCCCGCCACTGGGCAGGGTCAGCCCGGGCGCCACGCCATTCACGCGCAGTTGCGGTGCCAGCGCCTGTGCCAGAAACGGGATGCTGGCGGCGAGGCTGAGTTTGCTCAGGGTGTAGGCGTAATGATCCGGGTTGAGGCGCAGCACTTTTTGATCCACCAGTGCCACAAATGCACCGCGTTGACTGGCGTCGGCGCATTGCAGCCAGGCGCTGGCGGCGGCGACGAAGCTGTCGTAATTGATGCGACGGTGCGCTTCGATGGCCGCCCAGTTGCTGCTGGCGGCGGTGTCGTACTCAAACAGTGAGGCGGCGTGCACCAGCGCCTGCGGCAGCCGTCCGCAGCGCGTCTGCAAGCTCGGCCAGAGATCAAACCACACGGCAGGATCGGCAACGTCCTGTTCGATGATGTGCACGCGCTGGCCGGCTGCAGCCAGTGCGCTGAGCGTTGCGCTGGGGGTGCGCACCAAAGCAAGTACTTCCCAGCCATTTTCCAGCAGTGTCTGGGTGATGGCCAACCCGAGGCGCCTGCCCGCGCCGGTGACCACGGCCAGCGGGCGCTGCGTGCTCATGTTGCGCTCCGGTTGGCGCGCAGTTGCTGGTAATCGGCGCGCGTCACGCGCAAGCCCACGCCCACGGCGTCGGCTTGCGCGATGACCGTGGGTTTGAGGATTTCCACGTCGACATGGGTGACCCGGGGATCGGCAAAGCAGAATTCCACCACATCAAACAGCAGGGTTTCCACCAGATCGGTATGCGGGCGATCTTTCCAGGCGTAGACGAAATCACATATACGCGTGTAGTCGAGGCATTCGCCAATGTCACGCGGGCGGTACGGCAGTACGGCTTCGGCCTCGACGTTGACAATCACGGTCTGCGGCGCCTGGTATTCAAAATCGCGGATACCGACGTACATTTCCACCGCAATGCCACGAGCAATCATGCGCAGCGACATGGCGTCGGCCGCTTATTTGATGACGACCCTGGTGGGGCCGTCTATCGCTTCCAGTGCGGTTTTGGCGTCGCTGCCATCGATCACCGCGCGGATGCCGGGAAGGTAGCGGTTGGCACATTCCATGGCGAACACCAGCAGGGTTTTCACCATGCCTTCGGTGAGTTCGCCGCCGCTTACGTCCACACTGTTTTTGAAATTCAACTCGCCATCGTTCATGTCGATTTCCCAGTTGCCCAATGGCAGGCCATAGTTGGCGCGGGTAAGGAATTCGGCCACGGCGGAGATGCGTTCGATCGGCACCAGCAGATCCTGCGGGCGGGCGTAAACGAACACGCGGGCGGCATCCTCATGGGCGTGGATGAAAATATTCAGCTTGCCGTTGTCGATTTCCACCGGCAGGTTGACGACCGGCAGGTTGGGTACGCGGGTAGCGGGAAGCTGCATGTGTTCCAGACAGGTCTGGACCGTATCAATCAGGTTCATTGGGTTTCCTTACCATGTAAATAATTGGCGATCCGCACGAAATCTTCCACCGCCAGCGTCTCGGCGCGGCGGCCCGGGTCAATCGCCAGCTGCTCGAATTCGGCGGCCGAGAGCATCCCGCCCAGCGTGTTGCGCAGGGTTTTGCGGCGCTGGCTGAAGGCGCTGGCAACCACTTTTTCCAGCAATCCGATGTCATCCGCTGCCATCGCATCCGGCGCGCGCGGCAGCATGCGCACAATGGCGGAGTTGACCTTGGGCGGCGGGTCGAAAGCGTCCGGCGGCACGTCGAACAGGGCCTCCATGTCAAAGCGGTATTGCAGCATCACGGTGAGGCGGCCGAAGTCGTGGGTGCCGGGGCGGGCAGTCATGCGCTCGACAACTTCTTTTTGCAGCATGAAGTGCATGTCGGCGATATGCGGCGCGAATCCAGCCAGGTGAAACAGCAGCGGGGTGGAAATATTGTAGGGCAGGTTGCCGACGATGCGCAGCTTTTCACCCAGGCTGGTGAAGTCAAACGCCAGTGCGTCGCCGGCGTGGATGGACACGCGTTCCGGCGCATGCTCGCGCGCCAGGCGGGCAATGATGTCACGGTCGAGTTCGACCACATGCAGATGCGCCAGATGTGCCAGCAAGGGCCGCGTCAGCGCGCCCAGGCCGGGGCCGATTTCCACCATGTTGTCAGCGCGCTGTGGGCGAATGGCGTGAACGATTGCGGCGATGATATCGGGATCACGCAGAAAGTGCTGACCGAAGCGTTTGCGCGGGATGTGTCGGGACATAGTGGAGGCTTAGCCAGTCCGGCTGTGCGCCACCAGCTGCGCGGCAAGATCGAGCGCCGCCTGCAGGCTGCCGGCCTGGGCGCGGCCGCTGCCCGCCAGATCGAGCGCGGTGCCGTGGTCTACCGAGGTGCGGATGATGGGCAGGCCGAGGGTGATGTTCACGCCACCGCCAAAGCTGGCGTATTTGAGCACCGGCAGGCCCTGATCGTGATACATCGCCAGCACGCAATCGGCATCGGCAAGACGCGACGGATTGAACAGCGTATCGGCGGGCAAGGGTCCGGTCAGGTGCATCCCCTGCGCGCGCAGCTCATCCAGCACCGGGCTGATGATGTCGATTTCTTCATGCCCGAGGTAGCCCGATTCGCCGGCGTGCGGATTGAGTCCGGCCACCAGGATATGGGGATGCGGGATGCCGAAACGCATCACCAGGTCGTGGTGCAGGATGTGCAAGGTGGTGGCAATGGACTCGTGCGTGATGGCGGCGGCGACATGGGCGAGCGGCAGATGGATGGTGGCGAGTGCCACGCGCATCCCGCCGCCGGCCAGCAGCATCACCACGCGCGGGGTGTCGGTCTCCTCGGCGAGAAACTCGGTATGGCCGGTGAAGGGAATGCCAGCGTCGTTGATGACGGCCTTGTTGATGGGGGCGGTGACCATGGCAGCGAATTCGCCATCCATGCAGCCCTGCACTGCAAGTTTCAGGGTTTGCAGCACATAGTGAGCATTGGCCGGGTTAAGCAGGCCGGGGGTGGCGTGCGTGTGCAGCGGTTCATGCAGGACGGTAAGCATGCCCGCTGCATGGCTGACCGGCGTGCTGCCATAGTGCTGCAGCGTCAGCGGCAGGCCGAGTATGCCGGCACGCTGGGCCAGCAGATCATGGTCGGCGATGACGACCCATGCCTGCTCGCGCGGCTGCTGCGCCAGCATCACGCACAGGTCGGGGCCGATGCCAGCGGGTTCGCCGGCGGTGATGGCGATGACGGGTGCAGTCACGGCCTGATTTATTCCGCGTTGCGGTATTCGACGTAGGCGCTGTCGCGCAGCTGGCGCAGCCATTCTTCCTGCGCTTCCTCGATCTTGCGCTCGCGCAATGCCTGGCGTGCCAACAGGCGTTGGCGTTCCTTGGTGACATCCTGATCACGCCGCGCCAGCACCTGGATCAGGTGGAGGCCGAACGGTGTTTGCACCGGCTGGCTGATCTCGCCCGGCTTCAATGCATTCATCGCGCGCTCGAATTCGGGCACCGTCTCGCCCGGCGATACCCAGCCCAGGTCGCCCCCCTTGGCAGCCGAGCTGTCATCCGAGTACTGGCGCGCCATGTCTTCGAATTTGGCACCATTGAGGAGGCGCTCGCGGATTTGCAGCAAGCGGTTTTTGGCGTCCTCCTCAGATACCAGCTCGTTGGTCTTGATCAGGATGTGACGCACATGGGTCTGCTGCACCACCATTTTGGCATTCTGGCCACGCTTGTCGACCAGCTTGAGGATATGAAAGCCATTGCTGCTGCGGATAATGTCGGATACCTGGCCCGGTTGCATCTTGGCCAGGACATCGGCAAACAGGGTGGGCAGTTGCGAACCGCGCCGCCAGCCCATGTTGCCGCCTTCCAGTGCATTGGAAGCGTCGGAATAGCTGGCTGACATCTGGGCAAAATCTGCGCCCTTCCTGAGCTCGTCGAGCACCTTCTGCGCGCGTGCGCGCTGTTTCTGGATCTGTTCGGTGGTGGCCGTCTCGGGAATGCGGATGAGGATGTGGGCAATGTTGTACTCGTCCTCCTGGCCTTGTTTGGCCTGGTTTTCCAGATAGGCGTCGACCTCGGCTTCAGTGACGTTGATCTTGCTGTCCACTTCGCGCTCGTGCAGGCGCTGCAGGATGATCTCATCGCGGATGTCATCGCGGAACTTGTTGAACGCCATGCCTTCCTTGGCCAGTGCGGCGCGGAACTGTTCCAGATTCATGTTGTTCTGGGCGGCGATGCGGTTCAGGGCGCGATCCAGTGTCGGGCCATCCACGCGGATGCCGGTCTGGCTGGCAAACTGCAGCTGGATACGGTCGTTGATCATGCGCTCCAGCAGCTGTTTTTCCAGTACTGCACGCGGCGGCAACGGCGTATTGCGCGCTTTTAATTGCTGCACAGCGCGATCGTAGCGTTCGTCGAGATCGTAGCGCGTAATGACGTCGTCATTGACCACGGCGACGATGCTGTCGAGCGGCTTGACGGGGGGCGCGGCATGAGTGCTGTCGATTGCGCCGGACGGATGCGGCGAGGAGTCGTCCTGGGCCTGAGCCGCGCCCGGCAACAGGGCGGCAAGCAGGGCAATGACATGCAGCGTGCGATTAAGGGTTTTGAAGTTCATTGGTATTCACGTAGCCGGAAATGCTTTGTTTGAGGACATCGAGCGGATTAGAGCCGAGTCGGCCAATACCGTTCAATTCAAGCTGGATGAAGAATGAATTGCTGAAAGTGCCGGTCGCTGTGGCAATGCGCTGCAGCACCCCGCGCGCGGCCCAGCAGCCGGCATTGTATTCCAGCCCCGCCAAACCTTCCACCACACGGCCATCCACAAATGAATAATTGTAACGCATCAGGCCGTACCAGCGCGGCGCCAGCGGCCATTGCGTAGAGATATCCACCTGACGGATGGCGTTGGCGCTGGATGTGCCACGGATGCTGCGATAACTCAGATTGAGTGTTTTGCCCGGCGCCGGGTGGTAGTTGGCAGAGACGCTGTCGCGGATGCTCGCGCCCAGACTGGTGTTGAACTGCACCGCAGCCTCGGCGCGCCACGCCTGGCTGATCTGGCCGCCGACACTGGCGAGTACGTCGCTGGAGGTGCCGGCATTGGGGACGCCGCCGGGCAATACCACGCGCTGCGGTGCGAAATAGAAACGCTGGCCCAGGGAAACGCGCAAGCGCTCCAGGCCGCTGTCAGGCTCGATCAGGCGCGAAGTCACTGCGGTCGTGAGCTGGTTGGCGTCATTGATGCGGTCACCCCCGGCAAAGCGGTTCTCGGTGAACATCTGGGCAAAGTTGAAGTCGACCTCGCCGCTGTCGAAATTGGGTATCTGGCTCTGGTCGCGATACGGGATGTAAACGTAATACATCCGCGGTTCCAGGGTTTGCTGGTAGTTGCGGCCAAACAGCCGGGTATTGCGATCCATGTAAAAACCGCTGTCCACGCTGGTGATGGGCAGGGTGCGCACGGTATTGGGCAGCGTGCTCGAATCCAGATAGTAATTGGTCTGGCTCACGCCGAACTTGGGGGTGAGGTAGGCGAAATTGTTGGCCATCGGCATGCTGAAGCTTGGGTAGGCCGATACCCGCGTACCGTTGACCAGCGTAGGGTGCTCAAAGTGCACGGCTTCGCCGGTGAAGCTGAAATCCACGCCGTGCCAGTCGTAGCGATTGGCGTTGAGGGTGAGCTGAGGCAGCACGTTATAGGGCGGCACGGTAGGTGCCAGCGGATTCTGCAGGGTCTGGAATTTCTGCGCGCGGATGCCGGTGTTCCACCAGCCTCCGCTGTAGTTGATACTTCCGTCCTGCGACAGGTTGGTAATCGAGGTGGTGCTGATCTGATTGGACAGGTCGCTGAAATAGTTGTTGTCCGAGACCCGCTCATAATGCAGGTGGCCGCTCCATCCCGGGGCGAAAGTCTGGTCGTGGTTGATGAGCACGCTCCAGCGATTGGTATTGGTGGCCTTATCGGCCAGAAATTCACCATTGAGTATGCCCCGGTAGCTGTCGCCCAGATAACGGAATTCCCCGCCCATCTGCAGACCGCGTTTGGTCATGATTCGCGGACTGATGGTGGCATCGTAATTCGGCGCGATATTCCAGTAATACGGCAGTCGCAGTTCCAGGCCGCTGCTGCTGGTTGTGCCGAAGGTAGGGGCGAGGATGCCTGATTTGCGCTGATTATTGAGCGAGAAATCGATGAAGGGCGTGTACAGAATGGGCACGCCCTTGAATTCCAGATAGGCGTTGCGCGCGGTGCCGACTTCACGCCCGCGGTCAATGTTCAGATCCTTGACGTGCAGGTACCAGTCATCGTTGTTGACCGGGCAGGTGGTATAGGTAGCGTCTTTGAGCCGGTATTGCCCTTTGCCTTCAAAATCCAGTATCCGTCCCGCGCCGCGCGCGTTACGCGTCAATGCAGTGGCCTGGGTGTGCGCGATCAGATCACTCAGGCTGTATACCGGCTGCTGCATCTGCCCCACCTGGTCGGTCAGGCGCAGGCGCAGTTCCGGGCCAGTGACCCGCAAGCCCTGCTGCAGCAGCGTGACATCGCCGGTGGCGTAGGCTTCATCGGTAGCCTGCGTGTATTGCAGGTAATCGCTGGTCAGCACCCCGCCGTTACGCTGCAGCTCGACGTTGCCCCTGGCTCTCACTTGCTGGTTGGCGGTGCCCTCAATATGGTCGGCATACAGATACAGCGGGGTGTCTTCGGTGGTTCTTTTCTGTGGCAACAGGACCGAGCTGGTTTGCGCAGCAGGCGGGTCTTCAGCCAGTGCGACGTTGCAGAACAGCATCAGGCAGGCAGCACAGTAGCGTTTGAGATGGGAGGGCGGCATGGGGTCGGGTCAGCGAATAATGCTAGAATCGTGGCTCAATATATATCATCGTCCGGAGATCGTTTGGAACGTCAACACCGCATTCAGGTCTGGCTGGAGAGTCTGTTTCCAGGGCAGGCTGTCCGCCTCGCGCCAGCTTCGGCGGATGCCAGCTTTCGGCGCTATTTTCGCGCCGTATTGTCGAATGGCGACCATTATATCGTTATGGACGCGCCACCGCAGTATGAAGATTGCCGTCCCTTCATCAAGGTCGCGGCGCTGTTCGGCGCGGCGGGTGCCAATACGCCTGAAGTGCTGGCGCAGGATCTGGCGCAGGGTTTCCTGCTGTTGACCGATCTGGGCGATGTGACTTACCTGTCCGTGCTCACCGCCGACAACGCCGGCGCGCTGTACGGCGATGCACTGGATGCCCTGGTCAAAATCCAGGTCGCCAGCCGTCACGGGGTGTTGCCGGACTACGACCGCGCCCTGCTGGAACGCGAATTGCGTCTGTTTCCGGAGTGGTATATCACGCGTCATCTGGGGGTGGCATTGAATGCGCAGCAGGCGCAAACGCTGGATAGCGTATTTGAGGCCATACTCGCCAACAACCTGGCGCAGCCTCGGGTGTTCGTGCACCGCGATTATCACAGCCGCAACCTGATGCTGACCGAGCCCAACCCCGGCGTGCTGGATTTTCAGGACGCGGTATACGGTCCGGTAACTTACGATCTGGTGTCGCTGCTCAAGGACGCCTACATCCGCTGGGATGAAGAAGTCGTGCTGGACTGGGTGATCCGCTACTGGGAAAAAGCCCGCCGCGCGGGGCTGCCGGTGGCTGTCGACTTCGGCGCGTTTTACCGCGATTTCGAGTGGATGGGGGTGCAGCGCCACATCAAGGTGCTGGGCATTTTTGCGCGCCTGTATCACCGCGATGGCAAAACCGGCTATCTCAAGGACATGCCGCTGGTGATGGACTACCTGCGCAGCGCCTGTGCGCGCTATCGTGAACTTGAGCCCTTGCTGCAATTGCTCGACAGCTTGCAGGGGCAGGCTCCGGAATCCGTCGGGTACACCTTTTGAGCAGCGCCATGATCCTCGCCGCCGGGCGTGGCGAACGCATGCGCCCGCTCACCGACCACACCCCCAAGCCGCTGCTGATGGCGGGCGGCAAGCCGCTGATTGTATGGCATCTGGAAAAGCTGGCGGATGCCGGATTCACCAGCGTGGTGATCAACCATGCACATCTGGGCGAGCAGATCGAGGCAGTGCTGGGCAATGGCAGCGCCTTTGGTGTGCGCATCCGCTACTCGCACGAGGCGCAGGCGCTGGAGACTGCAGGCGGTATTGCCAACGCGCTGCACCTGCTTGGCACCGCGCCGTTTCTGGTAGTCAATGCGGACATCTGGACCGACTACGATTTCAGCCACATCCTGCCGCGCTTCGACGCCATGTGCAGCCACCGTGCCGAGTGCCTGGCGCATCTGGTGATGGTGGATAACCCGCCGCAGCACAATCGCGGTGATTTTGCCCTGTCTGCCAACACCGTACACAGCGACGGCAATGCCCTGCTGACCTTCAGCGGCATCGGCATTTATCGCCCGGCGCTGTTTGCGGGCATGACGCCTGGCGAACCTGCCAAACTCGCCCCGCTGCTGCGCTGGGCGATGCAGCGCGAACTGGTCAGCGGTGAGTACTACGCCGGACGCTGGCGCGACATCGGCACGCCGGAGCGGCTGGCGGCATTGAATAGCGAGCTGTTGGGATAAGGCATGGATATTGACGAAGTTCGCCAGGCAGTCACCCTCGACCCGGCCTGGGTCGCGGAACTCCGCGCCCAATGGACGGCTCTGATGGAACTCGCGGTATGGGGCGAGGTGAAGTCCTCGCGCATGGGCGCGGCGACGCGGATGCGCAAGCGCCTGCTGGATGTAGGCGAAAAGCTGCGCTCGCTGGCCGCCGACCGCGACTGGATTCCGCACCCGCGCGAGCAGGTGAAAAACGCGCTGGGCTCCGCATTCAGCCTGAAAGACGCCTTGCTGCAGTTTGAACGTGCCGCGCAGGACATGGACGGCGGCAACGACTGCGCCGTGTTTGGTGAGCGGGCAGTGCAGTTGCACCGGTCTTTGCTGACCCGGCTGGCGGAACTGGAAAATATCTGGGCGGCCTTGCTCGATTCACAATATCTCGACGAAGATTCCGATGACTGACACTACCCCTTTTAGCGCCCGCCGCAGCCGCCTGATGCAGCAAATGGGCAGCGGCGTCGCCGTGCTCGCCACCGCGCCCGAGCGTCTGCGTAACCGCGACAGCCATTATCCGTACCGCTTCGACAGCCATTTTTACTACCTCGCCGGTTTCACCGAGCCGGAGGCCGTCGTGGTGCTGCTGGCCGCCGAGCAACGCGCGGTGCTGTTCTGCCGCGACAAGGATCTGGAGCGCGAAATCTGGGATGGTTTCCGCTACGGCCCGGAGGCGGCGCGCGCCACTTTCGGTTTCGACGAGGCGTATTCCATCAGCGAACTCGACACGCGCCTGCCCGGCCTGCTTGCCGATCAGCCCACGCTGCATTACGCGCTCGGGCAGGATACGGCGTGGGATGCGCGCGTGCTGGGCTGGCTCAACAGCGTGCGCGAACAGGCGCGCAGCGGCGTGGCGGCGCCTACCAGTTTGCGCGATGTGCGCGAGCTGGTGGATGAAATGCGCCTGTTCAAGGATGACGTGGAGCAGGCCACCATGCGCCACGCTGCCGCGATTTCCTGCGCGGCGCACCGTCGCGCCATGCAGGCCGCCGCGCCGGGACGTTTCGAGTACGAGATCGAAGCCGAGCTGCTGCACCACTTCCGCGCTCACGGCAGCCAGGCGCCGGCCTACACTTCGATTGTCGCCGGCGGCGCCAATGCCTGCGTGCTGCACTATGTGGAAAATAATGCACAGCTGCATGCCGGCGATTTGCTGCTGATCGACGCCGGCTGCGAACTCGATGGCTATGCCTCCGACATCACCCGCACCTTCCCGGTCAGCGGCAGTTTCAGCGCCGCGCAAAAAGACGTGTACGAAATGGTGCTGGCCGCGCAATATGCCGCGCTGGCTGCGGTGCAGCCCGGCAATCACTGGAACCAGCCGCATGATGCCGCGCTGCGCGTGCTGGCACAGGGCATGATCGATCTGGGGTTGTGTGCGGGCAGCGTGGACGGCGTGCTGGAATCCGGCGACTACCGGCGTTTTTACATGCACCGTACCGGCCACTGGCTGGGGCTGGACGTGCACGATGCAGGCAGCTACAAGACCGACGGCACCTGGCGCGCATTGCAGCCCGGCATGGCCCTCACCGTCGAACCCGGCTGTTATATCCGTCCCGCCGACAACGTGCCGCAGGCCTTGTGGAATATCGGTATCCGCATTGAAGATGACGTGCTGGTCACCGCCAGCGGCGGTGAGGTCATCACCGCCGCTGCACCCAAAACCGTGGCCGAGATCGAGGCAGTGATGCGCCATGCGTGAACACAGCGACATCGTCATCGTCGGCGGCGGCCCGGTGGGTACCACGCTGGCGCTGCTGCTGGCCGATGGCGATTACGCCATCCAGTTGCTGGAAGCGCGCGCGGATCTCACGCGCCCGGCACATCGCCGCACCCTGGCGCTGTCTTACGGCAGCCGTCTGATACTGGAGCGGCTCGGGGTCTGGTCAGGCCTGCGCGAAGTCACGCCGATCACCACCATTCACATCTCCCAGCGCGGCGGTCTGGGCATGGCGTGGCTGCGCGCAGCGGAAGAAAATCTGCCGGCGCTGGGTTACGTGGTGGACTATGCCGAACTCGATGCGGCATTGCACGCGCGCCTGCGCGACAGCGGGGTGGCCGTGGTGAGCGGCGCGCGCGTGGATGCGGTGCGCGCCGCCAGCGGCTATGCCGTGGTGGAAGTCAGCCACGCGGATGCGCGCACTCCGGTTACCGCGCGTCTGGCGGTGGTAGCCGACGGCGGCGCCGGTGCAGCGCAACGGGTGAGCCGCGACTACGACCAGCATGCCCTGATTGCCTCGGTGACCACCGAGTTGCCCCACAACGGTTGCGCTTACGAGCGTTTCACCCCCGATGGCCCGGCCGCGTTACTGCCGCAAGGCGCGGGTTTTGCGCTGGTGTGGACGGCCAGCCCGGCGCGCGTGCAAGCCCTGCTGGCGCTGCCGGATGCCGAATTTCTGGGCGCCCTGCACCAGCATTTCGGCGATCGCGTTGGCCGGTTTCTAAGCGTGGCGCAACGCGCGAGCTTTCCGCTGGGATTGCGCTATACCGTTCAGCCTGCGCGCCCGCACACGGTGCTGATCGGCAATGCCGCGCAAATGTTGCACCCGGTGGCGGGGCAGGGTTTCAATCTCGGGCTGCGCGACGCCTGGGAGCTGGCTGCCCGCATCCGTACCAGTACACGCGAGGCATTGGGCGGCGCCGCCATGCTCGCTGCTTACTCCGGCGCGCGGCGGCTCGACACGCGCGGCGGGATTTTCTTCACCGATCTGCTGGTGCGCCTGTTTTCCAACGACAACGTGCTGCTGCATCATGGACGCAGCGTTGGCCTGGCGGCATTGCAGGCGCTGCCGCCGGTCAAGCGCTTTGTGGCGCGGCGCATGATCTTCGGAGCACGCGGATGAATCTGAAAACAGCCACTGGCCCCAGAGCGCACGGAGACCACCGAGAAAAAACGGGGTGTTGGTGGTTTTTTCCGGCTCATCCATCAGGAGAAAAACAATTCTCCTCAAAACCCGTGCCGACTCTGTGTTCTCTGTGGCTTCAACGGGTTTTTCCGGGATGAATCCCACCTCATACGACATCATCGTCGTCGGCGCCGGTATTGTCGGCGCCGCGTTCTGCGCAGCACTCAAGGGAAGCGGGCTCGAACTGGCGCTGGTGGAGCCGCATCCGCCTGCTGCGCCGACACCGGAATGGGACGCACGCATTTATGCCATCAGTCCCGGCAGCGCCCGCTTTCTTAACGAACTGGGCGTGTGGCAAGGTTTCGATGCGGCGCGCATTGCCCCGGTATATGGCATGGAAATCAGCGGCGACACTGGCGCGCAGCTGGATTTTGACGCCTACGCTGCAGGTTTGCCGCAGCTCGCCTGGATCATGGAGAGCAATCGCATCCAGCATGGCTTGTGGACTGCATTGCAGCAGCAATCCAATCTGGCGCTGTTTGCCGGCGCCCGCTGTGCCGAACTCGGCTGGTCGGCCTCGGGCGCGCGGCTGGCGCTTGCAGACGGCACGGTTTTGCACAGCAAGCTCATTGTGGCGGCGGATGGCGGTCATTCCTGGGTGCGCCAGCAGGCGAGCATCACTGTCACCCGCCGTGATTACGGTCAGTTGGGCGTAGTCGCTAATTTTGAATGCACCCGTTCCCATGCCAATATCGCGCGCCAGTGGTTCCGCGCCGACGGCGTGTTGGCCTGGCTGCCGCTGCCCGGCCGGCGTTTTTCCATGGTGTGGTCAACGGATGAAGCGCATGCACAGACGTTGCTGGCGTTGCCGGGTGCCGAACTGGCCGAACGCGTGGCGCAGGCCGGCGGCCATGCGCTGGGTGCGCTTGATTTACTGGGTGCGCCGGCTGCGTTTCCGTTGGCGCTCACCCGTGTGGATGCGCTGGTCAAGCCCGGTCTGGCACTGATCGGCGACGCCGCCCACGGCGTGCACCCGCTGGCCGGGCAGGGGGTCAATCTGGGCTTGCGCGATGCGCGCGAACTGGCGCAAGTGCTACGCGCACGCGGTGCGGCAAGCTGTGGAGAGCTGCCGTTGCTGCGCCGTTACGAGCGCGCGCGCAAGGAAGACATCCTCACCATGCAGGGCGTCACCGACGGCTTGCATGCGCTGTTTGGCAGCACCCATCCGGGGCTGACCCGGTTGCGCAATACCGGCCTTGACCTCACCAATCGGCTGAACCTGGTCAAAAATCTGCTGATGCAACACGCACTGGCCTGAGCCATTTCCTTTCAAAATCCTGGAGCAAACATGTTCAAACGCACCCTGTTGTCTACCGTCCTTCTGGCCAGTCTGCTGGCGTGCACTGCCAGCGCAAACGAAGCCGGCATCAAGAAAACCCTGCTGGAAAAATTTCCCGGCGCAGACATTGCCAGCATCACTAAAACCCCGTATTCCGGGCTTTACGAAGTGCTGATCGACGGCCAGATCGTGTATGCCGACGAAAACGCAAACTATCTGTTTGTGGGAAGCGTAGTGGATGTCAAAACCCGCCAGAACCTGACCAACGAACGCCTGGAAAAGCTCAATGCCATTCGCTTCGACAGCCTGCCTTTCGCCGACGCGATCAAGACCGTAAAGGGTAACGGCAAACGCAAACTGGCGATTTTCTCCGACCCGGATTGCCCGTACTGCAGAAAGCTGGAACAGGAGCTGACCAAGGTCAGCAACGTCACCCTCTATACTTTCCTTTACCCCATCGTCAGCCTGCATCCGGATTCCGCTGCCAATGCCAAGGCCATCTGGTGCGCACCGGACCGCAACAAGGCCTGGGATGACGCCATGCTGCGCGGCGTGATGCCGAAAAACAGCGGCAACTGCAAAAATCCGGTTGACTCGAATATCGCGCTCGGCAACAAATTCCGCGTCACCGGCACCCCCACGCTAATTTTTTCAAATGGTCAGCGCGTACCCGGCATGGTGCCGGCGGACAAGCTCAACGAGTTGCTCGACGCGGCCAGCAAAGGAAAATAAATAATGGCGACATTCTGGGACGAGCGTTACGCGGTCGAAGGGTATATTTTCGGTACCGCGCCCAATGCCTTTCTGGCGTCGCAAGCCGCGCGCCTGCGACCTGGCCAATCTGCGCTGGCCGTCGCCGACGGTGAAGGCCGCAACGGCGTGTGGCTGGCGCAGCAGGGGCTGGATGTGCTGTCGGTGGACAGCTCCGGCGTGGCGCAAGCCAAAGCCAGAAAACTGGCTGCAGAACGCGGCGTGACACTGCAATTCGAGCTTGCCGACTTGCTGGCGTGGGATTGGGGCGATGCACGCTTCGACGTCATTGCCGCCATTTTCATCCAGTTCGCCGATCCGGCGGGGCGTGCGCGCCAGTTCGAAGGCATCCGCCGCGCGCTCAAGCCGGGCGGCCTGCTGCTGTTGCAGGGCTACACACCGCGCCAGCTGGAATACAGGACCGGCGGGCCGTCAGCGCCGGAAAACCTCTACACCGAGCCGATGCTACGCGAATGGTTTGGCGACTGGGATATTCAGCATCTGCGCGAGCACGATGAGGTCATCAACGAGGGCAGCTACCATGCGGGCATGTCGGCGTTGATCGATATGGTGGCGTATAAACCCGGGAAAAGCAGCTAGTGTAGTGTTGCATGCTTGATGGCACCTATAAAACGGATGGATTTTTGCTCATGGCAAGGCGCAAACCACAGCAATAGTTCTACTATTGCGCGGATTTGCAACGCAGCCATGGGCAAAAAGACGCCGTTTTATGTGCCGAATAGCGTGCAACACTACACTAGGCACCAAACAGCCGGGCCAGCTCTACGCCCGGATCATCCGCACGCATGAACGCCTCGCCCACCAGAAACGCGTTGACGCCATGCTCGCGCATCAGTGCCACATCGGCGCGGCTGAGGATGCCGCTTTCGGTGACTGCAATGTGCTGGTCGCCCAGCATCGGCAGCAGGTCGAGCGTGGTCTGCAATGAGGTTTCAAAGGTGCGCAGGTTACGGTTGTTGATGCCCTGCAGCGGGGTGGCGAGTTGCAGCGCCTGTTCCAGCTCGGCGGCGTTGTGCGATTCCACCAGCACCGCCATGCCGAGTCCATGGGCCAGTGCTTCCAGTTCCTGCATCTTCGCCAGCGGCAGCGCCGCCACGATGAGCAGGATGCAGTCGGCGCCCATGGCGCGCGCTTCGTACACCTGGTAAGGATCGATCATGAAATCCTTGCGCAGCACCGGCAGGTCGCAGGCATCGCGTGCGGCGCGCAGGTAATCGGGGCTTCCCTGAAAAAATTCCCGGTCGGTGAGTACCGACAGGCAGGCAGCGCCATGCCGCGCATAGCTCATGGCGATGTCAGCTGGCTGGAAATTTTCCCGCAACAGGCCCTTGCTCGGGCTGGCCTTTTTGATCTCGGCGATCACCGCGGCACGCCCGGCAGCGGTCCTGGCGCGCAGGGCGCCGCAGAAATCGCGCGGCGGCACCGCGAATTCGGCAGCCGCGCGTATCGCTTCGAACGGATTTTCGTCTTTGGCGGCGGCCACTTCCGCCGTTTTCACCGCCAGAATTTTGTTGAGGATGTCGGACATCGCGGTCACGCTCCCTTGGCGCGATTGGAGAAGGCCACCAGCTGCTGCAGCTTGTCCCGTGCCGCGCCGCTGCGAATGACGGCGCGCGCCTGCTCGATGCCCTCGCCGAGCGTGGCGGCGTGGTCGGCCACGTAGATGGCGGCGCCGGCGTTGAGCAGCACGATATCGCGCGCCGGGCCCGGCAAGTCGTCGAGCACGGACAGCAGCATGTCCCTGGCCTGGACGGCATCCCAGACCTTGAGTGCCTCGCTGCCGCACGGCTCGAAACCGAACTCGCGCGGGTGGATCGCATATTCGGTGACCTCACCGTCTTTCAGTTCTCCAATCAGGGTTTCGCCGCTCAGGGTGATTTCGTCCATGCCGTCGGCACCGTGCACCACCATGACGTGGCGGCTGCCGAGACGCTGCAGCACACGCACCAGGATGCCGACCAGATCGGGGTGGAACACGCCCAGCAGCTGGTGCGGCGCACCTGCCGGGTTGGTCAGCGGGCCGAGGATGTTGAATAGAGTGCGCACGCCCAGTTCGCGCCGCACCGGCGCGGCGTGCTTCATGGCACCGTGAAAATTGGGCGCGAACATGAAGCCGATGCCGATGGCGTCGATGCTCTCGCCCACCTGCCCGGGGGTGAGATTGAGATTCACGCCCAGTGCCTCCAGTACATCGGCGCTGCCGCTGGTGGAGGACACGGAACGTCCGCCGTGCTTGGCGACGCGCGCGCCGGCCGCAGCCGCGACGAAGGCAGCCGTGGTGGAAATGTTGAAGGTGTGGGCGGCATCGCCCCCGGTACCGCAGGTATCGACCAGATGTACATCGTTCTGCGCCGGCACCCTGGTGGCAAATTCGCGCATCACCTGCGCCGCGGCGGCAATCTCGCCCACGGTTTCCTTCTTCACCCGCAGGCCGGTGATGATGCCGGCGATCTGTATCGGGGTGAGTTCCCCGTTCATGATCTGGCGCATCAGCGACAGCATCTCGTCGTGGAAGATTTCGCGCTGCTCGACCAGCCGGGTGAGCGCCTGTTGCGGCGTCATCATCGGGTTCCTTTCAGGAAATTCGCCAGCATCTCGTGCCCGTATTCGGTGAGGATGGATTCCGGGTGAAACTGCACGCCCTCGATGGGCAGGGTCTTGTGGCGCACCCCCATGATCTCGCCGTCCTCGGTCCAGGCAGTGATTTCCAGGCAGTCGGGCAGGCTGTCGCGCTCGATCACCAGCGAATGGTAGCGGGTGGCGCGGAACGGATTGGGCAATCCATGAAACACACCGACATCCTTATGGTGAATCATTGAGGTCTTGCCGTGCATCAATTGCCTGGCGTGGACAATTTTGCCGCCGAACGCCTGGCCGATGCTCTGGTGGCCGAGGCACACGCCGAGCAGCGGAATTTTTCCGGCAAATTCCCTGATCAGCGGCACCGACACGCCCGCTTCATTGGGCGTACACGGGCCGGGTGAAATCACGATATGGTCGGGATGCAGGGCAGCAACCGCGGCGAGGTCGATTTCGTCGTTGCGGAACACGCGCACGTCCTCGCCCAGCTCGCCAAAATACTGCACCAGGTTGTAGGTGAAGGAGTCGTAATTGTCGATCATCAGCAGCATGGCGGTCTCCTATTCCTGCGGCAGGTCAAACCCTGCCTGTGCCAGTTCCGCGGCACGGATCACCGCCTGTGCCTTGTTCTGGGTTTCAGTCCATTCGTTCTCGGGCACCGAGTCGGCAACGATGCCCGCGCCCGCCTGCACGTACAGCATGCCGTCCTTGATTACCGCGGTGCGGATGGCGATCGCCAGGTCCATGTCGCCATCAAAGCCCAGATACCCGACTGCGCCGGCGTACACGCCGCGCTTGCTCGGTTCCAGTTCGTCGATGATTTCCATGGCACGTACCTTGGGTGCGCCGGATACGGTGCCGGCCGGGAAGGTGGCGCGCAGCACGTCCATCGCCGACAAGCCCGGCTTGAGCTTGCCTTCGACATTGGAGACGATATGCATGACGTGCGAATAGCGCTCGATCTGCATGTTCTCGGTGACCTTGATGCTGCCGGTGACCGCCACGCGTCCCGCGTCGTTGCGCCCCAGGTCCAGCAACTGCAGGTGCTCGGCGCATTCCTTGGGGTCGGCCAGCAGCTCGGCGGCCAGCTGGGTGTCGTGTTCGCGATTGGCGCCGCGTGGACGCGTGCCTGCGATGGGGCGCACGGTGACCGTGTCATCCTCCAGCCGCACCAGGATTTCCGGCGATGCCCCCACCACGTGAAAACTGCCCATGTCGTAATAAAACATGTAAGGCGACGGGTTGAGACTGCGCAGCGCGCGGTACAGCGTGAGCGGGCTGGCATCGAACGGACGCGACATGCGCTGGGACAGCACCACCTGCATGATGTCGCCGTCGATGATGTACTGCTTGGCGCGCAGCACGGCGGCCTTGAATTCGTCCTCGCCGAACTCCGATAGCACCGGCGCCGTGCAGACTGCCTGCGTGTGGGGTACTGCCACGGGGGCGCGCAATTGCCCGGTGAGCCGATTCAGGCGCCGGTAGCCTTCCGCATAAGCGTCTGTCTGCATCGGATCGGCATAGACGATCAGCGTCAGCTTGCCGGTGAGGTTATCCACCACCGCCAGCTCCTCGCTGAGCAGCAGCAGGATATCCGGCGTGTGCAGCGCATCGGGTTGGTGCCTGCTGGCCAGACGTTTTTCGATGTAGCGCACCGAGTCGTATCCGAAATAGCCCGCCAGTCCACCGGCAAAACGCGGCAGGCCGGGCAGGCTGGCGGCCTTGAAGCGCGTCAGGAAATGTTCGGCAAATTCCAGCGGATCGGCAGCCTCCTGCTGTTCCACCTTGATGCCATCAGTCTCCACCGTGACCAGGTGTCCATGCACCCGCAACACGGTGCGCGCGGGCAGGCCGATGAAAGAATAGCGGCCGAAGCGCTCGCCGCCCACCAC
This sequence comes from Sulfuriferula sp., assembly GCA_035530335.1. Classification (GTDB taxonomy): domain Bacteria; phylum Pseudomonadota; class Gammaproteobacteria; order Burkholderiales; family Sulfuriferulaceae; genus Sulfuriferula. Next base: position 108,978 of record DATKUZ010000045.1, on the reverse strand, counting down.
CGATTCGAGCAGGTAGGAATAGGGCGCGTTGGCCAGTTTGAGATAAACCGACAGCGGGGTGTCGAGATCAGCCGGCATCTCGCGCGTGAGCGGGATGCGGTTATAGCCCTGGCGGGCAAGTTTGTTGAATTCCTGTTCAGTCATGATTTCACCACAAAGTCATAGAAGCATAGCGAGGGACGGCACGAATCAATCGCGCCACCGGAAAAAGCTGGCGTATCAGTGCCATCGCCATGAATGGCGTTTTTCTCTATGTATTTCCATGCCAACGTGGCTCATGTTTTTCAGGCTTTCGCAATCAGCTTGGTGGCTTCCAGCAGGCTGGGCACCACGGCGTCCAGATCCAGTTCCGCCACCGGGAGGCCACGGTTGTAGCCGTAAGGTACGCAGAACACCGGGCTGCCGGCAGCGCGCGCGGCCTGGGTGTCGTTGAGCGAATCGCCAATCAGCAGCAGTTCGCCGGGCTCGACGCCAAAGTGCTTGCAGGCGTGCAGCAAGGGCAGCGGGTCAGGCTTGCGTTTGGGCAGCGTGTCGCCCGACAGCACCAGTTCGAAATAATCCAGCAGGCCGGTATCGCGCAGCAACGGAAGGGTGAACACCTCCGCCTTGTTGGTAATGCAGGCCACGTGCAAGCCTATTGCGCGCAACGCCTGCAGGCCTTCCACAACGCCGGGGAAGGGGCGCGAATACAGCGACACGTTAGCGCTGTAATGCTTCTGGTAAATCGGATAGGCGCGGGCGAACAGCGCCGCATCCGGTTCGGCGTCCATGCTGCCGGCGAGCACGCGCTTCACCAGACGCGAAACGCCGTTGCCGATATAGGATTTGATGGACGCCAGCGGCACCTGCGGCATGCCGAGCTCGGCCATCATCAGTTCCGCCGCGTGGGCGAGGTCGGGTGCGGTGTCGAGCAGCGTGCCGTCGAGGTCGATCACCACGGCCTTGATTTTGATTGGGAAGTTCATATGGTCTTAAAAAGTCAGTTAGCCACGGAGATCACGGAGCACACAGAGATAAAGCGTGTTCCGCAATTTTCCGGTTCACCCGATGAGTGAAGCCGGTATTTACGATAACCGTGTGAGCTCCATTGCCTCTGTGAGCTCTGTGATCTCCGTGGCCTGAATTGTGGTTTTAGGTTTAATGCCTAATCTCGTTTACGTCATGCCGGATCAAGTCAGCAATGACTGGGTCAAGCCTTCGCCAGTTCCGCGCGCATCGCCGCCACTACGCTGTCATAGCGGTGCACATCGCTGTCCTTTGCCGCGCCGAAAATAGCGGAGCCTGCCACGAACACGTCTGCGCCCGCGCGCGCCACTTCGGCAATGTTGTCGACTTTCACGCCGCCGTCCACTTCCAGCCAGATGTCGCGGCCCGAGGCATCGATACGCTGGCGCACGGCTCGCGTCTTGTTAAGCGTTTCCGGGATGAACTTCTGCCCGCCGAAGCCGGGGTTGACCGACATCAGCAGGATCATGTCCACCTTGTCCATCACGTAGTCCAGATAGCTCAGCGAAGTGGCCGGGTTGAACACCAGGCCAGCCTTGCATCCGCATTCCCTGATCAGCGAGAGGGTGCGGTCGATGTGCTCGGAGGCTTCCGGGTGAAAGGTGATGATGTTCGCCCCGGCCTTGGCGAAATCGGGGATAATACGGTCAACCGGCTTGACCATCAGGTGCACGTCAATGATCGCGTCCGTCACCGGGCGCAGCGATTCGCACACCAGCGGGCCGATGGTCAGATTGGGCACATAGTGGTTATCCATCACATCGAAATGGATGATGTCCGCACCGGAAGCGATCACATCGGTGACTTCCTGCCCCAGCTTGGCGAAGTTTGCGGATAAAATGCTCGGTGCGATACGGAACTGCCTGGACATGGTGACCCTTTCAACAAGCCTTTGGATAAGAAAGTCAATTTTACCCGGAATCGCGTCGAGGTAACAGCGCGACCGACTCAAGGACAGGCACACAGATGGGCGACAGCAGAAAAAATCACATCACGGTGAGCGTCGAGACGACGTTTATCCCCGATCAATCCGATCCGCACCAGGATCGCTATGTGTTTGCATACACGGTCACCATTACCAACACCGGCACCATCCCGGCGCAACTGGTTTCGCGCCACTGGGTCATTACCGACGCCGAAAACAAGGTGCAGGAAGTGCGCGGTCTGGGCGTGGTGGGCGAGCAGCCCCTGCTCAAGCCCGGCGAGAGCTTTGAATACACCAGCGGCACGGCGATCAATACGCCGGTGGGCACCATGTACGGCAGCTATCAGATGGTGGCGGAAGACGGCGAACACTTCGACGCGGAGATTCCCGTGTTTACCCTTGCCATGCCGCGTGTATTGCATTGATGCACGCGCATGCCGCGCCCAGCCGATCTCCAGGAGCCTGAACTCAGCCCGGCCATGCAGCGCGTGGTGGCCGCCATGTCCATCTCCATTGCGGTTCATCTGGCGCTGATCGGCCTGCTGCGCGTTCATCCTGTTGCGGCCCCGGTGGCGGCCACTATCCCGGCCATCCAGGTGCGCCTGCAGCCCCCCGCGCCGCTCTCCGCAGCGCCCATGCCCCAGATCGAAGCGCCGGCTGCCGCGCCTGAAATTCCGCCACAGCCAACACCGCAAGCGCCACCCAAGCCAGCATCGCCTCCGCCGCCCGTGGCCGTGGCCAGTACGCCGCCACCCGTGCAGGCCGCGCCTGTCGTGCCGCCCACAGTACCCAGCATGGCCGCGCCCGCCAATCCCGCACCGCCGGTCAGCAGTTCGTTGCCTGCGGTGAATGTGCCGCTGCTGGTCGATCCGGTTTATTACACCGCCAGGCAGCTGGATGTTCAGCCGCGCGCGCTGGCCGCCATCAACCCGGTATACCCGCAAGCCGCCATCGCTCGCGGCGCCAGCGGCTGGGTCGAACTCAGGCTGAAACTGGATGAGAGTGGCGGCGTGCAGGATATCGAGGTCAGCGACGCCAGCCCGCCCGGCATTTTCGACCAGAGCGCACTCGACGCTTTCCGCAAGGCCCAATTCGCTCCGGCACAAAAAGCCGGCCGCGCGGTGAAATCGCTGGTGGTGATTAAAGTGCGCTACGAGCTGGATAAGTAAGGCAAAAGGCAAGCCCGGAGAAGCGTCTTGAATTCTGCCTTTTTGTTTTCCTGTGGTGAATGCCGCTTCCGTGACTACTTGTTAACCACCCTGGCTTTCGCCGCCAATGGCCCCGGCAACTCCGTAGGCACGGGCATGTCCTTGGGCAGCAACACCCACATTTTCCCAGGCTGTTTCATCATGCCGGCTTTGTTGCCTGCCTCGTTGCCGAAACCCCAGAAAAAATCCGCGCGCACGTTGCCGCGAATTGCGCCGCCGGTATCCTGCGCCAGCACCAGGCGGTCGAGCGGCTGGTCGGAAGCGGGCCGGGTGGTGGCCAGCCACACCGGCGCGCCCAGCGGGATGGCGCGGGCATCCACGGCAATGCTGCGTCCGCCGGTAATCGGCACGCCCAGTGCGCCCATCGGGCCATTGCCGTTATTCGGCAACTCGCGGAAAAACACATAGCTCGGGTTTTGCGCCAGCAGTTCCGGCAGCTTGTCCGGATTGCTTTTGCCCCATGCCTTGATGTTCTGCATCGAAGTCTGCGCCAGCGGCAGCTCACCGCGCTCGGCCAGCACCCGGCCGATGGAGCGATACGGATAGCCATTCTGGTCGGCATAGCCCACCCGCATCATGCTGCCGTCGGGCAACTGGATGCGCCCCGATCCCTGGATTTGCAGGAAAAACGCTTCCACCGGGTTGTCCACCCAGACCAGTTCGCTGCCTTTGAGCGGATCGGTGCCGTCATCAATATCGGCACGCGCCAGATACGGCACCACCTTGTTCCCCTGCAGGCGTCCGCGCAAACGCATGTGTTTCAATTCCGGATAAATAGTGCCGAGGTCAATGGTCAGCAAATCGGCGGGCGGGCTATATAAGGGTATCGAGTACTTCGCGCTGGGGGTGAGGCTGCCATGCAGCAGCGGCTCGTAGTAACCGGTAATCAGCCCGTCCTCGCTGCCGTCGGCCTGGCGCGACTGATACAGCGCGAACTGGCTTTCGAAAAACGCCCGTACTGTCGCTGCATCGGTGGTCTTGAGCGCCTCGGATGCGGCGCACACGGCCTGCCATTCCGGTCTGGTTTTCAGCGCCGTGCACGACTGCAGCCACACCGGCCACGCCCGCAGCAGATTATCGTCCTGCCAGCCGGGCAGGCTGGACCAGTCGGCCGGGCTCAGATTGGGCGTGACCGGGGGTACGGGCGGCGGCACTTCCGGCGTGGGCGGAGGGCACACCACCGATGGTGCCGGTTTTGGCTGCGGCGCGGCCGGTGGCGCTGGTTTGGGTGCAGGCGGCGTGGGCTGGGTGGCGCAGCCGCCGCTCATCAGTGCGGCTAATATCAAAGCTGTGCGGGCGAGTTGTCTCATGCGAGAATCACAGATAAGCAAACAGCCCTGAGTATAACAAAGCCATGCACCTGCCCTACCAGCCTGTCCCGCGTTTTTATATCGAGCGCGTCACCATTGCCACGCTGTGCAACGAATCGATGGACCTGCACTGGCATGACCCCGCCAGCCAGCAATCGTACATGGCACGGATATGGCCGCTGGAGGTGACCGAAGAAAACGGCGCAGAATGGCTGGTGGCACGCAGTGAAACGGGTGAAGCCGTCAGGATTCGTCTCGACCTCATTCGTAATTTTCCTACCCCGGTGAAATGAATTGCCGTTTAACAAGAAAGGCCGCAAACATGGAAGATAACGGAATGGTCAGCCTCGCCTGGTTTATATTCGAAGCAGGCGTAGCACTTGCCCTGCTGCTCGGGATCGTGTGGTGGACCATGCGCAAATAGCAGTCGGGTGCCGTGCGGCTTGCCAGACACGTACGTCTCGCCCACAATCAGCGCATGGACACTCAACGTTTTTCGCAACGTCAGCAGGATTTTCTGCGTGCGGCAGCGCGGCTGCAAGAGGCTGTGATGCAGCAGGGTGACAGCATCCTGCGCGACGCCACCATTCAGCGTTTTGAGTTCACTTTTGAAATCGCCTGGAAAACCCTGCAACTCTATCTCCTGCACCAGGGCATGGAGGCCACCGGCCCGCGCCAGACACTCAAGCAGGCATTTGTGGATGGCCTGATAGCCACCCCTGAAGACGCCGATATCTGGCTTGCCATGCTGGAAGACCGCAACCTCACCACCCACACTTACCGCGAAGCCGTGGCCGAATCCATCGCAGCCCACATCCGCCGGCGCTATGCCAGCCAGCTCCATGACATGGCAGTGTGGGTAGCTAAACTGACGCTGGACTGAACCCATGCTGCAACTGCGCGAACAGGACCGTCACACTTTGCAGGCAACACTTGCCCGCTTTCCCGAAGTGCGTCGCGCCTGGGTATTTGGCTCCCGCGCCGTCGGTCGGGCGCGACGCGCATCCGACATTGATCTCGCTATTGAAGCCCCCACCCTGACCCCCGCGCGCTGGCACGATCTGATCGAGGCGCTGGAACAGGCGCCGGTTATCTACAGGCTGGACGTCATCTATCTGGACACGCTGGACGATCCGGTGCTCAGACAGGCCATCCTGCGCAGCCGGGTACCGCTCTGAGCGGATCCAGTCTCGCTTGTTGCAAAAAAACAACACGAAGCCATGAAAATCATGCAAATTCGTCGTATAAGGTTGCGGCGTGTAAAAAGCCTTGGGCATAATGCCCTTAGCTTCTCGCAAGAGGGGTTCGCAGCGTGGGTAACACCCGCTGCGATACACACTTCAACTAAGGAGATTTACATGAACAAGAAACTTATCGCGCTGGCCATCGCCAGTGCCTTCGTTGCCCCAGTGGCAATGGCCGATAGCGGCAACGTCACGATCTACGGCGAATTCGCAGCTTCCGTTGACAGTGTCGATGGCGGCGGTTACGGCGCAACTTCGGCTGCTGTTCCACCAGTCGGCGGCATACTAGCCAATGTAAGTTCTTCCGAAAGACGCGCTCGTGTTTCCAGCAACAACAGCTTCCTTGGTTTCAAGGGTTCCGAAGACCTGGGCAACGGCCTGTCGGCGATTTGGCAATATGAGCAATCCATCGCGATTGACCAGCAGAACATTAATGACTCTTCGGCGTTTGGCGCAATCGGCGGTGGCAACCAGAGCCGCCGTACCACCTTTGTCGGTCTGGCTGACAAACAGTGGGGTACAGTACAACTCGGTATTATCGATACGCCGTTTAAAACATCCACTGGCCCGCTGGATCCGTTCGGTCAGCATACACTGGCGGATTACCGCAGCATTATGGGTATGATTGGTGGCACTAACCTTGCAAGCATTCGTGCGCAAAACGCGGTTCAGTATATTAGCCCGAACATGAGCGGCTTCACCGTCAAGGCTTTGTATTCTGCTTCGAATGAGATGGGCAATGATACCGGTAATGCTGCTGGTGTTGTCACCTCTGTCACCAATCCGCATTTCTATTCGATTAGCGGTGCCTATGCAGATGGCCCGCTTTACGCTGCCCTGGCGTATGAAGAAAACAAGGGGGTTCCCAATACCGCAGCTGTCAGCGATTTCACACTTAAAAACTGGCGCGCTGGTGTTGGTTACAAGTTCGGCGATTTGAAAATCGGCTTGGGGTATGAGCGCATCAAGGGCGATGGTAATACAACTGGTGCTACAGCAGTTCACGACCTTAGCCGCGGCGCTTGGTATCTGCCTGTCTCCTATCAAATGGGCAGCAATACCCTCAAGCTGGCTTACACCAAAGCAGGTAGTAGCAACCAGAAGAACGTGGCTGGTGCTGATCTGAGCGGCAGCGACGGCGCCAAGCAGTGGAGCCTGGGTGTTGATCACGCCATGTCCAAGCGCACCTCTGTTTACGCACTGTACACTCAGGTACGCAACGACACCAACGGCTCATACGCGTTGGGCGGTGGCGCTACCGGAATTTCGGTGGTTAGCCCTGCTTCCTATGGTGCAAATCCTAGCGGCTTCTCAGTCGGTATGATTCACGCCTTCTAAGCATTTGCCGGCATCTGCCGGTGGTGTGCAGGAGATTAGAAACGGGTCACTTCGGTGGCCCGTTTTTTTATTTGCGCTTGACGTAGCGATGTGAATAATCTATCTTTCGGTAATGCAGTATTGCGTATTACTGAGAGCGAAATGCAAACGAGTAAAGTGACGAGCAAATATCAGGCAACCATTCCGGCCGAAATACGCAAGAAGCTCGGCATCCATGGTGGCGATACACTGGCATTCGAGATAATCAACGATGAGGTCAGGTTGCGCCGCGCCACACCGCTGGATATCCAGTATGCGCAGGCGCTGGCTGGCACGTTGAACGAATGGAGCTCGGATAATGACGCTGAGGCCTACCGTGAGCTATGAACGCTTCGACGTGGTCAAAGTGCCTTTCCCTTTCACCGATAAAGCGCAGGCAAAGAAACGCCCTGCACTGATCCTGTCCGCTAACACACCATTTAATGCGCCTGCTGGACATAGCGTGTTGGCGATGATTACCAGCGCGAAAAATTCCGCCTGGCCCCTCGATGTCGGTGTAACCGACCTGAGCGCGGCCGGTTTACCTGCACCGTCAGTGGTGCGAATGAAGTTGTTTACCCTCGATCATCGCCTGGTGTTGGGCAAAATAGGTCGCCTGGGTGCGTCCGATGAAGCAGCTGTGACGCGGGCGCTGGAAAAATTATGTGGGTGAACCAGGTCGGCGAGGCGTGCGATAACCTTGCGTCACGTCAGACAACACTCCAGGCGGCTTCTCGCTGGGTATGATCCACAATTTCTAAGCATTTGCCGGCATCTTCCGGCGGTGTAAGAAGATTAGAAACGGGTCACTTTGGTGGCCCGTTTTTATATTTGGCCGTCATTTTGTGATTACAATGTCTATTATGTACAGCACACGATTTCAACGCGCTATTGTCATTACTCGCCACGCACAAATGCGCATGGATGAGCGTGGAATCAACGAGACCCTATTGCTGGATGTGATTGATTCAGGCGAAACGCGTTATCGGGATGCCACACATCTGTGGGTTTTCAAGGATTTCAGCGAACGATCGGATAATCTGCTGTGCGCTGTTCTGGTGCTGGAAGACAGGCTTGTTGTCAAAACGGTTATGCATCATTTTGAGGTGATTTAGGAGGGCGATAATGCACACAGTGTATTTTGATGAGGACGATATTCTTGTTATACGCCTGTCTGACAAGCCCATCGTGCGCGAGGTATCGCAAGACTGGAATACGCATGTCAGTTATGCGGAAGACGGCACTGCGGTTGAGGTGGTATTGCTGGATGCACGCGCCAACGGCGCTTATCCTTTTGAGATTAAACATGCGAGAGCCGCCTGATTTATGAAGCATTCGCGCTGGAAACCTGTTGGTTTGAAACTCCAGATGGTTTCCCGGTTGAAGGAAGCGTAAAGCGAAGCCGAGGGACAAAAACCGGATAGAAGGCGGCGCCGATCAGGGAGATGGCTGATGCGTTCAGTGTTGATTGGGGTTGGGATGGCATTGTGGCTGGCTGCCTGTGGTCAACAGAAGCCATCACATCCGCCGTTGCCGAAGACGCCGGGCGAGGCGCGGTTATTCGATAGGCAGCGCGATGAGTTGCAGCGGGCAAAAGCGGTGGAGCAAACCCTGCAGCAGCAAAGTCAGGCACAGCGGCAGGCAATCGAGCAGCAGAGCCGGTGAGTGCGCTTTAATCCCAAACGCTTTTCTCCGTGTTCTCTGTGCCCTCCGTGGCTAAATGCCTTTCCCGGTTCAACTCTCAGGCGTAAGGCTTGCAGACGTTTCTGTCTTTGTCTCCAGCAGCAGGCGGCGCAGCACTTCTCCGGCAAGCATCAGGCCGAAAAGTGCCGGCATGTAACTGATGGTGCCGTTGATGGCGCGCGCACGGCCAGGGCCATCCACCGGTTGCGGCGGAAGCGGCGCGCTCGGGGCTTCATCGGAAAATACCGTGAGTACGTCTGTTTTGATGCAGTGACGCTGCAGGCGTTTGCGCATGATGCGCGCCAACGGGCACATTTCGGTCTGGCTGATGTCAGCCAGCCTGACCCTGGACGGATCGAGGCGATTGCCCGCGCCCATGCTGGAGGCCACGCGCAAGCCGCGCTGCAGGCTGCTTTGTACCAGGGCAACCTTGCAATTGAGCGAGTCGATGCAGTCAATCACATAGTCAACGTCGTGCGGCACGTACGCGCTGACGTTTTCGGGCGACAGAAATACCCGATGGATGATCACCTGGCAGGCCGGGTTGATATCCATGATGCGCGCCTGCATCAATTCGGCCTTGGATTGTCCCACCGTGGAAAGCAGCGCGGGTAACTGGCGGTTGATATTGCTGGTGGCGACCACGTCATGATCCACCAGGGTGAGCCTGCCTATGCCCGCGCGTGCCAGCGCGTCCACACAGTAGGATCCGACGCCGCCCAGCCCTGCGACAAAGATGTGTTTGCCGGCAAGCAGTTGCAGGCCGGCGTCGCCCAACAGGATGTGGGTGCGTTCGAATTGCGGCAATGCGGTCATTTACTCACCTGTGTATTGATGGCCGTAGCCGTGTCGTTGCGTTGATATATCCACTTGATGATGAACGGCGGTACCACGGTGGTCAGTGCGATCACAATCAGCAGCGCCGCATAGACTTGCGCGTCCAGAATGCCGTTGGCAAAGCCGATCTGGGCGAAAATCAGGCCCACCTCGCCGCGCGGGATCATGGACAGGCCAATGACCGCCTGCTGCAGGCGCGGCTCCTTGATCAGAAAGCCGGAAACCAGCTTGCCGGCGACGGCAACCACCAGCAGCGCGGCAGACAGACCCCAGACGAAGGCCGACGACCAGTCCACCTGCTTGAGGTTGAGCGAGACGCCGACCATTACGAAGAACAGCGGCGTGAAGGTATGGATCAGCGGCCGCATCTGGCTCTCCAGGCGCTGAGACAACTCCGGGCTGGGAGCGAAAATCCGGTTCAGGTAGGCGGAAAACGGGATGCGTAGCCGTTCGGTCAGGGTGACGCGGAAGTGTTGCCCCATGGCGATGCCGGCTGCGAAGCCACCCATGATCTCGGGGGCGCCGATGGCATGCGCCAGATAGCTGAACAGCATGATCAGGCTCAGCGCCATGGTCAGCAGCAGCCCCGGCGAACTGCTGCGGCGGTCGAAATGGCCAATGATGAACGCCATGAATTTGGCGGCGAATGGCGACAGCAGCATGAACAGGACGATGTAGGCGCCCACCGTGCCGGTCGCCGCCAGCGACATTTCTCCGGAGACGGCAAACTGGTAGAGAAAAGCGAGCAGGATCACGCCAACGATGTCGTCCAGTACCGCAGCGCCAATGACGATTTGCGCTTCGTCGCTGTTGCGGCGCTGCAGGTCGGTCAGCACGCGCACGGTGATGCCGATGCTGGTGGCGGTCAGGGTGCCGCCGATGAACAGGCTGGCCAGCAACGACATGCCAAACATCGCGTGGCTGACCAGGTAACCGAACCCGAACGGAAACACCACGCCGGCGATGGCCACGACGATGGGTTTGGAACCAGCCTTGGCAAGGCGGAACACGTCGGTATCCATGCCCACCTCGAACAGCAGCAGAATGATGCCGATTTCGGCCAGCAGCTTCATGGTGGCGTCCGGGCTGACCAGCCCGAGCAGGGATGGGCCGATGATGAGGCCGGCGGCGAGTTCGCCGATTACCGCCGGAACGCCGATGCGTATCGCCAGCTCGGACAAGAACCGCGCCGCCAGCAGCAGGATGGCCAGCATCAGAAAAAAATTGTGTGCTTCCACGCGAGTGTTTAGCCTCCGGTTAGTGAGTACAGCCAATACTGAAATGGGCGTTTATGTTGATATTGCCGGTGGCGCGTCCAGCGCTGCCAATGCAGGTATGGCGGCGCGTGCATTGACGCTGGTTGCCTGTGCGATGTCATCAAACCCGACGCCGCGCAATTCGGCCAACACGGCGGCGATGGCGGGTAGCTGTTGCGGGCCATTGCGCTGATGCTGGATCCAGGCTGGCGCCATGTCCGGCGCATCTGTTTCCAGCACGATGGCTTCCAGCGGCAACTCGGCTGCCAGGCGACGCAAATTCGAGGCCCGAGTATAAGTCATGGCGCCGCCAAAACCCAGTTTGAAGCCTTGCCGGATGAATGCATCGGCCTGCTGGCGACTGCCGCTGAAGGCGTGGGCGATGCCGCGCTGGATACCGAAGCGGCGCAATTGTTTCAATATCTGGTCGTTGGCGCGGCGGCTGTGGAGCAATACTGGCAGGTCGAAATCGCGGGCGATTTTAAGCTGTTCGGTGAAGTAGTATTCCTGCTTCGTCACATCCGCATTGGGCACGAAAAAATCCAGCCCGATTTCGCCCATCGCCACCGGGCGCTGCCGCTCGATGGCGGCGCGCAACAAGGCGAGGTGTTCAGGAAGGTGTACGTCGCTATATATCGGGTGCAGCCCCAGCGCCGCCACGCAGCCGGGATAACGCTGGCTGACAGCCAGCACCGCGTCGAAGTTGGCGTACTGCACCGCCGGAACAACAATGGTCTGCACGCCTGCCGCGTGGGCCTGCGTCGCCACCGTGTCGCGGTCGGCGTCGAACTCGGCCGCGTCCAGGTGGCAGTGGGTATCGATGATGACCATGGTTACGCCTTCATGTAAACGTACCGCCATCTTGAAGATAACGTGATCGTTACGTCAATCCGCGTCCGATTTTGTGGATTCGTTCCGGGAGGCGATATTGAAGGGTGGCGCTGAACCATCCTTGGCTTGCCCGGGGTAGATGGTCATGTGAGGATAGGGTATCTCGATACGGTGCTGATCGAAGACCTGTTTCAGCCGGCGCAGGAACTCCCGGCGTACGCCCCATTGCTCAAGCGGCAGTACCTTGAAGCGACAGCGGATAACGACTGCAGAATTGTCCCATTTGTCGACTCCGGCCATTTCCATGTCTTCCATGATTTTAGGTCCGATGGCTTCGTCCTTACGCAAATTTGCGCCTACCTGGAGCATCAAATTCATCACTTCGTCGGTGTCTTCCCGGTAAGCCACGCCGACATCAATCACCGAGTAGGCGAACCCCCGGCTCATGTTGGTGACCGTAGTGATGACGCCGTTGGGAATGAAGTGTACGTTCCCGTCGTAATCGCGCATCTTGATATAGCGCAGCGTTACTTCTTCTACCAGCCCGCCCTTGCCACCCGCTTCTACTACATCGCCTTGCCGTACCTGATTTTCCAGCAACAGGAAAATGCCGTTGAAGTAATCCTTGATCAGGTTCTGCGCAGCAAATCCAACCGCGATGCCGAGTACTCCGGCAGTAGCCAGGATCGGCGCGATGGAGACTCCCAGCTCGCTTAAAACCACCATGCCCGCGACCACATAAATGACCACCGAAGAAGTATAGCGGAACACCCGGCTCAGCGTTTCGATGCGCTTGAGCCCTTCAAGATTGTTGTCCGTATGATGTGTCGAGTATATCTGCAACATCCAGATGGCTTTCCTCGATAAACGCAGCAGTATCCAGGCCAGAACAAGGATTAACAGGATATGCAGTGCCGATTGGGACAGGTGCAGCAATTCCTTCAAATCGGCTGTGCCGGGCGAGGTGATCAGCGCTTCTAATGTTTTCATGACATTGCCATAAGATGTGGTCTGAATTTACTGCTCCGTGGCGATCCTGGCCGCCAGGGGGCGGAATTGCAGATGGTAGAACATGTCCAGATAGCGTGCAGTTTCTTCCCGTTCCAGGCCGCTGACAAACTTCCAGAAGCCGTAAATGCGCGACAGGGTCATCATGCGTTCAGCATACAGTTTCCAGGTGTAGCGGGCTTCGATTCGAGCTATGGCGCCGCGCGACAGGCGCTCCCATTCATGCGGATCGGCTGTGCAAAGGTCAAGAAAGTCCACCATCTGCTGTGCGGCGCTGGCGCCGTCGTTGGGGTCGATATGAAAGCCGGACTGATTGTGCTGAATGATTTCCAAGGGGCCGCCGTGGCGGGTGGCGAAGGTGGGCAGCCCGGATGCCATGGCTTCGATGATGGTCAGGCCAAAGGCTTCGAACAGCGCTGGTTGTACGAAAATCCCGCGGCGATCCGCGACATAGCGGTACAGTTCCCCCGCCAGATTCTTGTCCAGGCGCATGCCTAGCCAGCGCATCTGGCCGTCCAGGCCATGTTGATCCATGAGTTCGTGCATGTGCCGGATCTGCGTCTGCTCTTCGTGGTCGGAAGACTGGTTCGGGTCGATGTAGCCGCCGACGACCAGCAGATTGGCGCGGTCACGCAAATCCTGCGAGGCTGCATACCACTCCACCAGGCCGGTCAGGTTTTTGATATGGTCCAGACGCGCCATGGTGAAGATCAGGGGCTTGGTTTTTTCCGCCAGGATTCCGCGCGCCTGAGGGTTGGGCTCATCGCCATAAATCATGGTTTCGAGTTCCGGAATCAGTCCGTTGAGGCGGCGATCGCTAGCGCTGTAAGGGAAGTAGACTTCCGCATCCGCCCCGGGCGAGACGATGTTGAATTTCGGGTCGAACGGGTCGATGCCGTTAATGACGCGATACAAGCCGGGCATGGTGAACGCATGATAGCTTCCATATTGGCCCACCGTATCGTCCGTGCCGGCGATCTCCTGATAGGTGCTCGCAATAATGAAATCCGCCGTATTCATGGCGATCAGATCGGCGGTGTACTGGCAGGAGAAGTGGTACTGGGCATCGTTTTCGCGCCAGTACAGATCGGAATGGAGATATTTGGTTTTTTCCAGGGCATGGGCGATGTTGCACTGCGTCACTCCGAGGCGTTTGCTTAGCAGGGAAGCCACCAGATTGCCGTCGGAATAGTTGCCGACGATCAGGTCCGGGCGGCCGCCCAGTTCCGCCAGGGCTTCCCGTTCCACGTCGCGGGCGTAGTCTTCGAGATAGGGCCAGATTTCGAAGCGTGAAATCCAGTGCCGCACGATCTCGCCATTTTTCTTGTGGAAAGGCACCCGCAGGATCCAGGTGTTGTCGCAGCCGCTGACTTTTTCCATGCGCTGGTTGCATGTGGTTTGTCCGGCGTCGGGAATAAGGCGGGTGACGATCACAATCTTGGGTTCCACTGGCACCCCCTGGCGTGCCATGCGCTCGCGCATTTCCCGCTCCAGAGCGCGCACCTGGTCGAGGATATACACCACCTGACCCCCGGTGTCGGGCAGGCCCAGCACATTGTCCTGGCCGAAGTAGCCGTGGGGGGAAAGAATCAGCAGGCGCGAGATCATGGGGATGCGCGCCAGCAACGTTTCCAGGGCAGTGGGCGAAGGCGCTTCCAGAATGTCGGCAAGCAGGCTCATGGTGTCGGCCACGCGCGCGGCATTGTCGCCCCAGCCGGGCGCGAAGCCCAGCCTGCCCAGCTTTTCGGCCAGATCGGACCACGGCGTGTCTTCGCTCACCTTTTCCAGCTCACCCTGCGCACGCCGCAGCGCCGCACGCAGCCCGTTGGTATCGCGGATACTGCCATTGATCATCAGTTGCTGGCCATCGATGGCGTGGGCGCTGAGAAAATACAGCAGCTTGTCTGCACCTTCCTGCGGCCGGTTGAACATATCGCTGGATAACTGCCGGTTGAGAAAGCTCATACCCTGGCCTATTGAACGAGGCTCCTTGAGTCTGGGGAAGCCGCGGCCAAAAGGGCCGAAGTCGATCTCCAGCATGGGCGGCGCCACCTCGGTCGGATCAATTTGCAGTTCTTTGAATTGCAGAAATTCCGAGGTGCTCACCTGTTCGGCAAGCACTGACTCCCCGTGTATGCGCAGATAGGCCAACTGCCCTTTTCCAGGACGCACGGCAAAATAGGCCCAGGGCGCCTGGAATATGCCCTCCTGCAGGCGATCCACGAATTGGCCCAGGGGCGAAGCTGCAAGGTCGAGCCGGTCGTATTCCCGGGCCAGCGTTGCGAATTCTTCACGCAGGTCGGACTGCAACAGAAACGGGCGATTATGTGAAAAATAGCGTCTAAGCAAAGTGTAGGCGGCATCGCGGTTATGCTGGGCGAAATCATTGAATTCTTCAATCATGCCAGGGCCTCCTTTTCTAATTGCAGGTTTGCTTCGTGGTCGAAGCCATAGTGTTTGAGGCCTTCCATGATGCCGTTGGCGAAATAGCCGCGCGCGAAATAGATCTGCTCCTGACCCTGCAGGATTGCCAGTTCGGGACTATGGTTGCCTACTACCACACCGAGTGTGTCGCCCATCAGCATTTCTTC
The DNA here is from genome assembly GCA_035530335.1 of Sulfuriferula sp. Lineage (GTDB taxonomy): Bacteria > Pseudomonadota > Gammaproteobacteria > Burkholderiales > Sulfuriferulaceae > Sulfuriferula. The sequence goes on along the minus strand of DATKUZ010000045.1, from coordinate 93,724 downwards.
GTCGTTCCCGGAATCTCCGGCCACCAGAAAACACCTCAGTGGCAGCGCCCACTTGTAGGCCAGATAGCGGATGGCATGCCCTTTGGAGGCGCGTATCGGCAGCACATCGAGGAATGACTCGTGGGAATAAATAAGCCTGGCATGCAGATGGTGTTCATGGAGACGGCGATAGATTTCCTTGAGAGGCGGCATCATGTCGGGATTGATGTTGTAGCTGAGCTTGAATTCGCGCTGATTTCCCTGAGGCTGCAATTCGAGGCCGGGGATATCGGCCAGGACATTGGAGAGGGCGTTGCGACGCCAGAGGTGATGGATATGGTTGGCCCAGCCGGTATCGGGCCCCAGCTTTGGTCCATAATATATTTCACTGCCCACCGAGGTGATTAACACGTTGGGCATGGGAATACGCCACTGTTTGAGCACCTTGACCGCGCTATCCAGCGTGCGTCCGGTGGCAATGCCAAAGCCGACCGATCCGGCATGTTGCCGCAGCCAGGAGACCAGCTCCTTGAGACCTTCCCTATCGCCGATCAAGGTATTGTCGATATCGCATATCAGCATTCTGCGCACCAGGGGCATGGGCGATTTGTCGGCATGCTGGGTAAACGCGAGCTGGCGGCGCAGACGTTTGCGGTCGCGATACAGGAGGTGGCGTACCGCGTGCATATATTTGGTCACGTGTGCGTCCCAACTGTAATGGCGCTTGACGCCGAGCAGGCCATTCCTGGCCCACTGACGCCACTGTGCCTTGTTGGCAAGCGCTTGCTCCAGAGCAACGGCGATGGCGTCGGGATCGAGGGGATTTGCCAACAGCCCGTTGCGGCAATTTGCCACGATGTCGCGGGGGCCGCCGTCCTCGGTGGCGACGAAGGGCAGGCCGCATGCAGCCGCCTCGATCAGGGTCAGACCGAAGGGTTCGGTAAGCGCGGGATTGACGAACACGCCGCAGCGCCGTGCTGCCAGGCGATACAGTTCGGGCACATCATCGGACGCGTGGTGCTTGGGGAGCGCTACCTTGCCCCACAGATCGTAGCGGTCAATATCGAACAGCAGGTCGCCGAGAACTTTCCGCTGCGCATCATCCAGAGTGCGGATATCGTCCCGGTTGCCCGCCACGATCACCAGATTCGCCATTTGCTGCAATTGCGGATGCGTACCGTATGCGGTTAACAGCCCCTGCAGATTCTTGCGCGTATCTGGCCGGCAAATAGTCAGGATCATGGGTTTTTCGGGTTGGGAAAGAAAGCGATCCACCATGTCCAGGATGCCTGGCTCGATTTTTCTGCGCCCGGGGGGTGAGAAACGCGACGTATCGGTGCCCGGCGGGATGACGACGCAGCGGCGCGGATCGTGGTTCCGGTACATGCCGTATTGATCATCGATTTCCTGACGCGTGCTGGTGACCACCAGCGAAGCATGCGCCAGGACCTCTTCTTCCACGGCAATGCGCCGCGCCAGATTGAACTGGCGCTCGATGGCCTGCTCTTTGCGTCCGCTCGCCAGCAACTGCGCGCGTTTCGGGCGGCCGAGCGAATGCCCGGTGTGAATCTGGGGAATACCCAGCAGCAGGGACAGCTGTTGCCCTACGTAGCCCGCGTCGGCATAGTGGGTGTGAATCAGGTCCGGCAGGCGGCCTTGCTGGCGCAGGAGATGCAGGCAGCGGTCGACCATCTGGTCAAGATGCGGCCACAGCAGCTCCTTGCGCAGATAGCGCCGGGGGCCGAAAGGCAGGCGCAGGATGCGCGCTCCAGACCCCATGTCTTCCTCGGTTTGTGCATAGTCCGGCGATACTGCCGGGTCTTCGACCAGACGGGTCAGCAAATCTACTTTTTCGACTTCACGATGGCGGCTCAAGGCACGCGCCAGTTCGACTACGTAGGTGATTTGTCCGCCTGTATCAGCGTCGCGTCCCAATTCCATATCTTTGCCGCGAATCAGGCCGTGCACGCTGATCATCAGGATGTACAGTGGTGATTCGCTCTTGATGGTATTGTTGGTCATTTGTTCCACTCCTGCAGAAACGGAGCATAAAAGCCCTGGTCGGTCGGGATTGCACCGCGTATCCGGCACAGTGCAGCGGCAAAAGCATTGGCGCGTGACAGGCTGAGGGCGACCGGCCAGCCCAGCAGGCTGCCGACAATAAACACGGCGGCGAAGCCATCCCCGGCGCCTACCGTGTCGATTGCCTGGATGGGCTTTTCTTCACAGTCGATGCGCACCTCTGTACCGTCGGCATTAAGGTGCCAGGCACCTTTCGCCCCACAAGTGACCAGCACACGCTGTAGAGAGAATTGATGGATCAGAGTGTTTGCATGTTCCAGCGGGCTTTTGCCAGGCAGGCGCAACTGAGCTGCCACCACCCCCAGTTCATCCTCATTCATTTTCACGATGTCTGCGCGTTGCAGAGCGCGTCTTACCGTTGACATGTCGTACCAGGGGGCGCGCAAGTTGATATCCAGCATGCGCGGCGCGTCAATGTTTTGTAGCAAGGCATTCAGCGCGCGCCGAGAGGCATTGTGGCGTTGGGCCAAGGTTCCGAAATAGACCAGTTCCGGCTGCATGGACAGGGCGATCATGCGTGTCACCCCGGCATGAATGAAGTCGTAGGCTTGATTGGGAAGAATCTCAAAGCTGTGCCTGTTTTGTTCCAGGTGCACGACTACCTGGCCGGTTGGGTGCGCGGGGTCGCACTGCACCCCCAGCGTGTCCATATCAAAACGGGTCATTGCAGCGAGCAGTTCTTCCCGCATTGCATCGTTGCCGGTGCGGGTGATCAATACCGGATACAAACCAAATGCCCGCAGATGGCGAGCAACATTGAACGGGGCGCCGCCCAGCACCGTGCGGTCCGGAAATACGTCTGCCAGAACCTCGCCGAACAGCGCCACGGTCCTTGCCTGTATCGACGGCATTGATGGCAAATTCGGGAGTGCTTTTTTTGTAGTGGTCATCCAGAGTCAGGAGGCCGCTGAGCCGGGTGTGCGTGTATGCATCACTCCTCGGCCAGCGGTTCCATCCCAGCGTTTTTATCCTTGATGTCGAGTACCCCTACCAGGTTCGTGAGATTGTTGCCCAGCCCCTCCAGTATTTCGTCGGGTAAGGAGTTGAGTGCTTCCATTAGCACGCCTTGTGCTGGCCGCGGCGCCCGATTCACAACCTCAAGGCCGGCGGGAGTGAGATAAAGTCGCACCACGCGCTGATCCGGCCCGCCACGCTCGCGGCGCAGCAAGCCTCTTTTTTCGAGTTTGTCGACCAGGTTGCTGGCTGTGGACTGGTGAATGGTCAAGGCTTTGGACAGATCGCCCACCCTCAAGCCGGGCGAAACCAGTAATTCCCACATAGCCCAAAGTTGTGCACCACTGACTTGGCATTGTTTCTCGACCCAAGCCGAATGTTTCTGGACCGAGCCGAATATCACCCGGAAAAGCATCAGAACGTCTTTTACCTGTGCCGTTCTGGGTTTCCTGGCAGGAATGGATACACCCTGGTTGGAGGGTTCGTCTTGATGAGATTCAATATTTTTCATTTGTGCAAATTATATTCGCACAAAACTATACGGGCAAATTTAGTTGCCTTCGGTGCCGCCGGCCCATCTATGCAGAACCAACCGGCGGGTGTCGAGGCTGGTCTTTGCGTGCATTCTGGTACAGCCAGCCTTGTCGTACCGCCCATTTTTCCAGCTCCACCCCCCAGAACACGGTGGTGGAGAGGGCGAGGCAGAGGACGAGTTCGGCGGCGCTGAGCGGCTGGGTCTTGAATACGCCGTTGAGTACGGGGACGTAGAGGGTGGCCATTTGCAGCAGGAAGGTTAATGCCACAGCGGCGAGCAGCAGACGGTTCGACAGCAGGCCGATGGAAAACAGTGATGCCCGCTCCGCGCGGATGGCGAGCACGTGGCCGAGTTGCGACAGGGTGAGCACGGTGAACACCATGCTCTGCCAGTGGGCCGAGCCGGTGTGATAGGCCCAGGCCTGGGTCAGCAGTGATACTGCGCCTATCAGCAGGCCTACCCACAGGATATGCTGCCACATGCCGTGGGCGAAAATGCTCTCGGCGGGAGGGCGCGGCGGGTGTTGCATCACGCCATGCTCTGCGGGTTCCTTGGCCAGGGCGAGACCAGGCAGGCCGTCGGTGACCAGGTTGATCCATAAAATATGAATGGGCAGCAGCGGAATCGGCAGGCCCAGGAAAGGCGCGAGGAAGATCACCCAGATCTCGCCGGAATTGCCGGTCATGGCGTATTTGATGAACTTGCGGATATTGTCGAAGATGCGCCGCCCTTCCCGGACCGCGTGGACGATGGTGGCGAAATTATCGTCCAGCAGCACCATATGCGCCGCCTCACGCGCCACGTCGGTGCCGCCACGGCCCATGGCCACGCCGATGTCGGCGCGCCGCAGCGCCGGCGCGTCGTTCACCCCGTCTCCGGTCATGGCGACAAACTCGCCGTGGGCCTGCAAGGCTTTCACGATGCGGATTTTCTGCGCCGGATCGACCCGGGCATAGACCCGCACCTCCTGCACTTTTTGCGCGAACGCGGCGTCGGAAAGCGCGGCGAGCTCAACGCCGGTCATGACTACTGCGTCGTCTTCGATGATCGCCAGACGCTTGGCGATGGCGCGAGCGGTGGCGGGGTGGTCGCCGGTGATCATCACCGGTGTGATGCCCGCCGATTTGCACTCCGCCACCGCCTGTTTCGCTTCGCGCCGGGGCGGGTCCATCAGCCCAACGAAACCGAGAAAAACCAGTTCCTGCTCCACGCTTTCAAGCGTTTCCGGCAACGCGTCGAAGCCGCGGCAGGCCACGGCCAGCACGCGCAGTCCTTCCGCCGCCATGGCGTCGGCGATGGCTAATAGCGTTGCCGGTTCCAGCGGCGCTTCACCGGTGCCGGTCGATTGCTTGGTACAGCGCGCCAGCAGCGCCTCCGGCGCGCCCTTGCAGTAAGCAGTCACGCCGTTGCCGTCACGATGCAGCGTAGTCATCAGCTTGCGCTCGGAGTCGAAGGGCAGCTCGGCCACGCGCGGCTGCTGCCGCTCCAGTTCGGGCTTGTTCGCACCAGCGCGCTCGGCCGCTTCCAGCAGCGCCACTTCGGTGGGATCGCCGCTGGGGTGGCCGGCTTTGGTGATGCTTGCGTCGTTGCACAGGGCCAGCGCATGGTAGAGACTGATCCAGGGTTCTGTTGGTTCGCCGGTCGGCGGTTGATGCGCCGCGTCGGCATAAAACGCTTCGGCGTGCATGCGGTTCTGGGTGAGGGTGCCGGTCTTGTCGGAGCAGATGACGGTGATGGAGCCCAGGGTTTCCACCGCCGGCAGGCGCCGGATTAATGCGTGCTGTTTCACCATGCGGTAGGCGCCAAGGGCGAGCGAAATGGTCACCACCGCCGGCAGGGCTTCGGGAATGGCGGCCACCGCAAGACTCACGGCGGTCAGGAACATCAGTACCGTTGCTTCGCCACGCAGGATGCCGGCGACGAAAATGATCGCGCAGATAGCGAGCACCGCCACGGCAAGTCGGCTGCCGAAGCGCGCCAGGCGTTTTTGCAGCGGGGTTTTTACTTCCTCCTCCCCTGCCAGCAGCGTGGCGATTTTCCCCAGTTCGGTGGCCAATCCGGTGGCCACCACCACGCCCGCGCCGCGCCCGTAAGTCACCACCGTGCCCTTGTAGGCCATGTTGTGCCGGTCGGGGAAGGGCAGCTCGCGCCCAGGCAACGGCTCGGCGGTTTTCTCCACGGCGTGGGATTCGCCGGTGAGCGCTGCCTCCATCATCTTGAGGCGCGCCGCCTCCAGCAGGCGCAGGTCCGCCGGTACCAGGTTGCCCGCCTCCAGCAGCACGAGGTCGCCCGGTACCAGTGTTTCGGTGGGAATTTCCAGCACCTGTCCGTCACGCCGTACCCGGGTTGTCGCCGCAGCCAGTTTTTTCAATGCTGCCATGGCTTTTTCCGCCCGGTATTCCTGGATGAAGCCGATGACCGCATTGAGCAGGATGATGACCGCGATGGCGATGGTGTCCTCGGGATCGCCGATCGCGCCGGTAACCACGGCGGCGGCGAGCAGCACCAGGATCATGAAGTCCGCGAACTGGTCGAGGAAAATGCGCCACACCGGGCGCCTTTTGGCTTCGGGCAGCGCGTTCGGGCCGTGGCTTTGCAGACGGGCGCGCGCTTCGGCAGCGGCAAGGCCGCGCACACTATCGGCATCCAGCGCACGCGCTGCTTGCTCGACGGAAAGGGTGTGCCAGAGGGGGGCGGGTTGGACGCTATTCGCCATGGATAAATATTACATAGGAATTGAGCAGATAGACGCTGAACAGGAACAGGCTGACCCAGCCCACGCTCTTGAACAGGCGGCCGGCGGGGCGATAGAGCAGGCCGACAATGGCGGTGCCGGTCATGATCATTGCCGACATCGCCGTGACCACGTGCAAGGGCGAGACGTGGGAGAGTATTGGGCCGTCCAGGAAAAAAACATCGTCGACTGCGACGATCAGGATGTCGAACAGGTTGCTGCCGAGCAGGTTGGCTACCGCCATGTCCAGCGCGCCGATGCGCACCGCGCTGATGGTCACGGCCAGCTCCGGCACCGAGGTGGCGGCGGCCACCAGCAGGGTGCCGACGAAAGACCGGTGCCAGCCCATTGCCACTGCGATTTCATTGCCCAGTAGTGGCAGCCACAGGCCCATCGCCACCACTACCACCGCCGCAGCGGCGTAGCGCAGCAGTGCCTGGCGCAGACTGATGTGCGGGTAGCGTTCGGCACGCTCTTCCACGTATTCGGCCATTTGCCTTTGTTCGTAGCGGTATACGGTGCGCATCGCCAACAGGTAAATCAGCACGATGACCGGGGAATACAGGCCCACATGCCCGATGGATGGCGTCTTGTCGCCCAGCAACAGGCTGAAACCGACGAAACCGATCAGGATCACCCCGAACCCGGCGGCCAAGATGTGGCCCTGGCTGGCGCGGGTATAAACCGATTCGCCGCGATACAGGAAATCCACGACCACCAGAATGGCCAGGTTGAACACGCAGCTGCCGAGTACATCGCCAATGGCGATGTTGGGCGCGTGCGCTACGGTGACCGCGCTGATGCCGGTGGCCAGTTCCGGCAATGAGGTCACGCCAGCAAGCATTACCAGTCCCACCCAGGTGCCGCCCACCCCGGTCTTGTCGGCGATGATGTCACCGTAGCGCGACAGCTTGGTACCGGCAAAGCCGATCAGCGCCATGCACAGAATGAATTGCAGCCAGATCATGCAGGCGCTTCCAGCGCGAGCAACTGTTGCAGCAATTTGCGTACGGGCGTGGGGATTGCGGCGCTGAGCGCAGCGCGCGGCACCAGCCATAATTGTTCGGTTTGCTCGGCACGGGGGAGCAGGTGGGTTACGTCGAGCAACTGCGGCGCGATGCACAGGCGGAAATGGGTGAAGGTGTGCCGGAGTTCCGGCAAGCTGCCTGCGGCGGTCGTTTCCATGCCGAAGCGGGTACGGCAATGCGTCGCGACATCGGTATCCATGCTGGCTTCCGGAAGGCTCCACAGTCCCCCCCAGATGCCGCTGGGTGGCCGCTTTTCCAACAGGATCTCGCCGGCGTGGCGCAGGATGAGCATGCGGGTGGCCTTTTGCGCAACGCTTTTCTTTGGACGCGGCGTGGGCAGAAACGCCACCCGATCCGAGGCCAGCGCCATGCAGCTGGTACTGACCGGGCAGTTACCGCAGCTGGCGCGGGAGCGCGTGCACACGGTGGCACCCAGGTCCATCAGCGCCTGGGTATAGGTGGCCACGTCACGGGCGGGAAGCAGCGATTCGGCCAGCACCCACAATGCGGTTTCCACCTTGTTTTCGCCGGGATGGCCTGCCACGCCGAAATGGCGTGCAAGCACGCGCTTCACGTTGCCGTCGAGGATGGCAGTGCGCGCACCGAAAACAAAGGCGGCGATGGCGCAGGCGGTGGAGCGCCCGATTCCCGGCAAGGCGACGATATCCTCGACGCATTCGGGAAATGCGCCATCATGCCGTTCCATCACCAGCCGCGCCGCCGCATGCAGGTTGCGTCCGCGCGAGTAGTAGCCGAGCCCGCTCCACAGTGCCAGCACCTCGTCCTGGGGGGCGGCGGCGAGGCGTGCAATATCCGGGAAGCGCTCCAGAAAACGCAGGTAATAAGGGATCACCGTGCCGACCTGGGTCTGCTGCAACATGATTTCGGAGAGCCAGATGCGATAGGGATCGCGGGTGCCCTGCCAGGGTAAATTGTGGCGGCCGTGGGTCTTTTGCCAGCGGATCAGGTGCTGTGCGAAGTCGGACATGGGGCGAGGAAGGTCTAGGCGAATGGGTTCGACCCAGTGTAGCCGGCACTGACGGGTGCTTCAAGCTGCTATTGAGCAGTATTCAGGCAGCGACGTTTTGCAGGTTGAGGATGAGTTTCTCGACTGCGCGTTCTGTCAGCGGGGAGGCTTCGACGATGCGCGCTGCGTTGTCGCGCAGCCGTGCAGCCAGGCGCGGCAAGGCAATGGTGAGGGCATCCATCCCCTCGTTATTGGTAAACAGGTAAATGCCGCGCATCGAGCTTACCCAGGACAGTCGCGCCAGACGCAGGCTGGCGTCGTCGTTGTGAAATTCCAGCCAGTCGCCTTTTTTCAGACTGCGCGCCAGATCGGTGTATTCGTCTTCGATCAGGTCGTCGTCGGCTGCACCGAGTTCAAAGCGCTCGGCGGCAACGACAGGGAGAGGTTTGCTTGTTTCGATGGCTGCAGTAATCGCTGCACTGGGGCTATCTGTCAGAGCAGGTGCGTGCAGGTCACCTGATTGCAATTCCTGCTGTAGCTGCAGCCCCGCCTTTACCGCTGCGGCGTGGCACGTCACCAGCCGCGAGAACACGGCTTCACGCTCTTTGGGGTCAATCTGGATGCTATTCATGCCTTCACGCAGGTGCTTGAGCAGGTCCGGCAACATGACGACCAGCGATAGACGATCTTCGGTGTTGTGTTTTGGTTTAACGCTCCACACCAGGTCGTGCATGGTTTGCAGGCTGGTTTTCCAGGCTAGGCTCTGTTCTCCCTGTTGCGCAAAGGCATGACTCAGTACCTGCTGCCAGGGGCCATCCAGAAACTCGCGTATCGTATCGGGGAGCTGCAAGCCCTCCGACACGCGCCGGATCTCGTCGGCAACAATAACCTTGGCAATTTCGGCGCGTTCCGCCGCTTCGATGTTTTGCGCGGATTCCTCTATGGCCGATTCCGCCTGTGACTGGTGTGTAGCCAGGAATTCCAGCAAGTCGTCGAGCAGGGTCGAAAAAATGCCGACGTCTTCGGAGAAATCCGCCAGGATGGTTTGCACGATGCCGTCGAGTTTATTGAATAGCCGGGTATTGTATTCCCCGCCCTCGCTCCAGCCGATGGCGGCAGCGGCAATCTCGTCCAGCAGGCGTCGTGCCGGGTGCGATTTTTTGGAGAAAAACTGCTTGTCCAGCATCGCCACCTTCAACACCGGGATCTGCAGTCGGCCTATCAGCGCCTTGAGCTTGTCCGGTATGGTGCGGTCATCGAAGATGTAGTCAAACAGCATGGCCACGATGTCGATGGTGAATGCGTCCACATGGCTGTCGGCACTGACCAGACCCGCCGCGCGGATATCGCGCAATATGTTTACCGAACCGGATTGCAACAATCCGGTATCGAATCCGGATATGGAGCCGGGCGATGCACCCACCACCCCATGCTGCAGGTGGGTGAGCGCATTGATGGTGTTTATCGCGGATGCCTGCGTAGCGGCGGAGATGATGCTGCCTGCGGATAGCGAGATGCCGCCCGTCGCAGGCGTTGCGGCGTTACCCACCAGTTGTTGCAGCAGCGTAAAAATATCCTGCTGGCCGGCTGCCTCCCCGGCGAGTGTCGTGCCCGCGCTGCTGGCTGGACGGCGTGGGTGATCCCTGTGTTCGGCGAGGCCGACACGAATCGATGGCAGAATTTCCTTGCTGACCAGAAATTGATTCAGCTGCTGATATATTTTGGGCAGATCGCGCGCTATTTTCTGGTCGAACTGCTGCAGCAGTACCAGCCTGACCTTGGGCCCGGCTTCGATGTGGTCACACGCGGCGAGAAAAGCCTGGCAAATGGCCTTGGCGCCAAGCGGGTTGCGTTCATCCTTGGCTTGCGGATCGCGCAGCAGGGCAGCGATGCGCTGATCCAGCGCTGCTAGTTCCTCCACAGAATCAAAGCGCAGGCGCGATGCGGCCTTGTTGAGGGCAAGCAGTTGCTCGAAGTCCTCTTCGTCCACCAGCGCCAGTTCCATGCTCAGTCCACCCGGTCTGGCATCGGTGCTGCCCTGCTCGCTGTTCCTGATCTGGCGCTCGAAGGTTTCGATGAAATGCTTGCGCAGTGCAAGGGTGAGCGCATCGCCGCGGTTATGCACAATACCTTGCGCGGCATAGTAGAGGTTGCGGGTTTCCAGCGTGGGGGACTGGTCTGCATTGGCCAGCAGGTTATCTTCCACCTGCGCACTTTTTCCCTGCCAGGCGTGGCATATGGCCTCAATCGCCTGATCGCGACACGCGTGCAGCAGGGCGAGCGCCTCCGCGGCGGTTAGCGTCTTGCGCGACCTGTCGAACTGGTTGAGATTCACCACATTGCGTTGCAGTGTGTCCGTCATGACGTATGTCCTTCAGGCGAGTGGCAGGCGCAAATGACCCGTATCGCCCAGATAGTAGACGATGCGATGCTGAATGGCGGGAGCGATAACCCCGCATTTGGCAACCCCGCTGTCATAGTGCCTGAGCCCCTTAGACCGGAAATTTTGCGTCTCCGCCTTTCAGCGGATTTGCCTTGGCAAATGTATGGTTCGCCGTGAGGCGGAATGCATCTGTAACGGGTATGCAGGAATTCATACCCTTCAGTATCGAGTTACGGCAGCAATTCTGGGAACTTTAGGGCGGGATCTGGAGCGGGCGATGGGAATCGAACCCACGGCTCTAGCTTGGGAAGCTAGGGTATTACCATTATACGACGCCCGCTATGGTAAAATTGCAAACGCATCATACTTGAATTGTAAGGGTATTTGAAGTTGATCGAACTCACCATTAACGGCGCGGCCAAACAATTTCCCCAGCCACTCAGCGTCACTCAGCTGATTTCTGAACTGGAACTGGCTGGCAAGCGCGTCGCCATCGAGCGCAACGGCGAGATCGTGCCGCGCAGCCAGTTCGATGCTGTTGCGCTGGCATCCGGCGATCGGCTGGAAATCGTGGTCGCTGTCGGCGGCGGCTAATCCGCACACCTTTGCGCCACACTTGCGTGAGGCGCATCCTGAACCCTATTTTCGAGAACCGTATGGACAACTTAAACATCGCAGGTCGCGATTATGCTTCCCGTTTGCTGGTCGGCACCGGCAAATACAAGGATTTCAACGAGACGCGTCTGGCTGTTGAAGCCAGTGGTGCCGAGATCGTTACCGTTGCCATTCGCCGCACCAACCTCGGTCAGGACGCCAGCCAGCCCAGTCTGCTGGACGCGCTGCCGCCGTCGAAATATACCTACCTGCCCAACACCGCCGGCTGTTACACGGCCGATGAGGCAGTGCGCACGCTGCGCCTGGCGCGCGAGCTGCTGGACGGCCATGATCTGGTCAAGCTGGAAGTGCTGGGCGACCCGAAATCGCTTTACCCCAACGTGGTGGAGACCATCAAGGCTGCCGAAATCCTCATCAAGGAAGGCTTCAAGGTCATGGTGTATACCTCCGACGATCCCATCATCGCCAAACAGCTGGAACAGATGGGTTGCGTGGCGGTGATGCCGCTGGCATCCCTGATCGGCTCGGGCATGGGCATCCTCAATCCATGGAACCTGCAAATCATCATCAACGAAGCCAGGGTGCCGGTGATCGTGGATGCGGGTGTGGGCACCGCGTCGGATGCGGCCATTGCGATGGAGCTGGGCTGCGCCGGGGTGCTGATGAACACCGCCATTGCCGGGGCGCAAAATCCGGTGCTGATGGCCTCGGCGATGAACAAGGCGGTGCAGGCCGGACGCGAGGCGTTTCTGGCCGGGCGCATGCCGAAGAAAATCTACACCGCCAGCCCGTCCTCGCCTACCAGCGGCGTGATCGGTTCCTGAACCATGGCCGAAACCAGCCCGGTCGGGCGTCCCATCCGCAGCTTTGTGCTGCGCCAGGGACGCATGTCGGTTGCCCAGCAGCGTGCGCATGACAGCCTGAAAGCGGTGTACGGCATTCCTTATGCCGTTCAGCCGCTGGACCTCGCGGCCGTGTTTGGACGCGACGCACCGAAAATTCTGGAAATCGGCTTCGGCATGGGCGATGCCACGGCAACCATTGCCGGCGCCCATCCTGAAAACGACTACCTCGGCATCGAAGTGCACAGCCCCGGCGTGGGCAGCCTGCTGAATCAAATACAGGAGCGCGCCCTCGCCAACCTGCGCATCATCCAGCACGACGCCGTGGAAGTGCTACGCGACATGATCCCCGATGGCAGCCTGGCCGGTGTGCATATTTTCTTTCCCGACCCCTGGCACAAAAAACGTCACAACAAACGCCGCCTGATCAAGCCGGATTTCGTCGCGCTGATTGCCCGCAAGCTCGCCCCAGGCGGTTACTTGCATTGCGCCACCGACTGGGAAGACTACGCCATCCAGATATTGGAAGTGCTGTCAGGTGAGCCAGCGCTCACCAACACGGCTGATGGCTACGCCCCGCGCCCGGACTACCGCCCGCTGACCAAGTTCGAACAGCGCGGGATGCGGCTGGGGCATGGGGTATGGGATGTCATATTTCATAAAGCCGAATAATATTTCCCCAAGAATTTTTCCGGCGCACAGCGACCGCATGGCGCAGCGATCTGCCGAATAATTTGGTCCGATCCATGCCAACGAACAGACAAATTGCCATCATCGGCGGTGGCCCCGCCGGGCTGATGGCGGCGGAAACCCTGGCCGGGCGAGGAGTGCGCGTGGATGTGTACGACGCCATGCCCTCGGTGGGGCGCAAGTTCCTGCTGGCGGGCAGGGGCGGGCTGAACCTCACCCATACCGAACCGCAGGCTGAATTCCTGAGCCGCTACGGCAGCCGCAGTCAAGCCGTTGCGCCGTGGCTGCAAGGATTCGATGCGCAAGCTTTGCGCGATTGGGTGCATGGCTTGGGGCATGACACCTTCGTCGGTACATCGGGGCGCGTATTCCCCACCGACAAGAAAGCCGCGCCGCTGCTGCGCGCCTGGCTGCACCGCCTGCGTGAATCCGGCGTTGTGTTTCATGTGCGGCACCGCTGGCTGGGCTGGGCGGAGAACAACGCACTACGCTTTGCCACCCCGGACGGCGAACGCCGGATCCGTGCCGATGCCGTGGTGCTGGCGTTGGGCGGCGGCAGCTGGGCGCAACTGGGTTCGGACGGCGCCTGGGTGCCGATACTGCAGGCGCAGGGCGTGCCGGTCGCCGCGCTGCAACCTGCCAACTGCGGCTTTGACGTAGGCTGGAGCGAGCACTTGCGCACCCGCTTTGCCGGCCAGCCGATCAAGTCCGTAGTGCTGAATTTCACCGATGCCACAGGCGCGTCATTCCGCAAACAGGGCGAGTTGATGCTGACCGCCACAGGCCTGGAGGGCGGGCTGATCTACGCCGCTTCCGCGCGGCTGCGCGACGCCATTGCCGCAACCGGGTCAGCTGCGATCCACCTCGACCTTGCCCCCGGCTGGGAAGTGGCGCGCCTCACCCAAGAAATCGCCCACCCGCGCGGCTCGCGTTCGCTGTCCAGCCACCTGCACAGCCGTGTCAATATTCATGGCGTCAAAATGGCGCTGCTGCGCGAAATCGGCAGCCCCGAAGATTTCGCCGAGCCTGCGCGCCTGGCCACCCTCATCAAGGCCCTGCCGATACGCCTGACCGCCCCGCGTCCACTCGACGAGGCAATCAGCAGCGCAGGCGGCGTGATGTTCGAGGCGCTGGATGCGCGCCTGATGCTGCGCACGCTGCCCGGCGTATTCTGTGCGGGTGAGATGCTCGACTGGGAAGCGCCTACCGGCGGCTATCTACTGACCGCGTGTTTTGCCAGCGGGCGTGCGGCGGGACTGGGAGTGCTGGACTGGTTGGGCGTTACCTGAAAAATTCATTTGCCACAGAGATCACAGAGTTTCCAGTGCTCAAGCAGATGGGGTGATTTTCTCTGTGTGCTCTGTGATCTCTGTGGCTAAGGCCGCTCAAACCTTACTTACCCCCAATTTGTCCCATCCCTCAAGCCCCAGCGCATTGAGCGTTTCCATGTTTTTTTCAAAAATCTGTTCGGCTTCCGGGAAGGCTGCCACGGCGCGCTCCACGCTGGCCTCGCGCAACAGGTGCAGCAGCGGATAGGGCGAGCGGTTGGTGTAGTTCTCGATGTCGTCGGGGGCCGTGTCGGCGAACTGGTATTGGGGATGGAAGCTGGCTACCTGGAACGCGTCGCCAAACTCCGGTTCGGCCGCGGCGGCATCGGCGATGTCGAGAAAATCGTTGTAGTCGAGGAAGTCGCCCAGCACGTGCGGGTGGATCAGCAGTGTGGTATCGGTTTGCTCGGGGTCGGCATCCTGCAGCGTACGCAATTCAGCCAGCAAGTCTTCGAGCAGCGCCTCGGGCGTGGTGGCCGGGCTGACCACATAACGGATTTGCTGTTTGACGTGGACCGCCTTGGCGAAGGGGCAGAGGTTGAGGCCGATGACGGCTTTTTCGAGCCAGATTCGGGTCGCGGCGATGATTTCGGTATCGGTGGGCATTGGGATACTCCTTGGTGCTGAAAACGGATTTTTGCCACAGAGATCACACAGGACTCAGAGAAAAGCATCCGGTGTTTGCTCCGTGCTTTCTGTGATCTTCGTGGCGCATGCAGTTGGAAATCATCCCGCCCACAGCGGCGGTTCGTCCATCAGCGCGATCTGCTCGCGCAGTTCCAGAATGCGGTCCTGCCAGTAACGCTGGGTATTGAACCACGGAAATGCGGCCGGGAAAGCCGGGTCGTCCCAGCGCCGGGCAATCCAGGCGGCGTAGTGGATCAGCCTCAAGGTACGCAGGGCTTCGATCAGGTGCAGTTCGCGCGGGTCGAAATCATGGAAATCCTCGTAGCCGGCCAGCAGGTCGGCGAGCTGCCGCGCCATCTCGTTGCGCTCGCCGGAGAGCAGCATCCACAGGTCCTGCACCGCGGGCCCCATGCGGCTGTCGTCGAAATCCACGAAATGCGGACCGGCGTCGGTCCACAGCACGTTGCCGATGTGACAGTCGCCGTGCAGGCGCAGACTGGCAACCGTACCGGCGCGGTCGAAACAGTGGCGCACGCCGTCCAGCGCCTGCGCCACCACGCCGCGATAGACTTCAACGAGTTCAAGCGGGATGAAGTCGTGGCTTAACAGGTAGGCGCTGGGCTCCTCGCCAAAGCTGGCGATGTCGAGCGTGGGCCGGTGCTGATAGGGGACAATGGCGCCGACCGCGTGGATGCGGCCGATGAAGCGCCCCAGCCACTCCAGTGTGGCGGGATTGTCCAGCTCCGGGGCGCGTCCGCCGTGTTTGGGGAAAACGCTGAAACGGAAGTCGGCGTAAGTGTGCAGCGTCCGGTTGTGTATTGCCAGTGCCGGCACCACCGGAATCTCGCGGCTGGCGAGATCGCTCACAAAGGCGTGTTCTTCCAGTATGGCGGCGTCGGTCCAGCGCTGCGGGCGGTAGAATTTGGCGACGATAGGCGCGCCTTCCTCCATGCCGACCTGATAGACACGGTTTTCGTAACTGTTGAGCGCAAGCAGGCGGCCATCGCTGCGCGCACCGAGGCTATCCACCGCGTCGAGCACGGCATCGGGGGTGAGGGCGGAAAAAGGATGGGTGTGCATGACGGCATTGTACGGGAGGCAGGCCCCGCATGCGTCGTGCCAGAGGTTTTTTCCACCTCGTCCATGCTCGGAATAATGCTGCCAAGGCACTAAGTGCATGCAGCGGGGGAGACGCGGGTCAGCCAATAACTACGGGAATGATCCTAACGGCAATTAGCCACAGAGAACACTGAGGAAACGCAATGCTTCGGTGGCTTTTCCAGACCCAGGCGTCAGGAGAAAAACAATTCTCCTCAAAATCCGCGCCTACTCTGTGACCTCTGTGTTCTCTGCGGCGCCAACTGTTTTTTCCAGGATGATTCGTTATACTGGGTGGCCGGTTATGCCCGGCTTTACTTTTTTCTAATTGAATCGGAGGCAATATGAATAAAGTCATGACTGCTCTACTGATAGCCGCTGCCCTGGCGGTGACCCCATTGGCCGCATCTGCCAGAACTGCCCAGCAGGAAAAAATGGTCACTTGCAACAAGGAAGCCAAAACCAAGGCGCTGAAAGGGGAAGAGCGTAAAAAATTCATGAAGGAATGCCTCTCCGCCAAGGGCGCGCCTGCCGCTGAGTCTGCACCAGCGAAAGCCGAGCCTGCCGCTGCTGCAGCCAAGCCCCAGAATGCCATGACCGCCTGTAATAAAGCCGCCGAGGGCAAGAAGGGTGCCGAACGCAAGAAATTCATGAGCGAATGCCTGAAAGCCAAAGGGCCGGAAAACATGAAGTAACACGCTGCTTCCGGGCAGAAAAAACCCCGCTTAGGCGGGGTTTTTTATTGGCTGCCTGACGCGTGGTGATCGTTAGAGTGAGTTGCGCGATTCAAGCTTCGCACCGCCCCACGGTAGTGGCCACCCCGTCCTGATCCACGCTCTCCATCCGCACGCCGTAGCCCCACAGGCGGGCAATGTGGCGCAGCATTTCCGGGGTGGACTCGCCGAGCGGGCGGCGATCGTGCATGTAGTGGCGCAGGGTGAGGGTGCGGTCGCCATAGACGTCTACGTTGTAGACCTGGATGTTGGGTTCGCGGTTGCCGAGGTTGTATTGTTCGGCCAGGTGCTGGCGCACCGCGCGGTAGCCAGCGTCGTCGTGGATGGCGCTGATTTCGAGTTTGTCTTCGCTGTCGTCGTCGCGCACGGCGAACAGCTTGAAGTCGCGGATGAGTTTGGGCGACAGGTACTGGGCGATGAAGCTTTCGTCCTTGAAGTTGCGCATGGCGAAATCAAGCGACTGTTTCCAGTCGCTACCGGCCAGTTCCGGGAACCAGTGGCGATCTTCGTCAGTAGGGCGTTCGCACATGCGGCGGATGTCCTGGAACATCGAAAACCCCAGCGCGTAGGGGTTGATGCCGCTATAGGCGCGGCTGTGAAACGGCGGCTGGTAGACCACATTGGTGTGGCTTTGCAGGAATTCCAGCATGAAGCCGTCGGTGAGTTTTCCCGCGTCGTACAGGTGATTTAACAGGGTGTAGTGCCAGAACGTGGCCCAGCCTTCGTTCATCACCTGGGTCTGGCGTTGCGGATAGAAATACTGGGCGATTTTCCTGACTATCCTGACGATTTCGCGCTGCCAGGGTTCGAGGCGCGGGGCGTTTTTTTCGATGAAGTACAGCAGGTTTTCCTGTGGCTCGGCGGGAAAGCGGCTGCTCTGGCGTCGTTCATCGGCGGCCTGACGGGTTGGCAGGGTGCGCCACAGGTCGTTGACCTGGGACTGCAGGTAGGTTTCGCGCTCGATCTGGCGCGCCTGTTCCTTGGCCATGGAGAGCCGGGCCGGGCGCTTGTAACGGTCTACACCGTAGTTCATCAGGGCGTGGCAGGAGTCGAGCATGCTTTCGACGGCTTCTTCGCCGTGACGCTGCTCGCATTCGGCGATGAAATTGCGCGCGAATACCAGGTAGTCGAGGATGCCTTCGGCGTCGGTCCAGGTGCGGAACAGGTAATTGCCCTTGAAAAACGAATTGTGGCCATAGGCCGCATGCGCGATCACCAGCGCCTGCATGGTCATGGTGTTTTCTTCCATCAGGTAGGCGATGCACGGGCTGGAGTTGATGACGATCTCGTAGGCCAGTCCCATCTGGCCGCGCTGGTAGCTTTTTTGCGTGGACAAGAAGCCTTTGCCGTAGGACCAGTGGTGATAGCCGACCGGCATGCCGACCGAGGCGTAGGCGTCGATCATCTGTTCGGAGGTGATGACCTCGATCTGGCGCGGGTAGGTGTCCAGACCGTAGTGCGCGGCGGCCAGGCCGATCTCGCGGTCGTAGGCGTCGAGCAGTTCGAAGGTCCATTCGGAGCCTTCGGACAAGGGCTGGCGTTCGGCGACGGGCTTTGCATCGGTCATCTCAGGCCACCTTTTTCCTGAACAGTTCACGGAATACCGGGTAGATGTCTTCCAGCGTGAGGATGCGCTGCATGGCAAAGCGGCGGCTGGCTGCACTCACCTGGGTGTATTCGCGCCACAGGCTCTGCGGCTGTTCGGCTTCGATTTCGACGTAAGCGAAATACTGCGTCAGCGGCAGGATGTCCTGCATCAACAATTCCCGGCAGCGCGGCGAGTCGCTTTCCCAGTTGTCGCCGTCCGATGCCTGCGCGGCGTAGATGTTCCAGTCGGCCGAAGGATAGCGCTCGCGGATGATGTCCCGCATCAGCACCAGCGCGCTCGATACAACGGTGCCACCGGACTCCCGCGAAGAAAAGAAATCTTCCTCTTCGACCTCTTTGGCGACGGTGTGGTGGCGAATGAACACCAGATCGATGCGCTCGTAGCTCTTGGTGAGAAACAGGTAGAGCAGCATGAAGAAGCGCTTGGCGATGTTTTTGCGGTTTTCGTCCATCGAGCCGGATACGTCCATCAGGCAGAACATCGCGGCCTGGCTGCTGGGTGTGGGCTGGTCCACCCGGTTGGCGTAGCGCAGATCCCAGGTGTCGATGAAAGGCACGGCGGCAATGCGCGCCTTGAGACCGACGATTTCCTCGCGCAAGGCGTCGGCTTCAGGGCTGTTGTCGAGGCCGCTGGCAAGCAGTTCCTGCAGGGCTTCTTCCGCCTCGCGCAATGCTTCGCGCGGGCTTGATGACATCGCCATGCGTCTGCCGATGGCCTGCTTCATGGAGCGCACCACATGCAGGCTGGACGGGTTGCCCTGACTGACGAAACCGGCGCGTGCGCGCTTCACTTCGGGCACGGCGGCGAGCTGTTTCTTTACCATGTCCGGCAGCGCCAGATCCTGGAAGAAATAGTCCATGAACTCTTCACGCGACAGTTCGAACACGAAGTCGTCCATGCCTTCTGCGTCTTCCGAGGCGCTGCCGCCGGCCCCGCTGCCACCGCTGCTGTCGGGGCGATCCGCCTTGTCGCCGCGCACGAACTCGCGGTTGCCGGGGTGGACGATGTTGCGCCGGCCGCCCGGGCCGTGATGGAACACCGGCTCGGACATGTCTTTGGCAGGGATGGAAATCTTTTCGCCGCGCTGCAGATCAGCCACCTTGCGGCTGGAAACCGCCTGCGCCACGGCCTTGCGTATCTGCTCCCTGAAACGGCGCAGAAAGCGCTGCCGGTTGACGGCGCTGCGGTTTTTTGCGGACAGGCGGCGGTCGACGAGCTGGCTCATGGATGGGTTCCCATCAGGAGGCCTTGCGAGCGCGCAGATACCATTCGGCCAGCAGCCGCACCTGCTTGTCGGTGTAGCCTTTGGCCACCATGCGCTGGACGAAGTCGTGATGCTTTTTCTGCTCTTCGCTGGACGCCTTGGCGTTGAATGAAATCACCGGCAGCAGGTCTTCGGTGCTGGAGAACATGCGTTTTTCGATCACCACGCGCAGCTTTTCGTAGCTGGTCCAGGCCGGATTCTTGCCGTGATTCTGCGCGCGCGCACGCAGTACGAAGTTGACCACCTCGTGGCGGAAATCCTTGGGGTTGGCGATGCTGGCAGACTTCTCGATTTTTTCCAGCTCGGCGTTGATCTGGCCGCGGTCGAGGCTCTCGCCGGTGTCCGGGTCGCGATATTCCTGATCCTGTATCCACATGTCGGCGTAGGTCACATAGCGGTCAAAGATGTTCTGACCGTACTCCGAATACGACTCGAGATAGGCAGTCTGCAATTCCTTCTCGATGTATTCGGCATAGTGCGGCGACAAAAACTCTTTCAGGTAGGCGATGTAACGCTGTTCCACTTCGGGCGAAAACTGCTCCTGTTCGATCTGCTGCTCCAGTACGTAGAGCAGATGTACCGGGTTGGCAGCGACCTCGGTGTGGTCGAAGTTGAACACGCGCGACAGAATCTTGAATGCAAAGCGCGTGGAAATCCCGGTCATGCCTTCGTCCACCCCGGCAAAATCGCGGTATTCCTGATAGCTTTTGGCCTTGGGGTCGGTGTCCTTGAGGTTGTCGCCATCATAGATGCGCATCTTGGAATAGATGCTGGAGTTTTCCGGCTCTTTCAGCCGCGTGAGTACCGAAAATCGCGCCAGCATCTCCAGGGTGCCGGGGGCGCACGGTGCTTCCGACAGCGAGCTGTGGTGCATCAACTTCTCGTAAATTTTCACCTCTTCGGACACGCGCAGGCAATACGGCACCTTGACGATGTAGATACGGTCGAGGAACGCTTCGTTGTTCTTGTTGTTGCGGAACGTGGTCCACTCCGATTCGTTGCTGTGCGCCAGCACCACGCCGTCGAAGGGAATCGCACCGAAACCCTCGGTGCCCTTGTAGTTGCCTTCCTGCGTGGCGGTCAGCAGCGGATGCAGCACCTTGATCGGCGCCTTGAACATCTCGACGAATTCCAGCAGCCCCTGGTTGGACAGGCACAGTCCGCCGGAAAAGCTGTAGGCATCGGCGTCATCCTGCGAGTATTTTTCCAGCTTGCGGATGTCGACCTTCCCCACCAGCGAGGAAATATCCTGGTTGTTTTCGTCGCCCGGTTCGGTCTTGGAAATCCCCATCTGCCCCAGCACCGAAGGCCAGCGCTTGACCACGCGAAATTTTGTGATGTCGCCGTTGTACTCGTGCAGGCGCTTGACCGCCCACGGCGAGAGCACCTTGCCCAGATAGCGACGCGCAATACCGTATTCCTGTTCCAGAATATCGCTGTCCTCGTCCGCAGCAAACAGCGACAGCGGCGAATCGTTCACCGGCGAGCCCTTGATGGCGTAGAACGGCGCTTTTTCCATCAGGTGCTTGAGTTTTTCCGCCAGTGACGATTTACCCCCGCCCACCGGCCCCAGCAGATAGAGAATCTGCTTGCGTTCTTCCAGCCCCTGCGCGGCGTGGCGGAAATAGGACACGATCTGCTCTATCGTCTCCTCCATGCCGTAGAAATCCTTGAATGCCGGATAGACCTTGATGACCTTGTTGGAAAAAATGCGCGACATACGCGGGTTCAGGTGGGTATCGACCAGTTCCGCCTCGCCGATGGCCGCCAGCATGCGCTCGGCAGCACTGGCGTAGGCAGAATGGTCCTGTTTGCAAATATCGAGGAATTCCTCCAGCGAGTATTCCTCTTCCTCGCGGCGGTAGCGTTCGATGTACTGATTGAATAAGCCCATGACGAACTCCTAATTGTTGAACAATCGGGTGCTGTACTTAACTCCAGCAAGCTGTGTGCCAAATGAATAACGTCAAAATTTGGACCGGATTGAGGGCAAATAGTGCCATTGCGTGCACTGATATGACTTCAGTATAGTCGTCACGAACTGTTGTGGTGCGAAGCCGGAGAGCAGGGGCGAAGTATGATTCAAACTGGTGCGTACACATCCGGCGTGCTGCAATCCGGTGCAGCCACGCCCGGAAAGCTCGTCGGATAAGCCGATTTTTCGGCAGGAAGCCGGCCGGTTAAAGCGCGCCGCAGCGCGTCAAAATACGCCTGAATTGGGCTGAACAAAAAAACCTGCCAGGCGGGTTTTTTGGGTATCTGGAATTTGTTATTGAGGGCAGCCGGAATGTTGGAACATAACGACCAAGAGTAGCCCATCAGCGAAACCACTTGAAAGTAGGCAGTCGACAGATTTCTTCGATCTGTCCATTTTCTTCGGGTTCTTGATAGGCCATTGGGAATTCGGCGGATTCAGGTGTTCACAACAACCGGCACAGCTAGCTGTGCAGCTACTTGTTGAGCAATGGGTGTGTAAAGGTCAACTTCTGTCTGCGGGGTACGAATCGAAACGATAAGGCTGTAGCGGGCAGGCAGGTCATAGCGCTCTTGTGCCGGGCGTGTCCTCCACCAACCATTTGAGGGATAGACGGCTACGAATCCTCGGCTGGCAAGTTCCACTGCGCTGCCACGCCACACGTCTTGGTGAAGTGATCCGCGATGTCGGAGGCCGTCACCCAGAACCCAGTTTGAATCGGTCGGAGCGGCCACGCGGCCTTCCTCCTCACGTATTGCTGCTGCGTTGATTCGAGCTTGAAAGTTCTCAACTGACTCAAGCTGCCTGCGAACAGCAAAGCGCAGGCGATGCGACGGGTAGTGGTATTTCGACGAACTGCCCCGAGCGGATGGGTTCGGTTCAATGAAATACGACAACGTAACCCGCATCTCCACTTGGGTGTTCTGCAATGCCTCCAACTGGTCCTTGGGCCAAGGCAGCGAATGCAAATTCATATCGCGAGACTTGATAACACTGCCTTCCTTCTTGTAGGGTTGAACTTGATCCTCCACCACAAGCGAAAGCGTGTTCCCGGCACTCCATAGAGCACGCTCCAAGTTCGGTGCTCCCCAGCCGCAATGTCGGATCAGCGTCACGTACTCTTGCTTTGTTCGGCGAGCGCCTTGAGGCGGATACATCTGGAGCATTGCTGGCGTCCACTCAGCCGAATTCACTATCAATGCGCGAACAGTCTCCGGTCGTAGACCCGGATAGTCCGTCATGATTTGCGCGGCCATGCGGGAGCACAACGCCGAGGCAGCACTCGTAGCGTTTGTCGTCCAGAACAAACGGGTCAACGGACGGTTGTTTGTGGTCAAGAGCTCAAGGCTGGCGAAGTTGTCGGTAACTATGCCGTCGGACCCTGCATTGCCACCCTCGAACACCACGTCTGGCTTCAGTGGCCAGGCACGATCAGCCCATAGAGACGAAGTTGTCGTAAACGGGCTCAAGGCTCCGTCAGGCGCTATCGAGTTGAAGTGTCCCGCGCCCGCCTCTGTAATCGTGACCTTCTTGGTAAATGCTCCGACAGTCAAAGCGTTCCACGCCTGACCAGGATCATGAATTTGATTCACAGAGAGGCTGGCCGGGTACTGAGCCCAATGACCTCTGTCGTCAATGTTTCCTGCCGACAGAACGAACAGGCGAGGAAACGCGCCTTCGCCCAGATCATCGGCGGCAAGCGAATCAACTGTTGAAGACCAAGCCGACGGACGACCAAAGTCCCGATAGTCTGATGCCGTAACGGCCGAAGAAAAGACGCGTTTGCGTTGGCCGAAGTACGCTTCCGGAAGCGTTACACCGTCCAAGAATAGACGGGCGTGATGCTTGTCATACCCAGTATTTGCACCTTGGTTTGGAGTGAGCTTGACGGACTCGATACGGTGCCGGATGAGGATTGGCCCGTTGGATGCCAGCGCCTCGTGCAAGTCACCGTAGGCACTCAGGCCAGCCAGCCCCGTTCCGTGATTGGCTGTGTCGTTTGTTCCCCAGGCGGCATTAACAGTATGCAGATCGGTTGCCGCGATCAATGGGTCTAGCAAGGGGTGCCCGCGATTGACTCCTGAGTCAAGCAGGCATACGCGAGGAACATCATCGTCATCTGGTGATGGTTGCAGCCTAGCCAACAGGTCGTTTGCCCACTGCTGCTGTTCAACGGCGCCCAAGCCGACAAAGAACTCCGCCGTCTCTTTGGCTCGACGAAGCTCAGCTATGCAGTTCAAAGCCATCACGGATTGAGCCAGTTGCCGTTGTGATCCGAACATCACGACAACAGAGCGCTCCGGGAAGTCAACGATCGCATCGTTTACCTCGCACTGCGATAAGGCGGCGAGCCGCTTAAAGTCATTTACCGCTGCCTGGTCATCATCTTTGCTGCGGCGCAGCCAGACCTCCCACCAAAACTGCTCTTCTGGATTTTCAGGCAACAAGTCGGGTGAATCCATCCAAAGGCCCTGGATAGCAGCAGCCCGAATGCTGTCGATCGTGTTCAACAAATTCTTGTTATCTCGCGGCCTGCCGTTCTTGTCGGTCTTCTCTTCCAGATAGTCAGTGATTAAGCGCTCGAAGTGTTGCAACTGACCATCTGGCACGAAAACGTTTGCGAGCACAGCTTTGCCGTCATGCTCTTGAACACTTAGTAGCTCAATACCTTTGCGCTTTCCCTCGGACGCCAACTTCTCAAAAGCCAGCTCGGCGTCCGGCCTCGACAGGAATTGAATCTGGATACCAAGACCGGCTTCCAGGCCGATTTCCTGCTGGCGCAGCTTGGCTTCTTCCGCAACCGGGAGCAAGGCCTCCAGCTCCGTAAGAAGTGCGGCGCCGTGTTGAGCCCTGTCCAGTTGTGGCAGCAACGGTTTACTGCTCCCCTTCGGCGAGTGCGCGGTAAACGGCTTCGCTTGGGATGTATTCCTGAGTAAGAGATGCTGTCGCTTATCGTGTGCTTGATCCGGCATGGTTTGGCATGTACTTGTTGCTCTGGGCCAGCCTTGTACTGATGAGGCGACGCGCCTCTAACGCACGCCCCAGCTCGGCACGTTGCACCCTGGATTGATCATGCATGATCGCGTCCTTGATGGACTCGTCCACGGCGCGGCAAATCTCTGCGTAGCTCAAACCCTCGGCTTGCTCGGACAGACCGTCTTTCTTGAACGGCTTGGGAGTAAACGGCCCCAGGCGCGATCGAATTAAATCAAGAGTCTGCGCAGGTGTAGGCAGGTGGTACTCCACCACGTCATCAAAACGCCGAAATAGCGCATAGTCGAGGACTTCTGGGTGGTTGGTTGCAGCGATGATCAGGCTGTTGGATTGGTCATGCTCGATCATCTGCAGGAAGCTGTTCAGCACACGGCGAATTTCGCCCACGTCGTTGGCCATGCCGCGCTGCGATCCGATGGCATCGAACTCATCGAAGAAATAGACACCTCGAAGATCGGCAATGGCATCAAAAACCTGTCGCAGCTTGGCCGCCGTCTCGCCCATAAACTTGGTGATCAGCGAATCGAGACGCACTAGAAACAGTGGGATGCCCAACTCGCCCGCCAACGCGGATGCCGTCATCGTTTTGCCGGTCCCTGGAGGGCCTACCAGAAGTAGTTTGCGACGCGGGGAGAGTCCATGCTCCTTGATTCGAGCCAGCGAGCGTTGCTCTTTGATGATGCGCTGCAATTGGTTGGAGGCCAGCTCATCAAGCACCATGTCGCCGAGCCGGTTCGCCGGGTAAGTGACTGTAAGCAGATTCGCAAGCTCACCCCGCGGCTTGGCCGCGCTGCCGATGGGCACCAGCTTCCCGGTAGGGTCTTGCCCGATCCGCGTCTTGGCCGCGTCGATCATATCGCGCAGTTCTTCGGCCAGCTTGCCATGTCCTAGCTTGGCCTCATGCGCAGCCACCTGCATTGCGACGGAATAGAAGTGCCCATCGTCGTGGCTGATGTGAGACTTGATAAGCGCCTTGAGTTGTTCAGAGCTAGCCATGATGTAGGTTAATCCTGATCACTGATAATCGCTATATAGCGTTTATTTTCTAAACGCCTATTGTGAACTAAGTTAAGTAAAGACTCCATCGCTTCGACGGCTAGATTTTTACTTTAAAAGTTACAGCTCGCGATTTCAGAAGAGCGTCAACTCGGCTTGAATGCGACCGACTGTTTTATGTCGTTAGGGGCTCCAGGCCCCGCGCTTCTCACGCTAAATTCCGAAAATATTTTCAACCCTGCAGCGCGCGCAAAAACTCGTTGCGCGTCTGGTGGCTGGTGTCAAAACAGCCGGTAAACGCCTGCGTGACGACTCGCTCGTCGCCGCGCCGGTCTTCTCCGAGCAGCAGGCATAGCTGTTCGGCTTCGATGATGCACGCCGCACCCAGCGCCTGGCCGTGGGTCATCAGCGCCTCGGCGATGTCGCGCGTCATCCATTCCTGGTAGGTGAAGCGATGGCCGATGGCGTCCACCAGCCGGGCGATGCGGCCGAAACCGTGCAGGCGTCCGCCGGGGATGTAGGCCACGTGCGCCACGCCGCGAAACGGTACGAGGTGATGCGGGCACACGCCGTGGATGGCAATGCCGCGCACCACCACCATGTCCTGGCGGCTGTCTTCGAAGCCTTCGCCCAGCGCCTCGGCGGGGTCGATGGCGTAACCGCCGAGCAGACGCTTCTGCCACAGTTCGCGCACGCGCTGGGCGGTTTTGCCGGTATGGGTGCTGTCCGGGCTGACACCGCAGGCGCGCAACAAATCGGTGACGGCCCGCTCGAATGCTGCCGGGTCGAATTCGCCCTGGCGCGGAATGCCGATGCTGCCGGGAATGGGGTGTCCTGCAGGATCGTGATCGCAACTGTGATTGCTCATGATAAGTCCCTTAAAAAATCTTTAGCCACAGAGAACACAGAGATGAAACCAATCCAGCCGGTTTTTTGACCCGCAGGATTTGCGGCAATGCTTTGATTTTACTCTGTGCGCCCTGTGTCCTCTGTGGCTGAATAGTGTTTTCAGGATGTTGACCTGTTCAGGGGTGTTTAACGCGGAACCAGGCCGCGTACAGCGCGGGCAGGAACAGCAGGGTCAATGTCGTGGCGATGAACAGGCCGCCCATGATGGCGGTGGCCATGGGCCCGAAAAACACGTCGCCCGACAATGGAATCATCGCCAGTATGGCGGCCATGGCGGTGAGCATGATCGGGCGAAAACGGCGTACCGCAGCTTCGATAATGGCGTCCCACGGCGTCTGGCCTTCGCGGATATTGCGTTCAATCTGGTCGATCAGGATAACCGAATTGCGCATGATCATGCCGGTGAGCGCGAGCGTGCCCAGCATGGCGACAAAGCCGAACGGACGATTGGACAGCAGCAGCGCCATCGCCACGCCGATCAGACCGAGCGGTGCGGTCAGCAGCACCATCACCACGCGCTGGAAGCTCTGCAACTGCAGCATCAGCAGGGTCAGCACCACTACCAGGAAAATCGGCAGCCCGGCGCTGATGGAGACATTGGCCTTGGCGCTTTCTTCCGTCGCTCCGCCGGTTTCCAGGCGATAGCCGAGCGGCAGCGTGGCGCGAATTTTATCCATCTGCGGCTCAAGCTGAGCGGATACCGTCGGTGCCTGAATCGTGCTGTAAATATCGCCCATCACGGTGATGGTGGGTACGCGGTTGCGCTTCCAGATCAGGCCGTCCTCCAGCCCGTAGCGCAGCGTGGCAATCTGCGATAGCGGCACGGTGCGCCCGCTGGCGGTGGGTACGTTGAGGTTGGCAAGCAGGCTCACGTGTTCGCGCTCCAGCGGTGCGCCGCGCAATACCACTTCGATGAGCTGGTCGCGTTCGCGGTAGGTGGTGACCCCGGCACCCTGGAGGGCTGTCTGCAAAGCCTGCGACAGCCCCTGCTGGGTTACCCCCAGCGCCTGTGCCCGGGCCGGGTCCACGTCGAGGAAGATCGCCTTGGAGCGATCGCCCCAGTCCATCTGCACGTTACGCAGATTGGGGTTGGCGCGCATGCTGGCAGCCATCTGCCCGGCGATGCTGCGCAAGGTATCGAAATTATCGCCGGAGATGCGGAACTGCACCGGAAACCCAACCGGCGGGCCGTTTTCCAGACGCAGCACGCGTCCGCGCAGCGCGGCGAATTCGGCGCCGTCGAGCAGGGTGATGAGCTGGCTGCGCAGATGTTCGCGGGTTTCGATGTTTTTGGTGGTAATGACAAACTGGGCAAAGTTGGCTGCGGGTAACTGCTGGTCCAACGGCAGATAGAAGCGCGGCGAGCCGCTGCCGACATAAGCCACATAATTGACCACCCCGGTTTTGTGCTGGTTGAGCCAGCGCTCCAGCTTGACGACCTGGTGCCGGGTGGCGGTCAGGGAGCTGCCTTCCGGCAGTTTCAGATCGACCAGAAGCTCCAGCCGGGTGGCGTCGGGGAAGAACTGCTTCTGCACGAATTTGAAGCTGAACACCGCGCCGATGAACACCAGCAGCGTGATCAGGATCACGGTCTTGCGCCGGGTCACGCACCACGTCACCACATCGCGAAAGCGATGGTAGAACATCTCTCCCAACGCGTGCTGGCGTGCGCTGACCGCCTGCATCCTGCGTCGCAAGCCGGCAAAACGGCCGGACTTGGCTTCGCCCTGGTGCGGGTTGGGCAGCAGCTTGTAGCCCAGATAGGGGATGACCACGACCGCCGCCAGCCACGACAGCAGCAATGCAATGGTCACCACCTCGAACAGCGAGCGCGTGTATTCGCCGACGGTGGATTGCGCCGTGGCAATCGGCAAAAATCCGGCGGCAGTGATCAGCGTGCCGGTGAGCATGGGAAACGCCGTGGTGGCGTAAGTGGCGCTGGCTGCCTGGATACGGTCGAAGCCCTGCTCCATTTTCACCGACATCATTTCCACCGCGATGATGGCGTCGTCCACCAGCAGGCCGAGCGCCACGATGAGTGCGCCGAGCGAAATTTTGTGCAGGCCGACGTCGAAGATGTTCATGAAGAAGAAGGTTGCTGCCAGCACCAGCGGGATGGACAGTGCCACCACCGTGCCGGCGCGCAGGCCGAGGCTGAAAAAACTCACCGCCAGCACGATGATCACCGCCTCCGCCACGGAGCGCTGGAACACGCTGATCGAGGCGCGCACAGCCCGCGGCTGGTCGTTTACCCGGTGCAGCACCAGTCCCGCCGGGAGCTGCGCCCTGATGCGGCCGATGTCGGCATCGAGATGCTTGCCGAGTGCGATGATGTCGCCGCCCGCCTGCATGGATACGCCAATGCCAATCGCCGGGGTGCCTTCATAGCGCATTTCGGGCTGTGCCGGATCGGCGTAGCCGCGCTTGACCTCGGCGATGTCTTTCAGCAGCACGGTGCGCTTGCCTACGCTGATGGGCAGGTCGCGGATTTGTTCGACGCTCTGGAAACGTCCGTTCGGGCGCAGATAGATGCGATCGGTTGCGGTCTCGAAGCTGCCTGCGGGACTCATCGCGTTCCAGGCTTGCAGCGCAGTGATGATCTCGCTGGGGTTGAATCCCAGATTGGCGAGCTTCTGGTTGGATAGCTCGACGTAAATCTTTTCATCCTGCACGCCGATCACGTCCACCTTGGCCACCCCCGGCACGCGCAGCAATTCCTTGCGCAGCCTGTCGGCCGTATCGCGCAGCTGTGCCAGGCTGAAACCGTCGCCGGTCAGCGCGAACACATTGCCGTAGGTTTCGCCAAATTCATCGTTGAAAAACGGGCCGGTCACGCCTTGCGGCAGCGAGCCCCGGATGTCGCCGACACGCTTGCGCACCTGGTAGAACATGTCCGGAATGTCGCGCGCGGGGGTCGCATCCTTGCCGCTGACAAAAAGCTGTGTCGAACCGGGGCGGGAAAAACTTTTTACCGTGTCGATGTAGGGCGATTCCAGCAGCGCCTTTTCGATGGGGTTGGCGACCAGCTGTTCCATTTCCCTGGCGCTGGCGCCGGGCCAGTAGGCCTGCACCAGCATCACCTTGAAGGTGAACGGCGGATCTTCCGACTGCCCCAGCTTGCCGTAGGCGAGTACACCGAGAATGGTGAACAGCGCCATCAGGTAGAGAACGAAATTGCGGTGTGCGAGTGCCCATTCCGACAGGTTGAACCGGCTCACGCGCGGCTCCCGGCGCCCACGGGGGAAACCCCGTCATAGGGCACGGGCTGGATTTTCTGGCCGGCCAGCAGCTTGTGTGCGCCCGCGGCAATCACCTGGCTGCCTGCGGGCAGCGCGCCGCGCACCAGAATGGCGTTGCTGCGGTATTGCACGACTTCAACCGGGACCGCGCTAAGCTGATGCCGGGCGTTGACCACCCACACCGCAGGCTGTTGCCCCTGCTGGAACAAGGCGCCGGGGGGCAGGGCGATGCTGCGGGCGCTGGCGTCCGCTGCGGAAAACGCGGCAGTGGCGCTCATGCCCAGCCTGACCGCGTCATCGGCATCCTTGAGGGTGACTTTCACCAGGTAGGTGCGGTTCTCATCGGCTGCGGGGGCGACTTCGCGGATCACTCCGGCATAGGTTTTGCCAGGCGCCGCCCACAGTTGTACCGGCACGGGTGCGCCCGTTTTGAGCTGGCGCGCCTGCGCTTCGCCCACGCGCACCTGGACTTCCTTGTCGCCCGCATAAGCCACGCGCAGCACCGGCTGGCCGGCGCTCACTACCTGTCCCGCCTCGAAATTGACGGCGCTCACCACCCCTGCCGCATCGGCGGTCAGCGCGGTGTAGCGCGACTGGTTGGCGCTGATGTTGAACTGGGCGCGCATGGCCGCCAGCCTGGCGCGCGCCGTCTTGTCGGCATTGATGCGCGCATCCAGCGCCGCCTGGCTGAGAAATTTCTGCGCCACCAGCTGTTGCGCGCGTGCCAGTTCGCTGGCGGCATTGGCGGCCTCCGATTCTGCCCCGGCCAGTTGTGCGCGCGCCTGGGCGGTAGCGAACTGCGCGTCCTGCGGGTCGAGCCGGCCGAGAATCTGGCCGGGCTTGACCGTGCTGCCTAGGTCTACCAGCCGCGCAGTGACCTTGCCGCCGACGCGGAAGCCCAGCTCCGCTTCGCGGCGCGCGTGTACCTCGCCGGAATACACCCCGGCCTGGCCGTTGCCGGCTGCAGTTACGGTATATACCAGCGCGGGTTGCAATGGTGCAGGCGGCTGGGCGGGTCGGCTGCATGCCGACAGCGCGAGTAGCAACAGTGGGGCGAAGAAAATGGCGCGCATGGCGGTGTCGTTAAATCCAGCGCCGCACACGGGCGCAGTAGTCGTTATAGGGCGCGCCGAATTTGGCGCGCAGGTGGGCTTCTTCGTGGGCGATCACGCCATAGCGCATGATGACCCACACCAGCGGCGCGAATACCAGCGGCCAAAAGCTGCCGATGAGCAGCATCACACTTAGATAGATCATCACGTCGGCGAGATAAATCGGGTTGCGCGAGAAGGCAAAAGGCCCGCTGGTCACCAGTTCGGATGCGCCTTTGTAGGGATTCACCGTGGTGTGATGGCGCCAGATGGTGAACGCCGCCCACAGCATCAGTGCGCCGCCCAGCCCCACGGCGGCCCAGCCCAGCGTATGCAATAGCGGGGTAACGCCGAAACCCAGCGGGAAGCGCTGCTCCAGCCACCACGACGCGATCAGCCCGACGGCATAGACCAGTGGTGGCGGTGCAAGGGTGCGTGGGCGGTGGACGGGATCGGTCATGGTGTCAGGCTTTCAGCGTGTGGATATGGTAAATGAGCTGGCTGCCGCACAATCCGTGTCGGCACGGATTACACCGTTATTTTGTGCGCGCTGCAGCGCATTGACGCATGCGGCCTGCCACCCCCCAGCCGTACCTGGAAGGCAGGTTCAACGCTGCTCATTGGACGCATCATACCGACCGGTATGTGCCTGTCAAGGCGCGCAGCTGGCGGTCATGCAGGCGCGCCAGCCCCAGCTGTCCCAGGACGCTGCCCAGCAGCGCCCAGGCTATATCCTTTTGCGTGTCCCATATATCGCCCTGGGTGGCGAGAAAGGCCACCGCATTGCTGCCGCTGGCTTCAGCCACGCCCCACTCAATCATTTCATAGGTCGCGCTGATGGCCAGGCACACGCACACCACCAGAAAAAACAGCATCTTGCCGCGTTGCAACGGCGTGCGCCGCAGCAGGATTTCCCGCGCCACCAGCGCCGGCACCAGACCCTGCGCAAAATGCCCGACGCGGTCATAGTGATTGCGCGCGAGATCAAAAGTCTCGCGCAGCCAGTTGAACAGCGGCACCTGCGCGTAGGTGTAATGGCCGCCCACCATCAGGATCGCGCAATGCAACGCAATCAGCACGTAGACCAGCGGCGTGAGCGGGAAAGTCTTGCGTGTGGCAATCAGCAGCGGCAGCGCAATCAGCACCGGCGCCACTTCCAGCAGCCAGGTGAAATAATCGTAGGGATGAATCCCCGACCATGCCAGCACGCCCAGCGTGGCGATCAGCAGCCCGGTTTGCAGTGGCGTCACCGCGGGGTTCATGGCAGAAACAATCCCAGCAGGTCGTTGAGAAAACGCCGCCCGGTCTGCGTCGGCGCGATGCGCAAGTGGTCGCGAACGATCAGCCCGCGCCGTTCCGCCTCATCCAGTGCGGTCTGCGCGGCGGTAATCGGCAGCCCGGTGCGTTCGGTGAACAGCGCCGTGTCAAAGCCCTCGGTCAGGCGCAGCGCATTCATCATGAATTCAAACGGCAGATCGGCGCGCGCGACCTCCTGCGCGCTCTGTATCGGATTGCCCGCCAGCGCGTGTTCCATATATTCGCGCGGGTGCTTGTGGCGCATCTGGCGGATGATGCGGTCGTGGAACGACAGTTTGCCGTGCGCTCCTGCGCCGATGCCGAGATAGTCGCCAAATTGCCAGTAATTCAGGTTGTGCCGGCACTGGCGCCGCGGCCGGGCGAAGGCGGAGGTTTCGTAATGCTGATAGCCCGCACTGGCCAGGGTGGCTTCCACCATCATCTGCATGTCGGCCGACAGATCGTCGTCCGGCAACGGCGGCGGCGCGGCGTGAAACGGTGTGTTCGGTTCCAGCGTGAGGTGGTAGCACGACAGGTGCGGCGGCGCGTAGCTCAGCGCCGTATCCACATCGTGCTGCGCCTGCTGCAGGGTTTGCCCGGGCAGCGCGTACATCAAATCGAGGTTGAAATTATCGAACGTGGATGCGGCAATCTCCACCGCGCGATGCGCTTCCCGGTCGTCATGGATACGCCCTAGCGCGCGCAAGTGGCCGGGGTTGAAACTCTGGACGCCCAGCGACAGGCGGTTCACCCCCGCCGCCTTGAAGCCCGCGAATTTCTCTGCTTCCACCGTACCGGGGTTGGCTTCCAGCGTGATCTCGGCAAAGTGATCGAGTCTGGTCAGCGTGCGCACCATGCTGAGGATAGCGTCGATCCCCGCAGCAGAAAACAGGCTGGGCGTGCCGCCGCCGAAGAAAATGGAGTGGATGCCGCGTCCCCAGATCAGCGGCAGCGCCGATTCCAGATCGCGCGTGAGCGCCTCGATATAACGCGCCTCCGGCAATGCGTCGCGCGCCGTATGCGAATTGAAGTCGCAATACGGACATTTTTTTATGCACCATGGAATATGGATATACAGCGCCAGCGGTGGCAGCGCGGCGAGGCGGAATTCAAGCGGCAGGACGGTCATGGGCGGAATTGTACCGCCGATGCGGGATGAGGCCACGACTGTCGGGTGCAGAGTGGATTTATAGGACAGCGAAACGCTAGACTGTGCATTTATTCCACATTATTTAAAGCCAGCCAAAGTTTTGCCGATAATCGATTATGCGGAAAAAAATAAATATACGAGATGTGCGCCTGGGGATGTTCATTCACGAAATCTGCGGTAGCTGGATGGATCATCCGTTCTGGAAGAAATCGTTCAAGCTCTCCGATCAAGCGGATTTCAATACCCTCATGCAGTGTGGTGTGAAGGAGGTATGGATCGACATCAGCAAGGGGCTGGATGTAGAAGCGATTGTCCATACAGTCACTACCGATACAGCCAATGCGCTCGTAGAAAACACGTTTCAGCTGGTAGCCAAGAGTACAAAAGAAAAAGCCCTACCGCGTGCTGCTCTACAGGATGAACTGGTGCGCGCCAGGAAGATACACGCCAAAGCTGCGCAGGCTGTGGTCTCCATGTTCGGCGAAGCACGCATGGGAAATGCCATCAAGGTGGAGCAGGTGGTTACTCTGGTAGAGGAGATCAACCAGTCGATTGCGCGTAATTCGGATGCGTTGCTCAGCCTCGCGCGCCTGAAGAATGCCGATAATTACACTTATTTGCACTCGGTCGCCGTGTGTGCCTTGATGATTGCCCTGGGCCGCCAGTTAGGCTTGGAAGGCGCCATTTTGAATGAAGTCGGGATGGCGGGCTTGTTACATGACGTGGGCAAGATGGCCATTCCAAGTAGCATATTAAACAAGCCAGGACGCCTGACGGATGAAGAGTTTACTATCGTCAAGGCACACCCGAAAAAGGGCTGGGAGTTGCTCAGGAGCTGTCCCGATGTGAGCGATATGACGTTGGACGTGTGTTTGCATCATCACGAGACCGTCGTCGGGACAGGCTATCCTGACCGGCTCTCCGGTGAGGCGCTGAGCCTGTACGCACGTATGGGTGCAGTGTGCGATGTGTACGATGCCATCACTTCGAACCGGTGCTACAAGGCGGGTTGGGCGCCGGGTGAAGCCATCCGCAAAATGACCGAATGGAAAGATGGCCGCTTTGACGAGACTGTTTTCCGCGCGTTCGTCAAAACAGTAGGTATCTATCCCGCAGGTACGCTGGTGAAGCTTAAATCAGGGCGCCTGGGCGTGGTGATGGAGCAGACCGAAAAGGGCTTGCTCACGCCGGTGGTCAAGGTGTTTTTCTCCACCCGTTCGAATTTGCGTATCAAGTCGGAACTGGTTGATTTGTCGAAATCGACGGACAGTATCGCCAACCTGGAAGACTCGCAGCAGTGGGGGTTTGACTTGAACGAGTTGACTGATTTAGAAGCGTGATTGTCCGCTGATGAACTGTGTTACTGACCGGCGCGCAGTTTGTCCACCAGTTGTAGCAGCGCCTTGCCGCGGTGACTGATCGCATTTTTCTCGTCCGGCGTCAGTTCGGCACCGGTCTTGCCCAGTTCAGGCACTAAAAAGTAAGGGTCATAACCGAAACCACTCTCGCCGCGCGGGGTGTCGATGATTTCACCGTGCCAGCTGCCTTCGGCAATCAGCGGTTGCGGATCGTCGGCGTGGCGCAGGTAGACGATGACGCAGTAATAGTGAGCGCGACGGTTGCTCTGTCCGGCGAGCGCAGCAATCAGTTTTTCATTATTGCGCTGGTCGGATTTGGGTTCGCCGGCGTAGCGCGCGGAATACACGCCGGGCGCACCCCCAAGGGCATCCACGCAGATGCCGGAGTCGTCAGCCAGCGCCGGCAGGCCGGTGAGGTATGCGGCGTGGCGTGCCTTGGCGATGCAGTTCTCGACAAAAGTGACAAAAGGTTCTTCCGCCTCCGGCACGTCATAGGCGGATTGCGGCACGGCTTCGAATCCCAGCGGGGCGATAATGCGGCTGATTTCGCGCAGTTTGCCGGGGTTGTTGCTGGCGATGACGAGTTTTTGCATGTTATCCATTCCGAACAGATGCGTTGCCATTCCGGCTCGCGGATCGTGAGTGACGCTATATCTCCAGCGCCTGCTTTTGCAACGCGATCAGCTGACGGATGCCGCTGTCGGCCAGATCCAGCAGTGCGTTCAATTCAGCGCGCGAATAAGTTTCGCCTTCGGCGGTAGCTTGTACTTCAATCAGCCCGCCGCGCCCGGTCATGACCACGTTCATGTCGGTATCGCAGCCGGAATCTTCCAGATAGTCGAGGTCGAGCACGGGTACGCCCTGGTAGATGCCGACCGAAATGGCTGCAACAAAATCGCGGATTGGCGATTCGGTGAGCAGGTTGCGCGCCAGCAGCGTGCCAATGGCATCGTGCACGGCAACGAAGGCCCCGGTGATGGAGGCGGTGCGTGTGCCGCCGTCAGCCTGGATGACGTCGCAGTCTATGTGCAGGGTGCGCTCGCCGAGCTTGTCCAGATCCACCGCAGCGCGCAGAGAGCGCCCGATCAGACGCTGGATTTCCTGGGTGCGGCCGGATTGTTTGCCGCGTGCTGCTTCGCGGTCCATGCGGCTGCCGGTTGAACGCGGCAGCATGCCGTATTCGGCGGTCAGCCAGCCCTGGTTTTTGCCTTTCAGAAAGGCAGGGACTTTTTCCACTACGCTGGCGGTGCAAATCACCTTGGTATCGCCGCACTCGACCAGTACCGCGCCTTCTGCGTGTTTGGTGTAGTGGCGGGTGAATTGAATGTTGCGTAACTGATCGGGGCGGCGTTGGCTGGGACGACTGACGTTCATTGTTTATTTTCCCGAGTATTTTTTGATGGCGTTCTGGATTTCGGCAATGGCGCGCTCGACCTCGTCTTCGGCCAGATCAGACGGTGCCGCAGGGAAGTCGTCCATCTTGGTGGTGAAGGTATTGACCGGCATGGACAGGGTGGACACCGACTGGCTGCCGGGTTCGCCCAGCGCGCCCCAGGTCATGGCAACCGCAGACAGGTTATCACCGGTATGGCCAGCGCGCAGCTCTGCGTGATCCATCAAAAATTCGACTGCACGTGCCAGAGGGAAAGCGCGCAGCGTGGCGGCGATCTGCTCTTCGGTGAGTGCCCCCCACAGGCCGTCGGTGCAGAGCAGGATGATGTCGTGCTCGGATAGCGGTATGGGGCGCGAGACTTCCACCTTGGGTGGCATGTGTCCGCCCAGGCAGTTGTAAATTTTGTTGCGGTCGGGGTGGATTTTCATCTCTTCCTGGGTGATGAAACCGTCATCGCATAATTGTTGCACGGTGGAGTGATCGCGGGTGCGCGTCACCAGGCCGTTGTCGCCATAGAGATAGAGCCGGGAATCGCCCGCATGCGCCCACCAGGCAGTGTCATCCTGGAGTACACAAGCCACGCAGGTGGTATGCGGTATTTCGGGCAGATTATGTGCGCGCGAGTGGTCGTTGATGGCCTGGTGCGCGCGTTCCAGTGCGCCGTGCAGGAATGCAGCCGGGTCATTGAGCTTGGGACGGGCATTGCGCTGGAAGGTTTCCGCGAGGGTCTGAACGGTAATCTGTGCCGCCAGCTCGCCATGCGAATGGCCGCCCATGCCGTCGGCGACCACCATCAGCAGGGCATCGCGGCTGTAGGAATAGGCAACCCGATCCTGATTATAGTTACGGCCACCCTGACGGCTTGCCTGATAGATGGAAAAACGCATGCTGTTACCCTTACACCAGAATCAGAAAATTTCGCGGTTGAGTGTCTTGCGCAGGCTAGCCATTATTTTGCGCTTTTTGCTGAGCGGTGGGGGAGGATCCAGTAGTGCTTTTTGCAGGGTGAAAACGCTTTGCGGACGCGCCATGTAGTCCAGCTGGAGACAGCCATCTATGATTTCCAGCAGACTCTCGGAGTAATCGTCTGTCCAGGTCGAGCGCGCGGCGGCCAGTTTGTCGCTGATCAGGCGCGCGTCGGCTGCCTGGGGTGCAAATCCGGCCAGACACGCATACAGGCTGGCGCCCACGCTGTAGATGTCGGTCCACGGCCCCAGCATGGTCTGGTCGGTGTACTGTTCCGGCGCTGCAAAACCTGGCGTATACATCGGTGCCAGCTTGGGCTGATCGAGGGTAAGTGTCTGACGTGCGGCACCGAAATCAATCAGCACTGGTGAGCCGTCCATGCGGATATAGATGTTGGAGGGTTTGATGTCCAGGTGCAGCAGCTTTTGGGTATGCACCTCGCGCAGGCCGTTGAGCAACTCGGCAAACACGCGCCGAATGAAGCCTTCGCGCACTTCGCCGCGATGCGCGCGGATGTGATCCTGCAGGGTTTTACCGCGTTCGTAGCGCATCACCATGTATACGGTGTCATTGGCGCGGAAAAAATTCTCCACACGTACCACGTTGGGATGAAGAATGCGCGCCAGCGAGCGGCCTTCCTCAAAAAAACATTTCATGCCATAGCGGAAGGCGTTGGCATTTTCCTGGGTGATGGGTTCGACCTGGTCGTTTTCGCCGCGTTTGACCAGGCTGCCGGGCATGTACTCCTTGATTGCCACAGGCTGGTCATTGCTGTCGTAGGCCAGATAAACCAGACTGAAACCTCCGCCGCCGATTTTGCGCACGATGCGGTAGTCCATCAGCAGATAGCCATTGGGCAGAGCGTAGTTGGGTTGAGCAGCCATGAATCAGCGATGTACCATGCGGGTTTGTTGTATTGGTTTAATGGCGCATCCCGCCGAAGTTTTGAACCGAATTGTGTGCGATTAACGGCAACAAAGTAAAGAAAGTTTAGTGGGTACCCAAATGATATCAAGCATGACAGGTTACGCGGCGGGGTCTGTGCACTACGCCGGACTGCATCTGAGCCTGGATCTGCGCTCGGTGAACTCGCGCTATCTGGAAATCCATTTCCGCTGCGGCGACGAATTCCGGGCCATCGAGCCGCAGTTGCGCGAGCGCATCGCCCAGCATGTCCAGCGCGGCAAGCTGGAATGCCGTGTGACACTGGGCAGCAGCGCGGGTGCAGATCGCGAATTACAGTTGAATCTGGTCTTGCTGGAGCGCCTGAACGGACTGGGCGAGGTGGTAACCCGGCATATGCCGGGTGCGCTGCAAATGAGTGTGGCCGAGGTACTGCGCTGGCCGGGTATGCTGGATGACCCGGTGGCCAGCCAGGATCTGACCCAGCCCTGCCTGCAACTGCTCGACACGGTGCTGGTCGAGTTTATTGCCAGCCGTCAGCGTGAAGGTGCCAAGCTGCGTGCGCACCTGCTGGAGCGTGCGGCGCAGATGGAGGCGCACATCGCCCGCGTTGCTCCGCGCCTGCCGGAACTGGTGCGCGTTTACCAGGACAAGCTGGCGCAGCGCTTTATCGAGGCGCTGGGCAGCGCGGATGATGAACGCATCCGTCAGGAAATCGCGCTGTTCGCACAGAAAATAGATGTGGACGAAGAGCTGTCGCGCCTCGGTGTGCACATTCGAGAGGTGCGGCGTATTCTCGACGCGGGCGGTGCGGCCGGCAAACGCCTGGATTTCCTCATGCAGGAGCTGAACCGCGAGGCCAATACGCTAGGTTCCAAGTCGGTGAGCGTGGAGACCACCCAGGTGGCAATGGAGCTCAAGGTGCTGATCGAGCAGATGCGCGAGCAGGTACAAAATCTGGAATAAGGAGTGGAGATGATCCCGGGAAGTCTGTTTGTTGTCGCCGCGCCTTCAGGGGCAGGCAAAACCAGTCTGGTGCGCGAATTGCTGGCACGCGATGGGCAGGTGCGCCTGTCCATCTCTTACACCACGCGCGCACCGCGCCCCGGCGAGGTGGATGGGCGCGACTATCATTTTGTCAGCAAGGAAAAATTCATCGCCCTGCTCGAGGCTGGTGAGTTTCTGGAGAGCGCCGAAGTGTACGGAAACTATTACGGCACATCGGAGCGCTGGATACGCGAGGCGATGGCGGCGGGCGACGATATTCTGCTGGAGATAGACTGGCAGGGCGCAGCCCAGGTGCGGCGCCTGTTCGCCGAGGCGATCGGCGTGTTTATCGTGCCGCCTTCGCTGGAGGCCCTGCACCAGCGCCTGACCGGACGCGGCCAGGACAGCGCCGAGGTGATCGCGCGGCGCATGGCCGCAGCGCGCGAGGATATCAGCCATGTCAGCGAGTTTGACTATGTTATTATCAATGACGATTTTGCCGAGGCAGTGGCGGACCTGTGTGCGCTGTTTCGTACCCGGCGTTTGCAGGTCACCCGGCAACTGGCGCGATATGCGTCCCTGTTTCACCAATTCAACCCTTGAGGATTTCACCATGGCGCGTATTACCGTTGACGATTGCATCAACAACATCACCAACCGTTTTGAATTGACCCTGGTCGCCACCATTCGCGCGCGTCAGATTGCCAATGGCCATACGCCGCTGGTCGAAGCCGGGCGCGACAAGCCTACCGTGGTGGCATTGAAGGAAATCGCTGCCGGCAAAGTAGGCAGGGAAATCCTCAATCGCGGGCGTGCCTGATCACTTCTGCCCATGCCGGAACTCGAGGAAATTGGCGCAGAGCTGGCCTACCTCAAGCCTGACGACATCCGCCAGGTCACTGCTGCGTTCGAATACAGCCGTGCCGCGCACAGCGGTCAGTTCCGCAAGAGCGGCGAGGCGTATATCCACCACCCGGTTGCGGTAACGGGGATACTGGCGCAGTGGCATCTCGACCCGCAGGCCTTGATGGCCGCGTTGTTGCACGATGTGGTGGAAGACACGCCCACCACCAAGGACGAAATCAGCGCGCGCTTCGGTAAATCCGTGGCGGAACTGGTGGATGGCGTGTCCAAGCTGGATAAGATGGAGTTCCAGACCGAGGAACACGCGCAGGCAGAAAACTTCCGCAAAATGCTGCTGGCCATGGCGCGCGATGTGCGCGTCATACTCATCAAGCTGGCTGACCGCCTGCACAACATGCGCACGCTGGGGTCGATGGCTGCTGAAAAGCGGCGCCGCATCGCCCAGGAAACGCTCGACATCTACGCCCCGATTGCCAACCGGCTCGGGCTCAACAGCATCTACCAGGAACTGGAAGATCTGTGCTTTCAAAACCTCCACCCCAACCGTTACCGCGTGCTGGCCAAGGCGGTCAAGGCTGCGCGCGGCAACCGCAAGGAAGTAGTGGAAAAAGTGCGCGAGGCGATCCAGGGCAAGCTCGCCGGCGCCAATATCCATGCCCTGGTCAGCGGGCGCGAGAAGCATCTGTATAGCATCTACAAGAAAATGCAGGAAAAATCCCTGGCATTTTCCGAGGTATTCGACATCTACGGCTTTCGCGTGCTGGTCGACGATATTCCGGCCTGCTATCTGGCGCTGGGCTGCATGCATAGTCTGTACAAGCCCATCCCCGGCAAATTCAAGGACTATATTGCCATTCCCAAGGCCAACGGCTACCAGTCGCTGCATACCACGCTGTTCGGCCCGTTCGGCACCCCTATCGAGATCCAGATTCGCACCCAGGAAATGCACAAGCTGGCGGAGGCGGGCGTGGCCTCGCACTGGCTGTACAAGAGCAGCGACACCAGCATCAACGAGGTGCAGCAAAAAACCCACCAGTGGCTGCAGTCGCTGCTGGAAATCCAGGAAGGCAGCGGTGACTCGGCAGAATTTCTGGAGCACATCAAGGTGGATCTGTTCCCGGATGAGGTGTATGTATTCACCCCCAAGGGCAAGATACTCTCGCTGCCGCGCGGCGCCACGGCGGTGGATTTTGCCTACGCCGTGCACACCGATGTCGGTAATCATTGCACGGCGGTCAAGGTAAATGGCGAACTGATGCCGATGCGTATCCAGCTGCGCAACGGCGACCAGGTGGAGGTGTTGACTTCACCCAATGCCTGGCCCAACCCTGCGTGGATCAATTTTGTGGTATCCGGCAAAGCGCGTGCGCATATTCGCCACTATCTGCGTACCATGCACGCCGAAGAATCGGCCCAGCTCGGCGAGCGTCTGCTCGATCAGGCGCTGCGCGCGCTGGGGGCCGACCCGAGTAAAATCCAGGCCAGTTGCTGGGAGCGTCTGTACAAGGAAACCGGCAAGGAGCGCGTGGAAGTCCTCACCGATATCGGTCTGGGCAAGCGCCTTAACGTGGTGGTGGCACGCCAGCTGCTGGCGCAGGAAAGCGGCCAGCCGGTGCAGCGCCCCCATGGGGCCATCGCTATCCGCGGCTCCGAAGGGGTAGCGGTGCAGCTGGCCAAATGTTGCCATCCGATACCGGGTGACCCCATTATCGGTTTCATCAAGTCCGACCAGGGCTTGGTGATCCATACCCATGATTGCCCCTCCATCAAGCACTACCGCGACGATCCGGACAAATGGCTGGACGTTGAGTGGGAGCCGGGGCTGACTAAAATGTTCGACGTCAACATCAAGCTCATCGTGCTCAACCAGCGCGGCGTGCTGGCCAAATTGGCGGCGGTTATCGCTGACGAAGGCTCCAACATCGACAATGTGGCGATGGAGGAAGAGGACGGCAGCCAGTACACCACCATCTATTTCACTTTGCAGGTGGAACAGCGCATGCACCTGGCGCGCATCATGCGCAGCTTGCGGGTTCTGCCCGAAGTAGTGCGCATCATGCGCGTGAAAAACCGCAAGGATGGACGCGTGCAGACGCAGTAGTTTTGCGGGTAGGCAGTCACCAAAATTCAAATCCAACAGGAACGCTCATGAGCAAACACATCATCCGCACCGACGCCGCACCCGCCGCGATTGGCACCTACTCGCAGGCGGTGAAAGTCGGCAATACGGTCTATCTGTCCGGCCAGATTGGCCTCGATCCCGCCACCATGCAGATGGTCGAGAGCACGGAGGCGCAGATTCACCGCGTGTTTCAGAATCTGCAGGCAGTGGCCGAGGCCGCTGGCGGCAGTCTGGCTGATGTGGTCAAGCTGAATGTGTTTCTCACCGATCTGAGCCACTTCGCCAAGGTGAACCAGATCATGGCTGAATATTTCAACGAACCCTACCCGGCGCGCGCCGCGGTGGGGGTGGCGGCACTGCCGCGCGGCGCCGATGTCGAGGCCGACGGGGTAATGGTGCTGGACTGATTGGCTGCGTTGCCCAAACCGGCGCGGCGCGCCAAGCCCGTCGCGGCGCTTAGCGCGCTGCCTCCGGTGTTCGCCAAGCTGGGATTGCATAGCGCGGCGGATTTGATCCTGCACCTGCCGCTGCGCTACGAAGATGAAACCCGCATCACTGCCATTGCCGATGCCCTGCCGGGCCGAGCCACCCAGGTGCAGGGCGTGGTTACCCATTGCGAGGCCCAGTACAAGCCGCGCCGGGCGCTGATTGCGCGCATTCGTGACGACAGTGGCGGCGAGATCGGCCTGCGTTTCATCAATTTTTACGGCAGCCAGGCCAAACAGTTTGCCGAGGGCAATCTGATCCGTGCATTGGGCGAAGTGCGCGGCGGTTTCTGGGGATTGGAGATGGTGCATCCGCGCTACCGCGTGGTGAGTGCCGAAGCGCCGTTGCCGGACAGCCTCACGCCGATTTACCCTGCGGCTGCTGGTATTTCGCAAACCTTGCTGCGCAAGCACATCGCCGCAGCGCTGTTACAGGTGAATTTGGCCGATACCTTGCCGGACACGCTGCGCAGCCGTTATCACCTGCCTGATTTTGCCGGTAGCGTGCATACCCTGCATCATCCCCCTCCCGATATTCCCACTGTCCAGCTCGAATATCGTACCCATCCGGCATGGCGGCGCATCAAGTTCGACGAGCTGCTGGCGCAGCAATTGTCGCTGCGCCTGGCGCGCAACGCCCGGCGTGCACAGGGCGCACCCATGCTGACGGATGAGGTGGCGCTGGTGGCGCAACTGGAGCATGCCCTGCCATTCCGGCTCACTGGTGCCCAGCGGCGCGTATGGCATGAAATTCGTACCGACCTTGCCGTGTGCCACCCCATGCAGCGCTTGCTGCAGGGCGATGTGGGCAGCGGCAAGACGGTGGTTGCCGCGCTCGCCGCAGCACAGGCCATCGGGCATGGCTACCAGGCTGCGTTCATGGCGCCGACTGAAATTCTCGCCGAGCAGCATTATCACAAGCTCACGCAATGGTTTGCGCCGCTGGGCATCGAGGTGGCATGGCTGGCGGGGAGCCTGTCCAAAAAAGACAAACAGGCAGCAGTGGCGCGGCTGGTGTCGGGAGAGGCGCAGCTTGCGGCGGGCACTCACGCGCTGTTCCAGGAGCAGGTTGAATTTGCCAATCTGGGGCTCGCCATCATTGACGAGCAGCACCGATTTGGCGTTGCCCAGCGTCTGGCGCTGCGCCAGAAGGGCGGCCAGCCGCATCAGCTGATGATGAGCGCCACCCCGATCCCGCGCACGCTCTCCATGAGCTATTACGCCGATCTCGATGTGTCGGTGATAGACGAACTGCCGCCGGGACGCAGCCCGGTGGCGACCAAGCTTCTGGCCGACAGCCGGCGTGAACAGGTGATTGAACTGGTGCGCGAACGTTGCTGCGCGGGGGAGCAAGTCTACTGGGTGTGTCCGTTGATTGAAGAGTCGGAGAAACTGCAGTTGCAGACCGCGCTGGATACCCACGCAGTACTCGCGTCTGCGTTGCCCGAGCTCAATATCGGCCTGGTACACGGGCGCATGAACGGCCGCGACAAGGCCGGGGTGATGGCCGGTTTCAAACGGGGTGATCTGCAATTGCTGGTGGCGACTACGGTAATTGAGGTTGGCGTAGACGTGCCGCGCGCTTCGCTGATGGTGATCGAACACGCCGAACGCATGGGATTGGCACAACTGCACCAGTTACGCGGCCGGGTCGGGCGCGGTAGTACGCAAAGCGCGTGCATCCTGCTCTATCAGCAGCCGTTGTCAGAAACAGCGCGGGCCCGGCTCAAGGTGATTTTCGAGAACACCGACGGCTTCGTCATCGCCCGCGAGGATTTGCGCCTGCGCGGTCCGGGCGAATTCCTTGGCGCACGCCAGTCAGGTGCACCCATGCTGCGCTTTGCCGATATCGAGACGGATGCCGATATACTCGAACAAGCGCGTGCTGCCGCCGAATGGCTGCTCATTCATGATGGGCCGGCGGCACAGAACCATGTGTTGCGCTGGTTGGGCGGACGTCAGGATTATGTTAAAACCTGATTAGTTGTAATGTACCAGACAGTTTTTTCGGCAGATGTCGTTAATTTTTATACGGCGCAATCATAAGCTCCGTTAATAAACGGGAGAGTGTAGATGAACATGCGACTATGGCAGGGTTTGATATTACTCGGCATGCTGATGGCGAGGCCGGGCATGGCAGTGGAAACGCTGTTTCTCGGAATACAGGACTACAACCGCAGTCCCATCGTCGTGGCGGAGGAATTCCATGGGCTGACCAGTTATCTCAGTCGTGAGCTGAAACGCCCGGTCAAAGTCGAAACGGTGCGCAACTACGACAAATATCTGGCAGAAGCCCAACAAAAAAAATTCGCCTTCATGTTTGCGCCACCTTCCATGATCATGCAGGCCAACAAGCTGGCCGGCTATGAGCCGATCGCTAAAATTCCAGGGCAGATATCTGCGGGTTTCATGGCGCTGTCGTCCAGCGGCATTGCCTTTCCGGAAGACATGAAAGGCAAGCGCATCGGTTTTACCGACGAGGATTCCATGGTCACCCAGCTGGCACTGGCAGAGTTGCGCAGCAAGCATATTGACCCGGCAAAATACTTCAAAAGCGTGGCTTATTATCATGACGTGGATGGCATTGCGACTGCATTCAAGTACAAGCTGATCGACATCGGCGTAGC
Source organism: Sulfuriferula sp. (assembly GCA_035530335.1). Taxonomy (GTDB): domain Bacteria; phylum Pseudomonadota; class Gammaproteobacteria; order Burkholderiales; family Sulfuriferulaceae; genus Sulfuriferula. Next base: position 48,900 of record DATKUZ010000045.1, on the reverse strand, counting down.
CAATACCGGGGTATTGACCCTGTGGAACAACAACGGCATGGATCTCAACCTCATCATGCAGAGCAAGGGCGTGCCACACCTCACTTTCGCCGTGCGCGGAGACCTGCCGGGCGCAATCAAGCAAGCAGTAGCGCAGGCGCTGGTGCGCGCCGACAAGGATAAGGAAGCACAAAGTTACTTCAGGAATACCGGCTTCTCCAGTTTTGAGACGGCCAGTCTGGCTGATTACAAGGACATGGCGTTGTTATTGAACAACCGCTGAGTTGCAACCATACTTGTCAAGTCAATGGCTCCGTGGTTGATTGCTTTTCCAGGTTCAATCGGGCGCAGGCTACGTGGCATAATGGCGCGGTTTGCTTAACCATCACCCACCATGTCCGGCCTGTGCAATTCATCTTCCTGGCGCACCCAGCTGATTGGCGTTCACGGCGCCGCGCGCAGCTGGCTTACCGATCAAGGTTCGCTTACACGCCGTATTATCGAGCATTGCCCACGGTTCAGTGTGCGTCATCTGCACCAGCATTCCGGCCGGGCGGGTCTGGACGAGGCGGCGATGTGTGGACTGGGCGCGACACCCATGGCGTTACTGCGCGAAGTATTTCTGTATTGCCACGATACCCCGGTGGTATTCGCCCATAGCGTGTTACCGCACAGCAGTTTGAGCGGCGCCTGGACGAAGCTCGGCAAGCTGGGTAACCGGCCGCTGGGCGCAGCACTGTTCGCCAATCCGTGCGTGCACCGCGCGTCCCTCGCATTCAAACGTCTCAACGCACGCCATCCCTTGTACCAGCGTGCCTGCGCACAGCTTGACCAGCGCCCGCCGTATCTGTGGGCGCGGCGCTCGCTGTTTGGATTGCGTGGCCGCCGCATTCTGGTCACCGAAGTTTTTTTACCTACGCTTCTGGAGCTGTCATGACGCTGGCGCAACGCTTGAGCCTGTACGAAAAACTGATGCGCCTGGATAAGCCGATCGGCATTCTGCTGCTGCTGTGGCCCACTCTGTGGGGGCTGTGGTTCGCATCGGCGGGACACCCGGAATGGATGGTGCTGTGGATTTTTGTGCTGGGCACGGTGCTGATGCGTTCCGCCGGCTGCGTCGTCAATGACTATGCTGACCGCGATTTCGACGCCCACGTGGCGCGCACCAAAGACCGCCCGCTGGCGGCGGGAAAGGTGGGTGGCAAGGAGGCGCTGCTGCTTGCTGCCGTTCTGTCCGCGCTGGCTTTTTTGCTGATCCTGCCACTCAACCGGCTGGTGATGATGTTGTCCGTGCCGGCGCTGTTCCTGGCAGCCAGCTATCCCTTCACCAAGCGCTTTTTCGCCATTCCGCAAGCCTATCTTGGCATCGCTTTTGGCTTTGGTATTCCCATGGCCTATGCCGCACAGCTCAACAGCGTGCCGCTGGAAGCCTGGCTGCTGCTGGTGGCGAATATCTTCTGGGCGATTGCCTACGACACCGAGTACGCCATGGTGGATCGCGACGACGACATGAAAATCGGCATCAAGACTTCAGCACTGACGTTTGGCCGTTTCGATGTGGCGGCGGTGATGCTGTGCTATGCCGCGGCTTTGGTGTTGCTTGCGTATGCAGGCTGGCGTCAGGGCAGGGGGATATGGTTCGACGCGGGACTGGGTGTGGCAGCGGCCATAGCTGTTTACCATTACACATTGATCCGGGGCCGCGACCGCGCGCGTTGCTTCAAGGCTTTTCTGCACAATAACTGGCTGGGCGCGGCCGTCTTCGCCGGGATTGTGCTGGACTACTGGCTACGTTAATTCAATCGGTTTTTTGCGTGCAATCCACGCGCTTGAGTTGCGTGTTCGCAAAAGTCTGCTGGAGTTGCGCCATTTTTGCCTGCTCGGCAGCGTTCAGGTCGCGCAGCGCAAATACGCTGGTGGTTTTGCCGCGCGCCTCGATACGCACCGCTTGTATGCCTTTCTTGCGTAGTTCGGCCACGCGCGCCTCGGCAATCGACTGCTTGGCATACAGCCCGAGCGAAATGGCATTCTGCCACTTGCCAGCCGGGCGTACCACGGCAAGGTCATGCACGCCCAGACTGACCAGTTCCGCGGCCTTGTTATCCGCCTCCGCCTTGGATGCCAGGGGTGGGTAATATACCCAGTAGGGGCCGCCCGGCGTACCCAGCGCCTGGCGCGTGAGGCGGTCGCCCAGCTTGAGTTGATCCAGCGCGGCGACGGCGTTGTCCAGCTGCGCCGGCGGAACCGGTCCCCAGGTCATGCAGAGTTTGTCATTGGTGTCGGGTTTTGAGGCGGATACTGGCGCGGGCTGTGGCGCCGGTAGCGGTGCATGCACGGGCGGCGGCCTGGGGGATGGGATGGCACGCGGCTCCCCAGCCAGCGCGATGCGCTCGGGGTGCAGTGCGGGATGGGGATTGCGCGCAGTCATGCTGCCACCCCATTGCAGCATGGCGAATACGGCCAAATTGGCAAGCAGCAATAACAGAAACAGCAGTCTCACAGATGCTCCTCATGCGCGATGATGCGCAATCCTTCCAGTACCAGATTTTCCACCAGCCGCAGCGGTTGCGGAAGATGCGTGGCAAGATGCGCGCCATCTCCTCCGCTGACAATCAGCTCTGGCGTACTCCCGGCATGCTGTGCCAGTTGTGCGCGGAGCAGTCCTGCTGCACCGGTTATCGCCAGGATGCGTCCGCTCTCCAGCGCATCCGCTGTGTTGTCCGGCCAGGCGCTGAAGCTGCCCGAATCGTTCGCCAGTCCCGCGGTGCCTTGCTGCAGCATGCTGCCCATCATGTGGTAGCCGGGCAGGATGATGCCGCCTAAGAAATCGCCTTGGTGCAGCGCGTCCATGGTAATCGCCGTGCCGGCGTTGACCACCAGCGCGGTGCGGGCGCCGAGGTGATGGGCACCGATCAGCGCAGCCCAGCGGTCTGCGCCCAGTTGCACGGGCACCGCGTAAGCATTGCTTACCCCGCACTGGCTGGCGCGGGCAGCCACTCGCTGCACACTGATCGCGTAGCGCGCCAGGCTGTGTTCGAGCATGGCTTGCAGTTGCTCTCCGGCGACATTGCTGAACACGATTTGTTGCGGCTTGGGTAGCTTGTCCAGCGCGCGCTCAAGTTCGTCTATTTCATGGTGCGCGCATTGGCCGTGTGCCAGCCATGCCTGCCCGTCATGGAATCCCCATTTAATGCGGGTGTTACCCGCGTCGATCGCCAGTATCACGAAATGCGGCGGGTCAGATGGACTTCACCGCTATTGAGCGCCAGCTGCTGCCCGTCTGCGCTTTGCAGCAGCAGCGCACCGTCTGCAGACAAGCCAATGGCCGTGCCGAGCTGTTCGCTGCCATTGGCGAGCAGCACGCGTACGGACTTGTCCTGGTAAGCATGAGCGGCGAGCCATTCTGCGCGCAATTGGGTGAGTCCGGATTGCTCGAAATCCTGCATCACGGCATCCAGGTGAATCAGCAGCGCAGCCAGCAATTGGTTGCGCTCGATGCGTGTGCCACACACTTCATTCAGGTCGGTCACCGACTGGTCGATTTCAGCGCGCACCGACGCTGGCAGTTGCAGGTTGATGCCAATGCCGATAACCGCAAGTGACGGTCCCATCACATCGCCCTGCACTTCAATCAGGATTCCGGCCAGCTTGCGGTACTGCCAGAGCAGATCGTTCGGCCATTTGAGTTGCACCGCATCCGCGCCGAATTGGCGCAATGCACGCAGCAGCGCCACCCCCACTGCCAGGCTCAAGCCGGAAAGCGCTGCAATGCCTGTATCAAAACGCCACAGCACCGAGCAGGCGAGACTGCCGCCCAGCACGCTCTGCCACATGCGCCCGCGCCGGCCGCGCCCGGCGAGCTGCATCTCTGCCACCAGACAACTGCGATGCGGTGCATCGTCTGCCGCTGCCCGCATCAGCTCGGTATTGGTCGAGTCGAGATGCTCGGCCACGCGGATGTGAAAACGCCCGGCGTGCGTGCCCAGCGCATCCTCAATCACGCCTGCATCGAGCCAGTCGGGCGCAGCGGGCAGACGATAGCCGCGCCCCCGCACCTTGTGCAGCACCGTGCCGTGATCCTGTGCCGCCTGGAGCGCATTCCACACGCTGGCGCGCGACACGCCAAAGCGCTGCGCGAGCGTTTCCCCGGAATGGAATTCACCGTCGGACAAGACACGCAGCAGAGGGAGTAATAATGGATTCAAAGCAGAAAACAGGATTGGACTTTCACAAGTTTAGCACGCCGGATTAGTCCCCCAGCAGCCCGCTGGGCAGGCCGTCTATGCTCATGCGGTTTTTCTCGCGCCAGTAGTCGAGCAGCCCGGCAGCGCCCTTCTTTTCCGCCCAGCGTGCCAGCGTGTCACGCTCCCCTGCGTAAACATATTGCGGCACCGCGTAGCCGCACGAAGTCTGCACCGAATCCACATTCAACTCGATGATCTGACGTTCTGCCGGCAGTGCGGGAAAATGCGCACGCAAAGCCGCCCAATCGGCATCGCGCGGCTTCACTGCGCGGCCCTGTCCATACAGCCGCAGGATCAGCGGGTCGGCGTCGAAGCTGCAAAACATCAAGGTCATGCGCCCGTTTTCCAGCAGGTGCGCGGCGCTCTCATTGCCGCTGCCGGTGAGATCAAGGTACGCCACCCGGTCAGGGCTCAGCACGCGCAGGCTGTCCATGCCTTTGGGTGAAAGGTTGATGCGCCCGGCTGCGGGTGCCGTGGCAGTAAAAAAAATCTTTTGGCTGCGAATAAACAGCTGATGCTGTTCGGTAATTGCGGGATAGAATTTAGCCATGACATTTTTCCTGTTCGCGCCAGCGAAAGTGCGCCGTGCATAATGATAAATGCTGGAGTCAGAATGATTAAGACAAATCTGTTTGGCGACGTTCGAGCAGAGCAGGATCACGAGGTGCCGGACAGATCATTGCCAGAGTCTCCAGGTGGCGCGGTTGGACACGAGCAATGATCATTATCGATGCCACCAGCTACTGCGGCGTTCGCCAGCCAGATTACGCAGCTTCTGGTAAGTAGCCAATTCCTCGGACGAAAGCTGTTCCGGGATGTGCACCTGGATGCGCAGGTAAAGATCGCCATGATGCTTGCCACCGAATTCCGGCAGCCCCTTGCCACGAACGCGCAGCACGGCGTCGGGCTGGGTGCCCGGTGGAATGGTCACCTCGGCAGGATGATCCAGGGTAGGGACCTTCAGCTTCGTGCCGAGCACTGCATCGGTCAGTGCGATCATTTCGCTGCGCCAAAGATCCGCACCGTCGCGCTCGAAGCGCGGATCGGCGGCGCTGTGCACCACCACGAACAGGTCACCCGCTGTTCCGCCCGGTTCCCTGCTCGGCATGCCGCGTTCCGGTATACGCAAGGCCATGCCTTCCTCAACGCCGACCGGAATCGTGACGCTCAGTATTTCTTCTTGTTCGGTCTTGCCGGTACCGCCGCAATCCGGGCACGGCTTGTCAATAATGACACCCCGACCGCCGCAGGCCGGACAGGTGGTGATCTGCTGGATGACAACATTATTTTTGCCGCGGGTTTCACGGCGGCTGGTGGTTTGCTGGCCAGTGCCGTTGCATGTCTTGCAAGTGATGGGTTGGGTGCCTGCTGCCGCGCCGCTGCCATGACAGGCCGAACATGCTGTCTGGTAGGGCAGGCGCACCTTCTCCGCGCCGCCGGAAGCAACCTTCTCCAGCGGAACAGTCAGCTCCACTTCGATGTTGGCGCCGCGCTCCGGTCCGGCCTTGTTGCGATGAAAAAAATGGTCGAACAGTCCACCGCCGAAACCCAAATCGAGGCCGCTGAACAGGTCGCCGAAATCGATGCCGCTGAACAAGTCTTCGCGGCTGAACCCGGCTACGCCTGCAAATCCCCGTGTATCGTATTCGCTCCGTTTCTTCGGATCAGAGAGCACAGCATAGGCTTCGGCAATCTCCTTAAAGCGTTCTTCGGCGCCTGGCGCCTTATTGCGATCAGGGTGGTACTGCAAGGCAAGCTTGCGAAAGGCGTCCTTGATCGCCTTCTGCTCGGCATCTTTCGGAACGCCAAGCACCTCATAGTAATCGCGTTGGGCAGTTGCGATGATCATCAGTCCTGAGTTTTTTCAGCCACGGAGCATCATGGATGAAGCGTGGGTATGCGCGTGTTAATCCGTGGCTAAATTTTATTCTATTATTTTGCTTCCTTATACTCCGCGTCCACCACCCTGCCGCGCGGACCGGATCCGCTAGGCCTGGCTTCGCCAGCAGCGCCTGCACCCGTTTTCGGCCCCGGATAGGGAGTCTGTGCATACACTCCGGCGCCGGGCTGCTGGGCATAAATCACCGCACCGGCTTCCTTCAGCACTTTCTGCAATGCTTCCGCACGCTCGGTGGCAAGCTGGGCATCGCGCTTGGCAAGTGCTTCTTTCACCTCGCGCAACGCGGTCTCGATCCGCCCCTTGAGTTCGGCGGTGAGTTTGTCGCCAAAATCCGCGAGTACCTTTTCCGCCTGGTAACAGGTGGAGTCTGCCGCATTCAGCTTGTCGGCTTCCTCGCGCCGTTTCTTGTCCTGATCGGCATATTGTTCTGCTTCTTTGATCATGCGCTGCTTCTCATCATTGGACAGCCGGGTTGAGCCGGAAATGCGGATGGACTGGGTTCTTTCCGTGGCGGTGTCCCTGGCGGTAACGTTGAGGATGCCATTCGAGTCGATGTCGAACGTCACCTCGATTTTCGGCATGCCGCGCGGCGCTGGTGCCAGACCGTCAAGGTTGAATTCGCCCAGGCTGGTATTATCCGGCGCCATCGGACGCTCGCCCTGAAAAACATGGATGGTGACGCTGGCCTGCATGTCGGCGGCAGTGGTGAAAATCTCGGTTTTCTTCACCGGCACCGGGGTATTGCGCGAGATCAGGGGGGTGGCTACCCCGCCCAGCGTTTCGACGCCTAGCGTCAGCGGCGTGACGTCTACCAACACGATGTCGCTCACTTCGCCAGCCAGCACACCCGCCTGTATCGCTGCGCCGGCGGCAACGCATTCCATGGGATCGACACCCATTTCGGCCTTGCGGCCTAACATGTCCTCGAAGAAGGTGCGCACCGCTGGCATGCGCGTCGGTCCACCGACAAAAACGATGCGATCGACATCACGTGGCGTGATGCCGGCATCGTGTAGCGCCTGTTCAACCGGACCGCGACAGCGCTCGATTACGGAACGTACCACGCGCTCCAGATCAGTGCGCGTCAGATCCAGTTCAAGATGGCGTGGCTCCCCGGCTGTCGAGGCAATGTACGGCAGGCTGATGTGGGTGGTGGTGCTGGTAGTGAGCTCGATCTTGGCCATTTCCGAGGCTTCGAGGAGGCGCGCCGCGGCTTTGCGATCGCCGCGCACATCAATGCCGGATTCGGTCCTGAAGCGGTCGGCCAGGTATTCGAAAATACGCTGGTTCATGTCAGTACCGCCGAGTTGGGTATCGCCCGAAGTGCTCTTGACCTCAAACACACCCTTGCCGAATTCCATGATGGTGACATCAAGCGTGCCACCGCCAAAATCGATCACCGTGATACGCAGCTCCTGACCCAGGTGGTCAAGCCCATAGGCGAGTGCGGCTGCAGTGGGTTCGTTCACCAGTCGCGCCACCTCGATACCGGCGATGCCACAGGCATCCTTGGTGGCATTGCGCTGATTGTCATCGAAATAGGCAGGAACAGTGACCACCGCCCTGGTTACCGGCTCGCCCAGGAAGGCTTCGGCATCACGCTTGATTTTTTGCAGGAGAAAAGCAGACAGCTGCTCAGGCGAATACTCGTTATTGCGCAGGCGGACCTTCTCGCGCCGCCCCATCCGGCGCTTGAAAGCGGTGGCTGTCCCTTCCGGATTCGATGTCGCCTGACGGCGCGCCGGTTCGCCAACCACTACCTGCCCATCGGCGGTCACTGCAACATAACTGGGGAAGGCCTTGCCGCCCAGGCTGACACCTTCGGCGCTGGGGATGATGACGGGTCGTCCTCCGCGTAATACGGCAGCCGCGGAATTGGAAGTGCCGAGGTCGATCCCAATGATGGCCATATTGCGATTCTCCTGAATTTTTGGGTCGCCCTGCAGGGCGACCCAAAATCATTGCCAAGACCACATGTGCATTGTTAAGGATAGTTAAGAGAAACAAAAATAATAAGAAATTCATGTACCCGGCCGCCGATGTTCGCCTTTGGGGGCTGGATATCTCTACGAAAACTTTTCATGCAGAAGCTTCTATACTGGATTAAATGCGGTGGGAATATTTCAATTGACCACCTGCCAAGGTACGCCAGGCTCGCTGTATCCGTTGCAGGCATTGCTGGCGGCGGCGAAGCACCCGTGCCCGGCCTTCTGTCAACACACCGAAAGGAGAAAGTCATGGCTGTCGTCAATATCGGCAACTACTATGCGGAATGGATGCCCTCCGGCAAGCCGGACAAACCTGGCTGTGGGCGGATCATCCTGCGCAGCTCAGTTCGCCTGACAGAGTTGTTCCGCCTGACCAACCTGAATTCAGAGGACTACCGCAACCTGCTCCATATGCTGCAAACCGAAAAGCCGGTGTTCTGGGATAGCGAGGCGGGATGGCTGCGAACTGCGCATCCGCAGACGCACGATGCCGAACCGGTGGGGGAACAGGAAGGCAAGTAAGAATCAATTTGGCCAGTCGTTCCCAGTCAGGGCATGACGGACATTTCCATGGTTTGGCTCTCCTGAAAAACGCCTTGAATATTGTGATTTTGCCATCTATAAACCGAAGGGCAGCTGCATTTAACTGTTTTCAAGCTTATCGATTCAGGAGAAACAATCATGGCTGAAGCAAACAAAATCGAAGTAGGGACTATTGAAAAAGGCAAAGAATTGCAAAAGGCAATGCCGGCGCGTGCTTTGAACCCTTTCGAGGAGATGGACCGGTTGTTTGAAGGCTTTCTCCAGCGTGGCTGGATGCGTCCATTCCGCTGGGAGCGGCCATTATGGAAGGAACTCGAGCTGCCGTTCGAAGGCAAAATGCCCAGCGTTGACATTGTCGATCACGACGAGGATATCCTGGTCCGCGCCGAAGTGCCTGGCGTGGACAAAAAAGACCTGGAAATTTCCGTGACGGAAAATACCGTCACCCTCAAGGGCAAATCCAGCCACGAAGAGAAGGAAGAAAAAGGCAATTATTATCGTTGCGAGATTTCACGCGGCGCCTTTGCCCGCACTATCGCCTTGCCCCACGATGTGGATCCAGACAAGTCAAAAGCGACGTTCAAGGATGGCGTTTTGGAACTGACTATGCCCAAGGTGACAAAATCCAAGCGGCACACAATCAAGCTGGATTAGATACCGGGCAAAATCTCTCTGACACAATCTGGCGCAACGGGTTCGAGCTTGAATCCGGGGGCTGGTTCAAGCCCGAAGATGGCGTTGTGCGGGGCCATTCGCAGATCGCGGCCACACGATTTTGAAAATTCAGGCGTTTCTGGCGCAGTGCTTGCGAATCGCGCCATAGCAGAAAATCATCGCTTCTTTGCTCATCGCCACAAGTAGCAGAGAGGTTTTTACTTTCGATTCTGTCAAGGCATAGGAGTCGTTATCATGCCCGAAGTTAAAACCAAATCCGCCAGCAAGAAAAATTCCACTGCATCCATGAAATCCCAAAAGGATACGGCGAGCGGACAGAAAAAAATCTCCATTACCCCTGAAGAACGCTATCACATGATCGCCGAGGCGGCCTATTTTCGTGCCGAAGGCCGCAGTTTTATCATGGGCGACGCTGCGCAAGACTGGCTTGAAGCAGAAGCGGAAATCGACCGCATGCTGCAACAACCATCGGCGCAGGCTAAAGGAACACAAGTGACCGCGAAGCAGGATTTTCAGCAGAAGCTTGAGACGCAACTCAAGGAGTGGGACGCGAAACTCGATGACTTGAAAGTCAAAGCCCTGGAAACAAAGGCCGGAATTCGAGCCGATTACGAAAAGCAGCTTGAGGTTCTTGCCGGCAAGCGGGCCGCCGCCCAGACGAAGATGCAGGAACTGCGCCTGCGCACGGAAGATGCATGGGAAGATCTGAAAGGTGGCACTGAAAAGGCCTGGGACGAAATGCGAAAAGCGCTCGATCAGATCGCTTCCCGTTTCAAGTGACGCGGCGAGGCGCAGGTGAATTCTGACAATCCTGATAAAAGGAGTCCGAAAAATGTATCGTCTATTGATGCTGGTGTTATTGGGTTTGTCCTTAACCCTGTCCGCATGCGGAAAAAAAGAACAGGCCGCGCCACCCGCGGCGAGTTCTGAAAATATTCAAAAATCGGCCACGGAGGCCGGTGGAGCCAAGGCAGATCAGGCGCAGCAGGCCCGCGATGAGTTTGCAGGAAAGGCACAACAGGAAATGGATGAACTCAACACCAAGCTGTTGGAACTCAAGAACAAGGCGCAGACGCTTACCGGCGAGGCGAAGGATAAGATCGATCAGCAGATACAGGATCTGGAGCAGGAACAAAAGGCCGCAGCGCAAAAGCTCGACGAGCTCAAGTCCGCAACGGGCGACAAATGGAATGATCTGAAGTCAGGCGTTTCGGAGGCTGTTGATCGCTTCAAGCAATCCATACAAAAAGCCTCCTCCTGATATGAAAATTCGTCCTCTACACGACCGTGTTCTCGTTAAGCGCCTGGAACCCGAGCACAGGACTGCCTCCGGAATTGTTATTCACGACACTGCAACGGAAAAGCCGGATCAGGGAGAGGTCATCGCTGTCGGCAATGGCAGGATACTGAAAGATGGCAGCATTCTCCCCCTCCAAGTCAAAGTCGGCGACAGGATCCTGTTCGGCAAGTACGGCGGCCAAACCGTAAAGGTACGGGATGAAGAACTGCTCGTTCTGCATGAACAGGACGTCATGGGTGTCATCGAAGGCTGAGTGATCAAACTGAAGCCAACCGAGAGAAAATCAGATGCCAGCCAAGGACATCCTGTTTCATGAAGCTGCACGCACACGGATCTGTGCTGGCGTCGATATTCTCGCCGACGCAGTCAAGGTCACACTTGGTCCCAAAGGCCGTTTCGTCGTGCTTGAACGTCCTTTTGGGACGCCGATCATTGCCAACTCCGGGGTGACGGTAGCCAAACAAATCGAGTTGAAGGACAGGTTTGAAAACATGGGCGCGCAGATGCTCAGGGAGGTCGCCAGCAAGACCTCCGAGACTGCCGGTGATGGCACGACAACTGCCATCGTGCTGGCCCAGGCGATCGTTAAGGAAGGCATGAAATACCTGGCTGCCGGCATGAACCCGATTGAGATCAAGCGCGGCATCGACAAAGCAGTCGAGGCGACTGTCACCGCGCTGAAACAGCAATCGAGACCATGTACAACCAGCAAGGAAATCGCCCAGGTTGGCAGCATTTCCGCCAACGGCGATCATGTTATCGGCGATCTTATTGCCGAGGCAATGGAGAAAGTCGGGCGGGAAGGGGTGATTACCGTCGAGGAAGGATCGGGACTGGTGAACGAACTCGAACTGGTTGAGGGATTGCAGTTCGACCGTGGCTACTTGTCACCCTATTTCATCACCAACCTGGAAAAGCAGATCGCCGTTCTCGAGAACCCTTTCATCTTGCTGCATGAAAAGAGAATTTCCAGCATCCGCGATCTGCTTCCGCTACTGGAGCAGGTCACTCAGGCCAATAAGGCGCTGTTAGTGATTGCTGAAGACGTCGAAGGCGATGCACTCGCGACGCTGGTGGTCAACCATATTCGAGGCGCCCTGAAAGTTTGTGCGGTTAAAGCACCGGGTTTCGGTGACCGGCGCAAATCCATGCTGGAGGATATTGCGATTCTTACCGGCGCTACCGTCATCGCGGAAGAGGTGGGCTTGTCTCTGGAACATGTCACTACCAACGAATTGGGGCAAGCCAATCGCGTCGAAGTCGGAAAAGACCAGACGACTGTTATCAGGGGCGCGGGTGACCCCCATCGCATCGAAGAGCGCGCAAAACAGATTCGCACCCAAATCGAGGAAGCCGCTAGCGACTATGACCGTGAGCAATTGCAGGAACGCCTGGCCAAACTCGTCGGCGGTGTGGCAATCATTAAGCTCGGCGCTGCGAGTGAAGTGGAAATGAAAGAGAAAAGGGGCCGCGTGGATGACGCGATACATGCGACCAAGGCCGCTATCGAGGAAGGTATCGGGCCCGGCGGGGGCGTTGCATTGATTAGAGCACGTGCAGCACTGGAAGGGCTGCAGGGCGCCAACCTGGACCAGGATGCCGGGATCGGGATCGTACATCACGCCCTTGAAGCACCCTTGCGTCAAATCGTCGCCAATGGCGGCGAGGAGCCCTCGGTAATACTGAACCGGGTGGTCCAGGGCAGGGGTAACTTCGGCTACAACAGTGCCAATGGCGAATATGGGGATCTGGTGGATATGGGAATTTTGGATCCCACCAAGGTCACGCACTTCGCGTTGCAAAACGCAGCATCGGTGGCCGGACTGATCCTGACTACTGATTGCGCGGTAGCAGAAATGCTGCAACAGACACCACTGCTTTCAGATGGGATGCAGGGGGAAATGGAAATGTAATCCATGACAAAAATGAGTATCCCGGAAGCGGCCTTTATGCGGAACAGATTTCCAGCTTGATTTTAAAAATGGCGTATTGAAAATTTCGAGGCTTTTTGCCATGAAAAAAATAACAATCGCCTCCGGCGACGCACTGATCATCGTGGATGTGCAAAATGATTTTCTGCCTGGCGGGAGTCTCGCGGTGAAGCACGGTGAAAAAGTGGTGCCCTTTCTGAACCGCTATATCACATTGTTTCAGACCAAACGGCTGCCGATCTTCGCCACCCGGGATTGGCACCCGGCAAACCACTGTTCCTTCCAGGCGCAGGGTGGGGTGTGGCCACAGCACTGCGTCGCAGGAACGCAAGGGGCCGCTTTCCCTTTTCAATTGAATTTGCCGTCCGACGCCTGCATCATCTCCAAGGCCACGACACCCGAGAAAGATGCTTATTCCGGATTCGAGGGAACGGAACTGGAAAGCCGGCTTCGTGCTGCTGGTGTGCGACGGCTGTTTGTGGGTGGTTTGGCGACCGATTATTGCGTGCTGGACACGGTAAGGGACGCACGTCTATACAATTACCCGACTTTTTTACTGGGCGATGCGATACATGCCGTGAACGTGCACCCGGAGGATGGGCGCTTGGCGCTGGAGGAAATGATGCGCCTGGGGGCGGAGCCGACCGGGATCGAGGCGCTTGAATGATCAATCCGCTTGCAAGCCCACTACTGGCAGACCTTTATGAATACACCATGCTGCAAACTTATATTGAGCATGGCATGGAAGAGACTGCGGTGTTCGAATTTTTCGTACGCAGGCTTCCGCCGGGACGAAATTTCCTGGTTGCAGCCGGCCTTGAACAGGCGCTGGCGTTCCTTGAAAATCTGGTATTCTCAGCGGAAGAACTCGACTGGCTTTCCAGGCGCTTTCCGTCCCATGTCATTCACTATCTGACAAACTTCCGTTTTACTGGCGATGTCCACGCCATGCCGGAAGGCACGCTGTTTTTTCCAAACGAGCCAATTCTGCGCGTGACTGCTCCCTTGCCGCAGGCGCAGTTAGTGGAGTCGCGGCTGATGAACCTGCTCAACTTTGAAACGCTGATCGCCACCAAAGCTGCGCGCTCGGTGCTGACTGCGCCGGATAAGCTGCTGGTCGATTTCGGCCTGCGCCGGGCACATGGCGCAGAGGCGGGGCTGCTCGCCGCACGTGCCAGCTATCTGGCCGGATTCGCGGGCACCGCCACCGTGCTGGCAGGGATGCTGTACGACATCCCCGTGTTTGGCACCATGGCCCATTCTTTCATTCAGGCGCATGACGATGAAGCGGTCGCATTCGAACATTTCGCCCGCTCTCACCCGAACAACACCATTCTGCTCATAGACACCTATGACACCGAGATTGCTGCGAGCAAGGTTGTAATCCTTGCCGCCAAGCTTCGAGAGCAAGGCATCACCCTGAAAGCGGTACGCATCGACAGCGGCGATCTGGCTGAGCACGCACGGCGGGTGCGGCGCATTCTCGATGAGGGCGGCCTGAAAGAGGTCACTATTTTCGCCAGCGGCAACCTGGACGAATATCAAATGCACGCACTGCTGTCGTCGGCTGCGCCGATCGATGGTTTCGGCATTGGCACCGCGCTGGATACTTCAAGTGATGCGCCCTCCCTCGACTGCGCCTACAAGCTGCAGGAATACGCGGGACAGCCGCGGCGCAAGCGCTCGGAAGGGAAGGCAACCTGGCCGGGAAGGAAGCAGGTTTATCGCAGCCTCACCGCCGGTGGTCAAATGGCTGGTGACGTGCTGGCACTGGCGGAGCACGACGCGCATCCGGGTGAGGCCCTCATTCATCCCGTGATGCGCGACGGTTGCCGGGTCGAGCCGCAAGTTCCGTTAATGGCATCGCGCCAGCGGGCACTCGCTGAGTATGCCCACCTGCCAGAGGCACTGCGAGGACTGGACAGCGGACCGGTTTATGGTGTGGTGGTTTCCGGCGCGTTACAGGCGCTGACGGGCAAGATGAATCCGGTTGCGCTGTAGCGAATCTTTGTCTGTGCATCACTCCTGGTTCATGCATACGGGCAATCAGCGGTATCAATGAATCGTGGGCTATCACCCAAATCAGGGTCTCATCCTCAATGGGCTGGATGCGAAGCAGGATTTGCCGACGCGGTTCTAACTTGGCATGCGTTGCGCCTGAGCCTGGAGGATATGGGCGAGCACCATCAGGTCATGCGGATCCAGGTCGGAAATCATCCAGTAGACCATTCCCGCTTCGCTCCAGTACACCAGATGATAGCCCTGGATCGACAGTGTGTGGAACGCGGTTTGCCGTTCGTTGGCGGCGGGCCAGATGTAAACGTTGATCAGGTGCAGGCGATGGCGGTATACCAGCGCCGCAACTGCGCGGTGATCGAGATAATCGAGCCTGCCGCCAACGAGCGGGAAGCCCTGCGCGGCCAGATCGTTGACAATGGGAGAGAAGTCGAGCTTGCCATTGAACCATGGCTTCACCGTGTGCTGATCGGAAGAAGCGACATCGGCAAGATGATTGACCATCAGCGAACGCACATGGCTGGAAACCACCTCTTCGGCGAGGAGTTCGTTGGGCGATGGCGTTGCCAGATAAAGGCTGGCACTCCATACCAGGGCGACTAGCGAAGCTAACGCCGTGCCGACATTAAACCAGTTCCACGATCCCCGGTACCATGGCCAGCGTTTTGCCGGCGCGGCCTGCGCTTCATGTTCCAAGGGCAGCGTCGCCCTGATGCGGCTTTCCAGATCACCGGGGGCCTGGAAGTAACTGGCATGCTGCTTGACAGCGTAGCGCAGCGCCGTCTGGCTGACAAATGCGCTGTGGCAGGCAGCGCAGGTTTGTAGATGTTGGTCCATCTCGCTGGCTTCAGGCAAGCCGAGTTCCTGATCCACGTGTGCGGAGAGTAGCTCCAGAGTTCGTTTGCAATCCATCGCGTGACTCCTTAATTCATCCGCTCAAGGCAGACTTGCAGCAGCTTGCGGCCGCGCGCCAGACGCGACATCACCGTTCCGATGGGAATGCCGGTGATATGGGAAATTTCCTTGTAGGACAAATCCTCCAGTTCTCTCAGCACCAATACCTCGCGAAATTCCACGGGTAGCTGTTCCAGCGCCCGATCCAGCAGGCGTTTGTCGTCGCTCCGTGCCAGGATCGCTGCGGGATTGTTGTCCGGCTGATCGCATAACGTCGCCGAGTCCGCTTCGTTGATATCGTGGAACGCCTCATCGCAAAACACGTTCTGTACATGATTGCGATTCTGCTGCAGCCAGGTATAGGTGGTGTTTCTGACGATGGCGAGCAGCCATGCCCGCGCATCTTCGCCGTGAAATCCATCGAAAAACCTGAAGGCGCGCAGATAGGCCTCCTGCACAATGTCCTGCGCGTCCTGATCGCTGCGGGTCAGCCAGCGCGCCAGATTGTAAGCAGCGTTCAGATGCGGCAACGCCATCTCTCCGAATCGCTTGGCTTTCATCGCTTCAGTCACTGCCATCCCATCATGTGGTTATACCGATTAGCGCGCCATTGTATTCCAGCACCCCTCTGAAATCCATTTGATGGACAGCGCGTCCATTGTTACGCGAGAAGTATTTTTACCGCGAGGGAATAAGCAAGCTGCGAGAACGGTATTGCAAGTTGCAGGCGTTAGATCTCAATAACTACTTTGGAGGAAATAATGGAAAAGACACTGGATAGACGCGATTTTTTGAAACTGGCCGGGTTGGCTGGTGTGGTATTCGTTTCCGGACTGGCCGGTTGTTCCGATATGCCGCGACGCAGCGAGGCAGAGGAATTTTATTTCGTTCAACTTTCGGACAGCCACTGGGGTTTTAATGGGCCGAAAGTCAACCCGGATGCGCAAGGCACCTTGAAGAAAGCGGTCGCCGCGGTCAACAGCTTGGCGCAACAGCCAGATTTCATCGTATTCACCGGCGACTTGACTCACACCACCGACGACCCCCAGGAACGCAGAAAACGTCTGGCAGAATTCCGCGATATCGTGAGCGAACTCAAGGTGAAAAATGTTCACTTCATGCCGGGTGAGCACGATGCCTCGCTGGATCATGGCGAGGCTTATCAGGAATTCTTCGGCAAGACCCATTACACCTTCGACCACAAGGGCGTGCATTTCATCGTACTGGACAATGTTTCCGACCCGACGGCGAGTATCGGCGAGGCGCAGTTGCAGTGGCTCGCGGCGGATTTGGATGCGTTACCCAAAGACGCAAAAATCGTGGTATTCACCCATCGCCCGCTGTTCGATCTCTATCCGCAGTGGGACTGGGCCACCCGTGATGGCGACAAGGCAATAGCACTGCTGATGCCGCACCCTAACGTTACCGTGTTCTATGGGCACATTCACCAGGAAAACCACCATATTACCGGACATATCGCGCATCACTCGGCGAAGTCGCTGATCTTCCCGCTACCCGCGCCCGGATCGCAACCCAAGCGCACGCCGCTGCCCTGGGATGCGGCACAGCCGTATAAAGGATTGGGCTATCGCGACGTCGAAGCTGATGTGCAAAAGGCCGAATACCGCATTATGGAACTGCCCGTGGTGAAAGGATGACGCCATGAAACTCAACTCACGTGGATTTAAGATTTTGACCTTGGCCGCAGTCCTTGGCACGGGCCTGGTTAGCGCCGGCGATTATGCGAGCGTACAAACGGAAGAGCCGGTCATCAAAATCGTCGCAAAAAAATTCGATTACACGCCGAATGTAATCAAGCTGAAAAAGGGAGTACCGGTGGTGCTTGAGTTCACCACACTCGACGTCGTGATGGGATTCAAGGTGCCGGATCTGGGGGTTCGTGCCGACATCATTCCGGGCAAGGTTTCCCGGGTGCGCTTGGTTCCGGACAAGGTCGGGACTTTCCCGTTTCTGTGCGATATTTTTTGCGGCAGCGGTCACGAGGATATGACGGGAACCATCGTCGTGACCGACTAACTCGGGGATATAGAAGAGCGGGGCGCCGTATGGATGCAAGACGGCGTTCCTGCCCGTCTTGCTCTCTGTGGATATCAAGGTTTGATGTAATCGAAGCCGTGCTGTTGCAGTTGCATGATGCGGACGATCCCGCCCGGCACGATGACCGACGCATCTATTAGATTGGGCCGATGCCCGAGGGTCTTCGTCATCCCCGTTATGGTCACGTTGCAGGCATCGAATTCCACGCCCTGGACATCCAGCGCCTTGATGCGCTCCGCTACCGGGCTGTCGGCAAACAACATTTTGAGTCCCGGTCCATAGGCAACCATCACGATCTGCACCTTGTCAGGATCGAAATATTTCATCAGATTGGTGATGTTGTTAAGGGTGAGCCCCCACAGCTGCGGATTGTCTTCGCTCACCTGCAGCACAACGTGGGCCTTGGCGAAAGGATGGGGGTGAACGAATTCCGCCTTCTCATAGTTGTAGGACTGCAGCATCGAAGTCTCGGCCAAGGCCGGGCAGATGCCGCCTCCCAGACAGGCAATCATCGCAGCGATCATCGATACCGTACGTGCTCTCTCCATCATGTTGCTCTCCTTGAAATTATATAAATAACGGGTGGATCAGCGGAATCGCTGCCAGGAAAAATCTGCTCCGCATTATGGTGACACCGATAAAATGATCGGTAACTTGCAATACCGGGCCCGCCCGTCATTTATTCCCGATGCCTGTGCGGTGATGCCAGACTGAGATACGTTAAACTCAACAGCATGGATAATCGGGATAAACAGATCGCATTGTTAAACAGCATGCTCCAGCATAAAAACCATGGGCTATAAACGTAAAGCACGCATACTTTTTCTCGGTGGTCTGCATCCGGTACCGCCCAATCTTGCCACGCATTATGCTAATCGTCTGGGAGCCGAATGGATGGAGGCACGCGCTGCAGTGCTGCCCGGCGTGGCGGGCGATGTGCCGCTGCTTACCGACGACGTCCTGGCATGGGCGGATTTGCTGGTCACCCTGGATGCCGTAGCCAACGCTGCGCGCCCGTCGCTGCGCTCCGGGCTGCAGCACCGCCATTATCCGTTTGAGCCGACCCCCGAGGTGGATGACAAGCCTGCCTGGTCTGCGCTGGCAGGCCGCATCCGCGAGCGTGTGGAGGGCATGATCGGCGGACTTCGGTTGATGCAGCGGGCCAGTTTGGACGATGACGGTTTATAATCTAGCCAACACTGAACGATAACCAACGGAGATTACCATGGCCGAAACTGCCATTACCCGCAATAACACCGAACACGCCCAGCTGACCCAGTTTCTGACCCAGCAATACTTGTGCGAATCGCTCACCGTGGCAGAGGTGAACACGCTGCTCAATTATCTGACCGTGCTGCACTTCAGTAGTGACGCGGTGATCTCGGATGTGGGCGACGTCGGCGACGAACTGTATTTCGTGGTCAAAGGCGAGGTCGCACTGGTAATTCCGGATGGCACCAACGAGTATGAAGTGGTGCGCTCGGGCACCGGTGAAATGCTCGGCATGATGTCGTTTTTCGACAAGCGCGCACGTTCGGTGCGACTGGTCGCCAAGGCTGAGGACACGCAGGTGCTGAAGCTGTCGCGCGCCATGTACAAACGCATGAAAGTCGAGCATCCCTATATCGCCATCAATATCGTCGAGCAGGCCGTACTGAGCATGGATCACCTGTTCCGCGCGGTGAGCAGCGATCACGCGCAGTTCTCGCATTACCTCTATGGATCGGGTGTCAAAACCTGACCGGGTTAGGTGCCGGCAGCGTTGGGCCGGTGGAGGTGTTTGCCCGAATAAACGTGGAATACGCCTTGCACATGTCCCGTGCTTGCGAAGTCTGTGTATTTCGAGGTCGGCGACGAGAACACCCCGGTCATTCCTGCCGGATAATTGGGCATGCGCCGTAGCTGGCTATCCAGTGTGGCAGCTCATCTACCGGCATGGGGCGGGCAATGAAATAGCCTTGGGCAATATCGCATTTGTTGCTAATCAGCCAGTCGAGTTCACCTGATGTTTCAACGCCTTCTGCGACAACAGTCAGTCCCAAAGCATGGCAAAGCGCAATCGTCGACTGAACGATAGCGGCATTTTTAGGTGAGTCTGCAACTGAGGTCACGAAGGTTCGGTCGATTTTCAACTCATGCACGGGCAAGGTCTTGAGGTATGCGAGCGAAGCCTGGCCGACACCATAATCGTCAATCGAAAGCTTAAGATCCAGCGCCGCCAGTTCGTCAAGGTGAGTCAGGGCAAGCGTAGGGTCTTCCATTAGTGCACTTTCGGTAATTTCAAGGCAAATTGCCTTGGCTGGAAGGTTGTGTGCGTCGATGAGTTGGCGTATGTAGTCGATCAGCGCCGGGTCCAGGAGGTCCAGCGCCGAAAGGTTAATCGACGTCACGATGAAGAGCCCTTCTTTTTGCCACTGTGCAGTTTGTGCAATGACATTTTTCAGAAGCCAGGGTGTAATTTCTCGAATGAAGCCCGTCTGTTCCGCAAACGGTAAAAAGCGTATCGGCGGCAGCATCCCTCGTTCCGGATGTTGCCAGCGAATGAGCGCTTCGGCCCCCATGATTTTTCCACTAAGCAAGTCCAGTTTTGGCTGGTAGTAGACCATGAACTCGTTTCTGGCTATGGCCTCGCGCATTTCTCCGATCAGTGACAATTGTTCGTGCTGCGGCTCATCGCCGATGTCGCCTGCGAAGGCAATGTTTTTGTGGTGTCGCTTGGCAGCGTACATCGCAAATTCTGCACGTCGGAGTAGGGTGGCGGCATCCTGACCATTCTTCGGAAAGAGTGCAACGCCTAGGCAACCGCCGACATCGAGTCGCTGGCCGTCCACGGTCACGGGATCCTGCAGATTCGTGAGTATCGATTCAGCGAAGTGCGTAATTGTGCTCTGATCCCTGTCTATCAGCAGGAAGGCGAATTCGTCACCCCAAAGCCGTGCGACCAGATCAGTATTGCCAAGGATATGACTGAAACGCAGACCAATTTCACTTAATAGCCGGTCGCCAATGGGGTGCCCGAGTGCATTGTTGATCAACGCGAAACGGTCAAGATTCAGTACGGCGATGGCGCCCTGGCTATTTTTTGGCAATTGATAGAATGCTTCAATAAGACGAGTCCGATTGGCAAGTCCCGTCAATGAGTCTTCATAAGCGAGCTTGAGAATTTTTTGCTCGCGACTTGCCACTCTTTCCCGCATATGATCGAAACTTGCCGCCAACTGGCCGATTTCATCAGGTGGCAGGCTGGGGACAGGTTCGGTATAGTTTCCCGCTTCAATGCGGCGTGCCGCTGCAGCTAACTGGTTGATTGGTTTTACGATCCGTCGCGCCAACATGATGCTGCCGATAGCGAATATGCCAATGCCCGCCAGCACGATGGTCCATAAGATCCTTTGTAAGGATCTGTAAGGCGCTTCGGCCTGCTCAATTGATCTCTGGAGCACTGCCACGGTATGTTGGTCCAATGGAAGCTGAACTGACTGGTAGGACTCATCACCGATTCGCAGCGCTTGTGGAGTGTTGTTCGCCAAATGCGCCAAGGCAACTGGCAGTGCAATTCGTTTGGAGTTCTCAAGGGATGAGGCCAGAACCGTGGTGTTTGTCCCGTCGCGCTGTACCATACTGACCGCAAGGCTGGTCATTTCGGATAGATCACGTGCCCACTTGTCGTCTGCCAGGAAACCGATTGCAACCCAGGCGATCAGCTTGGGGGCCTGAACAGGGACCAGAATGATCTGGTACAGCTTGCCATCCTGTAATTGTCTGAAGCCAGTGCTCTTGCCTTCCGTCTCGGCAACTGACAGCAAATTTTTAAACGGAAATAGGCGCGGTTTTGCGTCTGCGTGTTGCGTGTCCGCGATTAATTGCCCATCCGGGCTGATTACCATCATCACCTGGGCACCGATACGCAAGCCATGATTTCGTATGACCGATCGTATCGTTGGTCGGTCTTGCGTGGCGATAGCTTCACGGAAGGCAAAGTCCGCTGACAATACCGAGGCTGCCATTTCCAGTTGTCGTTGGTTTTGCTCAATCAGCAGTTTGAACACATGGGTACCTGCGGCGAGTTCACGTGCCATCTCAGACTCAACAACTCGCCCATTGTTGTGGGTAACCAACGCAAGAATTAGCGTCATCACCAGCGTCAGCAGGCCAACGAACACGATCACAATGCGGCGCTGGAGTGATTGAAGCATCATCGCCTAATACTGGTCGTGGTCGATGGGTGGTTTCGGTTTGAAGATGCGTGGTGCAACGTCCATGATCGAATCAAGCTTGGTGGTTGCCGCGCCTATCTCGATTTCCCGCAGCGGTAGTTCTTTTTTCTGCCGCGGGTGCCATAGCCTGAGACGATAATGTCCCGGTGGGATATTGGCGATGAGAGCGTGTCCGTTGCTGCCGGTTTTGGCAAAATAAGGGGAGTCGACAACCAGAACATAGGCCTCCATCCAGTCGTGGATATTGCAGCCCAGCGCCACCTCGCCGGATTGATCAAAGACAATGGGCTTTACCGGCTTGCCGGCGTAGAGCTTGATTTCGAAAGTTTTTGCCGGGGAGAACGAATAGAGATGGTGTTTGAACGGATCCCGGTTGGGAAACTCAATGGCCGTGCCTTTTTGCACAATCGTGACATAGGGGTTAAGTTCGCGGTCCCGTTGTTCGATGGTCGCCATGGCGCGTTTGCCAGGAACAGAGCCGGAGAGTGGCTCGACCACAACTGCGGCATCCGCCACCGCGGTGCCGGCCGGCGTCGTCACATAGGCTTCGAGGGTTCCAGCGCACGCGGGTCCGCTGCAAACCAGAAGAATTGCCAGCCAGGCAATGCGTGAACGGGTCATGGCGCAACCTGGAGGGCGGGTGAAATCTGCCAGATTTCGGTAGTCAGGTTTCCATCGCGATAAGTCAGCACATGCCAGACCTTAACCGGGGATGTTCCGCCATATTCTGCCGATGCTTCTACCGAAGCGCCTTTCTGGTTGGCATAGGATTTTAGTTCGCTGAACTTTGCCGGTCGCGGCTTGCCGGCGTTGGCGGCAATAAATTTCTGCCACACGGCGCTGATGGCCGCCTTGCCTTGATAGCGGCCGTCAAGCGGACCGCCGACCCAATCCATGTAAGCGTCTTCCGTATAATCCTGCATCAAGGCAGTCAGGTTTCCGGCAGCAACCGCGTTGAGGTGCGCTTGCGCCTTGGCCTCGTCGAGAGGGCCAGCCCATACAGGTTGGGCAATGGCAAACAAAAAGGTGAAAGCGGCAAACATTAAACGACTCATGTCATTCTCCCAGGATCATGTTGGCGCAAGGGATTCCCGCAGCGGCAACCGGGGCGGCCAGCAATCTGTTGAAATCGCCGTATTCCCGCCAGTATGTTGGCTACGCCGTGGTGTTCACATTCTGCCCAAGATGGGGCGGAAGATTTGAAGAGAGCGCAGCCGGAATGGCGCCAATGAGCGCCGCCGCAGTGCCGGATTCCACATCGAGCACCTTCTTCAGGACCGCTATCCCCACGGCCTGGTTCGCGCGTGAGTCCGTCAGGCTGGTTGCCAAGCTGGCGATGCTGCTTGCGTCCATGATTCCCCCATTATCTATGGCGTAATATCGGCTGGATATGGCATTTCTTTAAATTCCTGGGCAGGGTTGCTAAACGCCACCACCAAACCCATTTTGTCGCCATGCTTCGAACACTGTCACCGCTACCGAGTTTGACAAATTCAGGCTGCGGCTGCCCGCCATCATTGGCAGGCGGATGCGCCGCTCACTGACGAATTCATCCAGCACGTCGCCCGGCAGCCCGCGCGTTTCCGGACCGAATACAAACACGTCGCCGGGCGCGAACTGGCAGGCAGCGATACTGACCGAAGCTTTGGTAGTGAGCGCAAACATGCGCTGTCCATATAGTCGGGCGCGGCACGCTGTCCAGTCTTCATGCACCACCACGCTGGCGTACTCGTGGTAATCCAGCCCGGCGCGGCGCAGCTGTTTGTCTTCCAGCGCAAAACCGAGCGGTTTGACCAGATGCAGGGTGCAGCCGGTATTGGCGGCAAGGCGGATGACGTTGCCGGTATTGGGGGGGATCTCAGGCTGATAGAGAACAATGTTGAACATGGACGGAAAGACCGGGTCTACGGGATATAATCAACGCATAACGATTACACGAGGCTTCCGCATGGTACCGCATTTAACGACTGCCCTCACCGGGCCGTTGCTGGACATGGAGCGCCTGATTCTGGGCGCCACTCCGCAGATTGAACGCTGGTTTCGCAGCCAATGGCAGGAGCATGCCGCTCCGTTTTACACCTCGGTGGATTTGCGTAACAGCGGCTTCAAGCTGGCTCCCGTAGATACCAACCTGTTCCCCGGCGGTTTTAATAATCTCAATCCTGATTTCATCCCGCTGGCTGTGCAGGCGGCGATGAGCGCGGTGGAAAAAATCTGCCCGGACGCGCAGCGTCTGCTGCTGATTCCGGAGAACCACACGCGCAATCTGTTCTATCTGCAAAACGTGGCGCAGCTGGCCAATATCCTGCAGCAAACCGGGTTGGAAGTGCGTCTGGGCAGCCTGATACCGGAGTTGACCGAACCGCTCAAGGTGGATTTACCCGACGGCGCATCGCTGCTGCTCGAACCCATCGTGCGCCACGGCAACCGCGTCGGCGTGGCGGGCTTCGACCCGTGTGCGATCCTGCTCAATAATGACTTGTCGGCAGGCATCCCTGCGCTGCTGCAAAATATCGAGCAATCGCTGTTGCCGCCCCTGCACGCTGGCTGGCATGTGCGCCGCAAGTCACGGCATTTTGCTGCCTACAATCAGGTGGCGACAGAGTTCGCCGCGCTGATCGGGCTCGATCCATGGTTCATCAACCCGTATTTTTCCACCTGCGGACGCGTCAATTTTCAAGAGCGTCAGGGCGAAGAATGCCTGGAGAAAAATGTCACCATCGTGCTCGAACAAATCCGCAAGAAATACGCCGAATACAAAATTGACGCCGAGCCTTTTGTGATTGCCAAGGCGGATGCCGGTACCTATGGCATGGGTATCATGACGGTGAAAGATCCGTCCGAAGTGCGCGAACTGAACCGCAAGCAGCGCAACAAAATGGCGGTGGGCAAGGAAGGCCAGCAAATTTCCGAGGTCATTATCCAGGAGGGGGTGCACACCTTCGAGAGTATCAACGATGCGGTGGCCGAGCCGGTAGTGTACATGGTGGACCATTTCGTGGTGGGCGGATTCTACCGCGTGCAT
Source organism: Sulfuriferula sp. (assembly GCA_035530335.1). Taxonomy (GTDB): domain Bacteria; phylum Pseudomonadota; class Gammaproteobacteria; order Burkholderiales; family Sulfuriferulaceae; genus Sulfuriferula. The sequence continues at coordinate 24,130 of DATKUZ010000045.1, read as the reverse complement.
ACCGGACGCGGGCCGGATGAGAATCTCAATTCTCCGGGCATGCACTTCGTGCCGCTGGCATTTGCAACCCCGTGCTGCACACCCAACCGCGCGGCCAATCCCGATTCCACACCCAACCGCTTCTATACTTATGGCGTAGTGGCGCGGCTGGCGATGCTGGCGGCATCCATCGAGCTGGAACAAACCGACCCGGAAAATCAATGAATCTTGCTTTCATCCTCGACCCCCTCGACACACTGAAAGCCTACAAGGACAGCAGTGTGGCCATCTTGCGCGAAGCGGCGGCACGTGATCATCAATTGTTTGCACTGCGTCAGCAGGACGTGATCCTGCGCGACAATCAGGTGATCGGCTATGCCAGGCCGGTGCGCGTTGCTGCCGACAACGCCAACTGGTTTGACTTGGGACACGCCGAGGCGACGCCATTGAACCGCTTCGATGCGGTGGTGATGCGCAAAGACCCGCCGTTCGATACTGAATACCTGTACACCACGCATCTGCTGGAGCTGGCGCAAAGTCACGGTGCACGGGTATACAACCGCCCCAATGCCCTGCGTGATTTCAATGAAAAGCTCGCCATCGCGCGCTTCCCGCAATTTACCGCGCCTACCCTGGTGACACGGCGCGCGTTCCATATCCATGAATTTCTCGCCGAGCACGGCGATGTGATTCTGAAGCCGCTGGACGGCATGGGTGGGGCGGGTATTTTCCGCGTGCGTCGCGGTGACGCCAATCTCAATGTCATCGTGGAAACATTGACCCAGCTGGAAACCCGGACGGTGATGGCGCAGCGTTATATCCCGGAAATTACCCGGGGCGACAAGCGCATCCTGCTGATTGATGGCGAGGTGGTGCCGTTTGCGCTGGCGCGCATTCCCGCCGAGGGTGAAACGCGCGGCAACCTGGCTGCCGGCGGGCGCGGTGTCGCGCAAGCCTTGTCCGAACGTGACCGCGAAATTGTGCAGACCATTGCGCCGGTTCTGCGCGATCTGGGCCTGTTTCTGGTCGGGCTGGACGTGATCGGCGACTATCTCACAGAAATCAACGTCACCAGCCCCACCGGGTTCCAGGAAATCACCCAGCAGACCGGTTTTAACGTGGCAGGGATGTTCGTCGATGCGCTGGAACGGCGATGCGTTTGATCGGTGTTTTTGCGCTATTGCTGCTGACGTTGACGGGTTGCGCCAGGGAAGCTCTCTACACTCAGGAGAGCTATGTCTTTGGCACCCGTGTGGAGGTAAGCATTTACGGCGAACCGGAAGCCACGGCACGCCGTGTCAGCGCGCAAATATTGCGTGATTTCGACCAGATGCATCACAGCCTGCATGCCTGGGAGCCGGGCACGCTGGAGCGCATGAACGGCATCTTCGCGCTGAGTCCGAGCCAGGCAGCGATTGCACCCGGCATGATCCCGATTATCCGTGACGCCACGCGTTATTCGGAACAATCGCAAGGCCTGTTCAATCCAGCCATCGGCAACCTGATCCGGCTGTGGGGATTTCAGTCCGATACCTTCCCCCCGAAGTTGCCCGATCCGGCAAAAATCGCCGAACTGGTGCGCGCCAATCCGCAAATGCGCGACATTGTCATCGACGGCATCCTGTTCCACAGCACCAACCCTGCCGTGCGTCTCGATCTGGGTGGCTATGCCAAGGGCTATGCGCTGGACGTGGCAGCCAGCTACCTGCGCAGCCAGGGAGTAAAAAACGCACTGATCAATATCGGTGGCAACATCCTGGCGCTGGGGCAGCACGGCGACCGTCCCTGGCGCGTGGGTATCCAGAATCCGCGCGCACCCGGCCCCATTGCCACGCTGGAATTGCGCGACGGCGAAGCCATCGGCACCTCGGGTGATTATCAGCGCTACTTCGAAGTTGGCGGCAAGCGCTATTGCCACATCATCGACCCGCGCACCGGCTGGCCGGCGCAGGGGGTGCAGGCGGTAACGGTGCTGATTCCACCGTCCGCCCATGCCGGCACCTTGTCCGATGTCGCCAGCAAGCCCATCTTCATTGCCGGCAGCCAGGGCTGGCGCGCAGCGGCGCAACGCATGGGGGTCGCCGATGTGATGTTTATCGACGGGCAGGGGCATGTCGAACTCACCGACGGCATGAAGCAGCGTCTGCGTTTCGAACCGCAGTCCTGACTGCGGTAGAATGGTCGCCTCGCTTAATTTGATTCGATAACCATGATTGGCATACTCATCGTCGCCCACGGTTCGCTGGGTGAAAGTCTGATTCAATGCGCCACACACGTTATGGGCGGCCGCCCGCCTTTGCTCACTCCACTGGACGTGACTGATTGCCCGGACATCATGGCGATGACGGCGAAAGCCCAGCAGCTGATTGACGAGCTTGACCAGGGCGACGGGGTGCTGATGCTGTCCGACATCTACGGCGCCACACCGTGCAATACTGCCTGTCGCCTGCTTTATCCGGGGCGCGTGGAAGGCATTGCCGGGGTCAACCTGCCCATGCTGATCCGCGCGCTCACCTATCGCCACGAGCCGCTCGACAAACTGGTAATCAAGGCACTCTCCGGTGGCCACGAAGGCATCCTGCATATTTCACCGGAGCTGTGCGATGCTGCAACAGGACGTTGAAATCATCAACAAGCTCGGTCTGCATGCGCGCGCGTCGGCCAAGCTGACGCAGACCGCCAGCCAGTTTCAATGCGCAATCTGGCTCACCCGCAACAACCGCCGGGTCAACGCCAAAAGCATCATGGGCGTGATGATGCTGGCGGCGGCCAAGGGCAGCACCCTCCATGTTGAAACCGACGGTATGGACGAGGCTGCAGCCATGGACGCCGTGCTGACGCTGATCAACGACAAGTTTGGAGAAGGCGAGTGAGCGCCACCCTGCACGGCATCGGCGTTTCCAGCGGCATTGCCATCGGCCCGGCGCGGCTGGCCTCGCATACGCGCATCGAAGTCGCGCACTATGTGCTGCAAAAAGCGCACCTCGCCGAGGAGCTGGAGCGCTTCGACGAAGCGGTGCAAACCGTGCGCGCCGAGATGAGCGCATTGCGCAGCCAGATCCCTGCCAACGCCCCGGCGGAGCTGCCCGCGTTCCTCGATATGCATCTGATGATTCTGAACGACTCGATGCTGTCGCAAGCGCCGAAGCAGTTGATCGAAACCAAGCAATGTAACGCGGAGTGGGCGCTCACCCAGCAGATGGAACAGCTGGTGGCGCAGTTCGACGAAATTGACGATGCTTATCTGCGTGAGCGCCAGACCGACGTGGTGCAGGTGGTGGAGCGCGTTATCAAGGTGCTGCTGGGTCACCCCGGCCATCTGCCGCTGGCCGAAGATGCACGCCATGACGGCATCCTGGTGGCGCATGATCTGTCGCCTGCCGACATGATCGGCTTCAAGCGCCAGCAGTTTGCCGCGTTCATTACCGATATGGGCGGCACCACTTCACATACCGCCATCCTCGCGCGCAGCCTGAATATCCCCTCGGTGATGGCGCTGCACAACGCACGCAGTCTGATTCGCGAAAATGAAACCATTATCGTGGACGGCGATCACGGTGTGGTGATTCTCGACCCGGATGAAACGGTGCTGGAAGAGTATCGGCTGCGCCAGAACGAGTGGAAGATTGAACACCAGAAGCTCAAGCGCCTGAAGGGCAACCGCGCCGCCACGCTCGATGGCGTGGTGGTGGAACTGCACGGCAACATCGAACTACCGCAAGACGTCGCGGCGGTGCAGGAATCGGGGGCAACGGGCATCGGTCTGTTCCGCAGCGAATTCCTGTTCATGAACCGCACCGACCTGCCCAGCGAGGACGAGCAGTTTGAAGCCTACCGCGAAGTGGCGCAGGCGATGAACGGGATGCCGGTGACTATCCGTACCCTCGATCTGGGTGCGGACAAACCGCTGGCCGGGCTGACTACCCACACCCTCAACCCGGCACTTGGGCTGCGTGCGATTCGCCTGTGCCTGGCTGAACCGAAACTGTTCCGCACCCAGCTGCGCGCGATTCTGCGCGCCTCGCACTTTGGCCAGGTGCGTATCCTTATTCCCATGCTGTCCAGCCTGCCCGAGCTGCGCCAGACCCAGTACGCGATCGAGGCGGCCAAGGCCAGCCTGATTGCCGACGGCATCGCTTTTGATCCGGCCGTCAAGGTGGGAGGCATGATCGAAATTCCCGCCGCTGCACTGGCCGCACAGAGCTTTGCCGAGCGTATGGATTTTCTGTCCATCGGTACCAACGACCTGATCCAGTACACACTGGCGATTGACCGTGCCGACGACAGCGTGTCGCACCTGTACGACCCGCTGCATCCAGCGGTGTTGCAGCTGATCGCGATGACTATTCGCGCCGGTGAAAAAGCCGGCAAGCCGGTATCGGTGTGCGGCGAAATGGCGGGTGACCCACTGCTCACGCGCCTGTTATTGGGCCTGGGGCTGCGCAGCTATTCCATGCACCCGGCCAGCCTGCTCTCGGTCAAACAGCGCGTGCTCAAAAGCAATAGCGTGGAAGCCACCGTCCAGGCCGGCAAAATCATGCGCGGTCACGAGCCGGACAAGCTGCAAACACTACTTACCCGATTGAACGCCTGATGCACCCGCCATACTGGCAGCAAGCCACACTCGAACTGTCAGCCGGCGACGCCGTGTTGAAATCGCTGATTGCGCGTTATCCGGAAGTCAGTATCCGCAGCCGGGGCGACGCGTTTTCTACGCTGGCACGCTCCATCGCCGGACAGCAGATTTCGGTGAAAGCCTCCGAAGCCGTTTGGCAGCGCCTGTTGGTACACGGCACGGTCACACCGGAGACTATTGCAAGCACTGCGCCGGAGGTTTTGCGTTCGTGTGGTTTCTCGCTGCGCAAGGTTGAATACCTGCGTGATCTCGCAGTCAAATTTCTCGATGGCTCACTGCATCCCGGCTTGTGGCAAGGCATGGACGACGAGGCGGTAATCGACGAATTGTGCCGGGTGCGCGGCATCGGCCGCTGGACGGCGGAAATGTTCCTGATGTTCCATCTGCTGCGTCCGGATGTGCTGCCGCTCGACGATATCGGTCTGCAAAAAGCCATGGCCGCGCACTATCAGAACGGCGAACCGATCAGCAAAATCAAGATGCGCAGCATGGCCGAAGCCTGGCGTCCGTGGCGTTCAGTGGCGACCTGGTACTTGTGGCGCAGCCTGGACCCGCAGGTCGTGGCGTACTAGCGATCAGTCTACGCCTGTTGTGCCAGCCAACGCTTGAGTCCGCTGGCGTCGAGTGCGCCTGACATGCGCGCTGCCTCGGCGCCGTTCTTGAACAGAATCAGGGTAGGGATACTGCGGATATTGTAGCGCGCAGCCAGCGCCTGTTCGGCTTCCGTCTCTACCTTGGCAAAGCGCACCTGACTGGCCAGTTCTGCAGCGGTTTGTTTGAACACGGGCGCCATCATTTTGCAGGGACCACACCAGCTCGCCCAGAAATCCACCAGCACCGGCAAGTCGTTGCGCGTGATGAAGCGGTCGAAGCTGGCCGTGCTGAGGTCAAGCGGCAAACCAGCGTGCAGCGGTGCGCCGCACTTGCCGCATTTGGGTGCTTGATTGACGCGCTCGGCGGGGATGCGGTTAACCGCCTGGCAGGATGGGCAAACCAGATTCATATTGAACACCTTTGCAAAATGATACCCGGTAAGTGCGGCGTTTCAGGCACTTTTCAAGCCGGGTGATCAGCTTTTCAGCAGCGCATCGAGTTTGCCGGCGCGGTCCAGCGCTGAGAGGTCATCGAAGCCACCGACATGGGTGTCGCCCACAAAGATTTGCGGCACGGTGCGGCGCCCGCTACGCGTCATCATCTCCTCGCGGCGGGCGGGGTCAGTGTCCACGCGGATTTTTTCCACGGCGACCCCTTTGCCCTGTAGCAGGCGTTCGGCCATGACGCAGTAGGGACATACTGCGGTGCAATACATGATGACTGTGGACATGTTATTTCACCATCGGCAGGCCGGCCTGTTCCCAAGCCATGATGCCGCCTTTGAGGTTGTAAACCTGGGTAAAGCCGTTTTTGCGCAGGACGCCGCAGGCCATGGCAGAACGCGTGCCACTGCGGCAATTCACCACGACGGCCTTGTCTTTGTGCTTTTCCAGTGGTTTGAGGCTGGCGGCCAACTGCCCAAGCGGGATGTGACGCGCATTGGCAATGTGCCCGGCGGCGAATTCGTTGGTTTCGCGCACGTCCAGCACCAGGGCGTCCTGATGATTGATGAGTTGCACCGCCTGGGTGGTATCAGCGCTGAGCGCACCGCTCAGTTTGCCGCGCACTATGGGCAGAACCAGCATGATGCCGGAAAATGCAGCCAGCAGAACCAGCCAGATGTTTTGTTGAAGAAATTCCAAAATAAACTCCCGGGATTAAAGACCGCAGCCTGTTTTGACACCGGCTTTTTTGAGCATGATGTCCATCGGGCAAAAACGCGTAATGCCGCTCTGAAACAGGTTGAAGCCTACAAAGGCGGTCAGCCATAGCCAGCTGATATGGCTCATGTCCACGGTGCCGGCCAGATGCGCCAGCAGCAGGGAGATCATGATGAACAGGCCGGCGATAATGCGTACGGTGCGTTCTACGGTCATGCTAGTTTCCTTCGGTTGGGTTAAATGGTTTTGTTTTGGCGCGCCAGCAGACGGCGCTCCCACAGGTAATACATCAGCGGAATCACGATCAGCGTCAGCACTGTAGAGGCAAAGGTACCGAAAATCAACGACACCGCCAAGCCCCCGAACACCGGGTCAGTCACCATGATGGCCGAACCCAGGATGATGGCGAGCGCGGTCAGCATGATGGGGCGGAAACGTACCGCACCGGCCTCGATCACTGCTTCCTCGAGGCTGTAGCCGCGTGCCCGGTAATCGACGATGAAGTCGATCAGCAGCAGCGAGTTGCGCACTACCACGCCAGCCAGCGCGATCACGCCGATCATCGAGGTGGCAGTGAATGCCTGCTGGGTGATCCAGTGTCCGGGGAATACGCCCACCAGCGTGAGCGGAATCGCGCCCATCACGATCAGCGGCATCATGAACGACTTGTAGTAGCCCACCAGCATCAGGTAGATGAATACCAGCGCCACGATGAAAGCGGAACCGAGGTCGCGGAACACGTCCAGGGTAAGGCGCATCTCGCCGCCCCACAGCAGGTGGTAGCTCATCACGTCATCGGGCTGTGCCTCAGCGAAGCCAAGATTGCCGGTTTTGAATGTTATCCCGGAAGGCAGCAGTTTGCCGTCGAGCATCTTATCCAGCGCCAGCACGGCGTATACCGGGCTGGATTTTAGCAGTTCGCCGCCGACCATGACTACGGGGTGCTGGTCGCGATCGTAGATCGGCTTGTCCTGGGTAGCGCGCTCCACGGTGGCGATGGCAGAGAGCGGGATCTGCTGGCCGGACATGTTGGTGACGCGTATGGACAGGATTTGCGCGGGCGTCTGGCGTTCGCTTTGTGGCAGGCGCACGGTGATGTCCACCGGCTCGCGCGCGTCGTCCACGTGCACGGTGCCGATGGAAAAACCGGACACGTAGTCATGCAGCAGCTTGCCCACCTGTCCCACTGCCACGCCCGAGAGTGCGGCCTTTTCGCGGTCCACTTTCACATGGAACGCATCCACGGTAGCGGTCACCGAATCGTCCACGTTGACGATGCCGTAGACCTTGCCAAAGTCGCGATTCACGTCTGCCGCTGCAGCGCGCAATTTGTTGTAATCCGGGCCGTACAGCTCAGCCAGAATCTGCGACTGCACCGGCGGGCCGGGCGGCGTTTCGTAAAGTTTCAGCTTGGCCTGCGGGAAGGCCTGGCGTACCGGCGCCAGCGCCACGTTGAAGTCGTTGACGATTGCGTGCGACGACACGGAACGATCATGTTTGCTGGTCAGGTTGACGCGCAACTGGGCGATGTTGTCGCCGCGCTTGAGCATGTCGCCGCGTACCAGGGCGGCGAAATCCACCGGCGCGGTCATGCCGAGAAAGGTCTGGTAGTCAGTCACATATTTTGTTTTTGCCAGAACGTCGCCTACCGCACGTGCCACGCGGTCGGTTTCGGCCAGCGTGGTGCCGGCCGGTGTATCCACCTGCACCAGGAAGGTATTGGTGTTGTCGTTGGGCAGCATTTTCAGCTCCACGCCCAGCGCCGACAACGGGCCGTTCAAGCCGGAAGGCCGAATGAATTGCCAGGCGGGCTGGATCATGGCCGCCAGCAGCAGGCCCAGCACCACCAGAAACAACAGATTGCGGCGGCCAGCATGCTGGATAAACGGCGTAATTACCGCTACGTAGGCACGGTGCAGGCGGTCCTTCGGGTCGGCGGCCATGTCCTCCAGTGCGGGCCTCTCCGCGAGTGATTTGGCGGCCTTGCCGGCGAGCCAGCGGTTGGCAGCCCAGGGCACCACCATGTAGGCGATCACCAGCGAAGCGATCATTGCTATCGGTACGTTGAACGGGATGGGACGCATGAATGGCCCCATCATGCCGGTGACGAAAGCCATCGGGATAAACGCCAGGATGACCGCGATAGTGGCGATATTGGTGGGGTTGCCGATCTCGTTGGTGGCGGTGACCAAGGCTTCCTTGAAGTTCTTGCCGCCGCCGTGATGCAAATGTCGGTGGATGTTTTCCACGACCACGATGGCTGCGTCCACCAGCAGACCCAGCGACAGAATCAGCGCGAACAGGGTGATGCGGTTGATGGTCTGGCCGGCGATGAGGCCGACAGTCAGCACCACAAACAGGATCAGTGGTACGGTCAGGGTAACGATGGCGGCTTCGCGCCAGCCCAGGAACAGCACCAGAATCACCACCACCGAGCCGATGGCGATGCCCAGATGCTCCATCAGGGTATTCACTGCGTCGTTGGCCTTGGCGCCGTCGTCGCGGGTAACGGCGACTTCAATGCCCTGAGGGATGGCCTGGCGTTTCAGGCCGTCCAGCTTCTTGAGTACCGCGTCAGCGACGACGACCGCATTGGTGCCGGCCTTCTTGGCGATGGCGATGGTGACTGCCGGTGCCTCGCCGCGATAGGCGGGGTCATGAGCGGCAGGGCCGTAGGCAAAACGGGTCTGTTCATCGGTTTCCGCCGCGCCGTCCTGGATGGCGGCAACATCCTTCAGGAATACCGGCTTGCCATTGGGCGCGCCGACAATGATCTGGCCCACTTCGCGCGCGTTGCCAATAAATCCGGACAGACGCAACGGCTGGTTGCGATTGCCGTCCACCAGGGTGCCGATCGGCATGGAGACGTTGGCACCTTGCAGCATCTTGTCTACCCGATCGAGGCTCAGGCCGGCTGCCGCCAGTTTGGCAGGGGAGATCCACACGTTGATTGCACGGTGCGCCCCACCCACCAGTTGGGTAAAGGACACGCCCGGCACATTGCGTAACTGTTCGAGCACACGGGCGGACACCTGGCGCAGCTGATAGTCGTCCATCTGGGTGGAGCTCAGCGTCACGGTCATGATCGGCACGTCGTCCACGTTGATGGGCTTGACCAGCGGCTGCATGGCACCCGGTGGCATGCTGTCGAGGTTCTGCATCAACTGGTTGTAGAGCTTGACCAGGCTTTTTTCCTGGTCTTCGCCTACGTCGAACTGGACAGTGACGACGCCGAAGTCGGGGGCAGCATAGCCGAAGGTGTGTTTCACCCCGGACTGGGAATTCATGATCGCTTCCAGCGGCTTCACCACCAGGTTCTGGATTTCAGTGGCCGATGCTCCTGGCTTGGCAACAATTATGTTGGCGGCCGGCACCACGATCTGCGGGTTGTATTCGCGCGCCGTGATGAATAGCGCCATCACCCCGGCCAGCGTCACCGCCAGCATCAGCATGGCGGTAATTTTCGATTCCAGGAAAGTGCGGGCGATCTTGCCCGCGATATTCAGGGGTGCCGGGTGCGGATCAGACATTGCCGCCCCCTGCGTTGATTATTCTGTCGCCAGATTGCAGTTTGGCGGTAGCCGAGGTCACGATGCGCTCGCCGGAGGCCAGGCCCGCCTGGATTTCCACCTGGCCATCGCTGGTATCACCGACGCGCACCATACGGTAATGGGCAATGCCCTGGCCGTCCACCACGAATACGCCGGTAATGCCGGCACGGTCGAGCACAGCCGACTGCGGGACGCGCACGGCTTCACGCTGGCCGGTGGGGAAGGCGACCAGTACATACATGCCGCTCTTGAGCTGGGTACCTTGAGGCAAATCAATTTTGACCAGGTAGGTGTGCGTAACCGGATCGGCGGCGGGTACCAGACGCGCGATCTTGCCGGTGGCAGCGGTACCGCTGCCATTTGCCTGCAAGCCGATGCTGTCGCCCAGCTTCAAGTGGGCGAACACATCGGAAGATACGCTGGTCTGTACCTGCAACCTGGACTGGTTTTCCAGCATCAGTACCGGTTTTCCCGGTGCGGCAAGGTCGCCCACGTTGGCCAGTTTCTGCGTAATGATGCCGGCGAACGGCGCGGTCAGCGTGGCGTAGCGCATTTGTGCAGCGGCAGTGCCGAGTCCGGCGCGGGCAGCCACTGCCTGTTGCTGGGCCACCTGGTATTGCAGTCGCACCTTGTCCCATTGCTGCTTGGGAATGGCCTCTTCCTTGTATAGGGCACCAAAGCGCTGGTAATCATTTTTGGCATCAGCGAGCGCAGCTTCGGCCTGAGCCAGCCCGGCTTTGGCCTGGCTTACCTGGCCCTGAATATCGGTTGGATCAACCGTGAACAGACGTTGACCCGCGACGACGCTTTGTCCTTCCTGCACATTCATTTCACGGATGAAGCCCATCAGGCGCGAAGCGATCTGGGCTTGCTGCTCGGCAATAACGCTGCCGGGAGCAGTGACGATAATGGGCAGCATGGTTTTCTGCACGACGGCAACATTCGCCGTGACTGTGGCCGACTGGGTTGCGGTTTGCTGTTGTTTGCCTTTTTCGCCGCATCCGGTCAAGGCAAGCGTCAGCGCCAATGCAATGGCAGCAGGTTTAATGACTTTCATGGCTCGATGGTTCACGATCAACTCCCTGATTTTTATAACTGGTCTGGTTCGAGCTTGCCGATGGCCAGCCTGAGGCTGGCGCGCTGCACAGCGAGGTCATACTGGGCTGCCACCACATCGGCGTGCGCCTTGTCCTGCTGGGCCTGGGCGGCGAGCAGCTCGGCGATGGTGGCCACGCCGTTGTCATAGCGCTTGTTGACCAGATTGGCTGCCGCATCGGCACTGGTCACGGCGAGCTGGCGCGCAGTCAGGCGAAATTCGGCTTCCTCGGCCTTGCGGCGTGCATCATCCACCTGCAAGGCAATCCCGTTTTCTGCCTGCATCAGGCGCGCCTGCAGTTCGGCGTGGCTGGCCGAGGCGCGATCTACCGCGCCGCGCGTGACGTTGCCATCAAACACAGTCCAGCTTAGCGATCCACCCAGTGTGTAAGAACTGGCGGAAAAACCGATCTTGCTGTCATTCCAGTCCTGGCGCGCCATCAGCCCGACCTGCGGGTACAGGCCGGCTTTGGCTATTTTGACACCTGCCTGCGAGGCGCCCAATTGGTCGCGCATGGCCTTCAGTTTCGGGTTATTAGCCAGCGCCAGTGCGCGCAAATCCGCGGCGCTTCCGGGTACGGCGGTCGGCATGACCGATGCGCCGACATCGAGCGCTTCTGACAACGGCAGCCCCAGCAGAAGATGCAGTTGATCCAGGGCTGCGGCCTCGGCGTTGCTGGCTTGCAACAACTGGATGCGCATGTCTTCCAGTCGTACCTGAGCTGAAAGCAGATCGCTCTTCACCACTACACCGCCTTTGACCAGGCTATCAATGTTCTTGACCTGGGCGGCAGCGGCCGCCTCAGCCTGTTGCGCCACGCTGACGAAGGCGCGCGCGGAATGAACGCCCTGATAGGCTTGCAATACGTTGAAAATGACCTGCTGGCGTGCCGCCACGTCGCCATGCTGGGCGGCCCTGATATAGGCTTGCGCCTGTTCGATGTTGCCCTCGATCAGGCCGCCGGTATATAGCGGTAGCTGGGCTTCCAGGCGCGTGTTGAAATTGTTGACGTTGCCCGGATGGTTGAGGTTGTCCGGCGCAATGCCCAGTGAGGCCGGCCCAGTGAACTGGCTGGCGCCGAAATCATTGAATGTGGCGTTGCGTTGCGACAGCTTGATGCCAAATGCGCTGAGGGCATCGTTAGTGCGTGTGGCATTGACCGAGGCGGTGAGTTTGGGCAACCGGCTGCCTTGAGCCTGGCGCAGCCCGGCCAGGGCCTGGTCAAGCTGGGCACGGCTGACGGATAAGTCCGGGTTCTGGCGCAGCGCGGTGGCTACACACTGGTCAAAGTCAAGTGTTTGTGCCGTCGCAGCGGGTAAATGCACCAGCCAGAATGCAGCGAATAGCAGCAGGGCGCTTAGCGGACTGACGTTATCGTGTGGTTGACGCAGATGCATTTTTACTCGCTCCCTGGCTGGTGGTCTGATCGGATTGGCACAGAGATTGCCTGAATTGCCCATGAACAGGCTGTGATTCTGTACAACACGACATGCTTATATATTAGAAAATAATTATATTCTAACTATTTTGGTCGAAGCAAACGATATTCAGGATTATAGGCGCTTAGAGCGCTTATCTGACTGGATGTTGGCTGGGGTGAGTGATGAGGGAGGCAGAGACTGCGATCAAAACGCGCATCCATGGACCATGAGCCATGGATGCGCGTGAGGAGGGTTTATTTTGAGAAACCGCAAAAAACATCGCGCATCATGCTGATCAGGCGCAAGGTACGGGTATCGCCTACACGGTAGAAGACGCGGTTGGCGTCCTTGCGGGTGCGCAGTACACCCTTGTCGCGCAGAATGGCGAGGTGCTGGGAGATGTTGCTCTGTGAGGTGCCGACACTATCCACAATGTCCTGCACGCTGACTTCGCGGTCACCGAGTACGCACAATATCTTGAGGCGCAACGGATGCGACATTGCTTTCATCGCGCGCGAGGCTTGCTCAATGTGTTCGTCTTTGTCGATCAGGTCCACGTGTTCAAGGTTCAGGATGGTTGCAGTGCTTGTGTTAACAGTACTCATTGGTAAAGTACCCTTTAAAAATCAATCGATTTGAAGAATATTATAATGCAATCAGTATTAAAATATACTAAAATTAAAACTATTAAAAAAATGATAGTTTAGTGCAGAAAGGGTTGCGCCTGAGTGCGCGCCGAAAGCAAATATAAACATGAAGGTAAAACCCGTTCTACTGATTATTCTCGACGGCTTCGGCTGCCGTCACTGCCGTACCGACAATGCCATCGCGCAAGCGCGCAAACCGAATTGGGACAATCTCTGGCAAGCCTATCCCCACACCCTCATCCAGGCTTCCGAATCCGCTGTCGGCTTGCCTTCCGGACAGATGGGCAACTCCGAAGTGGGTCACCTCAACATCGGCGCAGGGCGTGTGGTGTATCAGGAATTCACGCGTATTGACCTGGCCATCAGCAGCGGCTCGTTTTACACCAATCCGGCATTGCTGGCGGCGATAGCTACCGCAAAAAACAACGGCAAGGCGCTGCATATCCTGGGTCTGCTCTCCGATGGCGGTGTGCACAGCCATGAACTGCACATTCACGCCATGCTGGAAATGGCCGCGCGCGAAGGCCTGAAAAAAGTCTATCTGCATGTGTTTCTTGACGGCCGCGATACGCCCCCAAAGAGCGCGGAAGTCAATTTGCAGCGCTTGCAGGCAAAAATCGAACAGTTGCAAGTCGGGCGTGTAGCCTCGATGATCGGGCGTTATTTCGCCATGGATCGCGATCGGCGCTGGCAGCGAGTCAAAGCTGCCTATGATCTGATTACTCAAGGGCGTGCCGAATACACTGCACCTGATGCGTTGGCCGGTCTGATGCAGGCCTACGCGCGCGGCGAGAGCGACGAATTCATCAAGGCCACGGCGATTGTGCCGCCGGACGAGAAACCCGTGCGTATCGAGGATGGCGATACGGTGGTGTTCATGAATTTCCGCTCCGATCGCGCGCGGCAGATTTCGCGCCCATTCATCGAGGTGGATTTCAACGAATTTGAACGCGAATATCAACCCAAACTGGGCGCGTTTTGTACGCTCACCGGTTATAGCGATGAATTCAATGTATCGGTGGCATTCCCGCCAGAACGCATCCGTAACGGCTTTGGTGAGTACGTCTCAAAAACAGGCTTGAAACAGTTGCGTATCGCCGAAACCGAAAAATATCCGCACGTTACCTTCTTTTTCAATGGTGGCGACGAGACGGTTTACGACGGCGAGGAGCGTATCCTGATCCCTTCGCCGGATGTTGCCACCTACGACATGAAGCCGGAGATGAGCGCTTACGAACTCACCGACAAGCTGGTGAATGCGATTGAAACCCGCAAGTTCGACGCCATCATCTGCAACTATGCCAATGCGGACATGGTCGGCCACACCGGCAATCTGCCTGCCGCGGTGCGCGCCATCGAAGTGCTGGACGAATGTCTCGGACGCGTCATCCCGGCGATGCTGGAAGTTGGGGGCGAGATCATCATCACCGCCGACCACGGCAACGCCGAGATGATGCTGGACGAGCAAACCACCCAGGCGCACACCGCCCATACCACCAACCTGGTGCCATTGCTCTATGTCGGCAAGCGTCGCGTGCATCTGGCGGAAAACGGTGCACTGGAAGATGTGAGCCCAACGCTACTCAAATTGATGGGGCTGCTCCAGCCGTCCGAAATGACCGGAAGATCGCTGATCGAGTTCGAGTGAAATACGCGCCCAGACTGTTCGTATTGCTGGTGTTGCTGGGTGGCGCGAGTAATGCGGTCGCGGTGCCCCAGGAAGATCTGGCCAAGCTGCGCCAACATATCGAAGCGCTGCGTCGCGACAACGAAAATGCGCAGGCCAACCGCAGTCAGGCTGCGGACGCCCTGCAGCAATCGGAGCGCGCCATCAGCGATGCCAATCGGCGCGTTTATCAGCTCGATCAGGAACAGGGGGCAGTGAAGCAAAGCCTGGCGCAACTGCGTGTGGATAGCGACGCTACCCGGCTATCGGTCACCCACCAGCAACAACAGCTGGCGCAGCTTCTCAACCAGCAGTATATGAGTGGTCGGGACGATACCGCCAAGCTGCTGATGAATGGCCAGGATCCAAACCAGCTGGCGCGCAACCTGCGCTACTATGCCTACCTTGCACAAGCGCGCTCGGCGCTGATTGCGAGCTTGCAGGCGGGATTGACACGCCTTGATCAGCTTGCTCAGGCACAGCAGCAAAAGCAGGCGCAACTTGACAGCATTCGCCAGCAGCGGCTTGCCCAGCGTCAGCAACTCGAAGTGCAACGTCAGGAAAAACGCCGTGTAATCGACAAGCTGGGCGCACAGATACAAGCCCAGCGCAAGGAAATCGCCACGCTGGAGCGCAACGAAAAGCACCTTACCCGGCTCGTGGAAGCGCTCGCCAAAGCGGCGGCAAAACGCGCTGCTGCTGAAAAAGCTGCGGCAGAAAAAGCCGCCGCAGCGCGCAGGAACCGGCAAAAACCGACGCATAAACGCAGCCGGGAAGCCATCCGGGAAACGCCCCGAACCAGAGCAGAAACGCCTTTGCCGGAGGCGGCGATAACCGGTACCGTGTTTGGCCGCCTTAAAGGCCGGCTCGAATTGCCCGTTCGTGGGGAACTTGTTCACCGTTTCGGCACTCCACGGGAACGGGGTGCCTCATTGTGGAAAGGCCTGTTTATCAAGGCGCACGCAGGCCAGCCAGTACATGTGGTTGCCGCTGGTCGGGTGGTGTTTGCGGACTGGCTGCGCGGATTTGGCAATCTGATTATTGTTGACCACGGTAGTGGCTACATGAGTCTGTACAGTAATAATGAAACATTGTATAAGCAGGTGGGTGACACCGTTGGAGCGGGTGAAACCATTGCTGCCGTGGGCAATAGTGGTGGCGACCCGGAGGCGGGGTTATATTTTGAATTGCGCTATCAGAGTCGGGCATTTGATCCGATGAGCTGGATGGCGGGCAAATGAGGGAACAGGCAATGCGCAGCAAACTGCAAAAAATCGGTCTGGTCGGTGCGGGGGTTATGTTGGGTGCGGCACTCACCCTCAACTATTCTGCCGTGGCGGATCGCGAAGCCGGGCAAGCGCTGCCGCTGGACGAGTTGCGCACTTTTGCCGAGGTATACGGCAAGATCAAAAGCGATTATGTCGAGCCGGTGGATGACAAAACCCTCATCAATTCCGCCATCAATGGCATGCTGTCCGGGCTGGATCCGCACTCGGCATACATGAATGCCGACGAATTCAAGGATTTGCAAGTCGGTACACAAGGTGAATTCGGTGGCCTGGGCATAGAAGTGGGTATGGAAGACGGCTTTGTCAAAGTCGTTTCACCGATCGATGACACACCGGCCTTCAAGGCGGGTCTGAAACCCGGCGATCTGATCATCAAACTGGACGACACGCCAGTCAAGGGCATGACGATCAATGATGCGGTCAAGCGTATGCGCGGCAAGCCCAACACGCCAATTGTGTTGACCATACTGCGTAAAGGCGTACCCAAGCCATTTACCGTTACCCTGATACGAGCTGTCATCAAGGTCAAAAGCGTGAAATACAAGCTGGCCGAGAATGGCTACGGCTACATCCGCATTACCCAGTTCCAGGAACGTACCGGGGAAGATCTGGCGCAGGCGCTGGAAGTTCTGCAGAAAGATAACAAAGGTACGCCACTTAAAGGTCTTGTGCTGGATTTGCGCAATGATCCGGGTGGCTTGCTCAATAGCGCAGTGGGTGTGGCAGCTGCTTTCGTCAAACCCAATTCGCTGGTGGTTTACACCGATGGCCGTACTGCGGATGCCAAGATGAAACTCAACGCCAGCCCCGAATATTACCTGCGTGGCAACCAGGCGGATTACCTCAAAGGCTTGCCTGCCTGGACCAAGACTGTGCCCATGGTGGTGCTGGTCAATGGCGGTTCCGCGTCGGCATCGGAGATCGTGTCGGGTGCATTGCAGGACGATAAGCGTGCCATCATCATGGGTACGCAAAGTTTCGGCAAAGGCTCGGTACAGACCGTGCTGCCCTTGGGTAATGGCACTGGTATCAAGCTCACTACTGCACGCTACTACACGCCAGCCGGGCGCTCGATCCAGAACAAGGGCATCACCCCGGATATCGTGGTGGAAGAGGGCACAGTCACCGGAGCCCAGGGTGACCCCAATCTGAATATCCGTGAGGCCGATCTGGACCGTCATCTTGACAATCCCCAAACAGGCGCGGACAAGCCAGCAACTACACCGGCTATCATCATCGTGCCGGAAAAACCTGCCAAGCCAGTTAAACCAGAAAAACTGGAACCAGGTGAAATCATTTCCAAAAATGATTTCCAGTTCAATCAGGCTTTAAGCCTGCTAAAGGGCTTGAGTATTATGCAGGCGCGGGAAAAATAACCAGCCGGGAAAACGGCTGGCTTGCTAGGGCTGCCCGGTTGCGCGTATTCTGATTACGCGTGCCGGGCAGTCGGCGTTTTCAAGTGCTAGTAATGAAACCCAGCGATCAGGAAAAAACCCGCGAAATCGTGTTCAGTGCCTTGCCCATGCATCAGGCCGGGGCTGCGCTGGCCTTGCTGGATGGCATGCAGGACATGCAGGTAGAACCGGGCCGCCACCCCTATAGTATCGTGGTGCATTACGACGTATGTAACTACACTCTGGAAAAACTGGAAGCTGCCTTACTGGCACAAGGATTTCATCTCGATAATTCCCTGCTGCAGAAACTGCGCCGCGCGCTGGTATATTTTTGCGAGCGTAACCAGCGTGACAATCTCAGCGTGCCGCCGTCCCAGCAGAAATCCGCCAAACCCTTCGTGGAGGCCTTTCAGCATCACCCCCACGGCGACCAGGACGACACCCCGGAAGAGTGGCGTACTTACAAATAACGCAGGCGCCGCACCCTGACATGAACGACGACCAACTGCTGCGCTACAGCCGCCACATCCTGTTGCGCGAAATAGACGTGTCTGGCCAACAACGCATCATTAACGCACGCGTGCTGGTGATTGGTGCCGGTGGGCTGGGCTCGCCGGTATTGTTGTACCTGGCTGCGAGCGGGGTTGGGCACATCACCGTGTGCGATGCCGATTACGTGGACATCAGCAACCTGCAGCGCCAGATTGCCCATCGCAGCGATGCAATCGGTCGCAACAAGGCCGAGTCAGCGGCCGCAGCGATGCGCGCGATCAATCCCGACATATACGTGCAAGTGTTGATGCAACGCCTGGCAGGCGCTGCATTGGCAGCCCAGGTCGCAGCTGCCGATGTGGTGATAGACGCCAGCGATAACTTTGCTACGCGCCATGCCGTGAATCGCGCCTGCGTGGAACACCACAAACCTTTGGTCTCAGGCGCTGCGCTAGGATTCGACGGCCAGGTCACGGTATTCGATCTGCGCTACGCCAATAGCCCTTGCTATCATTGTCTTTATCCCGATACCGGCAGCAGTGACGAAATGCGCTGTGCAGAAAATGGCGTGTTCTCGCCGCTGGTAGGGATGATCGGTACGGTGCAGGCTGCCGAAGCGCTCAAATTAATGTGTGGCGCAGGTGAATCGCTCAATGGCAGGCTGTTGTTGCTCGACGCCCTCAACATGCAGTGGCGCAGTGTCCATTTGCAAAAAGATCCAGGCTGCAGGGTATGCGGGACTTTGCGTTAGACTTTCGCCTTCAGGTCAGCGCTTAACAATGCCCATTGCGTCGTGAATGCTTCGGCAGGGAGGCGCTTGAATCCACTTTTGGCGAATTGATGCCAGCGTCCGATTACAAAGCAAAGCAGCAGATTGCCCGCTGCCGTCGTATCCAACTCGGCACGGGTATTGCCATTCCCGGCGGCGATACGCAGGCACTGGCGCAAGGTGGCTTCCAGACGGTCATGCAATTGATTGATGCGCGCCTGCAGACGATCATTTTCATTGACCAGCGCATCGCCAATCAACACGCGCGTCATACCCGGATTTTTTTGTGCGAAACCAAGCAGCAGCGAAAGAATGGCCTCGACCTGACTGAGCCCGCTTTGCTGGCTACCGGTGATTTTATTGACTAACCCAAACACTGACTGTTCGATGAATTCAATCAGCCCCTCGAACATCTGCGCCTTGCTGGCGAAGTGACGGTACAGCGCGGCTTCGGACACATCGAGCCGGGCAGCCAGCGCGGCAGTGGTGATTTTTTCGCCACCGGGTGTTTCCAGCATGGCCGCCAAGGTTTGCAGGATTTGAAGCTTTCTTTCTCCGGGTGCTGGCACGCCGCCTCCCTAATGAATTTATTGTTTAAATCGCACCGTGTAACCCGGGCGCTGGTTGTGATGTCGTCCGCTTCCGCGCAAACAATGTGCTCTACGCCGACGCCGAATTTTACCTGACTTAAATGCGCGCTGGCTGGAAAAAACGATTACATGGTTGCCCGTTGATAAGCGCTGCCCCGCCCTGATTGAAAGACAGTGGTAGTCGCGACCGATCAGGCCTTGAGCACAGCGATTGTGCCGTTACACCAGCGCCACTTCGGCTTTGGAACGCCATGGAGTGCATCCGCTTGTACGGATGGTCAGATTTCTGGGGTGGCCCTTAGGATGCAGCTGAACACGGCATAAAAATAAGCCTGCATTTACGCGGGCTTATGGACTCAGGTGCTATTGGATGAGTAAATGGTGGGTCTGCACGGGCTTGAACCGCGGACCAAGGGATTATGAGTTCCTTAAATCGCCTTTTTTCATAAAATAAACTATATTATTCAGTGACTTATAAGTTATAAAATTGCACATGTGATTGCACATCATGCCCCGTGTGCAAAACTTTTGCATACGGGATTTGAAGGGCAAAAATCAGTAAATCGGTCGTTCATTTTGAGCAAATTTTATCCTGTGCTTAGCGATAGGGTAGATTCAGTATCCGACAATGCGGGGCGAAATTCTTCCGGTTTTTCGTCTTCCATCGAACGCCACGCATCCTGCCTGTTTTCATCAGGGCTTGGGAGGTGCATCCCATTAATCAACGGGTTTGAGTTGCTGCCTTGGTAGACAATGTTGCCATTAAGCAGCGTTTTTTGCGCGCGGTTTTCCTGGCATTTTCTGCAAAGGCACAAAGACGGGCAACGCAGACCGGTTTACCAAAAAATCGGACAAACGGTAAAAATCCAGCGTTGCCAGAAAGCTTTGACATGCCTCGGTGAGGGCGGTCTTGAGTCTGCAGGACGGGTGCAAAGAACAGCTTTGCTTGCTAGGATCAAAACATTCCGCAATATCGGAAATCGCTAACATCGACTATATCTAATTACAGTATTGGCAGAGATTATTGAAAACAGGAGAGATCGCCGGGCAGGTAAGGATAAGGTCACCGCGTTCTAATCCAGAGTCAATAGCACCATTACGAAAGAAATGGAATGTTGATACGAACAATGGCGTTCTCCAGTTTATTTATTTTCGCTTATTCTTCGTGCGGGGCTCAGGAATTAAGCCTGCTGGCGGGTGCGTTACAGGCTTCCGGTTCCCACGATTCATACTCTTGGGAACTGGATTACCGTCAAGGGCTGAGCGAAAATACGGCGTTTACACTGTCCTGGCTAAACGAAGGACACATCCCCCATCACCACCGCGATGGACAGAGCGCACAAATCTGGGTGCGTACTAATGTGTTCGATCGGCGTTTATCACTAGCGGCTGGTATCGGGCCTTATTTTTATTACGATACGACCGGTATCGGAGCCGGGTATAGCGATAAGCACGGTTGGGGAACCCTATCCAGCCTGGCTGCTATCTATTACGCGAAGAACGGATGGATTTACGAGTCTAGGCTGAATCGTGTTGTTGCCGTTAATAGCATCAATACGACATCCATATTATTTGGAATTGGCTATCAACTGGAACATTCATCTGCCCCTGGCGCTTCCGCAGTGTCGCCACCTCAAACCGAGAAAACGACAACGAATCAGATCACGTTATTTCTCGGCCAGACTATCGTCAACAGTTTTGAATCACAACGTGATACGGCACGCGCCGTCGAGTTTCGACATGGCATATCGCCTCATTTGGGCTGGTCCGTCAGCTGGTTGAACGAAGGTGATGCCCGCTTGATCCGCCGCAATGGTGTGATCGGCCAAGTGTGGCTGGTGCATGAATTCTTTGATAGGCGATTCGCACTGGGTGCAGGTCTGGGTCCATACTTCAGTATTGACCGCTATCGCGCACCGCAATCAGGCGAGGCAAACAATATTACGGTTTCCGCCATTGTCACTGCCACGGCAGCCATGCGTTTGAGCCCGCACCTGTATCTGCGTACTTCATGGAATCGCATAGCCAGCAACTACAATCGTGATACCGATGTGATTCTGATGGGACTGGGTTATAGTTTCTGACCGTAGATCGGCGTCAATTGTAGGCGAGCCTGGTTTGCCGGGAGCCTTCTCGACGTGGCCATTGGTTCAGAACCGGAACGGAACCGGGTCTTTCGTTATCGCATTTTGAATCGCCCCGGCTTCACTGGACATTTTGAGCCGCTCGAAATATTGTCTTCGTGCTCTGAGCTTCCCTCGGTTTTTCGTCTGCTAAAGGTCGGGGGAAGCTCAATACCTGGCAGGGCTAAAAACAGTCCCGCACCGAGGGCGAGACCCGCAAAAAATTTGCTGTGATATTTTCATGATCATGCTCCTGTACTCAGGGTTATTTATCCGACCAACAAACATCTGTTTGCTGACTGATTCATACCAGAACGAGATGAACCATGGCTGAAGCATATGAGCATGGCGACGCGAAAGGGGTATCGGTTTGTTACTGGTTGTTACTCCATCGGATCGACTTGATCCTGCCAAGTGAGATTGGACTCCGAATAGTTGGCGAAACCTGCGTGGGTGGCAAGGGAGGCGCGGAGCGCTAAAACAGTGTTCTGGTCAGATTGATAGCTAAGGATGCTCTGAACAACCCGCAGACCCATTCGGCGCCAGGCAAACAAAGCACGGGAAATTACGCGCAAGCTTCGTATGGCGGTCTATTCTGCCTGAATGAATCTCTTCCCCACACTGGCTTTATTGACTGCCGCGGTATTGCTGGTGCCGCTGTTCCGGCGCGCGGGACTGGGATCGGTGCTGGGTTATCTGGTGGCAGGTGTGGTGATCGGGCCGTATGGCCTGCGCTTCATTGGCGATCCGGATGCGGTGCTGCGCATTGCCGAGCTGGGCGTCACTCTGCTGATGTTCCTAATTGGCCTGGAATTACAGCCAAGGCGGCTATGGGCGCTCAAGCGCGAGGTGTTTGGACTGGGCTTGCTGCAAGTAGGCAGCGTTGCCGCGGTGGCCGGGCTGATTGCCCATCTGCTGGAGTTGTCGGTGCTGGCTGCGGCGGTGGTGGGAGTAGCGCTGGCGATGTCGTCTACTGCCTACATACTTCCGCTGCTGGCCGAACGGCGCGAACTGACCAGCCGCGTCGGACGTGAGTCCTTTTCCATCCTGCTGTTTCAGGATGTGAGCGTGATTCCGATTCTGGTGCTCCTGGCGCTACTCGGCGCGGGCAATGCAGCGCCGCCCGGCTGGCCCGCGCTGGTGGCTTTGCTGATGCTGGCGCTGGCGGGGCGGACAGTGCTGCGCTGGGTGTTCAGCTATGTGGCGCGCTTTGCCGGGCAATCCGGGCGCGAGCTGTTTACCGCAGCGGCCTTGTTGGCTGCGGTGGGCATAGCGGCGGGGCTGGAAGCCTTGCATCTGTCTGCTTCTCTCGGAGCGTTTCTGGCGGGTGTATTGCTCGCCGACTCGGAGTTTCGTCACGAGCTGGAGGCATCGATAGAGCCGTTCGAGACCCTGTTGCTGGGGCTGTTTTTCATGGCGGTCGGCATGGGTATCGACCTTCAGCTTGCCGCGCACGTGCCGTGGCAGGTATTGGGGCTGGGACTGGGGATATTGCTGCTCAAGGGGCTGGTGCTGTACATCGCGCGTCGCGGCGTCGGTGCGCCGGATGAGCTTGCCCGCCCGCTGTCGGTAATGCTGGCTACCGGGGGCGAGTTTGCTTTTGTGCTGTTTGGCGTCGCGGTAAGTGCGCAACTGCTGGCACCGCAGCAGGGTGCGTTGCTGACACTGGGGGTGGCGGTTTCCATGGCGCTGGCGCCATTTCTGCTCAAGGCGCACGACCGCCTTGAGCGCAGCCTGGCAGCACGTCACGCGCCGCCTTACAGTACCATCGACGACCCAGGCAAGAGCGTGGTGATAGCCGGTTTCGGCCGCGTGGGTCAGGTTGTGGGACGTATGCTCAACGCCCGCAATATCGAATACACCGCGCTCGACATCAGCCCGGAGCAGGTCGATTTTGTGCGCCAGTTCGGCAACAAGGTGTATTACGGGGACGCAGGCAAACTCAGCCTGCTGAACGCGGCCAAAGTTGAAAATGCGCGCCTGTTTGTACTGGCCGTCGATGACGTTGAGGCATCCATGCGCATTGCCCAGCTGATGCGCCGCCACTACCCGCAGGTGCCCATTCTGGCGCGAGCCCGCAATCGCAATCACTATATGCGGCTGCGCGAACTGGAAATCGACATGGTGGAGCGTGAAACCTGGGGCTCCAGCGTGGAGATGGGCAAACTGGCGCTGCGTAGCCTCGATCCGACACAGAATGTCGACCGTCTGGCCGAGTTGTTCGTTCGCCATGACAAGGCGCTGCTTGAACGTCAGCAGGCCGTGCTCAACGACCAGCCTGCGCTGATTCAGGTATCAAAAAATGCACGCGCCGAGCTGGCGGATATCATGCAAAGCGACGCCGAAGAAGGCGTTGGGCTGGATCGCGACAGCCATTAGCGCGCGCAGATATAGCCGTGAAGGATAAGCTTTGTTGT
The DNA here is from genome assembly GCA_035530335.1 of Sulfuriferula sp. GTDB lineage: Bacteria > Pseudomonadota > Gammaproteobacteria > Burkholderiales > Sulfuriferulaceae > Sulfuriferula. Next base: position 306 of record DATKUZ010000045.1, on the reverse strand, counting down.
GTTGCGTCCCAGGCTAAGCCATTTTGCTTTGAAATTTGTATTAAACATTGACCCGCCTCCGTGACTGCAAGCTAATGACCTATCATGACTGATGCCTTGTTTGGTGGGTCATTTAGAAATACACAAGACGGGTCAATCAGGTGAATCGCCCCAGCTTTTCCAGATACTTCATGAGCCTTAAACTGAGGCCCACCAGGAGGTGTCATGAGCAAGCAGAAGAGTTCAAGATTGAAGCCGTCAAACAGGCGACTGAGCGGCAACATCCGGTTGCCGAAGTAGCGCACCGGCCTGGGGTTTCCGGGCATA